>CAWJDI010000004.1:0-227827 GCA_963841615.1 uncultured Alphaproteobacteria bacterium | reverse complement strand
CAGGTCATCTAGTGACGGTTTGGCGATTGCATTTAAGACCAGCAAAACTGCCAGCTCCTGAAGTCGTAGAGTATTGCAAGACAGAAAACATATTCGGCCTCGGCTGGGGCGCGCCTGAACAGATCGATAGAAGTGAGGCGACCGGAGAATACCTGAAACGGCATCGAGAAATTTGGGGCAAACGCGAAAGCGCAGTCCACCTGATTTTGCAGCAGGTCAAAGAAAAGGATTGCATTTGGGCTCGCGCTACCGATGGTTCGTACCTGCTCGGCAGGGTCTCCAGTAATCCATATCCGCGTTTTGGAGATCGGAACGAGCTTCATGACATGTATCACGTCGCACCGGTCGAGATCGTCGGCGGTTCTAAAGGTGGAGCAATTGATAATGCAGAAGTGCCTGGAGGTATCAAAGCCAGCTTTTCCGCACGTGGTCGAACCTTACAGCGCGTAAGAAACGATCAAATTGCGGACTATACGCACCACCTCTTCGAAACGAAATCAGGACGCGCCTCCAATTTTCCTCCTCAGAACTTTATTGGATCTTTGAGTGCCTATGAACTTGAGGATTTGGCGGCGCTATACATGCAGATGAACGGCTGGTTCGTCGTCCTGAGTAGCCATTCACCAAATACACCGCAGTTCGAGGCAACATTCATATCCGCAAATGGAGCGACCGCTGGTATTCAGGTCAAACACGAAGGTTGTAAGGTACTGGACGCCGCCAGGTTTGCCGACACATCCGACGTCAAGTTCGTCTACCTCTTTGCAGCTACTGGCGAATATGGAGCAGTTCGGCCTGAGAATGTAGTCACTGTAGCACCGGAGGAATTGGTCGAGTTCGCTCGAAAAAATCTGACACGCTTGCCGAAGACGCTACGGTTCTGGTGGGATCATTCGATAGAACGGCGGCTTTAACCTCACTTATTGTCATTCCCGCAGCAGTGGGAATCCATCGTTCTTCGGTTAATGCGCTGCCGGTTTCATGACGTCCGTGCAGCATTGTCAGTAACACAATCGCCGTCCGTCACTCCGAGAAATGGATTCCCGCGGCTGCGGGAATGACAAGAGGGCGGGTCCGCATTATCGTTTCCACATGCCCCGCGACCACCATTATTTCGTCTATCTCATGGCTTCAAAACCAAACGGGACGCTCTATTGCGGTGTGACGAACGACATCGCAATGCGTGCTCTTGACCACGCAGAAGGGCGTGGCGGCACTTTCACGCGCAAATATCGTGTCACTCGCCTCGTGTGGTTCGAGCAGCATCAATATGTCGATCAAGCCATCGCGCGGGAAAAGATCATCAAGAAATGGCGGCGGGCTGAGAAGATTGCGTTGATCGAGGCGGATAACCCGCATTGGAGCGATCTTGGCCCAGGGATGTGGAGATGAACCATCGTACTTGTCATTCCCGCAGCAGCGGGAATCCATAGCGCTGCGAGTGACACGGCCGTATCCGTACGCAAGCCGCGCTGCGACTTCCGTCACGCTATCAAAACACGTCGTTCCGATAGGTGGATTCCCGCTGCTGCGGGAATGACAAGTGTGTGTGTGGCGCTGAAAATCTATCCACCACATCCCCACACCCTGCTACCCTGACCCCCTTCCCACGTAGGAACCGGCGGATCATGACCGTCATCTTCGCCGCGTGGGGGCGGTTGTCCTGTCGGGTGGGCTAACGATCCAGCCGGGGGGAGCGCAGGCTTCAGGGGTAAGACGCGGGCGTAAAATTCCCGTCCTCTCGTAATGAGGGGTCGTTCCGGTCAAACGGAACGGGTGGCTGCTCCGTCCGGGTGCCAATGTTGAGGCGGGGTGCGATGCACCGGCGCCAAGGCAGGGGTCGAGGCAAGGCGAAAGCCTTGTCGGAGACGGCACCGGGAGCGAGGCGATCAGCGCAGACCAACCGGGCGGGGCGTGGTGCGAGATCACCATCGCCGACACTACGGCATACGGTCTGGCATCACGTCCCGCCGGTTCATTTCAACGGGCTCAAGCCCGTTGAACGCTTTGCTTGTGGCGCTCACGGCATCCTTGTGGCTGCGCTTCGCTACGCGCGCCTCCCGCGCTGAGTTGCGATCAGCCTGCGGGCGTTACCGCACGTGCGGATTCCGCCAGCATTAACCACAAACGCCGTCATCCTCGGGCTTGTCCCGAGGACCTGGAGCCTCTCGGCTTGTTGCGGCTGACCGGATCCTTGGGACGGTGCCCGAGGATGACGGCAGAGAGGACCCTAGACCCGCGCCGCCGCTTCCAGCGCCTGCACGATATCCGCCGCCAGATCGTCGGCGTCTTCCAGCCCGACCGACAGTCTCACCAACCCCGGTCCGATGCCCAGCGCATCGCGGTCGGCTTCGGACAGGTTCTTGTGGGTCGTGGTTGCGGGGTGGGTGACAAGGCTTTTGGCGTCGCCGAGATTGTTGGAAATGGCCACGATTTCCAGCGCATTCTCGAAGGCGAAGGCACGGGCTTTGGCGGTCGTTTCGTCACCCTCGAAGGTGAAGGCGACCAGTGTGGAGCCGCCCGTCATCTGCCGCGCGGCAAGGTCGGCCTGCGGGAAGTCGGCACGACCGGGGTAGCGCACGTCGATCACGCCATCGGCCTCGGCCAAAAGGTCCGCCAACCGCCCGGCGGACGCCGTCTGTTGCGCCACGCGCAAGGGCAGCGTTTCCAGCCCCTTCAGCAGAACCCATGCGTTGAAAGGCGAAAGCGACGGGCCGGTGTGCCGAAAGAAGTCCCACATGGTCTCGTGGATGAAAGCGTGGTCCGACAGCACGACACCGCCCAGACACCGCCCCTGTCCATCGATGTGTTTTGTGGCGGAATAGACGACCACATGCGCACCCAGGTCCAGCGGTTTTTGCAGAATGGGCGTGGCGAAGACGTTATCCACCACGAGGCGGGCGCCATTACTCTCGGCCAACGCGGCGACGGCGGCGATATCCACCAGCTCCAGCGTCGGGTTGGTGGGCGATTCCAGAAACAGGACTTTCGTGTTGGGCTGGATCGCCGTCTGCCACGCATCGAGATCGCGCCCGTCCACCAGCGTGCTTTCGATGCCGTATTGAGGGCACAATTTCTCCACCACCCAGCGGCAGGAACCGAACAGCGCGCGGGCCGCCACGATATGATCGCCCGCCTTCAACTGGCACATCAGCGCCGCCGTCACCGCACCCATGCCGGAAGCTGTGGCGAGCGCCGCATCGGCCCCTTCCAGCGCGCACATGCGCTCCTCGAACATCGCGACCGTCGGGTTCTTGTAGCGGGAATAGATGTAGCCGTCCTCGTCGCCCTTGAAGCGGGCTTCGGCGGCTTCGGCGCTGTCATAGACAAAGCCCTGCGTCAGATAGAGCGCCTCGGAGGTCTCGCCATGTTCGGACCGGTGGGTGCCGCAATGAACGAGTTTGGTGGCGGGCTTCCAGCTATCGGATTTCGAGCGATCGGACATGAGGTCGTTCCCAATAAAAAGCCGGCTCGCGACAATCGCCGGGCCGGTTGCATCAATGCGGATGGGTCGCATTCCAATCGGCCCTTTAGCGACTTGTTTATCGTGGCTGCAAACCGGCCGGCCAAATCACCACGTGTTCCGCAGAACGCGAAGACAGATGCGACGGGTTTAGCAAAGAGTCAACGGTTCACCGTTAAGGCAGGGGCATGAAGAACGGAATCGTCAACGACACGGGTATCGCGGCGCTGCACGACAGCGGGCGTATCATCGCGCCCGCATTCGACGCCGATCAGGTGCAACCGGCCTCGCTCGACCTGCGGGTGGGGGCAAAGGCGTGGCGGGTGCGGGCCTCGTTTCTGCCCGGTGGGTCCACCGTGGCGGAAAAACTGAAGCGTTTTGCGTTGCATAAATTTTCGCTGAAAAAGGGCGCGGTGCTGGAAACGGGCTGCGTCTATATCGTACCGCTGCTGGAAAGCCTCGATCTGGCGGACACCATGTCGGCCTCGGCCAACCCGAAAAGCTCGACCGGCCGCCTCGACATCTTTACCCGCGTGATTACCGACCGCGCCCAGCAATTCGATCAGGTGCCGGCCGGTTACAGCGGCCCGCTCTATCTGGAAATCTCGCCGCGCACGTTTCCGGTCGTGGTGCGGCAGGGGTCGCGGCTGTCGCAGATCCGGTTCCGGATCGGGTCTTCGCTGCTGGACGACACGGAACTGGCCGCGCTGCACGCCCGCGAAACGCTGGTGGCATCGGCCACGCCGGACATCGAGAATGGCGGCATTGCGCTCTCCATAGACTTGTCGGGCAATGCGGACGGCCTCATCGGCTACCGCGGCAAGCGGCATACCGGCGTGGTGGATGTGGACAAGAAAGCCGCCTGCACGGTGCTGGATTACTGGGAGCCGATCGTGTCCCGTCGCTCCGACATGAGCGCTATCGACGGGCGCGATCTCATTCTCGACCCGGACGAATTCTACATTCTCGTCTCCAACGAGGCCGTGCACGTGCCACCGGACTATGCCGCCGAAATGGTACCTTTCGACCCGCTGGTCGGCGAATTCCGCGTTCACTACGCGGGTTTCTTCGACCCGGGCTTCGGCCACAATGCGGCGGGCGGAACCGGTGCGCGGGCGGTGCTGGAAGTGCGCTCCCACGAGGTGCCGTTCATTCTGGAACACGGGCAGACAGTCGGGCGGCTGCTGTTCGAGCGGATGCAGGAAAGACCGGAAAAACTCTACGGCCTGGACCTGAAGTCCAACTATCAGGCGCAGGGCCTGAAACTGTCGAAACATTTCATCTAGCGGCTCAATGTAAGGGGTAAGTCACTATGAATGCCATCACACCCATGTCCCAGTTCACGACTGAGACCATCGCAAAACCAACCAATGCAGGACCAGCCATGCGTATCGACGCCATTCCAATCGGGGACAATCCGCCCCACGACATCAACGTCATCGTCGAGGTGCCGGTGGGCGGCGAGCCGATCAAATACGAAATGGACAAGGCGTCCGGCGCGATGTTCGTGGACCGGTTCCTCTACACCTCCATGCGCTATCCGGGAAACTATGGCTTCGTGCCCCACACGCTTTCCGACGACGGCGACCCGCTCGACGTGCTGATCGCCAACACGCGGCCGCTCATGCCCGGCTGCGTCATGAAATGCCGGCCTATCGGCGTGTTGTTCATGAAGGACGAGGCGGGCATGGACGAGAAGTTGATCGCCGTTCCCCACGAGAGCGTCTCGGCCAACTACAACACCATCAAGACGATCGACGACATGCCGGAAATGCGCATGAAACAGATCGCTCACTTCTTCGAGCGCTACAAGGATCTCGAAGACGGCAAATGGGTCGAACTCGACCGCTGGGGCGGCGTGGATGATGCCATGCGGATGATCGAGGAAGCGGTGAAGGCTGCAGCAGCTTAGGCTCTCACGCTGTCGGGCTTCGCCCTGCGCTGCGAGGCGCGGGGCGTAAGCCCCGGTCGGCTGTTCGCCTCCTCGCGTTTCGGGTTGGCCCCGAACCGCTCTGGAAACTGCCATATGGATCGAGACTGAAAACGAGATTGCATAGCGACGGTCGGAAGCGCAGAAGGCGAGGATGACCGTCGCTTTGCAAACCTCCATGCCCGCATCCACCTTCGCGGGCCATTTGCGATCGACACTCATTCTCGGCCTGCCGCTGGTCGGCGCGCAGGTGGCGCAGATGCTCATCAACGTCACCGATACGGTGATGCTGGGGTGGCTGGGCACGCGGGAACTGGCGGCGGGCACGCTGGCGTTTCAGTCCTTCTTCATTCTGATGATTTTAGGCCTCGGCTTCGGGGCGGCGATGATACCGCTTATCGCTAACGCACTTGGGCGGGGCGACGAGACCGCCGTGCGCCGTGCCACACGCATGGGCATGTGGGCATTGATGGCGCTGGGCGTGCTGTTCCAGATACCGCTTTTCTACACCGAACGCATCCTGATCGCCTTCGGGCAAGATACGGAACTGGCGGCCTTGGCGCAGGACTACATGCGCATCGCCCAATGGTCGATGATCCCCGCCTTTGTCGTCGTCGGCCTGCGTTCGTTTCTGACGGGACTGGAAAAAGCCAATGCGGTGCTGCTTCTGACCGTGGGCATGGCTGTGCTGAACGGGCTGCTGAACTACGCTTTCATCTTCGGCAACTGGGGTGCCCCGCGCATGGAAATGCAGGGCGCTGCCGTGGCGACTGTGGCCGTCAACGTCGTTCGGCGCACTGGCGCTCGTCGTCTATGTGCTGCGCGATGCCGATTGCAAACCCTACGACCTGTTCCGCAATATGTGGCGGCCGGAATGGGAGGCGCTGAAACGCATCATCGGGCTTGGTGTGCCGATCTCCATGGGCATTTTCGCGGAGGTCGGCATGTTTCTGACATGCTCGCTGATGATCGGCTGGATCGGAGTGATCGAACTGGCCGCTCATTCGGTCGCGCTGCAACTGGCGTCCATCGCCTTCATGGTGCCGCTGGGGCTGGCGCAGGCAGCGTCCGTGCGTGTCGGCAATGCGGCCGGACGGCAGGACAATGAGAGCGTGGGCCGTGCGGGCCACGCCGTCATTGTGCTGGCGCTTGGGTTTGCCACGATTGCCGCTCTGCTGTTCGCATTTGTGCCGGATTTTCTGATTTCGCTGTGGCTGGAGGATGCCAACCCGGATCTCGACGCCATCATCCGCATTGGCGTGCCGTTACTGTTCATGGCGGCCCTGTTCCAGATCGCCGACACATTGCAGGTGACCGCCGCCGGATCCCTGCGCGGGTTGCAGGACACGAAGGTGCCAATGCTCATCATGGTGGCGTCCTACTGGATCATCGGTCTCGGCAGCGCCTATGTGGCGGCGTTCGTGCTGGGCTACGGCGCGGTAGGCGTTTGGAGCGGGCTGGTAATCGGGCTTACGGTCGCAGCGGTGGCACTCACATGGCGCTTCGAGCGGCGCGAGCGGCTGGGACTGCTTAGTTAGAAGGCGAATAGCCGACCGGCACCGATGTGCCGCCCCTCGGAGCGTCAGGCAAAGCCTGACTGCGTGAGAGCCGGACATGCCTCCTCACGTAATCGTCACACGCCGTGCTTAGTGTTCATTTTGTCGCAGATCACGGCATCCGTAGTGTCGTCCCACACTAAAGGGGGACATTATTGATGAAGACACTCGCTATCGCCGCTGCCCTTGCAGCCTTCGCCATAACGCCAGCGCTTGCCGCTGATTGCACGACGGATATCGCAAAAGACGACCTGACACTGGAGCAGGCCAACGGGCTCTACGATTGTATCAAGGATGAACTGCGTACGGGTTACGCATCGCAGGACGCGCCGTTTTCGTCCGACTACCAGTCGTGGAAGGCCGCCTCCGCCGCGCCGATGACCAATGCGGGCCATGGCGGGCGCTTTTTGATGACCTTCGTCAACGAGGCGGGATACGATGAATACATCACCTATTCCGATGAGCGCGGGCCGATGCCGGTGGGCTCGATACTCGCCAAGGAAAGTTTCAACGTCTCCAAGAAGGGTGCCGTCAAAAAAGGCCCGCTGTTCTTCATGGAGAAGGTCGCCGCCGGTGGAGACGCGGAAGAATACGGCAACTGGGTCTATTCGGCGGTTCAGCCCAAGGGTAAGCCGATGAAGATCAAGCAAGCCTTTTGTCACGCCTGCCATGCCGCGTTCGAGGGTCAGGACGCGATGGGTTATCCGGACGAAGATGTGTGGGTGAAGGCTGAGTAGGCTCGCATAGCTAGGCTCTCACACCAGCGGCTGCGCCGCGCTCCATCTTCGGGCCAGGCAGGGCGGCGCATAAGCGCCGGTCGGCCGCTTGGCCTCTTCGCAGGTCACGGTGGTGCGTGATCTGCTCTGTTCTTGTTCCCTATAAACGGTGAGCCAATGGCCGCTTGCGTTCGCAAAGGTCCACGACTATATGTCTGCCAACATCTTTGACCTCGTCAGAGTGGGCTCTTCGGAGACCCGCTCTTTTTTATGCCTAAAGGAAGCTCCCAGCTTGGCCACCGCCGACCCGAACATCGACTACAAGAGCCGCCTCGTCATGGAAGAGGGGCAGGATGCCAATGTGGCGCACGTCGTTGCGCCGGTCATCGAAGACCTCGGCTTCCGCCTCGTCCGCGCCCGCATGTATGACCACAACGGCTTGATCATGCAGATCATGGTCGAGAAGCCGGACGGCACCATGTCGGTTGGCGAGTGCGAGATCGTGTCGAAGGCCATCTCACCTGTGCTGGATGTGGAAGACCCGGTCTCCTCCGCCTATTCGCTGGAAGTGTCCTCCCCCGGTATCGACCGTCCCCTCGTGCGGAAGTCGGATTTCGAGACATGGGCAGGCCACGTTGCCAAGGTCGAAACCGCCTATCTGGTGGGCGGGCGCAAGCGCTTTCGCGGCCAACTGGTGCGGGTGGAAGGCGACAGCCTTTTCATGCGCCGTGACAATGCGGCAGCCGGCGAGGAAGCGAATGTGGAAGTGCCTTTGCACGCCATTTCAGCGGCCAACCTGGTACTGACAGACGACCTGGTCCGTGAAGCCCTGAAGCGCGACAAGGCGCTTCGCAACGCTAACGGCATTTCGGAAGACGACATTTCAAACGACAACTGATCGATCCTCAGCCCCAATTCGTATCTGGATCGTAACTGGAGACTCTCATGGCCGTATCCGCCAACCGACTGGAACTGATGCAGATCGCCGATGCGGTCGCGCGCGAAAAGAGCATCGACAAGCACATCGTGCTCGACGCGATGTCGGACGCCATCGAGAAAGCGGCCAAAGCCCGTTACGGGCTAGAAACCAACATCCGCGCGCAGATCGACGAGAAGACCGGCGAGATCAAGCTCCAGCGTTTGCTGGAAGTGGTCGAAAAGGTCGAGGATTACGACACGCAGATCGCGTTGCCGGACGCCCGCGCCAAGAACGACGCCGCCAAGATCGGCGACCATATCGGCGAGCTTCTGCCGCCGATGGACTTTGGCCGCATCGCCGCCCAGTCCGCCAAGCAGGTCATCGTGCAGAAGGTGCGCGACGCGGAGCGCGACCGGCAGTTCGACGAGTTCAAGGACCGTGTGGGCGAGATCATCAACGGCACCGTCAAGCGCGTGGAATACGGCAATGTCATCGTCGATCTGGGCCGTGCGGAAGCCATCGTGCGCCGCGACGAGCTGATCCCCCGCGAAATGTACAAATACGGCGACCGCATCCGTGCCTATATCTACGACGTGCGCCGCGAACAGCGCGGGCCGCAAATATTCCTGTCGCGCACGCATCCCGATTTCATGGCCAAGCTTTTCCAGATGGAAGTGCCGGAAATCTACGATGGTGTCATCGAAATCCGCCGCGTCGCCCGCGACCCGGGTTCGCGCGCAAAAATCGCCGTCATTTCCAACGATTCCGGCATCGATCCGGTCGGTGCCTGCGTCGGTATGCGCGGCTCCCGCGTGCAGGCCGTGGTGGGCGAATTGCAGGGCGAGAAGATCGACATTATTCCATGGCAGGCGGACACCGCCTCCTTTCTCGTCAACGCGCTGCAGCCGGCCGAAGTGGCCAAGGTGGTGATGGACGAGGATAAAGAGCGCGCCGAAGTGGTGGTGCCGGACGACCAGCTGTCACTGGCCATCGGCCGTCGCGGGCAGAACGTGCGTCTGGCCTCGCAGCTGACCGGCTGGGACATCGATATTCTGACCGAAGAGGAAGAGTCCGGTCGTCGTCAGGAAGAGTTCAACGCCAACACCAACGCCTTCGTGGAAGCCCTCGACGTGGACGAGATGGTCGGTCAGCTGCTCGCCTCGGAAGGGTTCACCGATCTGGAAGAGGTCGCCTACGTGGACCTCGACGAACTGGCGATGATCGAAGGGTTCGACGACGACACCGCTCAGGAATTGCAGACCCGTGCCCGCGAATTCCTCGACCGCAAGGAAAGCGAATTGGACGAAGAGCGCAAGACGCTCGGCGTTGCCGACGATCTGCGCCAGGTGCCCGGCATGACCACGCCCATGATGGTGGCGCTCGGCAAATCCGACGAAGACATCAAGACGCTGGAAGATTTCGCAGGCACTATCGCCGATGATCTGATCGGCTGGAACGAGCGCAAGGACGGTGAACTCATCCGCCACGAAGGTGTGCTGACGGGCTTTGAACTGTCGCGCGCTCAGGCGGACGAAATGATCATTCAGGCCCGTCTGGCTGCCGGATGGATCACCGAGGAAGACCTTAATCCGCCGGAGCCGGAAGCACCGGTCGAAGAGGAAGAGGTCAATCTGAAAGCCTCCGTCGTCAACGTCATCGAGGACACGACCGTCTGATTGGACGGTCGTTAGCGGGCCTGATGGCGGACGCGACCCATATCGAGGAGACGGAGTTGCCGGTCGAGACCGGGTCGGAGCGCACCTGCGTCGTTACACGGGATACGCTCTCGCGCGATGCTCTTCTGCGCTTCGTGGCCGGGCCGGACGGCGTGATCGTGCCGGACATCAAGGCCGTGCTACCGGGGCGTGGCGTCTGGGTGACGCCAAAACGCAGTGTTGTTCTGGATGCGATCAAGCGAAAAGCGTTTGCGCGGGGGTTGAAGCGGCAGGTTAGCGTGCCGGACGAATTGGACACGACCATCGACCGGATGTTGTCGAAATCCGCGCTCGGCGCGCTCGGCTTTGCCCGCAAGGCCGGTGAGTGCATTACCGGTGCCGGCAAGGTGGAAAGTGCCGCGCGCAGCCACTCGGCGCTCGCGCTTCTTCATGCAAGCGACGGTGCCGAAGACGGTCTGCGGAAGCTTGGCCAATGGGCGTTCAGCGGCTCGGAAGGCTACAAGCGGGACATCGCAATTCTGCGCCCGTTCACCACTGCCGAATTGAGTTTGGCTTTGGGCGCGAGTCATGTGATACATGCGGCCATCATGCAGGGCGGTGCCGGACAGAACGCTCTGGCGCGAATTTCGAGGCTGGTGACATATCGCGACGGATAGATCCGCGCGGGGCGCCACACCAGTGCCACCGCTATAAACTATCGAACGACACCGCAGATCGCCGGGTCGGAAACGAACAAGACAAAATCCGGCACTGCCGGAGCAAGGTAAAGACGACTGATGAGCGACGACGATAAGAAACCAGCCGGACGACCAACCCTTTCTCTGCGCCCGCGCGGGCCGGGAACAGTGCGGCAAAATTTCTCCCACGGGCGCACCAATTCCGTCGTGGTGGAAACCAAGAAACGTCGCATCGTGCGCCCGGGCGAGGAAAAGCCTGCCGCTGAGGCTCCGGTTGCCGCGCCGGAACCGGCCAAGCCCGCACCGGTAGCACCGACACCAGCACCCGTTTCCCGCCCGACACCCGGTGCGGGTGCGCCGGTCGTGCGGTCCGGCACATCATCGAGCCGCCTGTCGGCAGGCGAGATGGATGCCCGGACCCGCGCGCTGCAGGAAGCCCGCTCGCGCGAAGTCGAGGACGCCAAAAAGGCCGAGGAGGAAGCCGTGCGGCGCGCGTCGGAAGATGCTGCCGCCCGCGAAGCACGCGAGAAGCGCGAGGCCGAAGAAGCCGCGACCGCCGACAAGCGCAAGGCCGAAGCCGAGGCCAAACGAAAATCCGACGAGGAAGCCGCCCGTATCGCGGCGGCCGACGCTTCCGCTGCCGCTGCCGCTGCGGAAGAAGGTGTCGAGATCACCAAGAAGCCCGGTGGGCCCACCATGATGCGGGCCGCGCCTGCGCGGAAACCGGAAGACGACAAGTCCACCGCCAAGCCGCGCACCGACGATCGTCGCCGTGGCAAGCTGACGCTTTCCAACGCGCTCAATACGGACAACGCCCGTTCGCGTTCCCTCGCCTCCATGCGCCGCCAGCGCGACAAGCAAAAACGGTCCGTCAATTCCGGTCCGCGGGAGAAGGTTATGCGCGAAGTCACCGTACCTGACACGATTTCCATTCAGGAACTCGCCAATCGCATGACGGAACGTGCCGTGGACGTGGTGAAACTGTTGATGGCACAGGGGCAGATGATGAAGCCCGGCGATATTATCGACGCCGATACGGCGCAGATCATCGCCGAAGAAATGGGCCATACCGTTTTGCGCGTGTCGGAATCCGATGTGGAAACATCGCTGTCACGTGCCGAGGACAAAGCGGAAGACCTGCAAGCCCGTCCGCCCGTCGTTACGATCATGGGCCATGTGGACCACGGTAAAACGTCCCTGCTCGACAAGATCCGTCAGGCGAGGGTCGCTGCCGGCGAAGCCGGTGGTATCACCCAGCATATCGGTGCCTATCAGGTGGAGCGTGACGGCAAGAAGATCACATTCCTCGACACACCGGGCCACGAAGCCTTTACGGCCATGCGCCAACGCGGTGCCCAGGCCACGGACATCGCCATTCTCGTGGTGGCGGCAGACGATTCCGTCATGCCGCAGACCATCGAGAGCATCAAACACGCCAAAGCGGCGGAAGTGCCAATTATCGTGGCCATCAACAAGATGGATATGCCCGGTGCCGACGCCCAAAAGGTGCGGACCGAACTGCTGCAGCACGAGGTTTTTGTGGAAAGCATGGGCGGCGAGATTCTCGACGTGGAAGTGTCCGCCAAAACCGGCGACGGCATCGACAATCTGCTCGACGCCATCAATCTGCAATCCGAGTTGCTGGAACTGACCGCCAACCCGAACCGCGAAGGTGAGGCCGTTACGATCGAAGCCCGTCTCGACAAGGGGCGCGGTGCGGTTGCGACCGCCATCGTCACCTCCGGCACGTTGCGGCGGGGCGACATCGTCGTCGCCGGTTCCGAATGGGGCCGTGTGCGTGCGCTGATCGACGATTCCGGCGAACAGCTGAGCGAAGCCGGACCGGCAACGCCCGTGGAAATTCTCGGTCTGTCCGGTGCGCCATCGGCGGGTGACATCATCACCACGGTCGACAGCGAGGCCAAGGCACGGGAAATCGCCGATTACCGCCAGCGCAAGGCGCGGGAACTGTCCGTCGCATCCCAGGCAGGTCAGCGCGGTTCGCTGGAACAGATGATGACCAGCCTGCAGGAAAAGAGCGCAGATCAGGCACCGCTCGTCGTCAAAGCCGACACGCAGGGTTCGGTGGAAGCCATCGCGGGCTCACTCGCCGGTCTTGGCACAGACGAGGTGGAAGCCCGCATCGTACATTCCGGTGTCGGTGGTATCACCGAGGCCGACGTGACACTTGCGATTGCATCGCAGACACCGATCATCGGCTTCAACGTGCGCGCCAACCCCGCAGCGCGGGATATGGCCAAGCGTGAAGGCATCGAGATCCGCTACTACTCGATCATCTACAACCTGATCGACGACGTGAAGATGACCCTGTCGGGCATGTTGCCGCCGGAGCGCCGCGAAACGTTCATCGGTTACGCCGATATTCTGCAGCTCTTCACACACTCGAAGGTCGGCAAGGTCGCCGGTTGCCTCGTGACAGAGGGCCATGTGGAGCGCGGCTCCGGCGTGCGCCTGCTGCGCGACGATGTGGTTGTTCACGAGGGCGAACTTTCGACACTGAAACGCTTCAAGGACGAGGTGTCCGAAGTACGGTCCGGTACCGAATGCGGCATGGCCTTCAAGAAATACGAAGACATGCGTGTGGGTGACAAGATCGAGTGCTTCCGTGTGGAACTGATCGAACGCTCACTATAACGATAAATTAGCGACAGGCCGTCGCAATATCTGCCCGGCCTGTTGCCATAAGCACTAATTTCATTCGATTATACTCTCGGTCCGCGTCCAGGCGCGAATGACTGGCTGGGGGGCCAACGTCGGATGGGGGAATTGTGGCGACCGCCACCGGTAACTGCTGATACGGTCGAGCCAAGGCCACTTGAGCATGCAGGCCTCGACGCTGATATCGCGTTTCTCATTCGATACGGAACCGATTATTGCGCGTTGGCGCAAGTTCAAAACCGTGCCAGGCTTTACGACATGCCCGCCGCCGACCTGGCAATCCGTCAGGGGTTGGTGTCCGAGACGGTTTATTTTCGCTGTCTCGCACATGATCTGGGTCTGGCATTCACGGAAACGCCACCACCGGCGCCGGAGCCGTTCTTTCGGCATTGGCCTGCGGCGGACATCGCAAGCGGCGCGCGTTACATCCGTGGTCGTGGCGTGGAAAATGGCCACTGGCAAGGACATCTGGCGCCCGACAAACAGATGATCGGCGTTCTGCGCAAAGGATTTGCCAACGGCGGTGGCGACCAGCTGAGGCAGGAACTGGCGATCTCGCCCCGCAGTGCCAATCGTGCGGTGCTGGAAAAGCAGTGCGAGCCCAGCCTCGTTCAGCAAGCGGAGAAGGGGCTGGAAGACCGTCATTTCAAGGCCAGCGCCCGCCGGGTGATCGAGCCGCGACAGGCCGTCATCCTGCTCATTCTGATACAGGTGCTAGTGGTGCTGATATGGTTTGCGCCAGAAACGCTCGTTCTTGGCCTGCATTTGGGGGCCAGCATGTTCTACCTCAGCTGCGTCGCCTTGCGGCTGGTGGCGGCGGCTGCATTTCGGAAGAAAGAGCGCGTCGTCATTCCCGAAAGAAAGCGCACAATCGACCGCAGTCAGGACCACCTGTTGCCGGTCTACAGCGTACTCGTGCCGCTCTACGGCGAGGCGGGCGAAGTGCCGGGGCTGTTGGACGGGCTGCTGAAACTGGACTGGCCGCACGAACGGCTGGAGATCAAGCTGGTCTGCGAAGGCGACGACACGGAGACGGTCGATGCGGTGAAAAGCTGTCTCGCCACCGTTCCGCCCGGACTGGCCGATCTGGTCACTGTGCCGCCCCATCACCCGCGCACGAAACCGAAGGCATTGAATTTCGCATTGCCATTATGCAGCGGTGAGTTCGTGGTCGTCTATGATGCTGAAGACAGACCAGACCCGCTGCAGCTGCGCGAGGCTTTTGCGCGGTTCTATACATCCGATCTCGAACTGGGTTGCCTGCAGGCACCGCTGAGCATCCACAATTCCGGACGCGGCTTCCTGCCGATGATGTTTGCCGCCGAATATGCCAGCCTGTTCGACGGTATCCTGCCGTTTCTCGCCCGCCACAACGCACCGCTCCCACTGGGCGGAACATCCAATCATTTCCGGCGGATCGTTTTGGAAACGGTGGGGGCGTGGGATGCCTACAATGTCACCGAAGATGCCGATCTCGGCCTGCGGCTGGCACGGCACGGATACCGGATCGGCATGTTGCGCCACCCGACATATGAAGAAGCGCCGGTGCGGTTCGACATCTGGCTGGGGCAGCGCACCCGCTGGTTCAAGGGATGGTATCAGACGTGGCTGGTCCACATGCGCCAGCCGATCCGGATGATGCGCGAGCTGGGCGTGCGGGGCACAATCGTGTTCCACATTATGATAACGGGCATGATCGTCAGCGCGCTCATCCACCCGTTCCTGCTCTATTTCATTCTCATAAAGTTCTACGCGGCTTTCTCGCTCGGATGGTCATTTCTCGTCTTCGATCCGCTGTTCTTTTTCGATGTGGCCACCATATCGCTCGGCTATCTGGCGATGGCACGGCTGGCATGGGTAACGCTGCCGGTGCGAAAACTGGGACTGGTTCGGGGCGGGCTGTGGGGGTTGCCGCTTTACTGGCTCTTCATTTCCGTGGCTGCTTGGCGCGCCCTGTGGCAGCTGTTCACCGACCCGCACGCATGGGAGAAAACCCACCACAGCCAATCGTCGCCCCTGCCTACCGGCAACGCGCCCAAACCGGTCAGGTCGTGAGGATCAGCTTTCCGCGCAGGCCCCCGTCTTCCATCATACGGTGCGCCTCGGCGGCTTTCTGGAACGGCATGGTTGCGAATGTGGTCGGGCGCACCGTGCCCTTCTGAAATAGCGGCCACACCTTTGCCCGCAGGTCGGCGGCAATGCGCGCCTTGAAGGCAGCATCCCGCGGGCGCAGGGTGGAACCGGTCAGCACAAGACGTTTCAACATGATGGGCATGAGGTCCACCTCGATACTGGACCCCGCATTGAAGGCCAGTTGCACGATGCGGGCGTGCGGGTTCGCGGCCGCCATGTTGCGGGCCACGTAGTCGCCGCCCCGCATGTCGAGCACGAGATCGGCTCCGCCCAGTTCTTTCACGACCATAACGAAATCCTCGATGTCGTAGCGGATGGCCCGTTCGGCCCCCAGTTCCTCGCACCAGGCACAGCTTTTGCCAGAGCCCGCAGTGGCGAAGACGCGCAGACCATGGGCTTTACCAAGCTGGATTGCGGTGGAGCCGATACCGCCGGACCCGCCGTGGACGAGGAATGTGGAACCGTGCGCGTGGTCGAGATCGAGGAAGAAATTGTTCCAGACCGTGAAGAAGGTCTCCGGCAGGCCAGCCGCGTCGATCAGGTCAACACCGTCCGGCACGGGCAGCACCTGACCGGCGGGGACAGTGACGCATTCCGCATAGCCGCCGCCATTGGTCAGCGCGCAGCATGGGTCGCCGACCGTCCAGCCCATTACGCCGTCGCCGAGTGCTGCGATATGGCCGGAAACTTCCAGCCCCATAAGGTCGGACGCGCCTTTCGGTGGCGGATAGAGACCGCGCCGTTGCAACCGGTCCGGCCCGTTCACACCGGCAGCGGCAACCTCGATCAGCACCTCGCCCGGCGCGGCAACAGGGCGTTCCCGCTCGCCGATGAACAGCACGTCGGGACCACCCGGTTCGCGCATTTCGATGGTTTTCATGGTCGAAGCCTCACGCATAGGAATGAACCGGCATACCGGCCAGCGCTGCCATGTTGATAAGACCGCGCACGGTGATGGACGGGGTGACGATGTGGGCGCGGTTGCCCATGCCCATCAGGATCGGCCCCACCTCGATACCGCCCGCGATGGATTTCAAAGCGTTCTTCACGCCGCCCGCCGTCTCCGCATTGGAAAAGACGAACACGTTTGCCTTGCCCTGCAACCGTGAAGACGGCAGCAGCCGGTCGCGGATCGTCGGGTCGAGGGCGGCGTCGAGGGGCATTTCCCCCTCATAGACGAAATCGAGATTTTGACTGTCGAGAATGGCCAGCGCATCCCGCATCCGCCTTGCGGTCACAGTGTCGAGCGTCCCGAACTGCGAGTTGGAGCAAAGCGCAACGCGCGGTTCGATGCCGAAACGGCGGACATGGCGGGCGCTGGCCACCACCGTATCTGCCACCTGCTGCGGGGTGGGTTCCGGGTTCACATGGGTATCGGCTACAAAGAGCGGGCCGGAATCGAGAATGACAAGGGACAACGCGCCGGTGGGTTTCTGCACGTCCGTTTCCAGCATCTGGGTGACGTAGTTCATATGCCACAGATAATTCCCGAACGAGCCGCAGATCAGCGAGTCCGCCTCGCCTCGGTCGACCATCAGCGCGGCGATCACCGTGGTGTTGGACCGCACGACCGCCTGCGCCAGCGTTGGTGAGATGCCCCGCCGCTGCATCTTGCCGTGATAGGCCTCCCAGTATTCGCGGTAACGGGAATCGTTTTCCGGGTTCACAATATCGAGCCGCGAGGGCAGGTCGAGCGGCAGGCCGTAGCGGCTGCACCGGCTTTCGATCACGTCAGGGCGGCCGATCAAAATGGGTTCGTCGACACCATCGTCCAGCATGGCGAGCGCAGTGCGGAGTACGCGGTCATCCTCCCCTTCCGCAAACACAACGCGGCGGGTGTTGCTGCGGGCCTGTGCATAGACCGGCTGCATGACCATGGAGGAGCGATAGACGCTACCTTCAAGCTGATGGAGATAGGCGTCGAAATCCTTCACCGGGCGGGTGGCGACGCCGGTTTCCATCGCAGCCTTGGCCACCGCACCGGCGACGACGGAAATGAGGCGCGGGTCGAAGGGCTTGGGGATGAGATACTCAACCCCGAAGGTGAGGCTTTCATCGGCATAGACCGCCGCTGCTTCCGCTGCGCTCGTCTTGCGCGCCAGTTCTGCAATGCCTTCGACACAGGCGATTTCCATTTCGGAGTTGATCTCGGTTGCTCCCACATCCAGCGCACCGCGAAAGATGAAAGGGAAACACAGCACGTTGTTGACCTGATTGGGATAATCCGACCGGCCGGTTGCCACAATGGCGTCGGGGGCCACGGCCTTGACCATGTCCGGCATGATCTCCGGCGTCGGGTTGGCCAGTGCGAACACGATGGGCTTGTCGGCCATTTCGGCGACCATTTCGGCGGTCAATACACCGGGGCCGGATAGGCCGAGGAAAAGGTCCGCCCCGCCGATCACATCGGCCAGCTTACGCGGACCGCCCGGCTGGGCGTAGGCTTCCTTCTGGGGTGTCATGTCGGCGGTGCGCCCCTCGTGGACCAGCCCCTCGATATCGACGAGCCAGACATTCTCGCGTTTCACGCCCAGCTTCAGCAGCATGTCGAGGCAGGCGATGCCGGCGGCTCCTCCGCCGGTGGACACGATCTTGATGTCCTCGAACCTGCGGCCTGACAGGTGCAGCGCGTTCTTTACAGCGGCCCCGACTACGATGGCCGTGCCGTGCTGATCGTCGTGAAAAACGGGAATGTTCATCCGCTCACGGCAGATGCGCTCGACGATGAAGCAGTCCGGGGCCTTGATATCTTCCAGATTGATCGCCCCAAAGGTCGGCTCCAGCGCGATGACATGCTCGGCCAGCTTTTCGGGGTCGCATTCGTTCAGCTCGATATCGAAGCAGTCGATATGGGCGAACTGCTTGAACAGCACCGCCTTGCCTTCCATGATCGGCTTTGACGCCAGTGGCCCGATATTGCCGAGACCCAGAGCCGCCGATCCATTCGTGACGACGGCCACCAGATTGCCCCGTGCGGTAAAACGCGACGCATTGAGCGGGTTGGCCTTGATCGCCAGACAGGCTTCGGCGACGCCAGGGGAATAGGCCAGTGCCAAATCGCGCGGGTTGGCGAGCGGCTTGGTGGGGCGCACCTCGAGTTTCCCGGGCTTTGGCAACTCGTGATAAGCGAGCGCCGCTATGCGAAACGCTGCGTCCTTCTCGGATTTTTCGGTCTCGTCCATCGTTGTCATCCCCCCAGATGGTTTTGCGAACTACGCCACGTCCTGCGTATCAACCCACGGGCCATGGTGGTCTCCGGGGCCATCGAGCCGCTCGAAGCCATGGGCACCGAAGAAGTCGCGCTGGGCCTGTATCATGTTGGCCGTACCGCGCCCCGTCCGCATCGTGTCGAAATAGGCCAGTGCCGCCGACAGAGCAGGCGTCGGATGGCCCGCTTGCACGGCGCAGGCTACAAGCTGGCGCAGGCATGCGTGGCAGTCCTTCACCTTGGCGACGAAGGATGGCGCGAACATTAGGTTGGTTTCGGGATGGTCGGTCAGCGCCGCCGCCATTTCGTCCAGCATGGCTGAGCGGATGATGCAGCCCGCGCGCCAGACCTTGGCGATCTCAGCCATTGGCAGGCCCCATTCGTACTGGTCGGATGCCGCTTTCAGCATGGCGAAACCCTGGGCGTAACAGGCGATCTTGCCCACAAGCAGCGCCCGTTCCAGCACGTCGATGGGCAGATTTTCTTGTGTGACGCTCTGCGGTGCAGTGCCGTACAGGCCCTCGCCTTCGCCACGCTGGTCGATCTGCGCCGAGAGGTTCCGCATGGCGACGGCGGCGTCGATTGCCGTGATCGGCGTGCCGAGCATGAGCGCTTCCACCGAGGTCCAGCGCCCCGTGCCCTTCTGACCGGCGGAATCCTTGATGAGGTCGATCAGCGGTTTGCCGTTATCCTCGGCCTGAAGCAGTTCGGCGGTGATTTCGATGAGGTAGGACTGAAGCTCCCCCTCGTTCCACCGGCCAAAGATTTCCGACATGTCGGCGGGCTTCATGCCGAAGCCGTCGCGCATGATGCCGTAGATTTCCGCGATCATCTGCATGTCGGCATATTCGATGCCGTTATGGACCATCTTCACGAAATGTCCCGCTCCACCCGGCCCCATGAAGGTGGCGCAGGGGGTGCCATCGTAGTCGGCGGCAATGGCTTGCAGCAGAGGGCGGACGCGAGACCAGACTTCTTCGTTGCCGCCGATCATGATGGAGGGGCCGTGGCGGGCACCCTCGGCGCCACCGGAAACACCGATACCGAGGAAGGTTTCGCCATGCTCTTTTGCCGCTTCGGCGCGACGATTGGTGTCATGGAAGTTGGCATTACCCGCATCGATGACCGTATCGCCATCGCTAATGAGTGGACGCAGACGCTCAATATGGTCGTCCACGATGGGGCCGGCGGGGACCATGAGAATGATCGTGCGCGGGGCGTCCATCGCGGCGATGAACTCTTCCAGCGTATTGGTCGGTGTCAGCAGGTCGGCCAGATTTCCGGCCTCGGCAACGAATTCATGCGTAACGCTGGTGGTGCGGTTCATAACGGCAAGCGGAAAGCCTTCCTCAACGATGTTGAGCGCCAGATTAGCCCCCATCGTGCCGAGGCCGATCAATCCCGTTTTGGGCCTAGTTTTGGGCCTAGTTTGCGGGCGGGATTTTTCTGTCTTTGCCATGGTCGCGTCTCTCTCCATCAACCGCACTTGGGTATCACGTAAGCCACCGCTTGCAACCGGATAAAGGGGTGGCTTAACGTGTTGTCGCTCCCATCACGATGTCGACCGGCATCGGGCAGGGCGGGGGAGCGGGGACGCCGAGAATACGCCCGACAAGCATGCGCGCACCCTCCTCGCCCATCATCCGCCTTGGTGTGCGCGATGTGGTAATGGGGCTTGGTAGCACGCGGTTGAGGGACAGGTCGTTGAAACCGGCAATGCCGATGTCGCCGGGTATCGTCAGCCCGTGTGCCTCGCATTCCACCAGCGCGCCGAATGCGATGTAGTCGTTGAGGCAGTAAAGAACGTCAGGCCTCTCTATTTCTGACCGGCGCTCCAGCGCCCGCCGCGCACCCGCCTGCCCGCCTTCAAAGGAATGTGGCCGCGGCAGGGGAATGATTATCGGCGCGGCATTGCCTGCGTCTGTAAAGGCATGTGTGAAACCGTCGAGGCGTTGCTCGGCACGGCTGTCATAACCGGCTTCCGCGCCGATCCATGCAGGCCGCGTGTATCCGCGCTCCACCAGCGCCCGCCCCATATCGAGACCGGCTGCGAAATGGTCGATCCCGACCACCATGTCGATGGGTGTTTGGGTATAATCCCACAGTTCCAGCACGGGCATAGGGGAGCGGCGCAGGACGCGGCGCGTGGTTTCGGAATGGTCGGCGCCGGACAGGACCAGCCCTGCCAACCGCCACGCCATCATGCGCTCGACCCATGCACCCTCGCGGGCCTGCTCGTATTCAGTGGTATCGAAGACCGTTTGAAACCCGGCGCGGCTGAAAATAGTGCGCATGGCCTCGAACAGGTCGGAAAACACCTCGTCGTGCAGCGTTGGCACGGAAATGCCGATCAGGGTCGAGTTGGCGGCAGCCAATGACCCGGCGACCGACGACGGCGAATAGCCGAGCGTTTCTGCCACCTCCAGAATGCGCGCGCGGGTGGTGGGCGACACCCCTTCGACGCCCCGCATGGCGCGGGAAACGGACATGATGGAAACGCCCGCTTCCTGCGCGACATCCTCAATGCGGGCGGCGGTGCTGTTTCCGCGACGACGTGAAACAGGTGGAAAGTCAGCGTCGTTCATGGGTCATTCCATAAATCACGATTGCATTACGTTACCGCTAACGTCACTTTCCGTCATCCCACTTGCGGCGATTCCAGTAAGATTCAATGATGCGCGACCAAATGTCGGCAGGGCTGGGAGGCTTGCTTGCCAACTATTCGCTTCGAGCAAATCGAAAAATTTTACGGCGAAACGCGCGTTTTGCCTCCGCTTGACCTCGCACTCGACGATGGTGAGTTCACGGTGCTTGTCGGCCCTTCCGGCTGCGGCAAGTCCACCACGCTCCGCATGGTTGCCGGTCTGGAAGAATTGACGGCTGGCGAGATATATTTCGACGGGGAGCCGATCAGCCAGAAAGCGCCGAAAGACCGCGACCTTGCGATGGTGTTTCAGGACTACGCGCTCTACCCGCACATGAACATCGCGCGGAATATGAGTTTCGCACTGCGCCTGCAACGGGCACCGAAGGCCGAGATAGACACCAAGGTTCAGCGCGTCGCGGATATGCTTAATATCGGCCATCTGCTCGACCGCAAACCGGCCGAACTGTCCGGCGGCCAGCGGCAGCGCGTGGCAATGGGTCGGGCGCTGGTGCGCGATTCGTCCACCTTCCTGTTCGACGAGCCCCTGTCCAACCTCGACGCCAAGCTGCGCGCCAAGATGCGGACCGAGCTGGCCGAAATGCGCGACACGCTCGACAAGAACATGATCTACGTGACCCACGACCAGATCGAAGCCATGACGCTGGGCGACCGGATCGTCGTCATGCACGATGGCCGCATCATGCAGCAGGGTTCGCCTGAAGACCTGTTCAAGAAGCCCGCCAACAAGTTTGTCGCCGGTTTTATCGGTTCGCCCACCATGAATTTTCTCGACGCCACGCTGGTGCGCGAAGCCGATGTGCTGCGGGCGAAGGGTGACGGGTTCGACCTGCCGCTGCCCGCTGATCTGACGGCGCGCATGGCATCCTATGGGCGCGACGACGTGACGATCGGCGTGCGTCCATCATCTTTTTCCACCGACACCACATCCGGTGCCCCTATAGACCTGCGGGTGGTCGTGGCCGAATATCTCGGCGCGCAATCCACGCTCGTCACACGCTGCGGCGCAATCGATGTGCTGGTGGAATACGAAAGCTCCTCGCCGATCAGAACCGGCGTCGAGAAGACATTTGCGGTGGCCGTGGAGGAAATCATGGCTTTCGATACGCAAACCGGGGTGACGCTCTAGCCAATTTGATCGTGGCCCCGAACGACTATGACTGACAGCAATCCAGGAGGAAAACGATGCTGAGACTTTTCAAATCAACACTCGCCGCCGCGACGATGTTCGCCGGCGCTTCGGTGGGAACGGCGACAATCGCCGCCGCCGATGCCCATTCCAAGGGGCCATATGCCGACTATGCCGGTCAAACGGTCGTCGCAATCTTCCCCGCTCACCCGCATTACGATGCCGTCATGCGCGTGCTGCCCCAGTTTACCGAAGAGACCGGTATCAAGGTCGAGGTAGACCAGCAGCAGTATCTCGCCATGCGCGAAAAGCAGACGCTGGAACTGACCAAGGACAAGGGTGACTACGACCTGATGGGTTATGTGGTCTTCTCCAAGGCCGACTACGTCTATGCCGACCAGATCGAGCCACTGGCCCGCTTTTTCATGAATCCGAAACTGGCCGATCCGAACTACGATCCGGAAGACCTGATCGACGGTTACGTGCAGAATATCGGTGTTGCAGGCGGCAAGAAGGGCTACCTTCCCGGCCCGACCGGCGCGCTGTTCGGCATCCCGTTCGGTTCCGAAACGTCGGTTCTCGGCTACCGCAAGGACATCTTCGAAAAGCATAATCTCGAAGTTCCAACGAACTACGAGCAGATGCTGGAACTCGCCTGCAAGATCCCCGAGCTGGAACCCGGCATGGGCGGAATTGCCTCGCGCGGCCAGTCCGGTCACCAGACGAGCCATGCGTTTCTGCTTCACCTTGCTCCATACGGCGGCAAGGTGCTGGACGATAACTGGAACGCGGTCGTCAACAACGAAGCGGGCGTGAAAGCCGGTGAAGCGTTGAAGAAGATCCTGGATTGCGGCCCTGAAGGTGCAACATCCTTCGGTTTCGCAGAAGCCAAGAACGCCTTCCTGCAGGGTGATGCAGCCATGTATCTTGACTCCACGGTCACGGCCGGTGAAGTCGAAGATCCAACCAAGTCGAAGGTCGTCGGCAAGGTCGGCTGGGCACCCCACCCGGAAGCTGTCCGCAAGGGCTCGCAGACAGGTGGTTTCGGTATCGCCATTCCGAAAAATGCTCAGAACAAGGAAGCAGCTTTCCTGCTGATGCAGTGGCTCACGTCCAAGAAAGGCGACAAGCTGATCGCAATGGAAGGCGGCAACCCGTCGCGTTTCTCGACCCACGCCGATCCTGAAGCAATCGCCAAGTTTCCGCATTTGGAAGTCTTCGGCGAAGCGCTGAAAGATGCCGATCCGGACTGGCGTCCGATCATCCCGGCATGGGGCAAGATCAACTCCGAATTGGGCACCACGCTCAACAAGGCGATGATCGGTGAAATGACGGTGAAGGAAGCGCTCGACCAGGTGGCCGAACGCACCAACGCCATCATGGAAGAAGAAGGCTACAACACCTGGAAATAATCCGGTGACACGTCCTCCCGAACCATCCGCCGATCCTTCGGGGTCGGCGGGTGCTTCCCGGGAGTTCCCGGCCTGCAGGGGGCCGTTTCACAGCCCTGCATCCTTTCTGTCCAGCTTCTAAACGCTGCAACATGTGAAAGCCGCTGACCCCGCATGGCCGTCGCCTTCAACCCAAATAAACTGACGCCGTACATGTTCCTGGCCCCCGCCGTGGCGGTGCTGGCAGTCGCGCTGCTCTATCCGATCGGCTACATGATCTACGCGTCGTTTCTAGACTGGAACCCGAGCCAGCGGATCGGCGAGGCGGAGTGGGTCGGCCTTCGCAACTACATCAACTTGGCCAACGACCCGAACTTCCACGAAAGCTTTCTCGTTACGATTTCCTTCGCGGCCATCGTGGTCGGGCTGGAAATGTTCATTGGCGTGGGCTTGGCCCTGCTGCTTGACCGCAAGCTGCGCGGCATGGGCGTGCTGCGCACAATCTTCATTCTGCCGATGATGATCGCGCCTATCGTGGTCGGCCTCATGTGGCGCTACATGTACCACCCGTCGGTGGGCATCTTTAACCGCACGCTCAACGATATGGGCTTCTCATCCATCCCCTGGCTGTCGGACCCCCAATGGGCCTTTGCCTCCGTGATCATTGCCGATGTTTGGCAGTGGACGCCTTTCATCTTCATCCTGTCGCTGGCCGCACTGCAAAGCCTGCCGAAATCGGCGCTCGAAGCCTCGTCCCTCGATGGAGCGACCGGCTGGCAGCAGATCTGGCATATCAAACTGCCGCTCATGATGCCCGTTCTGGTGATCGCCGGATTGCTGCGCCTGATCGACGCCTTCAAAGTGCTGGAAGTCATTCTCGTGCTTACCAATGGTGGTCCCGGCCTTTCAACGGAAATTCTGTCGCTTCGCATCCAGCGCACGACGCAGGAATTCCGCGAATTGGGCGTCGCGGCGGCTATGTCGAACTATCTGCTGATCCTGCTGCTGGTGCTGACGCTTGCAATGTTTGCCTACAACAAACTGGTCGAGCGGCGTGAAGCAGCTGGCCGCCGTGCCAGCGCAGCCGCCTATGAAGAGGCCAACGCATGAGCAATTCGACCAACATGACGCCGGATACGACCGGCGCGAACGCTCTCGCCAGCGCCGTGGGCACCGTGCCGGCTACGCCGAAGAGCTCGCGCCTGCCACCCAAGAGGGCCGCAGGCAGTTCCCCGAACCCGCTGTTCTACCTGCTGCTGCTCGCCCTCATCGTGATGGCGTTGGGGCCGATCGTCATGATGATCACGACCTCGTTCAAGCTCAAGGTCGATATTTTCGATGGCTCGGCGGGCTGGTTCTTCACGCCGACGATGAACAACTACGAGACCGTTTTGTGCAACGTGCTGTGGTACACACCCGAACACGTGCGCTATTGCGACCCGACCTTCGGACGGGCGCTGGGCAACTCGCTGATCGTCGCCACTATTTCGACCGCGCTCACGCTCATCATCGGCTGCATGGCCGCCTATGCGCTGGTCCGCTTTCGCTTCATGGGCCGTGGCACGGTTTCGCTCACCACGCTGCTGATGCGGATGGTGCCGCCTGCCGTTCTGCTGGTGCCGGTTTTCGGTATCTGGACCTTTCAGTTTTCCTTCATGGGCGAACCGGCAGCGGGCACCTATTGGGGCATCATCCTCATCTACACGGCAATGAATTTGCCTTTCGTCATCTGGATTCTGCAATCGTTCATCCAGCAAGTTCCGATCCAGCTTGAGGAAGCGGCCAAGATGGATGGCGCCAACGCGCTGCAGGTGTTCTTTTTGGTCGTGCTGCCCGTTATCAAGCCCGGTCTCGCGGCGGCTGCCATCTTCACATACCGCATCGCATGGAACGAGTTCATCCTCGCCAACGCCCTGCTCGACCGTAACACCCGCACCGTACCCGTCACGCTCGTCAATTCGCTGACAGAGCATGACATCGACTGGGGTGTCATCATGGCCACGGGCATGTTGCTCGCCATCCCGCCGATCATCTTCACCTTCATAGCCTCCAAGCAGATCATCACCGGCATGACCGCCGGCGCGGTGAAAGGGTGAGGCCATGCTGGAGGCGCTGGCAGACCTAGTCGCCACACTTCCCGGTGGGGACTGGCTTTTGGCACCACTGGACACAACCCGTCCGCACGAGCTGGATCTCGGGACGAAGTGGCATGGGCGGGTTATGACATTGTCCTGGGCCATCTTGCTGCCAATCGGGGTTCTCATCGCCCGGTTTGGCAAGATTACGCCACGACAAAAGTGGCCGGAACGTCTCGACAACCGGCTCTGGTTTCACACCCATTGGATGATGCAGACCGGTGCGGCGCTTGGCATGTTCATCGGCATTTATCTGATCTGGAAACCGGCAGGCGACGGCTGGCTGATCTTCGTCCACCGCTCGCTCGGCTGGGCGATTGCTGCGTTCTGCGCCATGCAGGTGGTGGCAGGCATGTTCCGTGGCACCCGCGGCGGGCCGGACCATCCGGCACCGGACGGTTCATGGCGCGGCGACCACTTCGATATGACGCTGCACCGCCGGGCCTTCGAGATCATGCACAAGACAGTCGGTTATGTGGCGCTGGGCTTTGCTGTCGCGTCCATCTCCACCGGATTGTGGATCGCCAACGCGCCGAACTGGATGTGGGTGACGCTGTCATTCTGGTATGCGGGGCTGATCGTCGCTTTCATCGTATTGCAGCGGCGTGGACTGTGCATCGATACCTATCAGGCGATCTGGGGGCCGGACCCGCAGCTGCCGGGCAACCGCATCCGCCCCATCGGCTGGGGGATCGTGCGCCACGCGCCGCCGGCCGGATATCGGGAAAGACCACCGAGCAGCAGCGTCTAAAGCCTGTCAAACGCCCGGAATGGCGAGCGGATTGTTCGTCAGCGCCGCCCGGTCTGGCGTATCCGTGCGCGGCACGCCGGTGAAAGCGTCGAACAGGCGGCGGATGTAGCTCTCATCCATGTCCCGCACGATCATCACGAGACGGGTGCGATGGTCGATTGTTCCATCGGAACTGGGCGGCCATGCCGGCAATGTAGCGGGCGGGTGGAAGATATGCTGGACGCCGTGCAGCACCACCGGACGCGACGGGTCTTCCGCCAGTCTCACGATACCCTTCATCCGCAACATGTTCGGGCCGTGGGCGCTGGCGAGCAGATCAAGAAATGCGGTCAGGGCCGTCGCCTCCACAGCGCGGTCCGTGATCAGCGTGAAGGCGCGAATGGCGGAATCGTGACGGTTCACATCGTTGTGGTGATGGTGGTCGTGCTCTTCCGCATTTGCCGCTTCGCCCATCCAGCGAGCGACATCGGCGGTTTTGGTGGCGGGATTCCACAGACCACATCCGAACAGATCGGCGGGTTCCGGGGCATGGGTCACAATGCGCGCCGCAGGATTGAGGCGCGTCAGGCGCGTCAGCAAAGATGACGTATCGTCTGCCAGATCGGTCTTCGACAGCACAATCCGGTCTGCAACAGCGGCCTGCTTCACCGCCTCCTCATGGGCATCGAGCGTCGAGCTTCCGTTGACCGCATCCACCACCGTCACCACACCGTCGAGCCGCAGCCGTTCTGACAGGACCGGGTGGCCCATGATCGCGTGAAGAATGGGGGCGGGGTCGGCGAGGCCGGTTGTTTCGATGACGATGCGTTTAGGCGCGGGGTCGCAGTTCAGCAGGCGCGTCAGGGTATCGATCAGATCGCCGCGAATGGTGCAGCACAGGCAGCCGTCCGACAGTTCGATGATGCCTTCGTCGGCACGTTCGACAAGCAGATGGTCGATACCCACGTCGCCGAATTCGTTAATGACGAGCGCCGCGTCCGCCAATGCTCCCTGGTCGAGCAGACGGTTGAGTAACGTTGTCTTGCCGGATCCGAGAAAACCGGTCAGCAGGGTGACCGGAACGGCGACCGTCATTGTGCGGATGGCCGGAACGTCGGCGTCGGTATCGTCGCCTGTGCCGGAAAGGTCTGGACCGGTGGGCGCGGCGCATTCGGTGCCAGTTCCGCCAGCAGATCATCGATCGACGCCTCCGCCGGAATGGTGGAAACCGTTTCAGCCGGTAGCTGAGAAGGTTCCGGCTGGGAAGCTATCGCACTTTGCGTGATCGGGCGCGCTCTGGTGACGGGCCGCTGAAAGACTGGCCCGTCGGGCGCAGGGGTTTGTATAGTGGTATTCGGAGCGGGAGCATCGGACGTGATGCGAAGCGCGGCGGACTGGCCCAAGGTTTGGGGCCGGAATGTCGGCAGCGGTATGCGGTCGAGCCTGACGGGAGCGGCGGACTTTGGCTCCAGCGTGACAACGATCGGCCCACGGGTAATGGCGCGGGGTTGCAGCCATTGGGACTCGATTACCGCCTGCCCCGCGCCGGGGTCGTAACGGGCGGCACTGGCTTCCGGCGTGCAATAGGTGGCGCGCATATTGCGGGGGACGGCTGCAACAGGGCCGTTCGGGGCCAACCGTTCGATGGGCGTGCCCGAGGCAAAGGGCCGTTGGAAACCCTGCGCTATGAGCCGCGCCGCATCGACAGCACGCGCTGTCTGCCCGTCGCGACCCAGAACAATGGCTGCAATACGCCGCCCGCTGCGCGTGGCGGAACCGATGAAATTATAACCCGAAGCGCACACGAAACCGGTCTTAAACCCGTCCGCGCCCTGAAAGCGTTCAAGAAGCAGGTTGTAGGAAAAATACACCCGTTGAACCGTCTTACCGGATTGCGTTTGTTTTGGTGCCATCAGTGACGGTGCTGCAAACAATGGTGCATATTGCGGAAATTCGCGGTGGAGCGCGCGGGTCAGCAGAGCCATGTCGCGGGCGGTCACCACCTGTGCCGGGTCGTGCAACCCGTGGGGGTTGGTAAAACGGGAACCCGTCATGCCCAGGCGGGCGGCGTCGGCATTCATGCGGGCCACAAAACCCCGCTCCGATCCGCTCACGCTTTCCGCCAGAGCCACAGCAACATCATTGGCGGATTTGACCAGCAGGATCGTGATCGCGTTCGTCAGCGTCAGCGTCGTGCCGACACCGTAGCCCATTTTGGAGGGTGGCTGCCGCGTTGCTTCGCGACTGATAATGACGGCAGAAGACCCGTCCACCGTGCCGTCAGCGATAGCGCGAAACGTCGTGTAAGCCGTCATCATCTTCGTCAGTGAAGCTGGATGCCACGGGTCGAACGCCCGTTCGGCCTGAAGCACCCGCCCCGATTCCAGGTCGATTGTCAGGCTTGGCAGGGCCTGCGCTTGCGCGGGAACCAGCGTGATTAGAAAGATCATGAAGGAAAGGATAGTTCGCATAATCTCTTCCTAACCGCGGGAACGTGCCGCGCCAAGATCAAACAACGCTGCGGAAAGCCACGTCGAGCGTTCGGGCTGCCTGTTTCAGCCCGTGTTCGGCGCGCACTATGCCCGGCCCGGCTGACGCCAACCTTGCGCGAAGGGCGGGATCGGCGACCAACGTGTCGATATGCGCGGCAAGGGCGGCGGTGTTGTCAGGCGGTGCGAGCAGGCCCGTCTCACCATTTTTTACGACCAGCGGCACGCCCATGTCGGCAAAGGCGACGACCGGCAGGCCGCAAAGCTGTGCTTCAAGATAGACCATGCCGATGGGTTCGCGCCACCCGGGCCAGACGAAGATGTCCGCCTGCGCCATGCGCTCCAGAACGGTTTCGCGGGGGACTTCACCTGCGAGGAATACGCGGTCTTTGTGGCGAGCGAAGAATTGCTCGATCTGCGGGCGGGCGGGGCCGTCTCCGAGAATGGTGAGGCGCCAATCGGCAGCACGAACATGATCGAGCGCTTCAGCGAACAATCGGTAATTTTCGACTTTCTTGCCGGGGCGCATGAGGCCAGCGGTGATGAGTTGGACGGGACCGTCCGACCAGCGCGTGCTCGACGGATAGCCGGTTGTGTCGATGAACGGGGCAATCGGCCACAACCGGTCGTCCGAGCCAAGCAATTTGGAGAGGTAAGAATGGTCGGACGGTTTCATCACCAGATGCAGATCAGCCCTCCGCAGACCATTTTGCGTTTCTTTTCGCCACGGCAGCCATTCATCCCCCTGCCCGGTCTTCGCCGCTTCCAACGTGAGGTACGGGATGGCGAGAGCGTCCGCCACCATTGGTCCAATCCAGTCTGGTGCCTTGTCATAGGGGTGATAGGTCAACCACAGGTGCGGCGGGTTTTCGCGCAAGGTTTTCAGCACCCCGTCCGCTTCCGCCAACGCGTCCCGCTTGCGCTGGTGCAGGATGTCGGGATCGGCACGCTTGGAATAGGCAATGAAGCGTGAGGCGAGAAACGGTTCGTGTCCCGCAAGGCCGATGGCGGTCATCAGGTTGCGCGCGATCGTGCGGTCGCCGGAGGGGATGGGGTGGTCCGGCGGCTTGATCGGGCAGGTGACGGCGATTTTCATGCCGCGCGTTCCGACAGCCAGCCGGCGAGCAGGGCGGCGCTGGTCTTTACACCGGAAAGGTCCGGGCGATGCGCGGGGCTCGGCAAGGCGCGGGCCCATTCGATTCCGGCCACTAGCTTTGCGACCGTGAGTTCGGACTGAGGAACCGAGACGGCATAACCCTTGTCGGCCAACAGCTCCGCGCGGCGTTTCTGCTCCGTCTGGCCGGTTGTGTCATGGGGCACCAATACGGCCTTCACGCCGGAGGACAGCACATCCATTGCCGTGTTGTAACCGCATTGGGAGATGGATAGACCGGCCCTTGCCATGTGCGCGGCGAGACCGTCGATGCGCTCCACGAGGACCACGTTTTCCGGCACCGGCAGTGCCGCGCCGTTGGGGCCAATGGCAATGCACCAGCGCTCTTGCGGGAAATGCCGCGCCGCTTCGGCGGCAGTGGCGAGCAGGTCCGCACCGAATGCGCCACCGCCGGCCGTCACAATGACATCGAACGTCTGCCCATCCACCGCGACCATCTCCGGCACTGCATAACCGGTATAGGCGATGCGGTCCGCAATGCGATCAAACATTGGAAACGTCGCATCGAGGGGCACGAGCGAGGGGTCGCTGTGGACGAGAACATTGTCAATATGGGCACGTACGAGATCGGCAGCCTCCTCACTGCGCCCAGGCTTGCGGTCTTCCTGCAAAATGTCGCGCACGGACGTGACGACGAGCGGCGGACAGCGACAGCGCGCGGCTGCTTCCATCAGCGCGGCCATCTCCGTCCGCAACACGCGCCGCCCGAAAGGCCATGCCTCGATGACGATGGCGTCGGGCTGGATCGCCTCGAACGCTTTCACCAAAAGGTCGGCCCGGCGGGTCCGGTAGGCCTCGGTGACGGGCTGGCCCTCATCATCCAGTATCTCGGAAAAGCTTGCATCCCGTGCGCGCAGGGGCGGCAGATAGGTGACGCTATGGGCACCATAGTCGAAACCGGGCACCGGTTCGCCCCCGTGTAGGACATCGACGGCCAGACCCGCCTTGCGAAAACCGGCGATCAACAGCCCCGCCCGGTGGATATGGCCAACACCGAGTAAATGCTGAACGTGAAACAGCACCCGTTTGGGGGCGGTCACGGCGTGACCCCGAACAGATCCAGCAGGGTGTCGATTTCGCGCGCTGCATCGAAGTCCCGGCGCACACGCTTTTCACCGGCTTTTCCAAGCTGCGTTCGCAGAGCGGGGTCGCGGGCCAGTCTCTCCAACGCGCGCGCCAAAGGCTGCGGTTCGTTGGGCGGAACAAGCAAACCATTCGTATCGTTTTCGATCAATTCGGGAATGCCGCTGATGGGTGTCGAAACGACCGGCAGACGCTGGCTCTGGGCTTCGACGATCACGTTGGGCAGGCCGTCGCGATCCCCGTCGCTGGCGATGCGGCAGGGCAGGACGAACAGGTCGCTGTCCCCGTATTCCTGTAGCACGCGGGTTTGCGCCTGCTTGCCGAGGAACGTGACACGATCGTCGAGGCTCAAGCGCGCCGTCTGCGACCGCAGGTCGTCCAGCAGCGGGCCGCCCGCGATGTGGGTCCAATGCCAGTGCAGGGCGGGGGGCAGGAGCGCGAGGGCGTCGAGCAGCGTGTCGAGCCCCTTCTTTTCCACCGCACGACCGACGGAGAGGAAGCGGACCGGTGCATCCGGGTCGTTGCCATTGCGCGTGGATGGGGCGTGTGAAAGGGACGGAAACCGCTCGAGATCGAGACCATGATAGACGAGGCGCACCTTGTCCGGCGACGATGCGAGAGCCGCGAGATGGTCCGCACCGCCTTTCGTACAGGTAACGGTCCAGCGGGCATCGTTCAATTTCTCTCGCAACTCCCAATCCGGCGAGGTCCAGATATCCTTGGCGTGGGCGGAGATGGAATAGGGCAGTCCAAGCATGGTCGCGGCATAACGGGTGACGGAGCCGGGCGTGTGGATGAAATGGCCGTAGAGCCAATCGCGGTCGGTCACTTCGGCGGCCAGCACACAGGCCTGACCGAAGCGGCGGATACGGTTCTTGGTGCGATCACGGGCCAGATCCCGCAGGAACATTTTCCGCGCCGCCGCGTAGCCCGTCAGCTTGCGCGCTATGCGCCACGCCTTGGCAACCCGGGCGCGCTCATCGCGCAGATATTCGGGCAGGTAGAGGATCGGCGCGGTGATTTCCTCGTGGATGGGATGGCGCTTTTTGTCGTAAGGATGGCGCAGGGATATCAACTGCAAATCCAGCCCCGCCTGCTGCAGCTTCAAAATCTCCTGCGCGATAAAGGTCTCCGACAGGCGCGGATAACCCTTCAGGACAATTCCGAGTTTCACGCGGGCTCCGGTGTTTTGGCATCCAACAATGCGCCGACGCGGTCGCAGACAACTTCCAACCCTGCCAGATCGACCCAGCCGACAGATTCGCTGGGTGCCGGTGCATGGGGCAGGCGGTGAAGCGCATCGGCCATCTTCGCCGGATCACTGGCCATTTCAGTGTCGATCATCTGCGAAAGGCCGAGTTCTGCAGCGCGGGTGGCGCGGATGAGCTGTTCCTCGCGCGGGTGGCGGCGGGGCATGAAGAGAGCCGGTTTGTCGAAGGACATAACCTCGCAAAACGTGTTGTAGCCGCACATGCCGATGACGGCGCGGGAGCGGGACAGCCTCGCTTCCAGATTGTTGTCGAAATCGACGACCTTTACCCGCCGCAAATGAGATGCACGGCGGCGGATGGCATCGCGGGTTTCACTGGCCATGAAGGGGCCGGGTATCAGCACGAGTGGATAGATGAGATTGCGGTCGTATTCCCGCGCGGCGAGAACGAGATTCATGATTTCCTCCCCGTCACCGCCGCCACCGGCAGTGACAAGAATGAAATCCTCATCCGGTTCTTCCGGTTCGGACAGCGAGCCGGTGTCCCGCTCCAGAAAGCCGGTATAGACGAGTTTGTCTTCCAGTCCGGCAGGCAGGTCGAGACCGGCGAGCGGGTTATAGAAATCGCGCGGGCCATAGACCCAGACCTCGTCGTAAAGCGCGGCGATCTTTTGCGGCACCTGTTTCTTGTCCCACTCGGCTGCCAGCTTTTCCGGCGCATCCATCACGTCGCGCAGGCCAAGCACGGTACGGCATCCCCGCTCGCGCAACTTATGCAGCACCGGCTCCACCTCACCGCGCAAGCCCATCGGCTCCTTGTCGACGATGAAGATGTCGGGCGCGAAAGCTGCCGCCGTTTCTGAAATAAGCCGTTGGCGCATTTCGAGCGTGTCGGCGATGTCGATGTGGTCGGAAATCGAGGCGTAGTCGCCATCGTAGAGTTTGATGACGGATGGGATCTTCACGAAATCCACCCGCGCCTTGAAATCGAAGGCTCCCGCAATCTGGCTGCCGGAAATGATGAGGACCGTCAGTCCCTTGTACCGCTCTACCAGCGCGTGGGCGAGTGTCCGGCACCGGCGCAGGTGGCCGAGGCCGAACGTATCGTGGGAATACATCAGGATACGGACGTCGTTGAGGCGCATCATATGAGGACCACGGGAGGGGATTGCCGCCTACTTATACGGGTCAGCGGCATCGCGCAGCCCGTCGCCCAGAAAGTTGAACGCGATAATGACGAGAATAACCGGCACCACCGGCAGCATGAGCCACGGGAAGACGGCGACCACATTGATCGACTGCGCCTCGTTGAGCAGCACGCCCCACGATGTGATCGGCTCCCGCAGGCCGAGGCCAAGGAAGGAGAGCGCGGTTTCACCCAGGATCATGGTGGGAATGGTGATCGTGGCAGATGCGATGAGGTGGGACATGAAGCCGGGTATGAGATGCCGTCCGATGATGCGCGGCGCACCGCTGCCGATGAGGCGGGCGGCCAGCACGTATTCCTCCTCCCGCAGCGATAGCAATTTCGATCGCACGGCGCGCGCCAGTCCCGTCCAGTCGAGCAGGCCGAGAATGATGGTTATCCCGAAATAGATCAGGATCGGCGACCACGAGGCGGGCATGATGGCCGATAGCGTAAGCCACAGGGGGATCGTCGGGATCGATTGCAGCACTTCGATCACCCGCTGCACCACCATGTCGACCCAGCCGCCATAATAGCCCGCGGCGCCACCGATGACGATGCCCAACAGGAACGAGACGCTGATGCCGATGAGGCCGATGGTCAACGAAATGCGCGCGCCCTGAATGATGCGCGAGAGCAGATCGCGCCCCAGCCGGTCCGTGCCGAGCAGGTAGAACGGTGCACCCTCTGGCGCGCAAACCAGATGGTTGTCGCCGGGTATCAGCCCCATCCAGTAGTAACTGTCGCCGGAACAGAAAAACGACAGTGGAACGCTCTCGCTGGTGTCCTGCGTATAGATCCGGGTCATGGTTTCCATATCCAGCTCGCGCTTGAGCGGATGGATGGACGGGCCAACGAAAGCACCATCGTGGAACAGGTGGATGCCTTGCGGTTCCACGTAAATATGCTCCGAATGGCGGGTCTGATAATTCCACGGGGACAGGAACTCGGAGATCAGGCAACTGCCATAGAGCAGCAGCAGGAACACGCCGGACCAGACGGCGACCTTGTGCTTGCGGAACTTCCACCACATCAGGGTCAGCTGCGACGCGAAATAGATCTTCTCCTGCTCCGGCGTCAGCCGTTCGACCGATTGCAGGTCGAACTCGGCGTCGGACACGAAATGGGGCAATGTGGCCACGCCTTCCGGCGGCAGCGACGAGTTCGACTGTGGGTCGGACTGGTAGGCCGTCTGCAATCGCGCCTGCTGGGCCGCAGCTTCGGCGCCTATCGTCTCGTCCACCATCAACGGCTGGCCGCTGTCGGCGGCGAAAGTCTCGGTCCGAACCGTTTCGGAGGTGGTATCCATGCCGTCTTCGCGCTTGTTGGTCATTTCTCGACCCCTCCCGACAGACGGATGCGGGGGTCGAGCCAGCCGAGGGCGATATCCGAAATGAGCACGCCGATCACGGTCAGCGTGGCGAGGAACATCAAAAAGGAACCGGCCAGATACATGTCCTGCGATTGCAGTGCCGCAATGAGCAGCGGACCGGTGGTCGGCAGCGACAGCACGATAGCGACGATTTCCGCACCGGAAATGATAGCGGGCAGCAGCGAACCGATGTCTGCCACGAAGAAGTTGAGCGACATGCGCAGAGGATATTTCACCAGTGCCTTGAAGGGCGGTACACCTTTGGCGCGGGCGGTGGTGACATATTGCTTCTGCAATTCATCGAGCAGGTTGGCGCGGATACGGCGGATCATCGCCGCAGTGCCCGCGGTGCCAATGACGATTGTGGGCACGATAAGATGCTCCATCACCGACCAGAACTTTCCCCACGTCATCTCTTGATCAATGTATTTTGCATCCATCAACCCGCCGATCGACGTGCCGAACAGGGTCTTGGCGAAGTACATCAGCAGCAGCGCCAGCAGGAAGTTCGGCGTCGCCATGCCGAGTAGGCCCACGAAAGTGAGCCCATAATCGCCCCAGGAATACTGGTGCGTGGCGGAGTAGATGCCGATTGGGAAAGCAATGACCCATGTGAGGATGATGGTGAAGAAGGACACCAGCATCGTCAGCCACAGCCGGTTGCCAATGACTTCGGACACCGGGCGCTGATATTCGAAGGAATAGCCGAAATCGCCGGTGACGAAATTGCCGATCCACAGCAGATAACGCCACCACATGGGCTGATTGAGCCCGTATTCCTCCCGCAGATAGGCCGCCCGGGCCAGATCGACGGATTCGCCCGACGCGATCAACTCGCCGATATAGGTCTCCACATAATCGCCGGGCGGCAGCTGGATAATGGTGAAAATCACCATCGACGCCAGCAACAGCGTTGGGATCATGTAAAGCGTGCGCGTGGCGATATAGCGGATCATCGCGCGACCGTTACCGATGCGGGCGTGTCATTCAAGCCCGACATGGCCCCCGTCCGCCCTACTGCTCGCTGAAATAGAACGTGTCGGGCAGGTAGTGGCCGAAATACAGCGTCGGTTCGAAAGCCCAGATGCCTTCTTCCGGCACGTTGCGCAGTTTGTTCGACACGACGATGGGCTGCAGGCCGCCGGACACGATGCCGATCGTGTAGACCTGATCGGTGTAGATCGACAGCATTTCGTCCCAGATGGCGCGCTGCGCGTCCAGTGTGCCCGCTGTGCGCCAATCATCGTAAAGCTCATAGAGGCGCTGAACGGGTTTCAACGTCGGCGCTTCACCGGCCGCGCCCTTGGAGTCGCGATACAGACCCCAGGCGGGCCACTGCGCCTGCACGGGTGACACGGGTGCCAGTTCTTCCGGGTTCATTTCCGGCGTGGCCAGACCGCGGTTCAGCCCCTCCCACGTGGACATGACCGTCTCGCCGTTCGACACGCGCCCGCGCAGAATGTCGCGCTGGGAGGGTTTGACGAACAGCTTGACGCCGATCGCTTTCCAATGGTCGGCAATGAGCTGGAGAATGTCCGTTTCCTGCGAGGATTCACCGGCGGTTTCCACGATGATCTCGAATTCGCGCCCATCGGGCATCAGCCGTGTTCCGGCGGAATCGCGTTCTGAGAAGCCAGCTTCATCGAGTAGTGCGTTGGCCTGTTCCAGATCGCGGTCGGACCAGGCGTGGGCATATTCATCCTTGTAGAGGGGCGAAGATGGCAGCACGGAATTAGCGTCTGTGCGGGCAAGACCGAAGAAGATGGCCTCGTTGATCTCGGACCGGTCGATCCCCATCGACAGAGCACGGCGCACGCGCACGTCCTGCAAGGCGGCACGAAAACCTTCGTCCTTGGTGTTCATGTTGGGCAGCAGCACCATTTCCGAGCCCTTGCCGGATGGCCACAGCCGCACAGAATATTCACCGTCGGCCGCGCCTTTCTTCAGGAAAGCGTAGTTGTCGAACCGGAGGTAGCGGCCCTGAAGATCACTTTCTCCCGTGCCGGTCTTGGCTGGGATGATGGAGGAGGATGCCAGATTGACGATCACTTCATCAATGTAAGGAAGCTGCGTTCCCTCAGGATCGACGCGGTGAAAGTTCTCATTCCGCACAAAAATGATGCGTTCGCTCGGCAGCTGGGTGGACTGACGCCACGGCGCCAGCGTCGGCATATCGGGGTTTTCAGGCCGGTAGGTGCGCCCGAAGCGCTGGTGCAGATTGGTCCAGCCCTGCACCTGCTCGCTTTCGATCTTGGCCTTGATGAAGTCCGCATCGGCATATTTGTCGTGCCATTGCTTCATGTAATGGGCCGGCATGTAGATCTCGAGCGGTCGGGCACCGGCCAGCGCGGTGAGGAACAGCGGGTTCACCTCGTCCCACGTGTAGCGCACGGTTACATCATCAATCACTTCGAATGTTGGCGCTGCATCGTCGACCAGCATTTCACGGGGAATGCCGCCTGGTTCCAGATCCGCATTGTTGGCGACATCCTCCCACCAGTAGCGGAAGTCCTCGGTCGTGAACGGTTCGCCATCCGACCAGAGATGACCCTTGCGCAGGGTCAGGGTGAAGGACTTGTTGTCGGTCGTCTCCACCGATTTCAGGATGTCGGGCTTGAGCGAGAACGTCTGGTCCCAGGCGACGAGACGGGCGTTGCCGTAAACCGTCATCTGGCTGATGTCCTTCTGCTTGGCCATTAGCATGTTGAGCGTGCCGCCGCGCTGGCCCACGGTCTTTTCCAGCGCATTGAAATCGACCACACGCGGTTCTTCCGGCGGACCTGCGAAGGCGGTGGTCGCGCTCACAACCACACTGGCGGTGGCGGCGAGAAGGGCGGAAAGGCAGCGTTTCAACATAATGGTCGGTCCTGACGGTGAGGCGTTGCGGGGCGGGCAGTTTTTAAAGAAAGCACTCATCGGGGTGCGATAGATAGAAGGTCGGAAGCGGACGAGCCGATGCGGGCGCGGACACGGTGATTGGGCGTCAACTGCACCATGTCCATATCGCTCTCGCCCTCATTGTCCGGGTCGGTCATGTCGAGGCGGGACAGGAAAGGGTCGGGCCAGCCGCTGCCTTCCGCCGCCATATCCGCGTTGATACGGTCGAAATCGAGCGGGTGGTCGAGGTCGGCATGGGGCACGACATCCAGCAGCGCGCGGGTATAGGGGTGGACCGGGCGCTCGAACAGCTCTTCGCGGGTGGCGACTTCCACAAGCTGGCCTCTGAACATGACGCCGATACGATCCGCAATATAGCGCACCACAGCGAGGTTATGACTGATGAAGATGTAGGTCAGGCCGAGTTCGGTCTGCAGCTGCTTCAACAGGTTCAGCACCTGCGCTTGCACAGAAACGTCCAGCGCCGACACGGGTTCATCCAGCACCAGCAACTCAGGGCGCAATGCCAGCGCACGCGCGATACCGATGCGCTGGCGTTGGCCGCCGGAGAAGGAATGCGGGTAACGGCCCAGATAGGTGGGCTGCAGGCCGACGAGTTGCATCAGTTCGGCGGCATATTCCCGGTTCTCCCGGTCGTTGCCCATATTATGAACCTCCATTGGCTCTTTCAGGATGTTGAGCACTGTCTGGCGCGGGGAAAGCGACGAAAAGGGATCTTGAAACACCATCTGCATCCGGCGGCGGAAGGCTTTCAGATCGTTGCCTTCGAGCTCAGTCAGTTCGGTCGCGCGATCCTCCTCAAGCCACTGGATAGATCCTTCTGTGGCCGCCAGCGCCCGCACGATCATTTTTAGCGTCGTCGTTTTGCCGCAACCGGATTCGCCCACCAGCCCGAAACATTCGCCACGCCGCACATCGAAGCTCACATCATCGACGGCGCGGACCACATGCTTGTTGCGTTTGAAGGTGAGCCACCCGGTCGCCTTTTTGGTTATGAAGGTCTTCGACAGGCCGCGCACGCGCAGCAACGCCTGATCGCTGTGGTCCTTGCGGTCCTGCACGACGCCCGCCATCGAGGCCGGAATTACATGGTCGATGTCGCGCAGGCTTTCCAGCTTTTCGTCGTAACCCATCGACAGGTCCGGCACAGCGTTGAGCAGTGCCTTGAGATAGGGATGCTGCGGGTTGCGGAAGATCGCCTCGCGGGTACCCGCCTCCATGATCTGCCCGTGATACATCACGACAACCTCGTCGGCCATATTGGCGACCACACCGAGATCGTGGGTGATGAGCAGCACGGCCATGCCGAGCCTTTCCTGCAAATCCTTCAGCAGGGCCAGAATCTTGGCCTGCATGGATACGTCGAGCGCAGTCGTCGGCTCGTCGGCAATCAGCAGGGCGGGATGGCAAACCAGCGCCATGGCGATCATCGCCCGCTGACGCAGGCCGCCGGACAGTTCCATCGAATACATGGACCAGGCCGCTTCCGGTGCGGGAAAACCGACAAGATCGAGCATGTCGATCACGGTGCGTTTGATTTCGTCGCCGGTAATTTCCTTGCGGTGCAGTTCCAGCGCCTCGGCGATCTGGTTGCCGATCGTGTGAAGCGGAGACAGCGATGTCATCGGCTCCTGAAAGATGATCGAAATCTTGCCGCCGCGCAGCTTCACCCGCTTGGAGGAATAATCGTCAAGCGAAGCCAGGTCGGTCGGCGCGTCGGCGGCGTGTTCCCGGTACCAGATGCTGCCTGACTTAATGGACGCAACATTGGGCAAGATGCCGAGAATGGCTTGCGAGAGTATGGATTTGCCGGAACCGGATTCGCCCACCAGCGCCACGGTCTTGCCTGCCGGAATACGGAAGGAGGCGCCGCGGATGATGTTGAGATCAGTGCCCTTCAGGTCGATGTCGATGACAAGATTGTCGACGCGGATGATGTCGTGCGAAGGCATCGCTGCAGTGGTCTCGCCACCGTCATTCTTCTCGCGTTGCATCACTGCGTCCATGTCGTTTCCCCTGCCCCGGCGTCTATCTTACACAAAAGTTTCCGTGCGTTAAGACTACATGACAACAGGGTTCAGCCGCTCCCCGTTCCACAGAAACCCGCCTTCATGGGGAACGGCCATGCTGACGGCACTGTCGTCGTCGTTCAGAATGAGCGCAATGAGGCGGATGATACCGGAATGGGTAACGACGATCGTGTGGGGTTTCCGGGCTGCCAAAGCCGCGCTGACGCCTGCATGGCGGGCCGCCATGCTGTCTCCGCCTTTGGGCGCGAAGGCATAGCGGTCGATCTTGCGGCGTTTGCGCTCTTCGTAAAAGCGCGCCTTCACCTCCATGCTCGTCAGCCCTTCCCAACGCCCGAAAGACAGTTCGCGCAGGCGTGGCTCGATAGATATGACTGGCGGCGGGTCGAGTTCCGATTGAAGCCAGTCCGCTGTTCCCGACGCCCGTTGGAGCGGTGAGGTGGTGATCGACAAACGCTTGCGGTCAAGCTTGCTATCGGCGCAAAGCTGCCGCACGAGGCATGCGTGTTGCGCACCCCGCAGCTTACCGGCATCCGAAAGTGAGGTGTCGGTCGATCCCTGATAGCGACCTGCCGTATTCCAGTCGGTCTCTCCATGGCGCAGAAACAGGAGGGGGGAGGCAATCATCATCAAACCTGTGTGTCAGACAGTTTTCAACAGGTCCACCTGCCCCTGCCGCGCCGGTCTCGCGCGCAAAGTGTGGTTCTGCTAGGTGTAGGCCGCTGCCAACGAGGTCTTCACTTCATGTTGCCGTTTTCCGCTTCGTTAAGCCACTCTCCTGTTCTTCGGACCGGGAGAGCAATCTGTCTCGTGCTGTTTGCGATGTGCGTATTGGGTGTCGTTTTAGGCTCGTTCCCACCGGCGCACGCACAGGTGCAATTGCTAACGAATTCCGCTGAAGGGACCGAAAACGAGGGCTTGGAACGGCTCATCGAGGATGCGCGCAAGAACGGCTCCACCGTCATCGTCGTTCAGCCTCCCGGCATGGAAATGAACGCGCCCGAGACGAATATGCGCGCCATGCGGGCCGAGCGGTTTCTGGAAGCACGGAACCGTATCGGGCGGATCGCAGCGGGCCTTCCCGGTTTGCCCGAACGAATGGCCACGAACTTTGCCGAGGCAAGCCCGGATGGAAGTGGTTGGTGGCTGATACGGGCGCTGGCAACGGCCCTGCTGGGGTCGACTGTGGCATTCCTGATCACCATCCCCGTCTATCGCTGGGCCGTGCGGCAGTTTCCCGTGCTGGTTGCGGGCACGCCAGAAACCACGTCCGACAAGGTGCGATATCTGCTCGTCCGCACCATCATGTCGGTCATGCTTCTGGCACTGTCGTTCTTCATCGCGCTTGCGGTGGCCGTGGTGCTGGATTCTGGTCACGAGCCGGCACGACGGGTTATTTTCGAGGCCATCGTGGCCTATACGGCTTACCGGTTCGTTCGGCACGGAATTTCGTGGAACCTTTTTGCAGGCAACATGCCTCGATACCGTCTGGTCAACCTGTCGGATGACGAAGCGGTGGGGATGCACAGGTTCTTCCATATCGGCTTTGCGGTTCTGGCCGCTCTCTATGCCTTGGTCCGCATCACGATCATCACCGGCGGGGAACAGGCGCGGGCCGGCCTGGAAGGGGGCGTCAATCGCAACGATGTGGCGTTGCTTCAGATCGGGCTGGCGCTTTTTGCAACGGTGGCGCTGGCGATCTACGTGATCGGCAACTGGCGCAAGTTCCAGCATATCTTCGCGCCGCGTGACCCGTCCGCCCCGCTTTACAAATTGCGGACGGGCCTTGCGAAGCTCGTGCCGGTGGCAATCCTTGTCTACGGTGTCATTGCGATGGGTGTGTTCGTGTTCCGCCTCGCTCTTGGCCTGCCGGCACCCGGTCTTGTTCTGGTGGCACCGTTTCTCGCGCTCTATCTCGGCGTGTTGGCCTACGCGCTGGCCATGACTCTCATCGCGGTGCTTTACGATTACCGCAAACGGCGGTTCGAGGCGAAGGTACAGGCCGCCCGCGCTGAACATGAGGCGGCGCTCGGCGTGACGCCGAACGACAACGAGGAAATGGTCGTGGGCACCGATGTGCCGCAGATGGTCTATCAGCCGATGTTCCGCGATTTTCTCGAACAAGGGGCGTTGTTGCTCATCTCGACAATCGCCATCGGTGAACTCGGCAGGCTATGGGGTGTGCGGGTGGGAGAGACCGGCAACTGGCTGGCCGGTGGTCTCGACATGATCGCGAGCGTGGGTCTGGCTTGGATCGCCTATCAGGCCGTATGCCGCTGGATCGACCACCGCATGGCGTTGGAAAGCGGGCCGGTCGAAGTCGATGAGGAAGCGATGGGCAATGAAGGCGGAGCAGGCGCTTCGCGCATCGCCACCCTACTGCCCATCGTGCGCTATGTGCTGATCGCAATCATTTTCGTGGCCGCTGTCGTCGTTGTGTTATCACGCTTCGGCATCGATATCGGCCCGATCATCGCCGGTGCAGGTGTCGTGGGTATCGCGGTTGGTTTCGGGGCACAAAAGCTCATTCAAGACGTGTTTTCCGGCGCGTTCTTCCTGCTCGATGATGCCTTTCGCAAGGGCGAATACGTGGAGATCGAAGGCATCAAGGGCGTGGTGGAGAAAATCTCCATCCGCTCTTTCCAGTTGCGGCACCATCTGGGCGCGTTGCACACGCTGCCCTTCGGCGAGATCAAGCAACTCACCAACTATTCCCGCGACTGGGTGATGATGAAGCTGCCGTTGCGCGTGACATACGACACGGACGTGGAAAAGGTCCGTAAACTGGTGAAGAAGCTGGGGCAGCAACTGCTGGAACATCCGCAGGTCGGCCACACCTTTATGCAGCCGTTAAAATCGCAGGGGGTCTATAAAATGGAAGATTCCGCGATGATCATTCGCGTGAAATTCATGACCAAGCCGGGAGAACAGTTCGTCACCCGCAAGATCGTCTATGAGAGCATTCAGGACCTGTTTGCCCGCGAAGGCATCCATTTCGCGCACAAGGAAGTGACAGTGCGCCTTGCGGACGGGCAGAAGGCGGACAATTTGAGCGAAGACGAACGCAAGGCGGTCATGTCGGCTGCGCGCACGGTAATCGACGGGGAAGAGGCCGCCGCATTGGAAGCGGCTGGTGGAGGCGGAAGCGGTGACCGTTAATATCGATACGATCTCGCCGTTCGGGGAGCACCGTGCCTCGTGGAACGAACGGGCTATCTGGGCGGCGGCAGATGCGTCCATCCTTCCCGCCGCATGGCGCAGGCGGCTTCGCAAACGGTTCGCGCGGCCCGTCGCAGGGCCGTTCGATGTGACGATGGACGGTATGAAGCTGCGGCTTTATCCGGCGGAAAACCATTGCGACCGGGTGATTTTCGGCAGGCGCGACTTGCCGGAGCGTGCCGAGCATGAGGCGCTGTTGCCATACCTGTCGGATGGCATGACGTTCGTGGATGTTGGCGCGAATGTGGGTTCCTATTCCTGCTACGTCGGAACCCGCGTCGCCAGGGCACGCATCGTAGCTTTCGAGCCGCATCCGCGCACCCACGCCAAGCTGCGCTTCAACCTTGCCACTAACGGGTTGCCGGTGGATGACGTTTTCAACTGCGCTTTGGGCGAAGTTGAGACGACGATGGCCCTGTGGTCGGATGGCGGCTCCAATATCGGTCACACATCGCTGCTGCCGGAAGGCACGGCGAACGCGAAAGTGTCCGTCGATGTGCCGGTGCGCGTGCTGCCGGATATCCTGCGGGAGCGCGGGGTGGAGCGGGTCGATCTGTTGAAGATCGATATCGAGGGTTTCGAGGACCGGGCGCTGATGCCCTTGCTGGAAGGCCGCGAAGACGTATGGCCCGGCGCGGTCTTGATCGAGCGCAGCCACGGCGACCTGTGGGCGCGGGATGTTATCGGCGCGCTGCTGCAGCGGAGCTATCGTGAATCGTTTTCAACGGCGGAAAACGGGTTGTTCGTGCGCGAAAACTAACTCTTGTTCCGTCATCCTCGGCCAATGTGCCGAGGATCTGGGATACCTGCTGGATATTCCACGCTCCAGATCCTCGGGACAAGGCCCGAGGATGACGTTCCTTGGTGGTCGAAAGAAGTCTCCACCGCCTCAATACATATGCTGCCCGCCATTGATTGAAATCGTCGAGCCGGTGATGAAATTGGAATCCTCGCGCACGAGAAACCACACGGCACGCGCAATTTCGCTCGGGTCGCCTAACCTGCCGGCTGGCACGGTGGCGATGATCTTTTCCAACACGTTTTCCGGCACGGCGGCGACCATGTCGGTCTCCACATAGCCAGGCGCAACCGTGTTGGCCGTGATGTTGTTGCGCGCGCCCTCCTGCGCCAAAGCCTTGGTCATGCCGATGACACCGGCCTTGGCGGCGCAATAGTTCACCTGCCCGTATTGCCCGGCCTGTCCGTTGACTGACGAAATATTGACGATGCGACCAAAGTTTTCGGCGACCATGTGCGGCCATAACGCCTTCGTCATATTGAAGACAGAGGACAGGTTCGTCTGGATCACGTCGTTCCAGTTGTCGAAACTCATCCGTTTCAACGTGCCGTCGCGTGTGATGCCGGCATTGTTGACCAGCACGGTCGCCGCCCCGTGTTCCGCGACGATTTCCTCGACCGCCTGCAAACACGCCTCGTGGTCGGCGACATTCCACTTCATGGCAGGAATGCCGGTTTCCTCGGTGAACTTGGCTGCCTGCACGTCGTCCCCGCCGTAACCGGCGATGACCTTGTAGTCGGCCTCCTTGAAAACCTCGCAAATACCGCGCCCTATGCCGCGTGTGCCGCCGGTGACGATGGCTGTTCTTCTTGGCATGTCTGTCCCTCCCAGAACGTGTCGTGTGTTTACACCGCGATCTTGTCGTCGCTGATCGGTGCTTTCTTTTCGGCCGCCAGTCTGTCCGGCGCACCCTTTTTGGCAGCAGGCTTCACCTTGTCGGACGAATGCTTTTCGATAAAATCCAGCACGACAGGGCGGATGTTCTTGTGCCACGCCTTGCCGGAGAAGATGCCGTAATGGCCCGCATCCGGTTCGAGATGGTGGGACTTCTTGGTGTCCGGCAGGTCCGGCATGAGAGCGAGCGCGGCAAGGCACTGGCCGGGAGCGGAAATGTCGTCATTCCCACCCTCCACGATCAGCACCGGCACGGTGGAGATCTTGCCGATATCCACCGGCGCACCGTCGATGGTGAAGGAATTGGTGGCGATATCACGGTCCTTGAAAATGCGCTCCACCGTGGAGAGATAGAACTCCGCAGGCATGTCCATGACGGCGAGATATTCGTCATAGAACGTGTTGTGGCGGTCGTAGTCCGACGCTTCGCCCGCTGCGGTGCGTTTGATCTGGTCGGTGAAGGCTTGCGTGTGGCTGTCCCAGTTCATCGCCATGAAGGAGGTCAGCTGCACGGTACCGGGATAGACCGCGCGGCCAACGCCCTTGTAGTTGGCACCGACCGTCTGAATGACCGTGTGTGTCAGCTGCCCCATCGTGACGCGGTTGCCAAAGTCGGTCACTTCCGTCGGGTTGGCGTCCGGGTCCACGGGGCCGCCGATCAGGGTCAGCGAAGCTGGCTGGGATTGAGGCTCATGTTCAGCCAACCACGCGGTTGCGACCAGCGTGAGCGGCACGGGCTGGCACACGGCGATGACATGGGTTGTCGGGCCGACCTCGCGCATGAAATCGATGACGTATTGCGTATAATCCTCCACGTCGAACTTGCCCGCGGACACCGGCACGTTACGGGCATTACGCCAGTCGGTGATGAAGACATCGCAATCGGGCAGCAGCGATACGACCGTCTTCCGCAGCAGCGTCGCGTAGTGGCCGGACATGGGGGCGACCAGCATGACGCGGGGGCGCTTGGCGTCCGGCTCGCGGTTCACGTTGAAATGCAGCAGGCGCGCGAATGGTTTTTCCATCACCGTGTCGATGCTGACCAAGTGGTCATGCCCGCCGGAAACGACCGTTTGAATGCCCCAGTCAGGGCGGGTTGCGAGGCGGTCGAAGGCGCGCTCGGACACTTCACCCCAAGCGGCCATGGCGGCAGGGAACGGGTTGGGCGACAGACCGAAGACCGGGTTGCCCCAGAACGTGCGCGCCGTCGCGCCAAGCCATTTACCGTAGAGGCGGGCGGATTCGGTCATGTCGTAGGCCGGTGTCATGTAGGGTTTGGCCATTGGTTCGTCCTGTTCTGTTTCGTCATTGTGTGGTGAACACATCGGGCAACGCGGCGTTGCACTTAGTCGGCGCAACGTGGATTGTGGTAGCGGGGTTACCAAATCCCGGCGACAGGCGATAGGCAGCACTTGGTATGAGCGACGACAGCACAACCGGCCCCGATATTTCGACCCCTGACACTTCGATGTTGAGCCAGAACATGGCGCGGCTAGACGAGCTGACGCGACGGCTGGTGGCCGCTGCAGCCAACGGGCGCAAGAGCCAGCCTGCAATGGAAGCGCCGGGCCACGAGCTTTACGTAAAAGCCGCCGCCGCCATGATGGCGCAGATGATGGCCGAGCCGGAACGTATGATCGAGCGGCAGGTGCATCTGTGGCGTGATACGCTGCAGAACTATGCCGCCGCCCAGAAGAAGCTGATCGAGCCGGCCTGACGCGCCCGAAAAGCCGGCCATTCCCACGGACAGGGCCTTCGCCAATCCGCTGTGGGACACCAATCCCTATTTTTCCTTCGTGCGTGACCAGTATCGCCTGTCGTCGCAGGCCATCGAGGACAGCGTCGCTGCGCTGACCGACATGGACGGTGCCGAAAAGGATCGGCTCGCCTTTTTCACCCGGCAGATGGTGGACATGATGTCCCCTGCCAATTTTCTCGCCACCAACCCCGATGCCATCGAAAAGGCTCTGGCCACCGACGGGCAATCGCTGGTGGACGGGCTGGAAAATCTCGTGCGCGACATGGAGGCCAACGAGGGGCGGCTGGCGGTGACGCTGGCGGACCCGAACGCCTTCCAGATCGGCGAAAATATCGCCACCGCGCCGGGCAAGGTGGTGTTTCGCAACCGCATGTTCGAGCTGATCCAGTATTCGCCGGACACGGAGGAGGTGTTCGAGACACCGCTGGTAATTTTTCCGCCGTGGATCAACAAGTTCTACATTCTCGACCTGAAGCCGAAAAACTCGTTCATCCGCTATGCGGTCAGTCAGGGCCACACGGTGTTCGTCGTCTCATGGGTCAACCCGGACCCGTCCTACGCCGACACCGGTATCGACGATTATCTGCGCGACGGGGCGATGGAGGCCATCGCGCAGGTCAAAGCCAGTTTGCGGCACCGAACAGGTCAACGCCATCGGCTACTGCATCGGCGGCACCTTGCTGGCCTCGGCACTGGCGCTGATGGCAAAGCGGGGCGACACATCGGTCGCCAACGCCACCTTCTTCACCACCCTGCTGGACTTCGCCGAGCCCGGCGAGCTGGGCGTGTTCCTGACGGACGATTTCATGGGCGGGCTCGAGGCAGAGCTGGAAGCGCGCGGCATGCTCGACGCGTTCTTCATGGCGCGCACCTTTTCGTTCCTGCGCGCGCGTGATCTCGTCTATGCCCCCGCCGTGCGCTCCTACATGCTGGGCGAAGCGCCGCCCGCCTTTGATCTGCTGTTCTGGAACGGGGATTCCACCAACCTGCCCGCCGCGATGGCGCGGGAATATCTGCACGGATTGTACCGCGAGAACAGGCTGGCGAAAGGCACATTCGTGGTGGACGGCGAAACCGTGTCGCTGGGCGACATAGCCGTGCCCACCATCGCTATCGCCACACGCACCGACCATATAGCGCCGTGGGCGTCGTCGTTTTCGGGCGTCTCGCAATTCGGTGGCGACACAACGCTGGTTCTCTCCGATTCCGGCCACATCGCAGGCATTGTCAATCCGCCTGCAGCACAGAAATACGGTTACTGGACCAACAGCGCAGCCTTTTCTGCAGATATTGCGGAAAGCTGGTTCGACGGGGCCGACCGGCATGAGGGCTCCTGGTGGCCGGTCTGGAGCGACTGGATGGCATTGCGGTCCGGCGGGATGATTGCCGCGCGGGCTCACCCTGCCAAGACGTTGGGAGATGCGCCCGGCAGCTATGTGAAGGCGCCGCGACCGAGAGCGACCTAAGACGTTGCGCGTTTGCCGCATCGCGGCAGATAATTCTTGCAATGACGCACTGCGGCATTATATGGTGCTTGCAGAGCGGCTCCCTCACCGCGCGCAAACCGAGCAGCTTCAAGGAGCACACCATGATGAACACCGACACGTCCGCATTCCTTCAAAACATGATGTCCGGCAAGGCTTTCGACATGCCAGCCGCCAACGACATGTTCGGCACGATGACCGCCTATCAGGCCAAGCTGAACAAGATCGCCCTCGACGCAGCCGAGAAGAACGCAGAACTTTCCTACGGCTGGATGAAGGACACGCTCGCCAAAATGGAAGTGTTTGCAAACCCGAAGGCAGACCCGTCGGAAATGGCGAAATCCGCAGCCGATGCCCTGACATCCACCATGCGCGCCGCGCCTGAGCATATGTCCAAATTCGCCGAAGTCGCCAAGCAGGCGCAGACCGATACGGTCGAAGTCATGATGCAGGCCGGCAAGGACATGCAGGGCGAAGCCGTTGCCGCAGCCAAAAAAGCTGCTCCACAGAAAGTCTCCTGAGCCTTTCCGACCGAATATCCGACACGGGCATCATGGATGCCCATATGACGGGCGGGCCAGCGATGGTCCGCCTTTTTTCGTGCCTCCCGCGCACCACATATGGAAACCCGCATGAGTGAAACGCTCGACAAGACCATCATCATCAAGCGCTATGCGAGCCGTAAACTCTACGACCCGCAGGCAAAGGTGTATGTCACGCTGGACGATGTGGCCCGCTACATCGCCGAGGGGCACACCGTGCGCATAGTCGACAAGAAGACCGATGAGGATTTGACCAGCCAGTATCTCGTGCAGATCATCGCCGAGCGGGAAAACAAGGGTGACAGCCCCCTGCCCGTTTCGGTGCTGACGGACCTCGTGCGGCTGTATCACGATCGCGCCAGTGCGCTGACGCCGACATTCCTGTCGCAAGCCGTGGAAGCCTTTGCCGAGCAGCAGAAGAAGGTGGTGGAAACCATTTCCGACCCTGTCCGCGCCGTGTCGGCGATGCAGCAATGGCAGGCCCAGCAAGTGAAATTATTCGGCAAGGCGCTGGATGTGGCAACCGGCGGTCTTTCCAGTGGCCTGACAGGGGGCTTGGCGGGCAGTCTGACAAGTCGGTCCAAATCCGCAGCGAAACCGAAAGCGCCCGTAGCGCCCGGTAACGACGCGCGGATCGACGCGCTTGAAGCCCAACTTTCCGCCCTTCAATCCGAACTCCAGAAACTGAAATAAGACTTATGTCCGACCGTTTTCTCGACAACCGCACCGCCCTGATTACCGGCTCCACCAGTGGCATCGGTCTGGCCATCGCAAAGGCCATGAGCGGCGCGGGTGCGCGCATCGCCGTTCATGGATTGGCCGACAAGCATGAAGCGCAAGCCGCCGAGCAAGCTTGCCTCGACGCGGGCGCGCCGGATGCACGGTTCTTCGAGGGCGATTTGCGCAACCCGGACGCCATCGACGCACTCATGACAGAAGTGTCCGAGTGGGCAGGTGGCAGCGGCGGACCGGATATTCTGGTCAACAATGCAGGTGTGCAACGGACCGTTTCTCTTGCGGATGCCGATGCCGCCACGTGGGATCTTGTCATCGCCGTCAATCTGAGCGCGGCGTTCCACACAATGCGCGCCACCCTACCCGGTATGGCGAAGCGCGGCTTCGGGCGGGTCATCAACATATCTTCAGTCCACGGACTCGTCGCCTCGCCGGAAAAAGCGCCCTATGTGGCGTCGAAATTCGGACTGGTCGGGCTGTCGAAAGTGGCGGCGCTGGAATATGCGACCGCCGGAACCGCAGAAACCGGCGGCGTGACCGTCAACTGCATCAATCCGGGCTGGGTGGAAACCGCGCTGATCGAACCGCAGATCGAGGTTGCTGCCAAGGCGGCAGGTGGAGACCGCGCCGCCGGAATCGCCGCCATGCTGTCAACCAAGCAACCCAGCCGCCGTATCACCACGCCCGACGAGATCGGCGATGTGGCACTCTGGTTGTGTCACCGCGCCGCCCACAACATCACCGGCACCACCGTGCCCGTGGATGGCGGCTGGACGGCGCAGTAAAGCTCTCACGCTGTCGGGCTGCGCCCTGCGCTGCGAGGGCGCGGGGCATTAGCCCCGGTCGGCCGCTTGGCGTCCTTTTCGCTCTTTTGCTCTCACGCAGAAAACCTTTGGTTTTCGCTCCGAGGGGTGGCGCAGCTAGCGCCGGTCAGCCGGTCGGCCTCCTCGCATTTTTCGCTCAGGCGAAAAGTGCTCTTGGCCTCGATTCTCCACTAGGGCTGGAGGCTAGTCCTTCCGCAAAACCGTCGTGACGACCGAGCCATGCTCCATCGTGCGGTGGACCGGGCATTTGTCGGCGATTTCCAGCAGCTTTTCATGCTCCGATTGGTCGACCGTGCCATCCACATGGATGCGTCGCTCGAACCGGTCGATACGGGAACGCGAGGCCTGCTTCTCGTCGCATTCGGCGCAATCCTTGCCGTGCACCTTCGCGTGGGAAACCTCCACCGACAGGTTGCCCAAATCCCATTTCTTGCGGTCGGCATACATGCGGAGCGTCATCGTCGTGCAGGCTCCGAGCGCGGCGGCCAGCATGTCGTAGGGGGACGGGCCGGTATCGTCGCCGCCATAGCTTTCAGGCTCATCGGCAAACCATGTATGGCGGCCCACGGTCACAACCTGCTGAAACTTGCCGTTACCCGTTTCCGCCACGCGGGTGACGCCGTCCATCTCCGGCTCAACTTCCGGCGCGGTGTCGAGATAGCGCGCCACCCATGAGCGGATGACGCGGGCGGCGAACAGCGCGTCACGCTCTTTCGTCAACAGATGATCGGCACGGTCGAGCGACACAAAACTTTTCGGGTGGCGGGCAGCAACGAAAATCTCTGTCGCGTTCTCAATCCCGACCGTCGCATCGACAGGCGAGTGCATTATCAGCAAGGCCCGGTCGAGATTGGCGACGTGGTCCTTCAGCTTCGTGGCCCGCACATCGTCTAAGAACTGCTTCTGAATGCGGAACGGGCGGCCTTGCAGCGAGACGTCCGCCACGCCATCGCTTTCGATCCGCGACAAGTCAGCCTCGAAATTGTGCAGCACGTGTTCGGTATCGGCGGGGGCACCAATAGTCACAATCGCTTTCACCTCCGGCATCCGCTCCGCCGCTGCCAGGACGGCGGCACCGCCGAGCGAGTGGCCAATGAGCAGTTGCGGCGCGCTGTAATTGTCGCGCAGCCAATCCGCTGCCAGAACGAGGTCGGCGATATTGGATGAGAAATTGGTCGAGGCGAATTCGCCCTTCGACGAGCCCAGCCCCGTAAAATCGAACCGCAGAACCGCGATGCCAAGCCGCGCCAGTTCGGCGGCGATCCGCCTCGCGGCCAGCACGTCCTTGGAACAGGTGAAGCAGTGAGCGAACAACGCGTAGGCCCGCACCGTCCTGCCTGTTGGCATGTCCAAACGGGCTGCGAGTTTCGCTCCGTCGTGGCCGGAAAAGTCGGCGCGGATCGTGTCGGATGTCATGGCGTATTGTCCGGTCTGTTTCCCCGCCACCGTGTCACGATCAGAAGCGCAAGCCAAACGGCGGTGCAGGCTTTCGAGGGCAAGGCCTCATCTACAGATCGAACATCGCCCCGTATTTTGCTTCCAGATATTTTAGCAACGGGTCGGCGGTGAGTGATTGACCGGATGCCTGTTCAATCAAGTCGGCAGCGGACAGAATGCTGCCATGGCGGTGGATGTTGGTCCGCAGCCAATTCAGCACAGCGCCGGTTTCGCCCTGCTCCAACTGCCCGTCGAGGTCCGGCACCGCATCGCGTAAAGCGGTGTTGAGTTGAGCGGCGTAGATGTTGCCCAGTGAATAGGTCGGGAAATAGCCGAACAGACCCGCTGACCAATGAACATCCTGCAGGATGCCGCGCGCATCGTCCGGTACAGGCAGGCCGAAATCGCGCTCGAAGCGGCTGTTCCACGCATCGCGGAGGTCCGCCACATCGAGGTTTCCGGCGATGAGATCGCGCTCTAGCTCGAAGCGCAGCAGGACGTGCAGGTTGTAATGCACCTCGTCCGCCTCGGTGCGGATGAAGCCGGTCTCCACGCGATTGACCGCACGGTAGAGATCGTCCGGTCCGGTCAGAGCCACCAGCGCCGAGATGGCTTTCGAATTTGCGGCCAAAGCCAGGTGCAGAACGGGCGGGAGCGGGCGATCTGATTTTCACACAGCCGCGACTGGCTTTCATGTACGCCCATGGAAACGCTGGCACCGGCAGGCATCAGGCGGTGCTTCTGCGGCACACCCTGCTCGTAAAGCGCATGGCCGAGTTCGTGGATGGTGGAATAGAGGCAATCCATCGGATTGTCGGCATCCACCCGCGTCGTAATGCGGGCATCGCCGCCGGTGCCGGACGAGAACGGATGGACGGAGAGGTCCAGCCGCCCGGCCTCGAAATCGTAGCCGACCCGTTTGGAAATCAAACGCGCAAGCGCGATTTGGGGCTCTGCATCGAACGGGCCGGAAAGCGCAAGTTTAGGCGTCCCGGAAGCCGCGATGGCCGCACGCAATGCGGACAGTCGAGGGCGCATCCCCTCCAGCAACGGTGCCAACTGCGCGACAGTCATACCCGGCTCATAATCGTCCAGCAGCGCGTCGTAGAGCGCATCGGCATCGCCTGAACCGCCTGCCAGCGCCGCCGCTTCCTCCCGCCGCAACGTAACGACCTCACTCAAATGAGGGGCAAAAGCGGCAAAATCGCTGCCCTGTTTTGCAGCGGCCCATGCGTGTTGGGCGGCCGATGTCGTGCGGGCAATTTGCGCTGCCAGCTTGGGTGAGACCCGGATGGCGCGCGTATAAGTGCGGGTGATGAGGCGGACATTCGCCTGCTCAGCCGCGCCAAGATCAGCCCCCTCCAGCGCCGCCAGCCACTCGCCAATACGTGGATCGGTGCGCCGTTCATGCACCACTTCTTCCAACGCCGCCATTTGGTCGGCACGGGCCTCCGCGCCCTTTGGCGGCATCATAACTTCCTGATCCCACATAAGAATGCCCGACGCCTGCGACAGTGCGGTGGTCTGGCGAACGTGGTCGGCAAGTTGTTCGTAGGGTGCGGAGGACAGCATAGGGACGTTGATCCATACTTCGAAAAACTCTTCTTAACACTGTCCCGCTAGTTTGACCTGCAAATATATGTTTTCGCATGATGTATGGTGTCCATGACTGAAGCACTGATCTCCAAGAAACCGCGCAAGCCTTCGTCATCCAAAGCGAAGGATATCATTGCCATTGATACGGTGGCGGGCAGTACCGCGATTACCGATGCCATCACTGATGCTTGTGCGGGCGGCGTGCTGCGGTCGGTGGGCGAATGCGTGTTCGAGTGGGACATCGCCACGGACACTCTGCAATGGAGCGATGGTAGCGATGCCCTGCTGCATATCGAGGGGTTGGACGCTATACGCAGCAACCGGGATTTCTCGCGATTTTTGTTGGCAACGACACCCGCCAACCGGAGCGACGTGATCTTTTCCGGGCTGTGCCGGGATTGCGGCAAGGGCGTGCCTTACACGGTGCAATATGCCCTGTCCGGCAAAGCTCTCGGGCATGATGCGGACTTGTGGATCGAGGAAACCGGACGCTGGTTCTCCGATGGCAAAGGCACAAAAAGCGCCAACCGTCCGGTGCGCGCCCACGGCGTGATGCGCGTGGTCAACGAGCGACGCCTCGTCGAGGAGCGAATGGACCGCCTGTCGCGCTTCGACACGCTGACCGGCCTGCTCAACCGTACCATGCTGAACGAAGCCGTTGAATCGCAGTTTCAGATCATGGCGCAAAACGGAACCGAGGCCGGTTTCCTGCTCATCGGCTTCGACCATTTCGATCTCATCAATTCCGTCTATGGCTACGCGGCCGGTGACGAAGTCATCACCCATATCGCCAACGAAATGCATTCCAACCTGCGCGAGGTCGACACGCTCGCCCGCTTTTCCGGCACGCGGCTTGGCATTTTGCTGCCGAATTGCAGCGAGCGGGAAATGATGGTGGCGGGACACCGCATTCTCGACCTGTTCGGCACCACCGTGGTGGAAACCAGCGTCGGGCCCATCGCCACGTCCCTGTCCATCGGTGCCGTGTCCATTCCCCGCCATGCCCGCGACATGCGCGGCGCGACAGTGGCGGCGCAGCAGGCGCTGACGCAATCACGCCGCAACAGGGATTCATCGCTCGTTTCGTTTCGTGTCGACCCGGTGCGGGCCAAGCGCCATCTGGATTCAGCCAAGATGGCCAAGCGCATCGTCACCGCTTTGGGCGACGGGCACATCAACCTCGCATGGCAACCGATCGTGGATGCCAAGACGGGCAAGACCATCTTTCACGAAGCCCTGTTGCGGCTGGCTGATTCCGAAGGAGCGCCCATTGCGGCAAAGGATTTTGTCGGGGTTGCCGAGGAACTCGGCCTCATACGCATCGTCGACCATCACGCGCTCGATTTGGCGCTGGCAACACTCGCCGATTGCCCGGACGCGGTGTTCTCGCTCAACGTCTGCCACGATACGGCCAGTGACCCGCTGTGGCTCTCCAAACTGGCGGCCGCCGTCAACCGCGACAAAACATTGCCCGGGCGGTTGATCGTGGAAATTACCGAAAGCCATGCGGCGGAATCGATGGAGGAGGCATTGCGTTTCATCCACGAGGTCAAGGGGCTCGGCTTCCGCGTTGCGCTGGACGACTTTGGCGCGGGTTACACCTCGTTCCGCAACCTCAAAAGCCTGCCGTTCGACATCATCAAGGTGGACGGGCAGTTCGTGCGCAATCTCGCTTCCAGCAACGAAAACCAGTCCTTCATTCGCGCGCTGGTCGATCTCGCCGGTTTGTTCGACGCGCAGGTGGTGGTGGAATGGGTCGAGGACGCCGCCACCGCCAAGCTGCTTGGCGATTGGGGCGTCGATCTGTTACAGGGCTTCCACTACGGCGCGCCCGACATGAAAGTGCCGTGGGCCGGGAGCAACAGCGACATGAAGACGGTCAAATCGTCCCGTGTGGCCCCTCCAAGGCGCGCGCGCAAAGCCGCCTGAACAAGCTAGGAACCGCGCGGTTTGGGAAACCAGTCGGGCGGGGCCATCTCGAAATTGGCGAAATCGAAGGCGGGCGCCACCGTGCAGCCCGTCAATGTCCATCGGCCCAGACTTTCCGCCGTCTGCCACCAATCTGGCGGCACGACGAGTTGCGGTTTCTCACCCATATCGATGGCCGTGCCCAAACGATGCGCCTCCGCATCGTGGCCGTCGGGCGACAGCGTCAACGCCAGCGGGCCACCGGCATAGTGGTGCCAGACCTCCGATGACCCGTGGACCCGATGCCAGTGTGAGCATTCGCCCGCTTCCAACAGGTAGAAGATTGCGGTCGAGGCCTCATCGCGAAAGGTTTCGCGGAAATGCCCGCCCTCCGGATGAGGGGTGAGGTCGAGCATAGTGATGATATCTTTGGCGGAGAGATCGTTCATCGCTTTTACGCGTTATCCTTGCGCTTGCGGATTTCCGTAAAAACCTCCGCGTCGGTCGCGTCTTCCATGCCCAGATGCTTGCGGATCACAGGGTCGTGGGGGCGCAGGAAGGGGTTGGTTTCCTTTTCTACCCCAATGCTCGTCGGCAGGGTCGGCTTGCCATCATCGCGCAGGTGCTCGATTTCGCGGGCGCGGTCGGCCAGTGCCTTGTTCGTCGGGTCGATAGTGACGGCGAATTTCGCGTTGGAGAGCGTGTATTCGTGGCCGGCATAGACCTTCGTGTCGTCCGGCAAAGCGGCCAGCGCCTGCAGGCTTTCATGCATCTGCAACGGTGTGCCTTCGAAGATGCGCCCGCAGCCCAGCGCGAAGAGAGCGTCGGCAGCGAACAGCAATTTCTGGTCGGGGAAATGATAGGCGATCTGCCCCAGCGTATGGCCAGGCGTGGCGATGACCGCGACACGGTGCCCGCCAACCTCGAACGTGTCGCCGCCGGAAACCTGCCTGTCGATGCCGGGAATGCGGTCGGCTTCCGCTGCAGGGCCGATGATCGTGCAGCCATGCGCCGCCTTGAGGGGCTTGTTGGCTTCCACATGGTCCGGGTGATGGTGTGTGGTGAGAATGTGGGTGAGCGACAGCCCCTTGTCCTCCAGCACGTCCGCTATCGGTTCCAGCTCGGGCGCGTCGATGGCGATGGTCGTGCCGTTCTCGCGGTCATGCAGGATGACAGCGTAATTGTCATCGCGGGCGGGGAACTGGAATACTTGTAGGCGGGTGTTGGACATGGGTGATCTATCGGTTTGTGCGGGCGGCTTTGTAGGCTAAAGCCATATCATGCAGATGGATATTGTCGAACTGCGCCGTTTTTATGCAAGCCCGCTGGGACAGGCGGTTGAGCGTTCGCTCACGCTGTCCCTTGCTTCGATGTGGACAAAATTATCCAGCGAGCGATTGCTTGGTCTCGGCCACACCGCGCCATGGCTGGACAGGTTCGGCGTGGATGCGGAGCGGGCCTTTTCGTTCCAACCCGCCCGGCAGGGGGCAATGCGTTGGCCCCACGGCAAACCCTGCGCGAGCGCTTTGGTGTTCGACGAGGATTTGCCCCTGCCGGATTCGTCGATCGACCGGGTGCTGATGGTGCATGCGCTGGAACATTGCGAGGACGCCGAGGAGACGCTGCGCGAGATCTGGCGGGTGATGACCAGCGGCGGTCGGCTGGTCATCGTCGTGCCGAACCGGCGTGGCCTGTGGGCGCGCATGGACCATACGCCGTTCGGTGCGGGGCGGCCTTATTCGACAGGACAGTTGACGCGGCTTTTGCGCGCGACGGGATTCACGCCAACAGCTTCCGGCGACGCGCTCGGCTTTCCGCCCTTCCGTCGCCAATGGCTGCTGAAAAGCGCCGGTGGCATCGAGCGCATCACCCGCCGCATCGCGCCGATGCTGGCCGGGGCCATTGTGGTGGAAGCGACCAAGCGCATCCATCAGGGCATCACCGTGCGGGAGCGGCAGTCGCGGCGCGTCTTTGCGCCGGTGCTGGCTCCGCAACGCGCAACCCGGGACATCGGCAATGCGTCGAATGCCAACGCCTTGATTGCCAACCGGGATGACGCGCCGTAGAACGCGGCGTCTTCCTCCAGAAAGCACCACCATGCCCGCTGCAAACCGCCCAACCCCCAATGCGGGTATCATGGAAATCTCCGCTTATGTGCCCGGCAAATCCGCGGTGCCTGCAGGCGTACGTCTGCACAAGTTGTCGGCCAATGAAACGCCGCTGGGGCCGAGCGAAGCGGCAAAGGCCGCATTTGCAGGGCTGGCCGACCGGCTGGAAGATTATCCCGACGGATCGTCCATTAGTCTGCGGAACGGCATTGCGAAAACACACGGGTTGAATGCGGCCAACATCGTCGTCGGCAACGGCTCGGACGAATTGCTGCACTATCTGGCACAGGCCTATCTGCAGGCGGGCGACGAGGCGATCCACACAGAGCATGGTTTTCTCGTTTACAAGATCGAAATACTGGCCGCCGGGGCGACGCCCGTGGTTGCGGCCGAGACCGATTGCACCGCCGATGTGGACGCTATTCTGGAAAAGGTGAGCGACAAAACCCGCATCGTTTTTCTGGCCAACCCCAACAATCCGACCGGTACCTACATTCCCATGTCCGATGTGCGGCGCCTCCATGCCGCGCTGCCTGCTTCCGTGCTGCTGGTGCTGGATGCGGCCTATGCGGAATACGTGCGACGCAACGATTACGAGAGCGGCGTGGAGCTGGTTGCGGCCAACGAGAATGTCGTGATGACGCGCACATTCTCCAAGATTCACGGTTTGGCCGGTCTGCGTGTCGGATGGATGTATGCACCGGACCATATCTGCGACGCGATCGACCGAATTCGCGGGCCATTCAACGTCAATGCCGCCGCGGCGGCTGCCGCCGAAGCCGCCATCGGCGACCGCGCCCATGTGGATGCGTCAGTTGCGCACAATGACGAGTGGTTGCGCTGGACCGTGGCAGAGCTCGAAGGTTTGGGCCTGACCGTCACACCTTCGGTCGGCAATTTCGTGCTCATTCATTTTGGTGACGCGCCAGTAAGCGCTGAACAGGCCGACATCTGGCTGACGGAGCGTGGTTTCGTGCTGCGCCGCGTTACCGGCTACGGCTTTCCCAACGCCCTGCGGATGACAATCGGTAGCGAGGAAGCCTGCCGCGGCACGCTGGAGCAGCTGCGCGCGCTGATGGCCGAACGGTCCTCTGATCGGTCCAATGGCTAAAGAACCCATCTTCGACAAGCTTTGCCTCATCGGCATCGGGCTGATCGGCGCGTCCATCGCCATCCGCGCCCGCCGCGACGGGCTTGTCGGCCAAATCGCCATCTCCACCCGCAGCGCCGAAACACTGGCGCGGGCGGAGGAGCTGGGGCTGGGTGACAGCTACACGACCGACGCTGCCGAGGCCGTGCGCGATGCCGATTGCGTCATCATCTGCACGCCGGTGGGCGCGATGGGTGCGGTGGCGCAGGTGATCGGGCCGCATCTGAAGCCGGGCTGTATCCTGTCCGATGCAGGTTCGGTGAAACGCTCGGTCATCGACCAGATCGCGCCGCATATCGCCGACGATATCCACTTCATTCCCGGCCACCCCATCGCTGGCACGGAACATTCCGGCCCCGATGCGGGCTTCGCCACCCTGTTCGACAAGCGCTGGCACCTGCTGACGCCTGTTCCAGGTACTGACGAGGCCGCTGTGCTTCGCCTCACCGCGTTCTGGCAGGCGCTCGGTTCGGACGTGGAGGTGATGGACGCCGACCATCACGACCGTGTGCTCGCCGTCACGTCCCACATTCCCCACCTCATCGCCTACAACATCGTTGGCACCGCCAGCGACATGGAGGAGGTGACGGAGAGCGAAGTGATCAAGTTTTCCGCTTCCGGGTTCCGTGATTTCACCCGTATCGCCGCCTCCGACCCTGTGATGTGGCGCGATGTGTTTCTCCACAACCGCGAAGCGGTGCTGGAAGTTTTGGGGCGGTTTTCGGAAGACCTGGCAGCGCTGCAAAAGGCCGTGCGCTGGGGCGACGGGGCGCATCTGGAAGCCCATTTCACCAAAACCCGGGCCGTGCGCCGTTCCATCGTAGAAACGGGGCAGGACACGGATGCCGCGAATTTCGGGCGGGATTCTACTGCATCTTCAAAGGCGGAATCCGGCCAAGACGAATGAAGCCGAGGCGCACGTCGCCTTCGTCCAACGTCAGGTCGATTGCGGGCATCTCCTCGCCATCGAAAGTGCGTGTCGCGCCCATCCCCGCCACCGCCTGAGCCAGTGTCGCCACAGCCTGCGCGGCATTCGGGTCGAGTGTCGCGGCCCAGCGGGCAAGCGCATCGCGGTTCTTCAGGCCGATGCTGACAGTGCCGGACAATGTGCCTTGCGGTGACAGGATCAGAGGGCCGGACAGGGCGATGGCTCCGCCCTCCACATCCGCGCGCAACAGGTCGATGCGGATGTCCGCGCCGTCTGCCAACACATCAGACAGAGGAAGGCGACGGGTCAGCAAGTCGCCGGCACCGTCCTTTAGAAACAAACGCAGGGTCAGATCGGTTGCCGCGAGTGTGCGACTGTAAGGCAGAGTTGCAATGACGGCATCCGTTGTGGCCGTGACAGTCAAATCGGCGGGCAGATCGGCGGGGCTGTCAGCGTCGGGCAGCAGGGTGATGCGGGCTGCATTCGCCGACGCAGAATGGGGTCCGGCAGCGATTGTCAGGTCATCCACGACCATCGCGATTTCCTCAATGACCCCACCGAGCGTCATGTCGAGTTTCGCGTCGAGTTCGGACCACGTCGCCTGGGCCTGCCTGTCGGCTTCGCCCAGCACGAAAGGCGATTGAAGCGTGCCTGTGAACAGGCCGGGATTCGTGAACGGTGCCGACAGGGCCAGCCTGCCAGCCTGCCACGGGCGCCCGTTCAATGGTTCCGCCCCCGTGGTCGCGCAGGTCAGCGTCATGGCGAGGGGGAAGCCGACCATCGTGCGGTTCGTGCAGACAGGGCCGAAGCCGCCCAAGCGCATGTCCTCCAGCCCAGTTTCCACACGCTTGTCGATGGAGCGGGCGACCGCGAACCAGCCGATCGTATAGATCACCAACAGGGCTGCCAGCACGATCAGCGTCCAGCGCGGGGTCTTCGACATGGAGTAAGCCTCTCGAAACGGGCAAGCGCACTGGTGACGGCGCATGTCAGCTGTTAATCGGCTGACCGACACGCTCTGACAAGTCCGATCTCCATGACCGACCTGCCAATTCACCACGACCCGGACCATTTCTGGGTCTTCGGCTATGGCTCGCTCATGTGGCGGCCCGGGTTCGACCACGTGGAGGCCTTTCCCGCACGAATGGGCGGTGTGCACCGTGCGCCCTGTATCTATTCATGGGTTCACAGGGGCACGCAGACCAATCCCGGCATTGTGCTGGGGTTGGACCGGGGCGGCATGTGCAGCGGGTTGGCGTTCAAAGTGCGCGAGACCGACCGCAATACGGTGATCGCGTATTTGCGGGGGCGGGAACTCGTGACGAATGTGTATAAGGAAACGGTGCTTCCCGCCCAACTGCACGACCCTGTCGGCGCGGGCAGTACGGGCGGCGCGGGCCGTGTGGTGGCCTGCGTAACCTATGTGGTCGACCCCTATCACGAGCAATATGCGGGAACGCTGGAGCTGGACGCACTGGTGGCGATCATTGCACGCGCGGAGGGCCAGAGCGGCAAGAATGACGCCTATTTTCTCGACACGACCCGCCAGTTGCGGGACATGGGGATCGAGGACGAGATGATGGAAGCGATTGCAAAGAAGCTGGAAGCGGCGTCTGCCCGTCCGGTGACCGGCGTTTAGACAGTTTCAGCCCTCTTTCGGGCAATGGGCACCGGTGTCTATCCATGCGCGGGTCAGCTCACCGAACAGCGCCTGCGTGCCGGGTGCCGGTTCACGCCCTTCGCCCGGGTTCCAGCCCCAGCCCACGAGACCGTCTTTGGCGTTGTGTTCGTGCAGCTCGTCCAGCGTCTTGCCGCCGTTGCGCTCCATATCCTTGATCTGCTGGCAGATGCCGAACAAGCCGACCCCTTCCCACGCCATCGATTTGGGTGCGAGGTGCCAGACCTCGTGACCGGGAATGGACCCTTCGCCCACCGAATAGGCAACGTTTTCGTTGCCGTGGCATGTGGTGCATTGCATGCCGGGAACGCCCATGCCGCTTTCGCCGCCGCGCTGGACGGGGGGAACATGCGTCACCATCGCGTCCCCCTGCAGCGGAGAATCACCCCTCGGATGGCAGTTTACGCAGCGCGGATGGGTCAGCACCTTGCCCATTTCGGTGAAAAGCGCGGCAGAGCGCTCGGTCTCGTTGGCAATAGCGTTAAAATCCGCCGGTGATTTCAACTCCGCCCCGTGGGATGTTGTCATTGCAGCCAAAACGAGGAAGGCGGCACAGGAAATGCGGAAAACGGAAAGGGTCATTGTAGAGGTGTTCGGGTTTTGCCGGTCGAGATGGACTGTCCACCCTTGCACCCTGCCCCGTCAATCGCCCACAGCGAGATCGTTCAGGATCGCATCGACGGAAGGGCCGTCCGGCAGGTGAACGAAAACACGGTCGGCATCCCGCAGACCATCGGGCAAACGGGCCGCCACCCTATCCGCGCTGCGGCGGCACGGTGGGGCAACTGCGAAGATGCAGTCGCCATAGAGCGCCGCTTGCGTGCGGGTGACGAGGCAGAACATGTAACGCTGGCCGGACCGCCCGGTGAGATAGGTAAAGCGGCCATCGCCGCCCTCGATACCGGCCGGTTTCAGCTCCGGCATCGCAGGCTTCCATGCCGTCTGTTCAGCCAGAACAGGGTTGGCCTGGCAGAACGCGCCGGCTTTGTAGGACGATGTGGTGGCAGCAAACATGAAGCTCATTCCCCTGCCCGTTGCCGGGCTGTTCCTCAGGAACGTAGGGTGAACTTCTTAACGGAACATTACAAGAACAAATTAGCCTTGCGCGAGGCTTTCGCCAAACTTGCCATTTTCCACCAGCCTTGCGCGAACCGAGTCCGGAACCGGTGGGTGGATATCGTCGGCCAGTGTCATGGCGTAAAGCCGCGCCTGCCCGTCCTCGATCGTGCGCTCCAGCAGCGCGCTAAACGTCTCGCTGTCGAGACCCGGCTGGATGGGCTCCATGAACATCATCCGCATCGTGCCGGGGTAGCGGCGGAACGTGTTGCGCGGCCAGAACAGGCCGGAGGACAGGGCAACGGGCACGACGGGCACGCCAAGATCGAGATACATGCGGGTGATACCGTAACGGTAGTTTGGCGCAGCCTCCGGTGCCATGCGGTGGCCTTCAGGGAAAATAACGATCTGGCGCGCCTTCTCCAACTCCTTTTCGGCGCGCTTGGTCATGCGGCGCATGGCGACACCTTTATCTCCCCGCCGAATGGGGATGTGCCCGTTGGCTGCCACATACCAGCCGAAAAAGGGGATCTTCATCAGTTCCTCCTTCAGCACGAAGGCGGCGTCGGGAAGTTGTTCATAAACGCTGTAAAAATCCCAATTCGATTGGTGTTTGGAGGCAACGAGGGCCGCCCCTTCAGGAATGTGCTCCCGTCCCAGCACCTCTATCCGTTCGCCGAGCAGAACGCGCGCCATCCACTGGGTCGACCGGGCCCAGCGCTTAACGAGAGCGGTGCGCTGGCGCTGGTTCATCAACGCGAAATAGGCCGGCGATTGCAGGATCATCTGGAGTGCCAGATTGATGGGCCACAGGATGTTGTGGATGATCGAAAGCAATGTCGTCACACGGACCGCCTATTCGACCGGCATCGGAGCGGAGCCGAACAATGAGGCGCGCACGGTATCGAACGTCTCCCGCCGCACGTAGTCCCGCGACCAGGCGCCAACATATTTGATGTATTCCGACACCATCAGCCGCAGGGTGGTGGAGTTGCGCCACCAGTCGTCCCGCTTCAGGTCCGTCAGTTGCAGGGGCCACGGAATGACACGGATACCGCGCATCTGGCGGGAAAACTCCATCAGGCTGCGGGGCATGTGATAACTGCTGGTCACCAGAACGAGAGATTCGAAACCGCGCTCGGCAACCCATTTGCGGGTCTCGATCGCATTGCCGATCGTGTCTTTCGATACCCGCTCAGTATCCACGCAACATTCGATGGCCTGCACATGGTCGGGGTGAACCTCGGCCAGCGCCGCCTCCGATGTTTGCGGGTTGACGCCGGCTATGAGCAGGCGGTCGCTCTTGCCTTGTTTCAGCAGGTCGAGCGCCACCGCAATGCGTTCCGACCCGCCGGTCAGCACGACGATCGCATCCGCTTCAGGTGCCTCCGCAGGTGCCTGCGCTTGCGTCACGCTGGTGGCGAATTGAACAAAACCGCCCAACAGGAGACCGGCTGCAATAAACGCCAGCACCAGCACCAGCTTGGCGACAAGACCGAACAGGCCGCCGACGAAACCGCCAACTGCGCGCACCGGGCCTTTTCTGTTTCGTCTCGCAGGAGCCGTATCGCTCATGGTCATGGCCGTTCAAACTCGGTATCGAATACCGCCTTGCAGCGGTTTCTCTCTTCCTTAAAGGCTTTTGATGGCGTTTGGGAGACCCTTTTCGGCGGCTTGGTCTCAGGTGCGCCGCGAACCGTCGAGATCGCCCACCTGCGCCAGCACTGTGTAGCGTGATGTGAGCGCGGTCAGAACAGCCACCGCAAAGACCAGCGCCACCACGCCGCCATAGCCGCTCCAGCCCACCGCGAACGTGCCGAACAGCGCGAATGCCTGGTCGGCCACCGGGTCCGCCACATCGCGGCCCGACCACAGACCGAGCGCCACGAAAACCGCAATCGCCACAACACCGCCCGCCAGGCCGCCTTTCAGACCGAGCCACAGGAAATGTCGCTGGAATTGCGCGGCGATGTAGTTACGCTCGGCCCCGACAAAATGCAGCACGTCGATCGTGTGGCGGTTGCCGGCCATTGCGCCGCGTGTGGCGAAGATGACGGTCAACACAGTGGCGGCCAGCATCAGCAGGAAGATGACGCCACCGGCCAGAACCGTAGCGCGGGCCATTGTGCCGAGCCGTCTTTGCCACGAGCGGTGGTCATCCAGCGATGCGCCGGGCACGGCGGTCGACAGTTCGATGGACAGCGCCTGCAGGTCCGGCGGCGACGTGCGGTCGATGCCCAGCCGCAGAAGCCGGGGCACAGGAAGTTCGTCCAGCACAATGCCGCTGCCCAGCCACGGCTCCAGCAGGCGGCGGGTGGCCTCGTCATCCACCACGTTGACGGAGATAATACCCGGCGTGGTGTCAGCGATCTGGCGGGCCAGCGAGACGCGTTCCTCGGCATCGGCGGGCGTTCCTTGCGGGCGGATCTGCACCGTGACCTCACGGGAAATATCGCTCTGCCAGGACCGTGCGGTATCAGACACGAGCGACACCGCGCCCAGTGTGAGACTTGCCAGAAACGCCATAATGGCGATGACGAGGGTGAGCGAACGCCCGGCAATCGAACCCTGAGGCACGACCGAATGGGATGTGCGTGGCTCGAAACCGGCTCCAACGGTTGCATTGCCCGCTGGCGGCGGACCTTTCGGGGCTATGGCATCTGTTTTGGCGGATTCAGCCATAGGTTTTCACCGTCATGTCTTCCAGCACCAGACGGCGGGCAGGCATCTGGTCCATCAAAGCGAGATCGTGGGTGGCGATGATGACGGACGTGCCGGTTCGGTTCAGCTCTACGAACAGCCGCAACAGCCGCCGTGCCAGCGTCGGGTCGAGATTGCCTGTCGGCTCGTCCGCCAGCAACAGATCAGGCTGATCGATGAGTGCCCGGGCGATGGCCGCACGCTGCTGCTCGCCGCCAGACAGCACCGGCGGGAAGGAATCGATGCGATTGGCAAGCCCCACCCATTTCAACAGGTCCACCACGTCGGCGCTATAGGTATGTTCCTCCCGCCCGCGTACGCGCAGAGGCAGAGCGACATTCTCGTAAAGCGTGAGATGGTCGAGCAGGCGAAAGTCCTGAAACACGATGCCGATACGACGGCGTATTTCGGGCAGGTCATCCCGTTCGACTTCGGCCGCATCGCGCCCGAAAATCTCGATATTGCCCCGGGTGGGCGACAGCGACATGAACATCAGCCGCAGCAGCGTCGATTTGCCGGCACCGGACGGACCGGTGAGGAACTGGAACGAGCCTTTTTCGATCGACAGATCGACATCGCGCAGCACCTCGCCGCCCCCGCCGTAGCGCATTCCAACCTTGTCGAAACGGATCATTCGTCTGCTCGCTGGATCACGCGGTATCGTTCGCGGAAGTGTCGTGTGCTCTTGTCCGACCGTATGGTTAACGGGCTGTTAAGGAAAGGATTGGCGGCGAATTGAAGTCGCCCCGTCAACCAAACATTCACCATTGGGAAGGCAAAGTCAGGGGATCAACCCTTCATCAACCCTGTGTTCCACCATGTCTGTGATTTGCCCTGCCTGTGACGCCCGCTTCCGCGAACCGCCGGCGCATGTGGCGCTCTCACGTCCGCTGCAATGCGGCCAGTGTGAACACGAATGGGTGCGCCAGACGGTAACGGCGCCCTCGATGGCTCCCGGTCTCGACGACCTGTCCGACCGTGTCGGTGAGAACGCGATGATTGCGGCCAAACCCATCGCGTCAGCAGCAAGCGCTCCGATCTACGTCGATACGGCGGTGGGCGAATCGAGTGCGCCCCTGTCGCGCAAGTTCGGTTTTGTCGCCGCCTCTATCATGGGTCTATCCATCATGACCGGCGCTGTGGTCGCGCGGGACGTGGTGGTGACGGCAGCGCCGCAAACGCTGGCGCTTTACGAAGCCGTCGGGCTTCGGCCTGAGGCGGGAGGGTCGGCCAAAGGTCTGACCATCGCCAACATCACCACCACCCGCACCCGCAAGGATGGCATCAGCCAGTTGATCGTGCGCGGTGAGATCGCCAATGCGGCCGGTTCCACAGTTCCCGTTCCAGCGCTCAAACTGACAATGCGCGGGCAGGCCGACGAGAAAGTGTATGCCTGGACCGCAAAGGCCGCGTCCGACAGCCTTGGTGCTGGCGAGAAAAGCACATTCACCGCAGTGGCACGGGACTATCCGGGTTCCGCCGTCGATGTCGAAGTCACGTTCGAACCTGATACAAAATAGTCGACGGGCGGCTGAAGCGACGTTAGTGATGCGCCTATGAGCGATACGATCACGGTGCGCGGCAAGCGTATCAGCCCCCTTTACACCGAACGGCAGATTGCCGAGCGCAATGCGGCGATGGCAGCCGACATGGCCGAGCACCAGCGCGACGACCTGCTGGTGATCGCTATTCTCAAAGGCTCGTTCATCTTCGCCGCCGATCTCATCCGCGCCATGCATTCTTGCGGGCTGGAGCCGGAGGTCGAGTTCATCACCCTGTCGAGCTATGGCGCTGGCACCGAGGGCGGCACCGTCAAGATTTTGCGCGACATCGATTCCGACCCGAAGGGCCGCGATGTCGTGCTGATCGACGATATTCTGGAATCCGGCAACACACTGAAATTCGCCCGTGATCTGATGGTCGAACGGGGTGCGAAGTCGGTGGAAGTCGCCGTGCTGCTCGACAAGCAGTCCAAACGCAAAGCCGACGTGGAAGCTGATTACACGGGCTTCATCTGTCCCGATCACTTTGTCGTCGGCTACGGCATGGATGCCGGTTATGCCTTTCGCGAACTGCCGTTTGTCGGGGTCGTCGAAGGCGACGCCTGAGGCTTTGTCTATTAACGAAGCGGTTAAGACTTCGTTTACCATGTTTAACAGATAGTGCGAACAAACCGTGGCCATAGAGGTCCGGACCGATTCGGGGCGCACTGTCAATGGCGACGATTTTGCTGACGGAAGACGACGATGCGGTACGTGCCTTTGTGGCGCGGGCGCTGTCGAGCGATGGTCATACGGTTGTCGAAACCTGCGACGGGGAAGAGGGTTTCGATGCCCTGCGTGCCCGTGCCGGAGATTTCGACCTGCTGCTGTCCGATATCCAGATGCCCTATATGGACGGCATCGAGCTGGCGCGTTTGGCGGGTCAGTTTTTTCCCAACCTGCCGGTCGTTCTGATGACCGGTTATGCCGATCAGCGCGAGCGGGCCAACGGCGTAAACGCGCTCGACGTGGTGTCGAAACCGTTCAGCCTGTCCGACATCCGCAACGCTGTGGCCGGTGTGCTGAATGCAGGTTTTCGTAAGGCCGGCTAAGGGCTTAGCAGGTCATTCAAGCGCGCAATCCGCTCATCATCGAGGTTGAGAATTCGGTTTGCCAAACGGTTGGCGAACAGGGTTGCCTGCGGGGAGAGTTCGCTCGTGTCGATGACCACGCGGGGGTGCGACAGAGCGGCAAGGCGGTGCAGGTTGTCGGCCTCGTCCCAGATCAGCCCGGACCATTCCACGATGCGCTGCAACAGGGCGAAGGACGGCACGCCCCGCCTGCCCCGTTCCAACGCCGACAGATAGGCGGGCGACACGCCGAGCGCTGCCGCCATGTCCTTCTGAACAATGCCTTTTTCGGCCCGCAACTCACGCAGCCTAACGCCCAACGGTGTGAGCGGGGCCGTCATAATGGACGCTTCAGCCGGACATAAAGCGCGCCGGACCCGCCATGTTCGATATGGGCTTCGCGGACGCCGTTCACGTGCTGAGAGAATGGCGGCACGGTGAGCCAGATTGGCACGACACGCTTTAGAACCCCATCATTGGCCCGCCCCTTACCGGTAATCACCAGCACATGACGACGACCGGAAACGCGGGCAGAGACGAGAAAGTTATCCAGCGCAATCTGCGCCTCGTCCTGCGTCATGCCATGCAGATCGAGCCGCCCGTCGATGGCCAATTTGCCTTTTTTCAGGTCACGAAAGGCCCGATCATCCAAAGCATTCGGCCGAAAGGTCGATTTTGCCGGGTTCTTGCGCGCCGTTTGCGGCGGCTGTTGCGGCCTTTGCGAGGCGTGAACCGGCTTTTGTGGGGGGCGAATGGCACTTGGCTTTCGCGGCAAGGCAATATCGGCGCTGGAGCCCATCAAGGTCGCCATTTCTTCGCGCAGCCCGTCGATTGATCGCCCCGGATCGCGCGTTTGCATGTGACCATTGCGGGTAACGCTGCGCGCCACGGCATTCCACAGCCGCTGATCCTCCTTCGACGGACGCCGCGTCATAGATGCACCGGCAACAGCACTGTGAGTGTCGCGTCGTGGCGGATGCGACCGGCAATCAGTCCCGCCTCGGCACCGGAACCGACGAAGAGGTCGGCACGGGCCGGGCCGGTGATCGCGGAGCCGGTATCGTGGGCCACCGTCAGTCTGGCGACAGGCGCGCTATCACCAGGCAGCGGGGTGGCGGTTTCCAGCCAGACGAGGGTGCCGAATGAGTGCAGCTTGCGGTCGACGGCGATGGACCGGCCAGCGCAAAGCGGCACTTTTGCTGCAGCGACCGGGCCTGATGTTGGGGCCAGCCCGTCGACTTCGCGGAAGAAGATGTAGGAGTGGTTCCGGTCGATGAGTTTGTCGCGTTGTTCAGGATGGGCACGCAACCATTCGGCCAGGACATCGGCTGTCATGGCGGCGGGAGCGATACCGTCCCGTTCACACAACAGGCGGGCGATGGAGGTGTAGGCGTGACCGCTCTTGCCGTCATAGGTGATGCGCAGGTAGCGGGCGGGGTCGTCGGCAGGAAGCGACGGGTCGAGGTCGAGCTTCGCTGCACCCTGAACATGGATGAAGAACGCATCGACCGGATCGGATAGCCAGACCAGTTCGAGACCCTGCCCGTCCAGCGCACCCGCGCGAATGGCGGCGCGGTCGTGATAGGGCCTTAGGCCATCCGGCGTGGAGCGGGCAAACCGGATATCGACGTCCCAGCCATCCGGGCGGTTCGCGTCGGTGACGGAACACAGGTCCGGCGGGCGGCGCAGCAAAGGCACATCGAAACCCGGCCTGCGGGTGAGGGAAGCTGGCAGGACGGGCTCGAAATAGCCGGTCAAAAAGCCCTGTCGTTCAATGCGATGAGGTTGGAAACCAGCGTTCGAAGAAACGCGCGGGCAGCGGCCTTGTCGTTCACATTAGCCGACACGGCTGCCTGAGCCACCGTTTTGGCGGCTCCAATGTCCGGCCCGAGTGGGCGATGATGGTAGCGGCCTGTCACCAGTTCACCGGCGCTGGTGCGGTAGGCGTGGAATGCGGCCAGATGATCGTCCGCCGCCCAACCGGCGAGCGTGTCGTAACCGACCGGCGTTAGATCCGCATCCTGTGCCATCGCATGATTCGCCGCCCCGAACCGGTCAGGCGTCGGTGGCGACGAGTTTCCAGTTGGGATCGCGTGAGGTGACGGAGCGGGCAAAGGTCCACACATCGTTGACCTCGGCCACCTCGTTCAAATCGCCGTCAACGATCTCGCCATCGCTGTCGAGGGTGGCGGAAATGATCTGGCTCACGAATGTCATCGTCACATGGGCCTCGTCGCGCACCATCTCGGCACCGGTCAGCGCCGCTTTTTCGATGCCGACGAAACTGGACTGCATGGTTTCACCCGCCTCGGTGCGGGCGTCGATGGCGGCTGCGAAATTGTCGTAGACATCATCGGCCAAGAGGCTTTCCAGCGTCTGCTTGTCGCCATCGGCAAAGGCGGTGACGATCATTTCGTAGGCCGCACGGGCACCGGAGACGAATTCGTTCGGGTCGAACGTGTCGTCCCGCGCCATGACCTCCTCAAGACCCTTCTTGACCACCGGGTCCTTGCCGGAATGCTTTTCAACAGCCTTCTTGCGTGCTTTCACCTGCGCGGCTTCGGCTTCCTCACCCCTGTTCTTGTCTTGCGCGCTCGGCAAGCGCACCACATTGTCACCCGCCTCGAACGGCGTTCCGTCCTCTGCCCGTGCAGGCGGCACGGTGGGTTCAGCGCCGTTGCGGGTGCCCAGCACGCTCCGCAATTTCCAGAAAACGAAAGCGGCAGCGGCGAGGGGCAGCAGGGTGAAAAGGTCGAATTCCATGAAGCGGTCTGTCCTACTGGGGCATGCTGGAGAGGAAAGGGTCTGTCTTGACGAGGATATAGAGCGGATGGACGTGGCGTTCAAACCGCACACCGCGCAAATCATTATGCGGCATGGTGATATTGTCCTGTCATATCCTATATCGGGCTGGAACCGTTTTAGGAAATCCCATGCCTCTCGCTTTCATTCCCCTCGCTCTGCTGATCATCCCGATCGTTGAAATCGCCGCCTTTATCCTCATCGGCGACGTGATCGGGCTTTGGCCGACCCTGCTGATGATTCTCGTCACCGCCGTCATCGGCACCATGTTGCTGCGTCGGCAGGGGCTGGCGCTGTTTGCACAAATGCGGCGCGAGATGGACGCGGGACGTGTGCCGGCGCGGGAACTGGCCGACGCGGTGATGCTGCTGGCCGCCGGTATTCTGCTGCTGACCCCGGGTTTCGTGACCGATGCGATCGGGTTCGCGCTCTTCCTGCCGCCGGTGCGGGCGGCGATCCGCTCTTTTGTCACCAGCCGGGTGCGCGTCGTCGGGCCGGGCGGTATAGATATGGGCGACATGATGGGGCGCCATTCCCGCAACGACATGGGCCGCTCTCCGCGCAACGATGACGGGCCGGTGGTCGATCTCGATGCCGACGATTATGCCGCATACGACAAGCCGCCGAAAAATGATCCGGACCGGACGCCCCGTTCTTGATCCGCCGCGTTGCACGCTGATTTGGGCCGTGTTACCGCCCTTTCCCAACCTTAAAGACAGATTAACAGGACCGACATATCATGGCCAAAACGCCCGAAACACCAGCCGGAAACGGCAGCGAAACGAACGGTAGCGGAGCCGCCGCGTCGGAGAAGGGCGCGCCATCCCTCAACGTGCTGGCGCAATATATCAAGGATCTGTCCTTCGAGAACCCGCATGCGCCCCAGAGCCTGCGCCCGCGTGAAAAGGCGCCGGAAATCAACATTTCCATGAACGTCAATCCGAGCCGTCTGTCGGACACCGACTACGAGGTCGAGTTGAAGATGGAAGCCAAGGCCGGTGAAGGCGCCGATGCTATGTTTGCAGCAGAACTCGTCTATGCCGGTGTGTTCCGCCTGACCAATATTCCCGAAGAAGCCGTTGGCCCGACGCTGATGATCGAATGCCCGCGCCTGCTGTTTCCCTTCGCGCGCCAGATCATTGCCGACAGCACCCGTCAGGGCGGTTTTCCACCACTGATGATCGACCCGGTCGATTTCGCGGCCCTGTTCCAGCAGAGCATGGCGGAGCAGAATGTGCGGTCGCAGATGGAAAGCAGCAACTAGGTTGCTACTCTAGGCTCTCACGCAGTGGGCCTATGGCCCACGCTCCGAGGGGCGACGCATCGGCGTCGGGCGACCGCTTGGTCGCCTTCGCAGACCGGGTTGGACCCGATCTGCTCTGTTCATTTCCCAACTATTTGTAGCGGGACCAGATGGCGGTTTCACCTAGGCGTTTGATGAAGGCTGCATGGGCAGCGCGACCGGCCTCGGTGCGCGGGTCCGGCAGCGGGGTCGGGCGCTGGCGGATGGGAGCAGCTTGCTGCGGGTTGGTGTGCGCTGGGCCGCCCGGCTTTGGTTGGTGCCGCAAACCCCATGCCGACCTGCTGGCCGCCGGTCAGTTCAATATAGACTTCCTGCAACAATTCCGCATCCAGCAGCGCCCCGTGCAGCACACGATGGGCGTTCGATATGCGAAACCGCTGGCACAGGGCATCGAGCGAGTTTTTCGCACCGGGATAGGCGCGGCGGGCGAGGAACAGTGTGTCGGTCACGCGGTCGGCAGCGAGAGCCGGACGGTCGATCTTCGCCAGTTCGGAATTCACGAACCCCATGTCGAAGTTCGCATTGTGGGCGATCAGCGTGCCTTCGCCGAAGAACTCCATGAAATCGTCAGCGATGTCGGCAAAGGACGGCTTGTCCTTCAGATCGTCGATCGAAATGCCGTGAACGCGCTGGGCATCCGGGTGGATGGCACGATCGCCGGGGTGCAGGTAGTGGTGAAAATGCTTGCCGGTGGGAATGCGGTCGATCAGTTCCACCGCCCCGATCTCGATGATCCGGTCGCCCTCGGCAGGCGACAGGCCGGTCGTTTCCGTGTCGAAAATGATTTCGCGGAGCCGTTCAGCCATCGTGTTCGTTCTTTCCTGTCAGGGTATCGATAATCACGGTCACATCGGCGCGGGCCGCTTCCATGCCACGGGATGTATCGATGGTAAAATCGGCGCGGGCGCGTTTTTCGGCGTCCGGCGTTTGTTTGGCCAGAATGGCCTCGAATGTTTCCTGCGTCATGCCCGGGCGGGCCATAACGCGGGCGCGCTGCACATCCGGCGGGGCGGTAACAACAACGATGGCGTCGACACGCTCCGCTCCACCCGTTTCGAACAGGAGCGGAATATCGAGCACGGCCAAGGGTTTGTCGGCAACGCTGGCGCGAAAAGCTTCTTCCGCTTCCCGCACCAGTGGGTGAACGATGGCTTCCAGCCGCTTCATCGCGTTCGGATTGCCGATAACCGCCGCGCCCAGTTTCGAGCGATCCACGCCGTCCGGCCCGGTCGTACCGGGAAAGGCAGCCTCAATGGCAGGCACGGCGGCGGATTCGTAGAGGCGGTGAACGGTGGCATCTGAATCATGCACCGGAACACCGGCGTCGCGGAACATCTGTGCCGTGGTCGATTTGCCCATGCCGATGGAGCCGGTGAGGCCAATGAAGCGGGTCATGATGTCTCGTCCAGCACAATGGCGCGCAAGTCCGCGTCGACCGTCGGGCGCACGCCATACCAGCGCTCAAAGCCGGGCACCGCCTGATGCAGTAACATGCCGAGCCCATCGACGGTGCGAAGGCTGTTGGCTCTGGCCGCTTTCAGCAACGGTGTTTCCAGCGGCGCATAAACGAGATCGGTCACGACGCAGCTCGGTTTGAGGGCGGACGGATCGAACGACAATACATCGTCGTTCATGCCAAGCGACGTGGTGTTGACCAGCATGTCGGCCTGCGGGGCAAGGGTTTTTGCGTCGGACATGCTTATCCCTTCGGCCACCGGCCACCCTTCCGCCAGCCTGTCCGCCCGTTCGCGTGTTCGGTTGGCAATGGCGATACGGGCAAAGCCGCGCTCGGCCAGCGCGTCCACGACGGCCCGCGCCGCGCCGCCCGCGCCGACCACCAGCGCGGTGCCATTCGACGCATCCCATTCGGGCGCGCCCATATCGAGATTGGCCAGAAAACCCTCGCCGTCCGTGTTGTCGGCATGAACCTCACCATCTTTCGATCCAGAGTGTATTGGCTGCACCGATGCGGATGGCGCGGCTGGTCTGGTCAGTCGACCAGCGCCAGCACGGTCTCCTTGTGGGGAATGGTGACGTTGCAGCCGCGCAGGGAACCGTTCCGCAAGGAAGAAACGAAGGCGGGCAGGTCATCGGGAGCGACAGCAATCGCTTCGTACCGTCCTGACAAGCCATACTCTTTCAGCCAGTAATTATGGATGAGCGGCGAACGGGAATGGTGGATGGGCCAGCCGATAACACCGGTATCGGGCTTTCGGTCATACCCGTCAGCCATCGATCACGTCCATGCGCCGCAATTCGTCCAGCAACGGCAATAAAGGCAGGCCGATGATGGAGAAAAGATCGCCCTCCATACTTTCAAACAGCTGCGCTCCCCTGCCCTCGACCTGATAGGCGCCGACGCTGGAAAGCGCCGCCTTGCCCACATCCGCCAGATGACGGCCGATGAAAGCTGGTTCCAGCGCCCGCATGGTCATCAGGCACGGCGTCACATGGCGCCAGAGCGTTTGCCCGTCGCGCACGAGCACTACGGCGCTGTGCAATGTGTGGCTTTTGCCCTGAAGCTGGAGCAAACGCCGCCGCGCGGCTTCCATGTCGGCCGGCTTGTGCAGCACCTCGCCTTCCAACGACAAAATCTGGTCGCAGCCTATGACGAGATAGCCGGGATGTTTTTCCGACACATCGATTGCCTTGGCTTCAGCCAAAATTTCCGCGCGGTCCTCCGGGTCCACATCGGCCTCCGCAAGCGGTGCTTCGATGGCCCGTTCGTCGAGGGTTGAGGCCATCTGGGCGAATGTGAGACCGGCATTTTCCAGTAGTTGCGCCCGGTGGCGGCTGGCGGACGCCAGTATGAGGTCGGACATGGGGCTGTTCCTAATGGGATTCCGGGCCGTGGCGATGCGGCCCGATGGGGTCTTCGTCAAGCGTTGTCGGAGTGTCCGGTTCCGCCTGCTCCCCACCTGGTTCGACCGGATGGGCCGCCTGATAGAGCGTGTGGATGGCCGCCGATGTCTCTTCCACCGAGCGACGGGTAACGTCGATCATCGGCCAGTCGTTGGCCTGACACAACCGCCGCGTCCAGGCCAGTTCGTTGGCAATCGAGGCGCGGTCCACATAGGGGTCGCTGGCAATATCGCGATCAAAAGCCAGCAGCCGGTTTTCCCGCACCTGCCGGATGCGCTCCGCCGAGGCGACCAGCGCTACGACCATCGCCCGCTTCACATTTTCCAGTGCGGGGGGCAGATCGACGCCTGGAACGAGCGGGATGTTGACGACTTTCAGCCCCCGTTGCGCCAAATGGATAGATGTGGGCGTTTTCGACGTGCGGCTGATACCGACCAGAATGACGTCGGCATCGTCCAGATCGGCGGGCAGGTTGCCGTCATCGTGGGCCATGGCAAATTTTATGGCGTCGAGGCGCTGGAAATAAGTATCGTCCAGCTCGTGCTGTGCGCCCACACGGCCGCTGGAGGTCTCGCCTAAAAAGGACTCGAACCCGCGCAGCACCGGGTTTAGCACGTCGATACAGATGACGCCCAACTGCTCGCACCGGTCCCGCAACTGGGCTGCCAGTTCCGGGTCGACCAGCGTGTAGAGCACGATGCCGGGCGATTGTTCGACGCCGACCAACGCCTTCTCCAGCTTTTCGCGGCTGCGGACCATTGATGTAAGATGTTCGAGCGGCTGCCATTTTCCATATTGGGAGGCAGCGGCCCGTCCCGCAGTCGTAAGCGTTTCGCCGGTGGAATCGGACACGAGATGAAGGTGAAAGAAAGACTTTCGCGTGACACGGGCGCGGGCGGCGTTGGCGGCGTTGCGGATCCAGTTTCGCATTACAGCCCCTCTTTACCGATTCTCATTTTGCGGACTCCGATTGGCTTTTCGGTCAAGCAACCATTCCAACAAACGGTATGGACGCTGTGGGCAGCTGTGAACAGCGGTGGCGGGAGCTAGCCGTGCGGATCGGCGCTCGTTTCGTGCCCGCTACGCCGAAAACCGTTCATGGACAGTTTCGAGAGTAGTCTTATGCGCCGGAGTTGAATTAACGGGGTCATCCACAGCCGTGTCATGCGGATTGGTAAACAAAACCTTAATGCTCGCGGCTCTGAAACCGCTTTATCCCCATAGTTCAGCCGTTAACGCTTTGTTAACAGAGCAGTCCAACAACCTGTGGATGGCTTGAAACTCCCACTATCCACAGACTCATAGAATAAGAATCCCGCTGCGCTGCATCCCGTTCGTTTCGGACCTGTGGAGCGAGACGACACATTGGTCGCTGGAAAGGTGATAGCCTTGAAGGGCAAGGAGCCATAGAAGCGGACCGGAAAGCGCATGAGGTATGGAATCGGGTCAGATATGAAATCCACTGAACGGACCATGATGCGTGTGCTGGCTGGTGAAAGCCTGAAAGTGCCGCCGGTCTGGATGATGCGACAGGCCGGACGCTATCTGCCGGAATACAAGGCGACACGCAAAGAAGCGGGCTCGTTTCTAGACTTGTGCTACAACCCGAAACTGGCGACCGAAGTGACGCTGCAGCCGATCCGCCGGTTTGGATTCGACGCGGCCATTCTATTCAGCGATATTCTGGTTATTCCCGATGCGCTGGGTGTCGATACGACGTTCGTTGAAGGGCGCGGGCCGGTTCTAAAACCTGTCGATAAGGCTCAGATCGACGCGCTGGCAGACGGGGCGGTGGAAAACGTTCTCCCACATCTGGCACCGGTCATGGAGACGGTTGACCGGTTGCGGACGGAACTGCCGGCCGAGACCACACTGCTCGGTTTCTGCGGCGCGCCGTGGACGGTGGCGACATATATGATCGCTGGCCATGGCACGCCCGATCAGGGGCCTGCACGGCAATTTGCGCTCAATAATCCGTCTTCGTTTGCAAAGCTGATCGATGTGCTGGTGGATGCGTCCGCCCGCTATCTCGTCGCTCAACTGAAAGCGGGGGCCGACGCGGTGCAGATCTTCGACTCCTGGTCGTCGGTTCTGGATGAGGACCAGTTCCAGCGCTGGTGCATAACCCCGATGGCGCAAATCGTCGAGAAAGTGCGTGCGGTGGTGCCGGATGCTAAAATTATCGCCTTTCCAAAGGGGGCGGGTGCATTTTACGACGGATATCGGGAAGCTGTTGGTGTCGATATGCTGGGGCTGGACTGGACCATGCCGTTTTCGTTTGCACGCAAATTGCAGGCCCAGGGACCGGTGCAGGGCAACCTCGACCCGCAGCGTCTCATTGCCGGTGGCGATGCGCTGAATTCCGGTATCGACGCGATTATGGAGGCGCTGGTGGACGGGCCATTCGTGTTCAACCTCGGCCACGGTATCACGCCGCTGACGCCTATTCCCCATGTGCAGCAGATGATCGACAGGGTGCGGAGTTTCAGAAGATGACCTATGAACTGGTGAAATCCGCCCATATCTTCTTCATCATCGCCTGGATGGTAGGATTTCTCTATCTGCCCCGCCTCATGGTCTATCACGCCGATGCGAAAGCCGGCGGTGAACACAGCGAGACGCTGAAAATCATGGAGCGGCGCCTGTTGAAAGGCATTATGACGCCCTCGATGATTATCACGTGGGTGCTGGGCATCTGGGTGGCGAGCTTGCTGGGGGCATGGGACCAGACCTGGCTGCAACTCAAGCTGGTTCTGGTTCTGGGCCTGACGGTCGCACATTTCTGGTTGGCGGGCAGGGTGAAAGCCTTTGCCAACGACACCAACACGCGGCCCGCCAAGTTTTACCGGATTGTTAACGAGGTTCCCGCGGTGGCTTTGGCGCTTATAATTCTGCTGGTGATTATCAAACCGTTCTGATGCCGCTCTTGCGTCATGGCTCAAGGGCTTCTAGGTAATGCCTGTCCGTCCGGACATGCTGCCGCCGTGCCTAGCGGGTTCTTTGGTCAGCGCCTTTCCGAACTATCCATGAGCCCGGTTTCACTAAATCCGGCATCGACCACTTTACCGCTCTGGCTAAGAAAGGCCGTGAGCGTTTGCGCGAGAGCAATTCCATGTCCGATATCGAACAGATCAAGCTTCAGGATCTGAAAGCCAAATCCCCGACCGAGCTCATTTCTTTTGCGGAGGAAATGGACGTGGAGAACGCCAACACCTTGCGGAAGCAGGAATTGATGTTCGCCATCCTGAAACAGTTGGCCGATGACGATGTGGAGATTATCGGTGAAGGTGTTGTGGAAGTTTTGCAGGACGGGTTCGCCTTCTTGCGCTCGCCGGATGCCAATTATCTACCCGGTCCTGACGACATCTATATTTCACCCTCCCAGCTTCGCCGCTTCGCTTTGCGGACGGGTGACACGGTGGAAGGCCCGATCCGTAGCCCAAAGGATGGGGAACGCTACTTTGCGCTGTTGCAGGTCAACCAGGTCAATTTCGACGATCCGGAATCGATCAAACACAAGGTCCATTTCGACAACCTTACGCCGCTTTATCCTGATGAGCGGTTTCGCATGGAAATCGAAGATCCTGAAGCGAAAGACCTGTCTGCCCGGGTGATCGATCTGATTGCGCCTTTGGGCAAGGGCCAGCGCGCCTTGATCGTCGCCCCGCCCCGCACTGGTAAAACGGTATTGCTGCAGAATATCGCCAAATCGATCGCAGCGAACCACCCCGAAGCCATCCTGCTGGTTCTGCTGATCGACGAACGGCCCGAGGAAGTGACCGACATGTCGCGGTCCGTGAAAGGTGAGGTGATTGCCTCAACTTTTGACGAACCGGCAACACGGCATGTTCAAGTTACTGAAATGGTTATTGAAAAAGCAAAACGTCTTGTGGAACACGGGCGCGATGTCATCATTCTCCTCGACTCGATCACCCGTCTCGGCCGTGCCTACAACACCACGGTGCCCTCGTCCGGCAAGGTGTTGACAGGCGGTGTGGATGCCAACGCGTTGCAGCGTCCGAAACGTTTTTTCGGTGCTGCACGTAATATCGAGGAAGGTGGGTCACTTACCATCATCGCGACGGCTCTAATCGATACCGGTTCGCGCATGGACGAAGTGATTTTCGAGGAATTCAAAGGCACCGGTAACTCCGAGATCGTTCTTGACCGAAAAGTGGCTGACAAGCGGACATATCCTGCAATGGATATTCTGAAATCAGGTACCCGCAAGGAAGATCTCCTGATCCCGAAAGCCGATCTGCAAAAGATTTTCGTGCTACGCCGGATCCTGTCCTCCATGGGGAATACGGATGCTATCGAGTTCCTGATCGACAAGCTGAAACAGACGAAGAACAACGCCGAGTTCTTCGACTCGATGAATACCTAGCACCCGGCTCAAGCCAGTGCGAAGCGGGAGAATGGTCCTGTGGACGCCGATACCATTTTCGCGCTCTCAAGTGGTGCCTTGCCGAGTGGCGTTGCGATTATCAGGCTGTCCGGACCTCACGTATCGAATGTGATATCCGGTTTATGCGGAAGCCTGCCGGTGGAACGGCAGGCAACGCTTCGGGTGTTGAAGGATACTGTATCAGGGGAGCAACTCGACCAGGCGCTCGTCCTATATTTCAAGGGTCCCAAGAGCTTTACCGGCGAAGATGTTGCCGAACTTCATTGCCATGGTGGTCGGGCAACAGTCGCAGCGGTTCTTGAATGTCTCTCTCGGCAGCCAAATTGCCGCACGGCCGAGGCTGGAGAGTTTTCAAGGCGGGCTTTCGAAAACGGCCGCATGGATCTTACGGAGCTGGAGGGATTATCCGACCTTGTTGCAGCTGAGACTGAGCAGCAACGAAAACTGGCTCTCGAACAATCCGGCGGCTCCCTTCGCTCCATTTATGAAGAGTGGCGCAAGGAAATTATCGGGCTGCGCGCGTTACTGGAAGCGGATTTTGATTTCAGCGATGAGGAAGACGTGCCGGGTTCGGTTGCTGATAGTGTTTGGCCGCGACTGCAGGCATTAACAAGCGATATCCGAAACCATCTATCGACATTTCAACAGGGTGAAATCATCAGAGATGGATATCGGGTCGTTCTGACCGGACCACCAAATGCAGGAAAATCGACGGTGTTCAATGGGTTGATCAAACGCGACGCTGCCATTGTAACGGACATCCCGGGCACGACGCGCGATGTTCTGGAAGCACGACTGGATATCGACGGCTATCTCGTCCGCTTGTTTGACACGGCCGGTATCAGGGAGACGGAAGATCGGATTGAGAGTGAGGGTATTTCTCGCGCACGCGTGGTAATTGAGCAGGCTAATCTCGTCATCAATCTCGATCCATCCACCGCTTCAACGAGCGTTAACATCCAAAGCGGTCATATAGCTGGCGAATATGTCATCACCCATAGTGAACTCAATTCCGTTGGGGATGACTACGCTTCGATCGATGCACGTTCCCAGGCCGGAATTAATATCGTACGCGATATTATTTCGACCCATTTGCAGGCGATAGTCATAGCTAATCAGCCACTTCCTACCCGCTTGCGATATCGTGCTGGTCTGGAAGAAGCGCTTGCCTCACTGAGTGAAGCAATGGCGGACACTAAACCGGCAGAATTGCGCGCTGAAGAGTTACGCGGCGCTTCGGAGTGTATTGGTCGTCTAACCGGTAGGGTTGATGTGGAAGATTTGCTCGACGTGATATTCTCTGAATTCTGTATCGGGAAGTGATTCACGTGAAACACGGGAACCGAGAAAAGATGGAATGTTGATATGACGAGAGATGGGCCGGTCGTCATCATTGGTGGCGGACATGCGGGTTGCGAAGCGGCCGCCGCCTCCGCACGTGCTGGTTGTGACACAATTCTGGTGACGCATTCCAAAGCAACGATAGGCACCATGTCTTGCAATCCGGCCATTGGTGGCCTTGGTAAAGGGCACCTCGTCCGCGAGATTGATGCTCTGGACGGTCTTATGGGGCGTGTAGCTGACGCCTCCGGCATTCAATTTCGTATGCTTAACCGACGTAAGGGACCAGCGGTTCACGGACCTCGCACTCAATCGGATCGCGATCTGTATCGCGATGCCATGCAGGCTGCTCTGGCCGAACATTCAAATCTGACGATCATGGAAGGTGAAGTTGCTGACCTGATTGTTGAAGAGGATAAGGTCTTCGGGATCGTACTGGCTGAAGGCGATAGAATCCTCGCATCTGCCGTCGTTTTAACGGCGGGCACGTTTCTCAATGGTGTTATACATATCGGCTCCGAGATGCGTGCTGCCGGTCGGCTGGGTGAACGCCCATCGGAACGCCTGGCGCGCCGTTTGGCTTCGCTGAACTTGCCGCTTGGACGATTGAAGACAGGCACACCCGCCCGCCTGCTTAAAAGCTCTATAGAGTGGGATAGATGTGGTTCGCAGGATGCGGATGCCGAACCAATTCCGTTTTCCTTTATGACGAGTAAAATCAACGTGCCGCAAATCGCATGTGGCATTACGCGAACGAATGCCGACACCCATCGGATTATTGCTGACAACGTTCAGAGATCAGCCATGTATTCCGGCCAAATCACAGGCACAGGGCCACGCTATTGTCCCTCCATTGAAGACAAGATTGTTCGGTTTGGCGAACGGGATGGCCACCAGATATTCCTGGAGCCGGAAGGGCTGACCTCTGACCTGGTTTACCCGAATGGCATTTCGACATCATTGCCGGAAGATGTCCAACAGGCATTCGTGAACACTATTGTTGGGTTGGAAAATGCGGTTATCGCTCAACCGGGCTATGCGATCGAGTATGACTATATTGATCCCCGGTCACTCAAGGCATCTTTGGAATTACGTGCTATGGACGGATTGTTTCTTGCCGGTCAGATTAACGGAACAACCGGCTATGAAGAGGCGGCTGCCCAAGGTCTGGTCGCGGGTTTGAATGCGGCGCGAAAGAGCTTGGGTCTCGTTGCCGAACGGTTCAATCGTTCGGAGTCATATATCGGTGTGATGATAGATGATCTGACAGTTCAAGGTGTTTCGGAGCCGTACCGTATGTTCACGTCTCGCGCAGAATACAGGCTTTCCCTGCGAGCCGATAATGCGGACCGGCGGTTGACGCCATTGGGGCGGAGATTGGGAATCGTTTCTGACGAACGCTGGGCTCGGTATCAAAGTGATGAAAGGGAGCGGGTATCTGTCGAGACTATCTGTCTCGCCAAGTCCCTGACGCCCTCTGAAGCACGGCAGGCTGGTTTCAATGTCAACGAAGACGGAAAGCGTCGTTCGCTTTTCGATCTTATGTCGTATCCCGATATCGATATGCGAGCTGTCGCTTTGATGGAACCTGACATTACAAGTTTTGCGAGAAAAGCACAGCAAGCTGTGGAGAACGATGCAGCCTATGCAGTCTATACCAAGCGTCAGCAGGAGGACGTTGATCGCTTGAAAAGCGACGAATTCGATACTGGTTCCCACAGCGTTTTCCTACGACCTTTCGGGTCTTTCGAATGAATTACGTGCTAAGTGCGAGGATGCTCGGCCGGAAACCATAGGTGCAGCTGCACGAATACGTGGAATGACACCGGCAGCGCTCACACTGATTTTGGCAAATGTGAAAAAGTCGCTTAGTCGTGCAGCATGATAAGAGTGATGTAGCCACACGCGTTTCACGTGAAACAAAGGTTCGGTTGAACACCTATGTCGACCTGCTGGAGAGATGGCAGGTTAAAGTCAATCTTATAGGCTCTGGAACAGTTGATGATATCTGGAGGCGTCACATTTCCGATTCATGGCAGCTTGCCGAACTGATCAATGAGAATGAGAATGTACTAGATCTAGGGTCTGGAGCGGGTTTGCCCGGCTTAATGATTGCTTGTCGACAAGAAGAAGTTGGTGGCAGCATTGCCATGATTGAATCCAATGCCAAAAAATGTGCCTTTTTACGTGAAGCAGTTCGTGGCATGGATTTTCCAACGGCGCAGAACATTGATATTTTTAATAACCGTGTTGAAAACGTGATCGCTGATTTGGCACCTGTCTCCACGGTCACAGCGCGTGCGCTTGCCAGTCTTAGGGATTTATTGGATTATTGCGCTTTAATGGGCACGCCGCCCGAGCGCTGTCTGTTTCCTAAAGGCCGATCGTACTCAGAAGAAATTGCCGAAGCTGAGGAGATTTATTCGTTCGATAGACGAATTGTTCTGTCCAAGCTGGAAGCTGACAGCGTCATCATTGAGTGTTGGAACGTACGTCGAAAAAGCCGGTAACTTCCGTTCTTGGCGCTGTCGAAAGCCGGTTTCTGCGGCTATGAAGAACTCAACAACGTGTTTGATCAATCAGGAACTTGATTGTCATGAGTATTAATCCCGGTCTCAGGCCGCGTGTCATTGCGTTGACCAACCAGAAGGGTGGTGTGGGCAAAACGACCACGGCAATTAATCTGGCGACAGCTTTGGCTGCTATTGGGGAAACTGTTCTCCTTGTCGATCTCGATCCTCAGGGAAACGCAAGTACCGGGCTGGGTATCGAGCAATCCGAGCGTGATCTTTCCGCATATGATCTTCTTGTAAACGAAGCTTCGCTTGAAGAGGTGGTCCAACAGACAGCGGTGCCACGCCTTTCGATTGTTCCTTCCACGCTTGATTTGCTCGGGCTGGAGACTGAAATTGCCGATGCGCCGGACAGGACGGTTCGCCTGAAGCGTCAGATGGCCGCTCACCTTGGGCGCAAGCCATCATTTACATATGTTTTGATTGATTGTCCTCCATCTCTTAATCTCCTCACATTGAACGCAATGACGGCTGCGGATTCTGTGTTGGTGCCCCTCCAGGCGGAGTTTTTCGCGCTTGAAGGTTTGGGGCAGTTGTTGAGCACGGTCGAGCAAGTGCGTGCAAACCTCAACAACACGCTGGAAATTCAGGGTATCGTTCTGACAATGGTGGATCAGCGCAATCGTCTTGCCCGTCAGGTCGAAGATGATGTGCGCGAAAATCTTGGAGCGCTGGTTTACGATACGGTCATTCCACGCAATGTGCGGATATCGGAAGCGCCATCGTTCGGAAAACCCGTATTGATATACGACATGCATTGTGCGGGCAGCCAAGCCTATCTGAAACTCGCCGCTGAACTGATCCAGCGCGAGAAAGCCACTCTCAGCGGCAAGGCCGCTTGAAGCGAAGGGTTCGATTATGACTGAACGTGACGGAAAGCGGCTCGGACGCGGACTCGCGGCACTCATTGGGGAGATGGACAAACCATCAGCGCCAGTGGCAGTCGAGACAGCATCGACCGATGAGGCCAAGGTGCTTGTTGCGGACCGGTCCGTTGACATAGCGTCGATCATGCCGAATCCGTCCAATCCGCGACGGAGTTTCGACGCCAGAGACTTAAAAGATCTTGCGGCGTCCATTCGTGAACACGGGATCGTTCAGCCCATTCTTGTTCGGCCTGCTTCGGACAATAGCAACCGCTATGAGATTATCGCTGGAGAGCGGCGCTGGCGGGCAGCGCAGCTGGCGGCCTTGGACACAGTACCGATTATCGTCCGCAAGGTGGACGACCGTGTTGCTCTCGAACTGGCGATTGTGGAAAACGTTCAGCGCTCTGATCTCAACCCGGTCGAAGAAGCGTTGGGATATCAACAACTTATAGACGATCATTCATACAGCCAATCCGATTTGGGTCAGGTTATCGGTAAGAGCCGGAGCCATGTGGCGAACACCCTGCGCCTGCTCAACCTGCCGTCCGAGATACGTACAATGGTCGCGGAGGGTCAACTGACATCCGGCCACGCGCGGGCACTCGTTCCATTGGCTGAACCGACAGCGCTGGCCAAGAAGATTGTCAGCGAAGGGCTTTCCGTCCGGGAAACGGAGCGGCTTGCAGCCAAGGCGATAGCGGCGGCGGACGGGAAAGCGGATACCGATAGGTTTTCACTGGTGTCTATGCCGGATCAAGCAGACGGGGACGCGCTGGCCAAGCGTCTCGGTGACCATTTGGGTATGAAGGTGGATGTGGCTCACAAAGCCAATGGAAAGGGCCGATTGGTGCTGCATTACACGAATCTTGAACAGTTGGACGCATTGCAGCGTCGGCTCGAAGGTCTGCCGATCTCCTAGGCTTTAGCGGGCCAACCGCCGGGCTTCCAACGCAACTGCAAGAAGGGCGGTCGTCGCCAGTTCGCCTGCGAGATCAGGGTTCGCGCGGCTCTCCAGAACCACACGGTCGATGCGTTGCAGGGTGCGGGTTAGGGCCGCTGTGCTCCAGAGGGAAAGCGCCCGTTCCGTTGCAGCCTTGCGCGGATAAGGAATATGACGCGCACGCCCCATAATACTGGATGGGGACTGGCTGGAGGCGTCCATCTGACACCTAAGATCGTGCAAAGCCTGAAAATGGCGTTGACACGCGGACAGAACGCCAAAAGTGCCGTTCTCCTGGTCCAGCAACCGTGCAAGTTCTGCGTCCAGCACGGCATTATTGCCCAGACAAGCCGCATCGATAACGCGGTCGGAGGATACGGTTGCCCCGTCGCCGACATTCATCACCACATCGTCTTCCGTCACGCTGTCGCCGCCCATGCAGTATAGCATGAGCTTCTGCACTTCACTGCGCGAAACGAGGCGATCGTTACCGAGCAGGGACACGAGCAACGCACGGGTAGGCTGGTCCATGGACAGTTTGGCTAGTGCGAGTTCCTCGTCGATAATCGTTGCGAGGGCGGCGGCCGAATCCTGATAGCAGGGCAAGGCCATTGCATGAGACGCCTTGTCCACCAGCTTGCGGAGGGGTGCGGTCTTGCGAAGGTCACCTGCCTCGATGATGACCAACGCCTCCTGGGGCGGTGTATCAAGTACGGGTTTGATGGCATTGCCGAGCTGTTTCTGAGTATTCCCGCTAATCCAGACCAGCCGCTTGCCGCCGAACATGGAAATCGCGTGTGCTTCGTCGGCGACCGAGGAAGGGTCGGCCGCCGCATCGTCGGCGCTCATACGCACAACGGCGAACGGGTCGTCCATATCCACACCGGAAGCCTTGGCCAGAGCGGTAGCGCGTTCGGAAACGAGACCGCGATCCGGGCCATAGATGAGAACGACGGGAAATGCAGCGTCCGGCTTCCTAACGAACGCATCGACCATATGGGCCTTGCGTTCAGCCACGATAGTGCAGGATCATCAGGCCTTTAGCGACGGGCAAGATCGCGCGCCAGGGACAAGCGGATTTTCTGCGCGGCTTCGGAAGCGGCACGGTTTTCCGCGTCCCGCAGGGCGCGGGTGTCGGCGAAACTTTGCGAGGATTCATCGAACGCTGCAATCGTTTTCTGCTGTCCGGATGAGACCCTGGCGCCGGTTGCGGTTTCGCTCAGCACATAGCTGGTCGTCATAATCACCTGTGCCGCAGTGGGGGCGAGCGTGCTGCTTCTGATCGCAAGTGCGGAGCGCTGCGATACTACCGTAAGGCGCAAGCTGTAGCGGGTTTCCACCGGCGTGATGCCGCCATGCAGCGCGAACAGAAGCGCATTGCGAACCTGTTGCGCAGGACGGGTAGTGACTTCATCGACTGCAATGGAGCGGAAGGCGGGGGTTGTGGCAGCGGAAGAGGAGGAAGACCCCGCGAGCGGTTGTACGGTGCAGGCTGTAGTGAATGCGGCGGCACCCAGCACGACCGCGATCACTGCCACGCGCATACGTACAAGCAGACCCCTAAATAACGACATTGACGATCCTGCCCGGCACAACGATGAGCTTGCGAGGCTGTTTACCAGACAAGGCCGCCTGCACAAAGCCCAAGCCAAGAACTTCGTGTTCCACCGTTTCCTTTGTGGCATCCGGCGCAACCTCGATCTCACCGCGCTTCTTGCCGTTGATCTGCACCGGCAAGGTGATGGTCTCGCTTACGAGCAGCGCCCTACTGACGACCGGCCATGGCGCAGCACTGCATAGGCCATCGTGCCCGAGTGCTTCCCAACATTCTTCTGCCAGATGGGGCATCATGGGCGCGATCATTTGCACGATCATGGTTGTAGCCTGCTTGAGCGCGACTGCTCCTGCATCGCCAGACCGTGTTGCCTGATCGACCGCGTTCACAAGGGTATAGAGCTGCGCGACTGCCGCATTATACCGCAGGGCCGGAATCATGGTGTCGAGGTTGTCGAGCGTACGATGGGCGAGAGTGAGGATCTCGTCGTCCTTCGCAGCCACACCGCCCGTTGCAGCAGCCACCGTGCCGACCATACGCCACAGTTTTTGCACAAAACGATTGGCACCCTCCACGCCCGCTTCGGTCCAGATCACATCGCGGTCCGGGGGTGAATCGGACAAAACGAACCAGCGCGCGGTATCGGCACCATACCGGTCGATAATGGCGTCGGGATCGACGGTATTACGCTTGGACTTCGACATCTTCTCGATGCCGCCAATCGTCACCGGTTCACCGGTTGCTTTCAAAACAGCCTGGCGGCTCTCGCCCTCGCCGGTGATGTCGACCTCATCCGGTGTCAGCCATTCCCGGTCGCCCTTCTTGTAGGTCTCATGAACGACCATACCCTGCGTGAACAGGCCCTTGAAGGGTTCGACCACATCCAGATGGCCGGTGGCCTGCATGGCGCGGGCGAAGAAGCGGGAATAGAGCAGGTGCAGGATCGCGTGCTCGATGCCGCCGATATACTGGTCCACCGGCAGCCAGGCATTCGCGGCTTTCACGTTGGTCGGCGTTTGCGCGGTCGGGTCCGCAAAGCGTGCGAAATACCACGAGGAATCGACGAACGTGTCCATCGTGTCGGTTTCACGCCGGGCATCCGCGCCACACTTCGGGCAGGCCACATTGCGCCACGTGGGGTGACGGTCGAGGGGGTTGCCCGGTTTGTCGAACTCGATGTCGTCCGGCAGCACGACAGGCAGATCGGCAGCGGGCACCGGCACCGTTCCGCAGGTGTCGCAATGGATAACGGGGATCGGGCAGCCCCAGTAGCGCTGGCGGGACAGGCCCCAGTCTCGGAGGCGGTACTGGGTTTGAGCGGTGCCGAGGCTGTTGGCTTCCGCCCAGTCCAGCGTTGTGTCGATAGCCTCTTGTCCGGTAGCGACCCCGACGCCAGCCGGTTGATCGATAAACCTGACCGTCAGTGTTTTCGGCGGCACGAAGGCTTCATTCTTCACCGGCGTCGTATCATCAACAGCAAAAAACGTGTCGATGACTGGTAGGCCGTATTTGCGGGCAAAGTCGAGGTCACGCTGGTCGTGGGCGGGGCAGGCGAAGATTGCGCCGGTGCCGTAGTCCATCAATACGAAGTTGGCGACATAAACCGGCAGCGTTTCTCCATCCCGCACGGGATGATTGACGCGCAAGCCGGTATCGAAGCCCTGTTTTTCGGCCTTGTCCAATTCCTCCGCAGATGTGCCGCCCTTGCGGACATTCACGTTGAAGGCAGCAAGATCGGCGTTCTCTTTTGCCAACTCCACAGCGAGCGGATGTTCGGGAGCGAGCGCGATGAAGCTGGCGCCATTCAGGGTATCGGGACGTGTGGTGTAGATTTCTATGCCTTCGAACCCGTGGGCCGGTTCCGTCAGGTCGAATGTCATGTGCAGGCCGCGGCTCTTGCCGATCCAGTTGGCCTGCATCAGCTTCACCTTGGCTGGCCAGTCGTCAAGCGTGTCGAGAGCGTCGAGCAGGTCTTCGGCATAGTCGGAAATCTTGAAGAACCATTGCGTGAGGTCGCGCTGTTCGACCTCCGCGCCGGAACGCCAGCCTTTGCCGTCGATTACCTGCTCGTTGGCCAGCACCGTCATGTCGACGGGGTCCCAGTTCACCTTTGCATTCTTGCGATAGATCAACCCGGCGTCGAGAAAGTCGAGAAACAGCTTTTGTTGCTGGCCGTAATAGGTGACATCGCAGGTGGCGAATTCTCGGCTCCAGTCCAACGACAGCCCCATGCGCTGCAACTGCCCGCGCATGGAGGCGATGTTGGCATAGGTCCATGTGCCCGGATGGGTGTTGTTGGCCATCGCCGCGTTTTCCGCCGGCATGCCGAACGCGTCCCATCCCATCGGGTGCAACACATGAAACCCTTTGGCGCGTTTGTAGCGGGCGATCACGTCGCCCATCGCGTAGTTGCGCACATGACCCATGTGGATGCGGCCGGACGGGTAGGGGAACATTTCCAGCACGTAATAGGTCTGCGCGTCCGGTGCCGGTTCGCTGTCGGTCTCGAACAGTTTCGCGTCCGACCAGCGCTGCTGCCACTTTGCCTCAACAGACGTTGCATCGTATCGGTCGGGCGTGTCGGTCTGGCTTGTCACGGGATACACTTTTCAGGATAAGAGCGGGTCAGGATAAGGCTGCGTCGGCTGGTGCTTGCGCCGGTGACGCGCTTTTGGCGTTTGGGGCGACGAGCGTCAATGCCGGGGCATGTGCGGGAAGGTTGTCCATCTGGCGGGATGGCATTGTTTCACGTGAATCGGAAGGATCGGTCGTGCATGAAGGTCTGCAAACAGTTCGGACGCGCTTGGCAGGGGCGATGGCGAAGTAATGGTCGTGAGAATGATTGCCAGCTGATCGCCGTGTCAAAGACCTTCGACGCCGATGCCATCCGTCCGGTGCTGGATAGTGGCCAGCGGCTCTTCGGTGAGAACCGCGTGCAGGAAGCGCAGGTCAAATGGCCGGACCTGCGTGCGGACTATCCCGATGTGGAACTGCATCTGATCGGCCCGCTGCAAAGCAACAAGGCAGCCGATGCGGTGGCGCTGTTCCATGCCATCCACAGCATCGACCGGGAGAAAATCGCAGCGGCTCTGGCGAAAGAGATGAAGCAGCAGGGGCGGACGCCGGATCTGTTCATACAGGTGAATACCGGCGAGGAAGACCAGAAGGCTGGTATCGCACCCCGTGACGCCGTTGCCTTTGTGCAGAGGTGTCGTGATGTGCATGGGCTGACCATCGCCGGTCTTATGTGCATTCCACCGGCTGACGAAAACCCCGGCCCGCATTTTGCCTTGTTGCGGAAACTGGCGGCGGAAGCCGGTGTGTCCGGCCTGTCGATGGGCATGTCCGGCGACTACGCGACGGCCATCCAGTTTGGCGCGACCCACGTTCGGGTGGGAAGCGCCATTTTTGGTGGGCGCTGACCTTGGTCGAGCGGTCCCAGCAGCAAGCGGGTCAAGCAATGGCTCGATCGGCTGTCGAACTCGAAGAAGGCGTTGCCGACACTCACGCTGGCTTCTTTCGCCGAGGCATTGATCGTGCCCATTCCGCTGGAACTTGTGCTGATCCCGTTCATGGTGACGAACCGGCATCGCCTGTGGTCGACGGCCTTCGTCGTTACGCTGGGCTGCCTGGTAGCGGCGGTCGTCGGTTATTTCGTGGGAATGTTATTCTTCGAGACGGCAGGTCGCTGGATCATCGACCTGATGGGCTGGAGCGCGGGTATGGACCGCTTCCGCACCCTGTTTGCCGACCACGGGTTTCTCGCCATCCTCGCAGTTGGCATTATCCCGATTCCGTTTCAGGTGGCGATGCTGACGGCGGGAGCGGTGGGTTATCCGTTGCCGCTGTTTCTGCTCGCGGCAGCCATTGCGCGCGGCCTGCGCTATTTCGGGCTGGCGGCGCTGGTCTGGTGGCTGGGGGATACGGCCGAGGCCGCTTTCCGGCGTCATAAAACCAGCTTCGCCATCGGTGTCACTCTGTTGTTCGGCATTGTGATCGGGGTGACATTGCTGTCCGGCTCCGGTGGCCAGGGTTAGAGCGTAAGCCCGCGCTTTTCGATCATCGGGCCGACTTCCGGCATAGCCCCGCGAAAGGCGCGATAGGTGTCTTCCGGGTCGATGGACCCGCCGACGCTGTAGATATGATCGCGCAGTTTGCGGGCCAATTCGGGGTTGAAAGGGTCGGTGGTTTCCTCGAAGGCCGCAAACGCGTCGGCGTCCAGCACTTCGGACCACATGTAGCTGTAGTATCCCGCACTATAGCCATCGCCGGAAAAGACGTGGGCGAAGTGGGGGGTGCGGTGGCGCATGGCGATGGCGTCGGGCATTCCGATCCGGTCCAGAACGGTGCGCTCGAAGGCGACAGGATCGTCGGTGCCTTCCGCTCCTTCCATGTGGAACGCCATGTCGACAAGGGCGGACGCGGTAAACTCCACCGCTCCGAAACCGGCGTTGAAGGTGCGGGCGGCGAGCACTTTATCGAGCAAGGCTTGCGGGATCGCTTCGCCCGTCTCCACATGGCGCATGTGGGTGGTCAGAATGTCCGGTACGGTGAGCCAGTGTTCGTAGAGCTGGCTCGGCAGTTCCACGAAGTCCCGCGCCACGGAGGTTCCGGCCACGGAAGGATATGTGACGTCCGACAACATACCGTGCAGGGCGTGGCCGAATTCGTGGAACAGGGTGCGGGCATCGTCCATCGACAGCAGGGCCGGTCGGCCTTTTGGTGGTTTGGCGAAATTCATCACGTTGACGATGATTGGTGTGCGGCCATCACCGAGTTTATGTTGCCCCTGAAAGCCACTCATCCACGCGCCGGAGCGCTTCGAGGACCGGGCGAAATAATCGGCGATGAAGACGGCACGGTGGGTGCCGTCGGCGTCGCTCACTTCGAAAACGCGGACGTCGTTGTGGTAGGTCGGCACGCCCGTGCGCTCCTCGAACCGCAGGCCGAACAGGCGGGTGGCCACGTCGAAGGCGGCAGCGATGACGTTGTCGAGGGCGAGATAGGGTTTCAGTTCGGCATCATCGTAGTCGAATTTCTGGGCGCGCAGCTTCTCGGCCAGAAACCGCCAGTCCCACGGTTTGACCGCTGCGTTGGTGCCGGACAGCGCGACGAGTTCCTGCTCCTCCGATTTCCGCCTTGGCGACGGCCTTGTCCCAGACCGTTTCCAGCAGGTCGATGACGGCAGCCGGTGCCTTCGCCATCTGATTCTCCAGTTTGAAAGCTGCGAAGGATTTGTAGCCAAGCAAGGCGGCTTTCTCGGCGCGCAGGGCGACAATCTCGGCCACATGGGCGCGATTGTCCGTCTCGCCCTCGTTCTGCCCGCGTGCCTGCCAGGCGTGGAAAGCCGTTTCGCGCAAGGTTCGAACTGTGCTGAAGGTCAGAAACGGTTCGATGATCGAGCGGGACAGGGTAACGGCGTGTTTATCCTCGTGACCCCGCTCGGTGGCGGCGCTGGCCATGGCGTCGATCAGAAACGGGGGCAGGCCATCGAGGTCGGCTTGGTCGTCGATGACCAGCGACCAGTCTCTTTCGTCGGCCAAAATGTTCTGAGAGAAGGCGGCGCCCAGTTCGGCCAGACGGGCATTGATAGCGGCGAAACGGTCCTGCTCGTCGCTCGCCAATGATGCGCCCGAGCGAACGAAACCTTTCCATGTCTTCTCCAGCACCCGTGCCTGTTCGGACGTGATCGCCAAGGCGTCGCGCTGCTGCCAGAGCGTATCGATACGCGCAAACAGAACGGCGTTGGACGCGGTTTCCGATGCATGGCGGGACATGCGGGGAGCAATGTCCCGCTCCAGTGCGCGCAACGTGTCGTCGAGACACGGTGCCGGTAAGATTCCAGAACAGGGCGGAAACCCGCTGCAGCTTCTCGCCCGCCAGTTCCAGCGCCGTGATCGTGTTGTCGAAGGTGGGTGCGTCAGGATTGTCCGCAATCGCGTTCACATCCGCCCGGTCGGCGGTTAGCGCTTCATCAAACGCGGCTGCGAAATCATCGTTGGAAACGGCCTCGAAGCGGGGCAGGCCAAGCGGGCCGTCCCAGTTGAAAATGGCGGGATTGGTCATGGTCGGAAAATCCTGAACGGCGTTGCCGTCAGGTAGGGTGTTGCAGTCGGATATGCCAATCCAATCGGTCGCCACCCTTGGGCCGGTCTCACGGATTCGGTGCCTCAATTCATAGGACTTTCCGTGATCCTCGGGACGGTGCCCGAGGATCACGGAAAGAGGGTTAAGACCTATCCCGCCATCCGCACCAGCAAATCTTTCGCATCGATCTGGTCGCCGCGTTTGACCAGCAGTTCCTCCACCGTTCCATCGGCCTCAGCGTGAATGGCGGTTTCCATCTTCATGGCTTCGATGGACAGCAGCACGTCACCGGCCTTTATGGCCAAACCCTCTGTCACCATGATCTGCGAGATCACGCCGGGCATCGGCGCGCCGATCTGTGTCGCGTCTCCCGGTTCGGCCTTTGTCGCGCGCCTTGGCGGCGGTTGCACCGTGCTTGCGGTCCGGCACACGGGCGCGGCGGGGCTGCCCGTTCAGCTCGAAGAAGACAGTGACCATGCCCTGATCGTCCATCTCTCCGACAGCAAGGCAGCGCACCACCAGCGTCTTGCCCTGCTCGATCTCCACCATCGCCTCGTCGCCCGGCTCCATGCCGTAGAAGAAGGTGGGGGTGGTAAGCGTGGCGACGGGGCCGAAGGCAGCACGGGCGAGCGCGTAGTCGGTGAAAACCTTTGGATACATCAGGTAGGACGCGAATTCTGTATCGGAGACTTTGCGGCCAAGCTCCGTTTCGATATCGAGGCGTTCGCTCGCCAGATCGGCGTCTTTCAATGTCGCACCCACACGGCCTTCGACCGGCTTGTCGCCCTTCAGCACCTTGGCCTGAATGCCTTCGGGCCAGCCGTTGGGCGGAAAGCCCAGTTCGCCACGCATCATGGACACGACCGAGTCCGGAAAGGAAATATCCTTCTTCGGGTCTTCCACGTCAGCGCGCGACAGGTTCTGGCTCACCATCATCAACGCCATGTCGCCAACGACCTTGGACGAGGGTGTTACCTTAACGATGTCGCCGAAGATGTCGTTGGCCTCGCTGTAGGCTTTCGCCACCTCATGCCACCGGGGGGCGAGGCCGAGGGAGCGGGCTTGCTCTTTCAGATTGGTGAACTGGCCGCCGGGCATTTCGTGCTGGTAGACCTCGGAGGCCGGTGCCTTCACGTCACTCTCGAAGGCCGCGTACTGGGCGCGAACGCCTTCCCAGTAAAACGAGATGCGGCGGATGGCGTCGGCGTCGAGGCCGGGGTCGCGGTCGGTGCCCTTGAGCGCTTCCACGATGGAGCCGAGGCAGGGCTGTGACGTGCCGCCGGACAGGGAGTCCATGGCAGCGTCCACCGCATCGACGCCGGATTCGACAGCGGCCAGCACGGTGGCTGCGGATATGCCGGACGTGTCGTGGGTGTGGAAGTGGACGGGCAGATCGATGCGTTCGCGTAGCGCCGGAAACAGCATACGGGCAGCGCGGGGCTTCATCAGGCCAGCCATGTCCTTGATGCAGATGATGTGGGCACCGGCCTTCTGCAATTCCTCGGCGCGGGTGAGGTAATAGTCGAGATCGTAAAGGCCGGGGTTTTCCGCCGACAGGTCGCCGGAATAGCAGACAGTGGCCTCCAGCAGCTTGCCGCTTTCCAGTACCGCGTCCATGCACACGCGCATGTTGGTGGTCCAGTTGAGGCTGTCGAAGACGCGGAACAGGTCCATGCCGTTATTGGCAGCCTCGTGGATGAAATGGCGCACCACATTGTCGGGATAGGCGGTGTAGCCCACCGCATTGGCCCCGCGCACGAGACACTGGGTCAGCAGGTTGGGGGCGGCAGCGCGAATACCGGCGAGGCGTTCCCACGGGTCTTCCGACAGGAACCGCATGGACACGTCGAAGGTCGCGCCGCCCCAGCATTCCAGCGACAACAGGTCCGGCAGGCCGCGGGCATAGGCATCGGCGGCCCCGATGATGTCGGTGGAGCGCATCCGCGTGGCGAGCAGGCTCTGGTGGCCATCGCGCATGGTGGTATCGGTGATGAGCACCTTGTTCTCCGCACGCATCCATTGAGAGAACGCTTGTGGTCCGTCTGCATCGAGGCGCTGGCGGGTGCCGTCCACGATTTTGCCGCCGAAATGGGGGGCAGGGGCGGCCGGTTCCATCGACACGGGCCGTGGCCTGTCCCGCGTATCGGGATGGCCGTTCACGGAGACGTCGGCGATGTAGTTGAGCAGGCGGGTGGCACGGTCTCGGCGTTTGACCTTCTCGAAAAGCTCCGGAGTGTTGTCGATGAATTTCGTCGTGTAGGTATTATCCTTGAACGACGGGTGTGTGATGATGTTTTCAAGGAACGTCAGGTTCGTGGCTACACCGCGAATGCGGAATTCGCGCAGCGCCCGGTCCATCCGCTTGATGGTCTCGTCCGCGATGGCGACCAGGCGGTGACCTTTTCCAGCAGCGGGTCGTAATAGCGGGTGATGATCGCCCCGCCATAAGCCGTGCCGCCATCGAGACGGATGCCGAAACCGGTCGCGCCGCGATAGGCGGTAATACGGCCATAGTCCGGGATGAAGTTGGATTCCGGGTCTTCCGTGGTGATGCGGCACTGGAGGGCATGGCCGTTGAGTTTGATGTCCTCCTGCGCCGGAACGCCGGAGGCCGGTGTGCCGATGCGCTCGCCGTCGACGAGGTGGATCTGGGCCTTAATGATGTCGATGCCCGTCACTTCCTCGGTGACGGTGTGTTCCACCTGCACACGGGGATTGACCTCGATAAAGTAGAACGCGCCCTTGCCGTCATTTGCGTCCATGTCCATCAGGAATTCGACGGTGCCTGCGCCCAGATAATCCGTGGCGCGCGCGATTTTCAGGGCATAGCCGCACAGTTCCGCGCGCTGGTCGTCGTTCAGATATGGCGCGGGGGCGCGCTCGACAACTTTTTGGTTGCGGCGCTGGACAGAGCAGTCCCGCTCGAACAGGTGGACGCACGTGCCGTGGGCATCGCCTAATATCTGCACTTCCACATGGCGGGCGCGTTCCACGAGGCGTTCGAGATAAATTTCGTCCTTGCCGAAGGCTGCTGCCGCCTCGCGGCGCGCTTCCAGCGCCTCGCGTTCAAGATCGTCGGCAGAGCGGATGACGCGCATGCCGCGCCCACCACCGCCCCACGAGGCCTTGAGCATGATAGGATAACCGATGGAGTCGGCCATTTGGGCGATCGTCTCAATATCGTTCGGTAACGGGTCGGTCGCGGGCACCACGGGGACACCCGCTTCGACAGCGAGATTGCGCGCGGCGACCTTGTTGCCGAGGCGGCGCATCGTATCGGCTTTCGGGCCGATGAAGGTGATCCCGGCCTCGGCGCAGGCATCGACGAATTCCGGCGATTCCGACAGCAGGCCGTAACCGGGGTGGATGGCGTCGGCACCGGATAGCTTGGCCACCCGCAAAATCTCGTCGATCGACAGATAGCTTTCGATCGGGCCCATCTGCTTTTCAAGATGGGGGCCGGCCCCGATCTGATAGGCCTCGTCCGCCTTGAAGCGGTGCAGCGCCAGCTTGTCCTCCTCCGCCCATACGGCGACCGTCTTCAGCCCCAGTTCATTGGCCGCCCGGAACACCCGGATGGCGATTTCGGAACGGTTGGCGACGAGTATTTTTGTGATCGGCATGGGAGGGAGGCACCCGGTTGAATCGCGTCATAAGACAGGAATGCTGACCTTATGACATGACGCAGTGCGGCGTTGGAAGGGCGACGGCCTGCGGGGCTGTCAGCCGTTTTCTAGTTGCGTGCCAGATAGTCCACCAGTTCCCCGCGCAAGCGCAGGTTGGAGAAGGTGGCGGTCGCCGCGTCGTAGCGGTTGCCGATCAGGTCCACCTGCGCCTTGTAGAGATCAAGCTGGGCATCGAGCAATTCGAACGGCGACTTGTCGGCGTTGAGGAACTGCTCTTTCGACAGGGAGACGACCTTACGGGCAGCGGAGACGGAGTCGCCCAGAAATCTGGCCTTCTCGTCGGCTGACTGGATCGACTGGGCGTTGTCATCAAGGTTCTGCACGAGCTCGCGGTAGGTCTTCTGGTATTTCAGCTTGGCTTCCAGCTGGCGGGCCTCAATCTGCTCTTCCGTTCCGGCACCGGCACCGCCATCGAACAGTTTGACGCGGAAGCCAACAACAGCGCGCATGTCCATGTTCGTGCCTGTCGGGCCGGACAGGTTGTCCTTGTAGTTGGCCTGCGCGGAGGCGAACAGTTCCGGATAGCGCTTGGCCCGTTGCTGCTTGAACTGCTGGTTTAACGATTCCTGATCGGCGACGACCGCGCGCAGGGCGTGGTTGTTGCGCGCGACGAGGTCGATATCGCTCTTCTTCACACGGCCAAGGGCAGCGGAGATGATTTTTGGACGCTTTAGGCGGCGGGCATCGATATCCGTGATGCGCTTGAAGCTGCTCATAGCCGTTTGCTGGTTGTTCTCGATATCGAGCACAGCGCTCTTGGCGGAATCGAGACGGGTCTGGACCCGTTTCACGTCGGCCAGCGTCGCGTTGCCTTCTTCCTCCGAAATGCCGATCAGCTTAGCCATGTCGGTATGGGCTTTCACGTTGCGACGGGCGGCTGCGGCAAGGTCGCTTTGCTTCAGCACTTCGAGATAGGCGCTGACGACGTCGAACGCGACCTCTTCCGACTTGTCCCGGCGGCGCAGGATGGCGCTTTCATGCAGGGCCTCGCGGCGGGCCACGGCACCTTTTGTCTTGCCAAAATCGTAGATCGTCTGGTTGACCTGCAGGCTGGCCTCGGAGCGGTGGGTGTAGAGTTCCTGCGCGGTTTCGCTGTAGATATTCTCTTCGCCCGACGACATTTCGAGATCGACCTTGGGCATGTATCCAGCGCGGGCGACCTTAATACCGGCCTTTGCGTCCATCTCCCGTGCACGGGCGATACCGACGTCCGGGTTGGTGTCCAGTGTCGTTTCCACGGCTTCACGCAGTGTGAGTGTCCGTCCGGACACTTTTCCCAGACCGCTTGTCAGCGCGAGGGCAGGTTCTTCGACCTTGCGGGTGTGTTCGGGAATCTGTCCATCTCCGGCAGCAGCACTTGCAGTGTTTGCCACGGTACCGACCGACGCTGTGGTCATCGGGTCGATGCCGTAGGCGCTGGTGCCTGCCACCTGACCGGCGGGGCGCTTTGAAACGGGCCGGGACATGTCGCCGCCCTTGAGGATCCAGCTCCAGAAGCCAGGCTTTGAGCGTTGGTTGCTTTCAGCAACCTGCGGCGCGTCGGATTTGATCTTGATATGAAGCGGACGGATCGAAGCAGTGGTGACCGGACCTTCAGCGCGACGGGTTGTGCTGCGCTCCCTCGACAGCGCCGCCGTCAGGCCGTTCTGCAATTTGGCGCGGTTCTGGGTAAACCAGCGGGCCACGGGGGAGCCGGTGGGACGGCTTGATTGTGGCGGAGCATTGAAAACAGCCAGTTGCGGCGCAAGCGGTGGCGGCAATGCGGCATCGCCTGTCCGCAAACGCAGACCGGCCAGCGTGGCAAGCGCTTTATCGCTGGTAGAGCGAGCCGCGCTCATGGAAGGGTGGAACAGGGTGTCGGCGCTTTTATCGACGGTGGGGATACCGAGTTCGACAGGGTGCGGTGTCATCTTGGTATAGTCGCCGCTCACGAGGCCGCGCACGACATCGTTGACGGACAGTTTGGAAAGGGCGGACGTGTCCGGACCCTTGAAACGGGCGGTGTCGAGGCGGCTCATGGACGGGTAGCCGGGGCCTGTTACAGTCGAACAGGAAGCAACCGCCATCAGGGCGGCGATGCACACACCGGTCCTCAGAAGTCGATACTGTATTCGTATCGTCGAGGGACAACTCATAACGCAACTACTCCGAACCAAAACCGGACAGGCTTTCACCACCGGTTGTCGGGGAACGTAAATATTCTTGGTTAAGCAAGGGTGAAGGTGCGGAGCCGCTTCCGGCAAGGTTGGTGGTGGGCCGGGCAGTCCGCGATTTCCGCAGGCACGGCGTTGGAGCTCCTGTTCCTAATGGACATGGTGAACGCTGCCTTAACCGGCTTCCAGCTTCGGGACCGGAATTAATCTTTTGGCAACGAATCCCGTGCGAGTCGTGGACGTATGAATCCGTGAGCGATGCAATCGTTCGTTAGCCGAAGCGCCTCGATACTTTAGCCAAGCGATTGTTTTACCTCATGGAACACCTACTACCCAAGGTCTTGCCATGAGCGACGTTCAGGTTCTCGAAACTCCCGCAGCAACGGCGGACACTGAAAAGGACGCCGCTCAGGCCGTATCTGCACCTGAAACGACCCCTCTGGCGTCTGCCGGTAGTGGGACAAAAGCAGAATCTTCCACCGTTTTAGGTGCTGTGGAAGCGCAAGCCGCTGACCCCACCCGGTCTTCGGACCCTACAGTCATCAAGCAACCAACTCAGGGCGCCACGGAAGTGGTCAACATAGTCGACCCAAGCACGATCAAGTTCGCCTTCTCCCTCGAGGGCGTGGAGATCTCCCTGTCCGACGTCGATCTCGTGATGGTGTTCCCTGATGGTTCCAAGCTGGTTCTCGTGGGCCTCGGGCTGGAACTGTTCAGCGAAGTGCCGATGAACTTTGAATTCGACGGCGCAGATTTCACGCGCCAGGACGTGGCAGCGCGTATCGGCGTGACGTCCGAAGCCAGCACCCAGAAGGTGATGAACTTCTCCTCCAATGGCTCCCCCTCCAGCGAAAGTGAAGCCGAAGCGAAAGCCGCGGCAGAGGCGGAAAGCCAGGCCGAGAGCCAGTCGGAATCCGTTACCGTGGAAGTTGTGGAGGTTCAGGCACCGCAAACGCCAAGCGCGCCGACCTCGTCAAAGATCAAGGGCGATAAGGGCGCGGGCAAGATTTCCGATTTGACGGAAGAGCGTGCGCGGATCGAGGAAAACCTCGCCGACGCCGAAGACGTGAAAAAAGCCACCGCATCGAGCGAGGGTGCGCCGCCGGCCGAGGAAAACACTTTTACGACAGACGTGCCAGTGGAGTTCATCAGCCCCACCGAAGGGGATGCGGAATTCGAGACCGCTGCGCTCGTTCTGGAATTCAAACTGTTCGGTGTCGCAGGGCAAACCGCGACAACGCTGTCGGATGGAAAGACGCTCATCAACGCATCCTCCGCCGTTGAGGCAGCGGAAACCGATGCGTCCTTCGATGTTCAGTCCGAGCGGGAGGTCATCACTGGAACCTCGGGCAGCGATATCATCAATGCCGACCGTCCCGACTTCACGCCTTCCGGCATGGCGATCCGGACGATCAATGTGCAGACCGAATTTCCGGGCGACAATTACAGGGCCGAATCCGTTCTCGTAACGGGCCTGCCGGACGGTTATTCGGTGCTCAACGGCACTGTGTTCGGGGAAGGCTTTCTGGTCCCGATCAATCCACTGGAAGCCTCGGAACTCGAATTCATCCTGCAATATGAAATGCCCCGCGATGGCGACATTCCGGACGGCGACGGGTTTTACACCAGCTTCGTGATGAACCTGGAATACACACTGACGGACCGGGAAAGCGGGCAGGGGCTAAAGGCTACCGGCTCGGCACAATTCGCGGTGCGGGATGTGCTGACCGAGGACGATGCCACCTTCGTGGACGAGTTCACGGGACTGAATGTCCTGATCCTGAACGCCACACCGCCTGGCAACATCATCGATGCCGGCGACGGCGACGATTTCATTCTCGCCGCTGCCGGCGCAGACACCATTCAGGCCGGATCGGGCAACGATACGGTGTCCTATTCCGCCTCCGACGACGCTGTGACAGCGGATCTGGCCAACGTGGACACACAGGGCGGTTATGCGGCTGACGACGAACTGCTCTCCGTGGAAAACCTGATTGGCTCCCGTTTCGACGACACCCTTCTGGGTGATGCCGGAGTCAACGTCATGGAGGGCGGTGAGGGCGCGGATACGATCGACGGGCGGGGCGGCAACGATACGGCGTCCTATGAGACATCTGCGGAAGGGGTCAGCGTCGATCTGCTCGATGGCCGTAACGAAGGCGGCGATGCGGAAGGCGATGTTCTCGTCAATATCCGCGACCTGAAGGGTTCGGCCTTCGACGACAGCCTGACCGGCGATGGCCAGGACAACGTCCTGACGGGCGATGGGGGCGATGACGTGTTGCGCGGCCTCGATGGGGCCGATACGCTTTTGGGCGGCGATGGTTCGGACACCGCATCTTACGACACCTCGTCAGCTGTCAACGTGAACCTGCTGACGGGCGTTGCATCCGGCGGAGAGGCTGACGGCGACACGTTGCAGTCCATCGAAAACCTGATCGGTGGTGAAGGCGACGACCGGTTGACTGGCGACGGCAACGACAACCGACTGACCGGCGGATTGGGCAATGACATCCTGTCCGGCGGTGGTGGCGATGACGCGCTCTTCGGCGGTATCGGCAACGATGTTCTGTCCGGCGGTGCGGGCGTCAACACGCTTTCCGGCGGCGTTGGCAACGACCGCTTCATCGGTGGCACGGGGACAGACGATATTTCCGGCGGCTTCGGTGGCCGCGACCATGTGGATTATTCCGCGTCCACCGGCGACGTGACCATCAACCTGCGGTCCGGCGAAGGAACCGAAGGCGATGCGGACGGCGATCTTTATGATTCCATCGAGGACGCATCCGGCGGCGCTGGCGATGACACGCTGATCGGCAGCGATGCGGTCAACATCCTTGATGGCGGTGCAGGCGACGATGTCCTGTCCGGCAACGAGGGAGACGACATTCTGCGCGGTGGTGCGGGTTCCGACATCCTGCTCGGCGGCGCGGGTGCGGACGTGTTGGAAGGCGGTGCCGGCTTCGACACCATCGACTATTCGACTTCGGTCGCTGCGGTTTCTATCGATCTGGAAAACGATCTTGCATCCGGTGCCGATGCGGCTGGTGATACGTTCGATTCCATCGAAAACGTCATAGGGTCTTCTTTTGCCGATATTCTGACAGGCGATGCGCTCGATAACCGGCTTGCCGGTGGTTCTGGCGACGACGTTTTGTCTGGCGGTGGTGGTGCGGATACGCTTGAGGGCGGTGCGGGCAGCGATACGGCGGACTATTCGGCCTCTTCTGCGGTGACGATCGATCTGAACTCCGGCGGTACCCAGTCCGGTGGCGATGCTGCGGGCGATATTCTGACCGGTGTGGAGAACGTGACCGGCGGTGCCGGTGGCGACGTGCTGACGGGCGATGCCAACGACAACAGGCTGTTGGGCGGTGCGGGTAACGACACGATCATCGGCGGTCTGGGTGCGGATACGCTGTCCGGTGGTGCCGGTAATGACACGGTCGACTATCGCGCTTCCGATGCTGGCATTGCGCTGCGTCTGGATGGGTCCGCTTCCACCGGCGGTCATGCCGAGGGCGACCGGGCGTCGGGTTTTGAGACGATCTTCGGTTCGGACCATTCCGATACGGTCTTCGGCACGGCTGTGGCCGAGACGATGTATGGTGAAGATGGCGATGACACGCTGAGCGGTGCCGGTGGTGCGGATACGTTCGACGGCGGTGCGGGCTTCGATACGGTCACCTATGCAACCTCCGGTGCGGGCGTCAGCGTCGATCTGGAAACGGGCATCACGGGCGTGACGGGTGACGAAGTGGGCGACACGTTTGCCAGCATCGAGGGTCTGACGGGCTCGGTCCATGACGATACGCTGTCGGCGGCCTCAGTCGGCAGCACGCTGTCGGGTGGCGAGGGTGCCGATACACTGACAGGCCGTGGCGGCGCGGACGTTTTGCGCGGTGGTGCGGGCAACGACTTCATTGTGGGCGCGGCTGGCGGCGATACGATCGACGGCGGAGCTGGCATCGATACGGCGTCCTATGCGGGCTCGTCCTCTGCTGTCACGATCAACCTGTCGGCTGACAGCACGCTGGACGCCTCAGGCGGCGATGCGGCTGGCGATGATCTCGTCAACATCGAGAACGTCACCGGCTCGGCCCACGACGACAGCCTGACCGGCGACAACGGCGCAAACGTGCTGCGCGGCGAAGCGGGCAACGACACACTCATCGGCGGCGAAGGTGCAGACACGCTCATAGGCGGCGCGGGTGACGACTTCCTGTCCGGCGGTGCCGGTGCCGACTTCCTGTCCGGCGGTGATGGCAACGACACGGTCGATTACACGGCTTCGACAGCAGTAACGATTGATCTGAACTCCAGCGCACGCCAATCGGGCGGCGAGGCTGCGGGCGATATCCTGTCCGCCGTGGAAAATGTGACGGGCGGCTCCGGCAACGACAGTCTGACGGGCGACGCCAATGCCAACCGTTTGATCGGCGGTGCGGGTGACGACACGCTGGTCGGCGGGCAGGGCGGCGATACGCTGCAAGGCGGCGCTGGCAATGATGTGGTCGACTATCGCGCTTCCGATGCGGCGATCACGGTGCGTCTCGACGGGACCACCTCGACCGGCGGCCATGCGGACGGTGACGCTGTGTCGGGCGTCGAGACGGTCATCGGCTCCGCCTTCGGCGATACGATGTTCGGCACGGATGCGGCCGAGACATTCTTCGGCCAGGACGGTGATGATACGTTCAGCGGTGCCGGTGGCGCCGACAGGTTTAACGGTGATACCGGCACCGATACGGTCAGCTATGCCACATCGACGGCGGGCGTCAGCGTTGATCTGGAAACAGGCATTACAGGCGTGACTGGCGACGAGGCGGGGGACACCTTCACGAGCATCGAGGTTCTGACCGGCTCTGCTCACGACGACACGCTTGCATCCCGGGCAACCGGCAGCACGCTGGCCGGGGAAGCGGGCAACGATACGCTGACGGGCCGTGCGGGGCGCGATGTGCTGCGTGGCGGATCGGGCGACGATCTTCTTCTGGGCGGTGCCGGTAACGATACGATCGACGGTGGAGCGGGTATCGATACGGCGTCCTATGCCGGATCGTCCGCTGCTGTCACGATCGACCTTTCAGGTACCGGTCCATCGGGCGCTTCCGGCGGCGATGCTGCGGGCGACGACCTGATCGGCATTGAGAACGTGACGGGCTCTTCCAACAATGACAGCCTGACGGGCGACGATGGTGCCAACGTCCTGCGCGGTGAAGCGGGCGATGATGTGCTGCGGGGCGGCCTCGGGGCTGATACGCTGGCGGGTGGAACCGGTAGCGATACACTTTCGGGCGATGCAGGCGACGATAGCCTTGATGGTGGCGAGGGCAACGACACCCTGCAGGGTGGTCTGGGTGACGATACGCTTGCCGGTGGTTCTGGCGACGACGTTTTGTCTGGCGGTGGTGGTGCGGATATTCTTGAGGGCGGTGCGGGCAGCGATACGGCGGACTATTCGGCGTCTTCGGCGGTGACGATTGATCTGAACTCCGGCGCTGCCCAGTCCGGCGGCGATGCTGCGGGCGATATCCTGACCGGTGTGGAGAACGTGACCGGCGGTGCCGGTGGCGACGTGCTGACGGGCGATGCCAACGACAACAGGCTGTTGGGCGGTGCGGGTAACGACACGATCATCGGCGGTCTGGGTGCGGATACGCTGTCCGGTGGTGCCGGTAATGACACGGTCGACTATCGCGCTTCCGATGCTGGCATTGCATTGCGTCTGGATGGGTCCGCTTCCACCGGCGGTCATGCCGAGGGCGACCGGGCGTCGGGTTTTGAGACGATCTTCGGTTCGGACCATTCCGACACGATCTTCGGCACGGCTGTGGCCGAGACGATGTATGGTGAAGATGGCGATGACACGCTGAGCGGTGCCGGTGGTGCGGATACGTTCGACGGCGGTGCGGGCTTTGATACGGTCACCTATGCAACCTCCGGTGCGGGCGTCAGCGTCGATCTGGAAACGGGCATCACGGGCGTGACGGGTGACGAAGCGGGCGACACGTTTGCCAGCATCGAGGGTCTGACGGGCTCGGTCCACGACGATACGCTGTCGGCGGCCTCAGTCGGCAGCACGCTGTCGGGTGGCGAGGGTGCCGATACGCTGACAGGCCGTGGCGGCGCGGACGTTTTGCGCGGTGGTGCGGGCAACGACTTCATTGTGGGCGCGGCTGGCGGCGATACGATCGACGGCGGAGCTGGCATCGATACGGCGTCCTATGCGGGCTCGTCCTCTGCTGTCACGATCAACCTGTCGGCTGACAGCACGCTGGACGCCTCAGGCGGCGATGCGGCTGGCGATGATCTCGTCAACATCGAGAACGTCACCGGCTCGGCCCACGACGACAGCCTGACCGGCGACAACGGCGCAAACGTGCTGCGCGGCGAAGCGGGCAACGACACACTCACCGGCGGCGAAGGCGCAGACACGCTCATAGGCGGCGCGGGCACGGACACGGCGGACTATTCTGCATCGGGTGCCGCGGTCGAGGTCGATCTGTTGACCGGTATCGGCCAGGGCGGCGGCGCCGAGGGAGACCGTCTCAGCGAGATTGAAAACCTGACTGGCTCCAACCAGGCCGATGTGCTAACGGGCGACAATACGGCCAACACCATTCTTGGCGGTCTCGGCAACGATACGCTGATCGGCAATGGCGGCGACGACATTCTGCGCGGCAATGCCGGTGCGGACCTTATCGAAGGCGGCGCGGGTGCCGACATCATCGACGGCGGATCCGGACAGGACAGCGCGGTTTATTCCGCCTCTGCCAGCGCCGTGTCCCTCAACCTGCAGACCGGCGCCGCATCGGGCGGCGATGCGGATGGGGACACACTGATCTCGATCGAGAACGCAACCGGTTCAGCCCATGACGACATCATCGTCGGCAGCACCGCCGTCAACGTGCTGATCGGTGGAGCGGGTAACGACCTGCTGGAAGGTGGCCAGAACGCCGACACGCTGGTGGGCGGCGACGGGATCGATACCGCCGATTACCACAATTCCATCGGCAACGTGATCGTCAACCTGGCGTCCGGCACCGGCTCCAACGGCGACGCGCAGGGCGATATTCTCAGCCAGATTGAGAACGTCATCGGCTCGGCCCAGTCCGATTTCATCGACGGAGACTTCCGCGCCAACACCCTGTTTGGCGGCTCCGGCTTCGATGTACTGCGCGGCAACGAGGGCGACGATACTCTTTACGGCGAAGACGGCAACGATACCCTATCCGGCGGCGCGGGCTCTGACATTCTCGATGGCGGCGACGGCATCGACACCGCCGACTACAGTTCCGACGTGACAGCAGTGTCGATCAACCTCGATTCCGGCGCCAACAATACCGGCGACACGCTGGTGAGCATCGAGAACCTGACCGGTTCGCAAGCCAACGATACGCTCGTGGGCGACGGGGCTGCCAATACGCTGATCGGCGGTCTCGGCAACGACACGCTGTCGGGTCTCGGCGGTGCGGACGTTTTGAACGGCGGATCGGGCAATGACACTCTGGCCGGTGGTGTCGGTGCCGACACGATCATCGGCGGAGGCGGGATCGACACGGTCGATTACAGCGCATCCGGCGGTGGCGTCACGGTCAACCTGGCGACCAACTCCAACCAGTTCAACGACGCCGAGGGCGACAACATATCCGAGGTGGAATCGATCATCGGTTCCGCTCATGCGGATACGCTAACCGGCAACGTGTTTGCCAACGTCATCACGGCAGGCGCTGGCGACGATATTCTGACCGGTGGCGACGGGGCGGACACGCTCGACGGGGGCGCGGGCACGGATACGGCGGTCTACACCACATCGCTTGCCAGCGTGACCGTGGACCTCGATGGCGGCACGTCCGCCGGGGGCGACGCCCAGGGCGATACGCTCACCAATATCGAAAACCTGACCGGCTCCAATTTCGACGACACCCTCCTTGGCAACGCCCAGCAGAACACCCTGGACGGTGGCCTCGGCAACGACACCCTGTCCGGTGGTGCGGGTGCCGACACATTGCTCGGCAAGAGCGGCAACGACATATTGATCGGCGGCGCGGGTGCCGACACCCTGTCCGGCGGTGAAGGCGTCGATACCGCGGATTACAGCTCGTCCACGCAGGCGGTTGCCGTCGATCTGGGCCTTGCGAGCGGTCAGGTTTCAGCGGGCACCGATGCGAATGGCGACGTACTTTCGGGCATCGAAAACCTGACCGGTTCCGACTTTGACGATACGCTGCGCGGTTCCAGCGGTGATAACGTGTTGTCCGGCGGCGCTGGCGACGACACGCTGACGGGTGGCCTGGGTGCCGACAGCCTGATCGGCGGCGACGGGTTCGACACGGTCGACTACACCGCCTCCAACATTGCGGTAACGGCCTATCTCGATGGTGCTACGAGCGGTGTCGGCGGCCACGCTGAAGGCGATATCCTGACCGGTGTGGAACGCCTGGTCGGATCCAATTTCAACGATTCCCTCCACGGCTCCGGCAACGCCGACACCATGCTCGGCGGGACGGGGTCGGACACGATCCACGGTTCGCTGGGAGCCGATATTATCGACGGCGGCGCCGACAGCGATACGCTCAACTACGCGGCTTCGGCGGCGGGTGTGACGGTCGATCTGGAAGCCGGAACGGGCCTTGGCGGCGATGCGGCGGGCGATACGATTTCCAGTATCGAGGAAGTCGTCGGCTCGGATTTCGACGATACGATTTCGACGGCGGTTGGCGGCAGCACGCTTTATGGCGAAGATGGCGACGACCGTTTGACCGGCCTTGCCGGTGACGATGAATTGCACGGTGGCGACGACGACGACATTCTGACCGGCGGCGCGGGCGATGACGACCTGTTTGGCGACAGCGGCTCCGACATTCTGATCGGTGGCGCGGGCAGCGACAATCTCTATGGCGGCATCGGTAACGACACCGCCGACTACAGCGCCGCGACCAGCGCGGTCGCCGTGAGTATCGACGCCCAGGGCGGTTCGCTCGGCGAAGCGGCGGGCGACGTGCTGATCGATATGGAAAATCTGATCGGCACGGATTTCGATGATCGCCTGACCGGCGGTGCGGGCATCAACATTCTGACCGGCGGTGCGGGCAATGACCGTCTGACCGGCCTCGGTGGCGATGATACGCTGATCGCGGGCGATGGTGACGACATCCTCAACGGCGGTGCGGGCGAAGACATTCTGCAAGGCGGTGCCGGTAACGACACGGCTGATTATTCCGGCTCCACTGCCGGTGTGACCATCGACTTGACACTTGCCGCGCAGGCCTTTTCGGCGGGCGACGAATCCGGTGACCGCCTGAGCGGGATCGAAAATCTCATCGGCTCCGAGAACGCCGATACGATTACTGGCGATACGGCTGCCAACACCCTGTCCGGCGGGCTGGGCGATGACACGATCAGCGGCGGCACGGGTAACGACATCCTGTATGGCCAGGACGGTAACGACACATTGAACGGCGATGCCGGTAACGACACCGCGTTCGGCGGCGCGGGCGACGATATTCTGCTCGGTAGTGCCGGTGCGGACCGACTCGACGGTGGCACGGGCATCGACGTTGCGGATTACTCGGCATCATCGGCTGCGGTCACCATCAATCTTGCCGCTGGCGATGTGGGCGATGCGTCGGGCGGCGACGCCGAAGGCGACGATCTCGACAATGTGGAAAACGTCATCGGCTCGGCCTTCGACGACAACCTGACCGGCGATGGCAACGTCAATGTGCTGGAAGGTGGCGCTGGCGACGACCTTTACACCGGCTCTTCGGGCAACGATGTGCTGATCGGCGGTGCCGGTGTCGATACGGTCAATTACGCGACTGCGACGGGTGACGTGACGGTGAATCTCGGCTCCGAACTGGCATCCGCCGGTGGTATCGGCACCGATACGGTGCGCGAGATCGAGAACGTTATCGGATCTGCCAACAACGACAGTCTGACGGGTTCGTCACTGGCCAACGACATTCGCGGAGGTGTCGGTAATGATATCATCGACGGTGCGGCGGGCGACGATACGCTCTACGGCGAAGACGGTAACGACACGATCACCGGCGGTTCGGGCGACGACCGGCTGGAAGGCGCGGTCGGCAACGACATTTTAAGCGGCGGTACGGGCGACGATATCCTGCTTGGCGGTGCCGACGACGACCGGCTCGACGGTGGTGCGGGCGCTGATGTGCTGACCGGCGGCACGGGAACGGACACGGCGGATTACTCCGCATCCGGCGCGGTCAACGTCAACCTGACCACCGGACAGGGCACCGGCAACGATGCCGAGGGCGACACGGTCTCCGAAATCGAAAACCTCATCGGTGGTGCCGGTGGTGATATACTGACCGGTGACGGTGCTGCAAACGTGCTGGACGGTGGAGCGGGTGCGGATACGCTTTCCGGCCTTGCCGGTGCCGACACGCTACTCGGCGGCGCGGGCAACGATACGCTCGATGGCGGTGCCGACGACGACCGGCTGGAAGGCGGTGCCGGCAACGATATCCTGCTCGGCGGTGCCGGTGCCGATACGATTCTTGGCGGCGACGGCAGCGACACGATCCGCGCCGGAACCGGTGATGACACGATCGATGCGGGCGACGGCAACGACACGATCGAGGCCAGCGCAGGTTCCGATCTCATCGACGGCGGCACCGGTTTCGACATCCTCGATTACAGCGCTTCGACAGCAGGCGTGACCGTGCGTGTGGACGGTGCTTCCCTCGGTGCCGGTGATCTGGCGACAGGTGATGTGATCTCCAACGTGGAACGCGTTATCGGTTCCGACTTCGCCGACGACATCACCACCGCATCCACCGGCGGCGAGGCACTCGGCGGGCTCGGCAACGACCTGCTGGTCGGCTCCGATGGCAACGATACGCTGCGCGGTGAAGCGGGCGATGATATGCTTATCGGCAACAACGGCAATGACACGCTGGATGGCGGTGCCGGTGCCGACACGCTACTCGCTGGCGCGGGCAACGATGCGCTCGACGGCGGGGCCGATAACGACCTGCTGGAAGGCGGCGCGGGGGCCGATACGATTACAGGCGGTGCGGGCACGGATACCGTGTCCTATTCAACCTCGGTCGATGGCGTGACGGTTTCGCTCGCCAATACGGGCGCGCAATCCTCGACCGGCGACGCCAATGGAGACGTGATTTCAGGCGTGGAAAATCTGACCGGTTCGGTCGCTTCCGATACGCTCACAGGCGACGCCAATGCCAACACGATTCTCGCCGGGCTTGGCGATGACACCGTCGATGGCGGCGCGGGCGACGATATCGTGCGCGGCAACGACGGTGCCGACACGGTTTCCGGCGGCGCGGGCGACGATGCCGTCTTCGGTGATGCGGGTGCGGATATCCTGTTCGGCAACGATGGTGCGGACACGCTGGATGGCGGCACGGGCGACGACACGCTGACAGGTGGCGCGGGTGCGGACACGCTGATCGGCGGTACCGGTATCGATACGGTGGACTATCTCACGTCGGACGCTGTTTCGATCGACTTGTCCCTGACAACGGCACAGGTTTCCGGCGGCGACGCTGACGGCGATATTCTGTCCGGCATCGAGAACGTCACCGGTTCCAACAATGCCGACACGCTGAAGGGCGATGCCGGTGTGAACCGTATCGACGGCGCAGCGGGCAACGACACCTTCATCGCCAGCGGAGGCAACGATACGCTGATCGGCGGCGATGGTATCGACCTCGTCGATTACACGGCTTCCACCAGCCAGGTTGTGGTGGACCTCGGCACTGGTGTCGCATCCTCCAGCGGTTTTGGCACCGACAGCCTTCAGGAAATCGAGAATATTACAGGTTCGGCTTTCGCCGACACGATTGACGGTGACAACCTCGCCAACGTGTTGTCCGGCCTTGCGGGCAACGACACGATTTCAGGCCAGGGCGGCGCGGACACGATTACCGGCGGTGCCGGTCTCGATACGCTGTCGGGTGGCGACGGTGCAGACAGCCTCGACGGCGGGGCCGATGACGACACGCTGTTCGGCAACGCCGGTAACGACACGCTTCAGGGCGGCCTCGGCAACGACCGTCTGGTCGGCGGTGCCGGTGCCGACATTATGGACGGTGGCGATGGCGTGGACAGCGCCGATTTCTCCGGTTCAGCCGCAGGTGTTACCGTTGATCTCGGTCTGGTCAGCCAGGCTGCGGGCGCGGGTGATGAAGCCGGTGATACAATCAGCAACGTGGAAAATCTTATTGGTTCCGCTTTTGCCGACCGGCTTACAGGCGACGCGCTCGCCAACCGCATCGAAGGCGGTGCCGGTGACGACACGTTGGATGGCGCGGCTGGTGACGATGCCGTTTACGGCGGGGCGGGCAACGATACGGCGTCCGGTGGCGCGGGCAACGACATTGCTTACGGTGAAGCCGGTAACGACACACTTTCCGGCGATGCCGGAACCGACACGCTGTATGGCGGCGAGGGCGACGACACGCTTGACGGCGGTGCCGATGCCGACACGCTCTACGGCGGTCTCGGCGCGGACACGCTTTCAGGTGGTGCCGGTGACGATATGGTCTATGGCGAGGCCGGAAACGACCGTTTCATAGGCAGCCTCGGTGCGGACCAACTGTTCGGCGGAGACGGCATCGATACGGTCGATCTGTCCGGCGAAGGCGCTGGAATCACGCTCAACTTGGGTGCGCCAGCCAACAATGTCGGCGATAATTTCGTCGGCGATACCTACACCGATATCGAGAACATTTTAGGCACCGGCTTCGACGACGTTTTGACGGGTGATGCCAACAACAACCGGATCGACGGGGCCGCTGGCGACGATATCGTGTCCGGTGGCACGGGTGCGGACGAATTGATCGGTGGTGCCGGTAACGATACTGTCGATTACAGCCTCTCCGGCTCCGGCGTCACGTCCAGCCTCGTCAGCGGTGTGCTCGGCGTCGGCGGTTTCGCGCAGGACGACACCTTGTCGGGCATTGAAAACATCACCGGCTCCAACCACAACGACGTTCTCATCGGCGATGCGGCGGCCAACGTCCTGCTCGGCCTTGGCGGCGGCGACACGATCCGCGGCGGTGCGGGCAACGATACGATTGACGGCGGCGACGGCAATAACAGCATTTCCGGCGAAGACGGCGACGATACGATCACCACAGGCACGGGCCAGGATTCCGTCCACGGTGGCGCGGGGGTCGATACGATTTTCACCGGTGCGGAAAGCGATACGATCGAGGGCGGCGAAGGGGCCGACATCATCGACGGCGGCGACGACATTGACACCGTTTCCTATGCTTCCTCCGCTGCCGGTGTAACGGTCGATCTGCGGCTGGCGGTGCAGGCTGCATCGACGGGGGACGAATCCGGCGACCGGATTACCAATGTGGAAAACATACGCGGCTCCCGCTTCGCCGATACGTTCAGGGGTAACGAAGAAAACAACTCGTTCAGCGGTCAAATCGACCAGTTCGATGCCAGCATCGACACGCTCGACTATTCCGGTGAAACGGCGGCAATCACACTGTTTGAGCCCGTTAATTCCAATGGCGGCTCGGTAACGGGGACGTCGATCGGCACAGACTCCTTCAACGCTATCGAAGTGTTCATCGGCACGGATTTCGCCGACACATTCACCGGCAACGGAACCTCGCGCCGCTATGTCGGCGGTGCGGGTGACGACCTTTTCACGCCAGGTGCGGGCAACGATGTGGTCGAGGGCGGTGCGGGCAGCGATACGGTGTCATACCTGACATCGCTCACCGACACGGTTGTCGATCTAAACCTGACGACCGCGCAGATTTCGGCGGGCGATGCCGGTGGCGACACACTGCTTTCCGTTGAAAATGTGATCGGCAGCGTCAACGTGAACACGCTGACGGGCAACGCGGCGGACAACCGCCTCGTCGGCGGATTGAGCGCGGATACGCTGACCGGCAACGACGGTGACGACACGCTGATCGGCGGCGAGGCCAACGATATTCTCGACGGCGGCCTCGGTGCTGATACGTTCGACGGCGGCGGTGGTTTCGACAGCGTGACATACCGCGAGTCCCTCTCGGGCATCACGGTCGATCTGGACGCAGGCACCGGCCTTGGCGGTGAGGCCGAGGGCGACACGTTTGTCGGTGTCGAATATCTCTACGGTTCGGACTTTGCCGACACGATTACGGGTAACGCCAGCGCCAACCGCCTGTTCGGCTTTGACGGGGACGACCTGATAGAAGGCGGCAACGGGGCCGACTATATGGACGGCGGGGCCGGTAACGATACGATCAGCTATGCCAATTCCAACGGTCGCGTCGACGTGCGTTTCCATGAGGACTATGCAGTCAGCAACCACGCCCAAGGCGATATTCTCCTCAATTTCGAGAATATCGTCGGCTCCAATTTCGATGACCTGCTTCAGGGCCGCAACGCCGAGGACAATGTCCTCACCGGCGGTCTCGGCAACGACCGCTTCTTCACGTCGACGGGCGCCAACACGTATGATGGCGGCGACGGAAGCGACTGGCTGGACTTCTGGTACAACCAGAACGGCGCGATCAACCTGAACTTCGCCACCAACACCCATTCCGGCGGTAACGCCGAGGGCGACACCTATATCAGCATCGAACGTGCGCGTGGCACGAACCTGAACGACACATTGACCGCCGACGATTCCGGCATGCGTCTTGAAGGCTATTTCGGTAACGACACGATCACCGGTGGCACCGGTGCCGACATTCTGCTCGGCGATGATGGCAACGACACGATTGACGGTGGTGCGGGCAACGACAACCTGCAGGGCGGTAACGACGACGATATCATCACTGGTGGTGACGGCGATGATACGATCCGTGGTGGCGACGATAACGACACGATTACCGGCGATGCGGGCAACGACACGATCTTCGGTCAGGGCGATGACGACGTCATCTCCGGTGGCACCGGAAACGACACGATCGATGGTGGCGAGGGCAACGATACGATCGACGGCGGTGCCGATAACGACACGATCGACGGCGGCCAAGGCGATGACATCATCACCGGTGGTTTGGGTGCCGATGCGCTCGATGGCGGCGATGGCCTGAACGATACGCTCGACTACACGGCATCTACAGGCGCGGTGAATATCGTTCTCAACACATCCGCAAGCGGCGGTGACGCGCAGGGCGATACGATCGCTAATTTCGAGAACGTCCACGGGTCCGCCCAAAGCGATGTTCTGACGGGCGACGCAGCCGCCAACATTCTGCTCGGTAATGCCGGCGACGATACACTGCGCGGCAACGGCGGTATCGACAACCTTTCGGGCGGCCTCGGTGCCGACACGATTATCGGTGGCGGCGACGGGGACATCATCGACGGCGGCATCGGCGTCGACCATGTGACCTACGCACACTTGACGGCGGGTGTAACGGCGGTGCTGGGCAATGTCGGCAGCGACACGATTTCCACCGTTGAGAATCTCACCGGGTCCGGTTTCGACGACACTCTCACAGGCGATTCCGGCACCAACGTCATCCGCGCAGGCGCAGGCGATGATATCGTGCGCGGCGGCGGCGGCGACGATGACCTCGACGGCGGAGCTGGCCTTAACGATACGCTCGACTATTCCGATGCGGGCAGCGTGGTGGTTGCCAACCTACAGGATAATACGAACAACCAGAACGATCTCATCGCCAATTTCGAAAACCTGATCGGCACCACCGGTGGTGACACGCTGACCGGCAGCACGCTGGACAACCGTATTGATGGTGGCGACGGAAACGATGTCATCCGAGGCGGCGGCGGTGCCGACACCTTGCTGGGCGGTGCAGGTCTTGGCGACCGGATCGACTATTCCGACGCGCTCACCGGCGTCGAACTCGATCTTTCCGACCATTCCAACAACCAGGCTGATATTCTGTCCGGTTTCGAGCGGATCACAGGTTCCGATTTCGACGATACACTCACCGGCAACGACGGCGACAACAGCATTCAGGGCGGTGACGGTGACGATATCATCCGCGGCGGCGGCGGCACGGACGTGCTGGCCGGTGGCGGCGGCATCAACGATACGCTCGATTATTCCGACGCGACGGAAGCGGTCGTTGCCAACCTGTTGACCACATCCAACAACCAGTCCGATACGATTTCCGGCTTTGAAAACCTGATCGGGTCCACGCTTGGTGACACTTTGACGGGCGACGCGGGCAACAACGACATTCAGGGCGGCGCAGGCGACGACGCGATTGCAGGCGGCGGTGGCACGGACGTGCTGGGTGGTGGTGCGGGTGCATCAGACACCATCCTCTACACCGACGCGACGGGCGCGGTGACGGTGGACCTGTCCGACCAGTCCAACAACCAGTCCGATACGTTGACCGGTTTCGAAAATGTGACCGGCTCGACATTTGGCGACACGCTCACCGGCAGCACGGGCGCCAACATCATTTCCGGCGGCGCGGGTAACGACACGATCATGGGCGGCGGCGGGGCCGATGTGCTTGATGGTGGCGATGGTATCAGTGACACGCTGGACTATTCCGACGCGGGCAGCGCGGTGTCCGCCAACCTGACGACAAACATCAACAACCAGTCCGATACGCTCTCCAATTTCGAGAATGTGACGGGCACCGAGTTCGACGATATTCTGACGGGCACAATCGGTGTCAATACGATCATTGGTGGCGCTGGCAACGATACGATCGCCGGTCTTTCCGGTGCCGATATCCTGCAAGGCGGCGCAGGCACGTCCGATACGGTCGACTATTCAGGGGCCACGTCCGATGTGACGGTGGACCTATCCAATCAGACCAACAACCAGTTCGACACGCTTTCGGGCTTTGAAAACGTGCTCGGCAGCGTCAACGACGACACATTGACGGGCTCTGCCGATGCCAACATCATCCGTGGCGGCGCGGGGGACGACCGGATCATGGGCGGGGGCGGTGCCGATACGCTCGACGGCGGAGCCGGCACGCTCGATACGATCGACTATTCCGATGCGGTTAGCGCTGTGACGGTCGATCTGACGGATCATTCCAACAACCAGGGCGATGCTCTCTCCAATTTCGAGAATATTGCAGGCTCGAACCTTGCCGATACGCTGACCGGTAACGCCGATGCCAACACGATCTCCGGCGGTCTGGGCAACGATACGATCCGCGGCAACGGCGGGGCCGATACGCTCAATGGTGGTATCGGTGACGATACCATCCTCGGCGGTGGCGATGGTGACACGATCGACGGCGGCAATAACACCGACCTCGTGACCTACGCCCATCTCGGTGTAGGCGTGACGGCCACGCTGAGCGACACGGCGGACGACACGATCTCCAACGTGGAAAATCTCACAGGCAGCGCCTTTGCGGACATCTTGACGGGCGACGTTTCGGCCAACGTCATTCGCGGTGGCGACGGGAATGATACCATTCTTGGCGGCGGCGGTGCCGACACGCTGGACGGTGGCGCGGGCGCGAACGACACGCTGAGCTATGCCGATGCGGCTGGTTCCGCCAACGTCAATCTCGCCGACGGGGTCAACAACCAGGGCGACAACATTTCCAATTTCGAATCCCTCGCGGGCAGCGCCTTTGCCGACACGCTGGTCGGCACGAGCGGTGTTAACACCATCCGCGCCGGAGCCGGGGACGACATCGTCCGTGGCGGCGGCGGTGCCGACACGCTGGACGGCGGCGCGGGCGCGAACGACACGATCGACTATTCCGGCGCAGCAGGCGCGGTCGAAGTCGATCTGACCAGTTTCGTCAACAACCAGGACGATGCGCTTTCCAACTTCGAGAACGTCACCGGCGCAGGCGGTAACGACACGCTGACCGGTTCGGCGGGCGTGAACCGGATTATCGGTGGTGCGGGCGACGACACGATTGCCGGCCTTGCCGGTGCCGACACGCTGGACGGCGGTGCGGGCGATGGCGATACGGTCGACTATTCCGCATCCTCCGCCGGAGTTTCAGTGGAACTGGGCGGCGCGGCCATCGGTGGTGACGCGGAAGGCGATATTCTGTCCGGGTTCGAGAACGTCACGGGCTCCGGTTCCGACGACACGCTGACAGGCAATGCCAGTGTCAACACGCTGACGGGCGGTGCGGGCAACGATACGTTGCGCGGCAATGGCGGTGCAGACATGATTGTGGGCGGTGCGGGCAACGACACCATCATCGCTGGCGCCGATGGCGACACGATCGATGGCGGATTGAATACCGATACGGTCTCCTATGCACATCTGACAGGCGGCGTGACAGCCATTCTGGAAGGCAGCGCTGCCGACGATATTGCCGGCGTCGAAAACCTGACCGGCTCCGGCCACGACGACGCGCTGACGGGCAGCACGACTGCCAACACGATCCTCGGTGGCGCGGGCAACGACACGATCAGCGGCGGCGGTGGCGGCGACACGCTCGATGGCGGCGCGGGCACGGACGACACGCTTACCTATGCCGGTGTGGCCAGTGCAGTGACAGCCAATATCGGCACGGGTGCCAACAACCAGGGCGACACACTGTCCAATTTCGAGAACCTCACCGGTTCCGACAACGGCGACACGCTGACGGGCAGCGCGGCCACCAACACCATTCTTGGCGGCGCTGGCAACGATACGATCCTTGGTGGTGGCGGCAACGATACGCTCGACGGCGGTGCGGGCGATGGCGACATCATCGACTATTCCGATGCGACGACAGCGGTGACGGCCAGCCTCGTCAACCACTCCAACAACCAGTCTGACATTCTGTCCAACTTCGAGGGCGTTACTGGTTCTGGCCTTGGCGATACGCTTACCGGCAACGATGGCGTGAACACCATTCTGGGCGGTGCCGGCAACGATACGATCAGCGGCCTCGATGGGGCCGACATTCTGGACGGCGGCGCGGGCACGTCCGATACGGTCAGCTATGCCGGGTCTGATGCAGCCGTGAACGTAACCCTCGGTGGTGCCGTCTCCGGCGGCCATGCGGAAGGCGACACGCTCTTCAACTTCGAGAACATCGCAGGTTCCGGCTTTGGCGATACGCTGACAGGCACGGCGGGTGCCAACATTATTTCCGGCGGCAACGGTGACGATATCATCACCGGTGGCGGTGGTGGCGATACGCTCGATGGCGGAGCTGGCACGTCCGATACGGTGAGTTACGCCACGGTAACGGGCGCGGTGACGGTCGATCTGTCGGACGACACCAACAACCAGAATGACACGTTGTCCGGCTTTGAAAACGTCACCGGTTCCGACCAGAACGACACGTTGACCGGCACGACCGGCATCAACATCATCGATGGTGGTGCTGGCAACGACACGATCTTCGGCGGCGGCGGGGCGGATACGCTGCGCGGTGGCGCTGGCACGGGCGATACAATCAATTATTCCGACGGTCTCGGTGCGGTGACGCTTGACCTCTCGGACCAGTCCAACAACCAGGCCGACGATTTGTCCGGTTTTGAAAACGCGGTCGGCTCAACTTTCGACGATACATTGACCGGCTCCTCCGAAGCGAACTCGATTTCCGGCGGCGCGGGCGACGACACGATTGTCGGCAGTGGCGGCAGCGACAGTCTCGATGGCGGCGCCGGCACGGGCGACACGATCGACTATTCCAATGCGGCAGGTGCGGTGAGCGTCGATCTCACCACCAACATCAACAACCAGTCCGATACGCTGTCCAACTTCGAGAACGTCACAGGTGCGTCGGGTGACGACATTCTGACCGGTTCGGCAGTGGCCAACGTGCTGCTGGGCGGCGCGGGCGACGATACGTTGCGCGGCAATGGCGGTGCGGACCAGCTCACCGGCGGTGCTGGCAACGACACGTTCATCGCCGGTGGCGATGGCGATACGATCGACGGCGGAGCCAATGTGGACACCGTGTCCTACCGCCATCTGGGTGCCGGTGTGACCGCCATTCTCGATGGCAACGGCGATGATTCCATCCTCAATGCGGAAAACCTAGACGGCTCCGATTTCGGTGACACCCTAACGGGCACGACCGGTGCTAACGTCATTCAGGGTTTTGCGGGCAACGATACGATTTCCGGCCTCGGCGGCGGTGACACCCTTTCGGGCGGTGCGGGCACGGGCGACATCGTGGACTATTCTTTCGCCTCCACCGCGCTGGTTATCGATATTTCCGACCAGTCCAACAACAAGGGCGACAGCCTGTCCGGCTTCGAAGGCGCAATCGGCACAAATCACAATGATACGCTGACCGGGGACGCTACAGCCAATACGCTGACCGGCGGTGCCGGTAACGACATCATCAAGGGTGCAGGTGGCGGTGACCGCCTCGACGGTGGTGCGGGCACCAGCGACACGCTCGATTATTCCGACATCGGCACCGGCGTTTCCGTCAATCTGGCTACCAACGTCAACAACCGTGGCGACACGCTCTCCAATTTCGAAAATGTCAGCGGTGGCGCTGGCGATGATACGCTGACGGGCACTGCGGCTGCCAACATCATCCTTGGTGGCGCGGGCAACGACACGCTGCGCGGCGATGGCGGAGCTGATACGTTGACCGGCGGTACCGGCAACGACACGATCCTCGGCGGCGGTGACAACGATACGATCGACGGCGGTGACGGCATTGATACGGTCAGCTACGCCCATCTGGGTGCAGGTGTGACGGCCAACCTGAATGGTGCGGGGGACGATTCCGTCGTTCGGGTCGAAAACCTCATCGGGTCCGGCCACGACGACAGTCTCACCGGCGACAATACGACCAACTCCATTTTCGGCGGCGCAGGCAACGATACGATCCGCGGTTCCGGCGGTCTCGACACATTGGCCGGTGGAGAGGGCATCGATACGCTCAATTATTCCGATATCGGCGGCAACGTCACAGTCGATCTGTCCGACAATTCCAACAGCATGAACGACATCCTGTCGGGTTTCGAGAACGTCATCACCGGTACCGGCGACGACTCGTTGACCGGCGATGGGGTGGCCAACCTCCTGACCGGCGGCGCGGGCAACGACACGTTGCGCGGCAACGGGGGCGCCGACATTCTGCGTGGAGGCGACGGGTCCGACACCATTTATGGCGGCGGTGACGGCGACACGATCGACGGCGGCGACGGGACCGATACGCTGAGTTACGAGCACAGCGAAAACGGTGTCACGATCCGCCTCGGCGCAGCGCAGGCCGATACGGTCTCCAACATCGAAATCCTGACCGGCTCGAACCACGACGACGTTCTGACGGGCGACAACCTTGCCAACACGATCAACGGTGGCGCTGGCGATGATATTATCGCCGGTCTTGGTGGCGCGGATACCCTTTCGGGTGGCGCCGGTTCGGATACGGTCGATTATTCCACGGCGGCCGGTACGGTCGTCGTCGACATCTCGACCCAGTCGAGCAACCAGGGTGACACGCTGAGCGAGTTTGAAAGTGTCATCGGCGGTGCCGGTGCCGATACATTGACCGGCGATAGCGGGGCCAACACCCTGACAGGCGGTGCCGGTAACGATACGATCAAAGGCAGCGGCGGCGGCGATACGCTGATAGGCGGCGCTGGCACCGATACACTCGATTATTCCGATGCAACCGGCGACGTGGCGGCCAACATCGCAACGAATGTCAACGATCAGGGTGACACGCTTTCCGGTTTCGAAAACATTATCGGCTCTGCCCAGAACGACACGTTGACCGGGACCGCCGGTGTGAACACCATTTCAGGCGGCGCGGGCAACGACACGATCCGCGGCGATGGCGGTGCCGATATTCTGAACGGTGGCGCGGGTAACGACACGTTCCTTGCCGGTGGTGACGGCGACACGATTGATGGCGGCGATGGCATCGATACAATCAGCTATGCCCACCGCAACGCGGCTGTGACCATCACGCTGGGTGGCGCGGGGGCCGACACGGTGACGGACGTAGAAATTCTGGCGGGTTCCAACTTTGGCGATACGCTGACGGGCGATGCGTTGGACAACACTATCGACGGCGGCGCGGGCGACGACACGATCCGTGGCGGCGGCGGTTCCGACATTCTGTCCGGCGGGGCCGGCACGGGCGACACGATCGATTATTCCGACGTCACAGGACCGGTCGAGCTCGACCTGGCCAACGCTGCCAACCATTCCAACAACCAGTCCGATACGCTGTCGGGTTTCGAGAACATCATCGGCTCCGCCAACGGCGATACGCTGACGGGTTCAAGCGGCATAAACACCATCACCGGCGGCGCCGGCGACGATACGCTGCGCGGCAACGGTGGTGCCGACACGCTGAATGGCGGCGCGGGCAATGACACGATCTTTGGCGGCGGTGACGGCGACACGATCGATGGTGGCGGCGACGCTGACACCGTCACCTATGCCCATCTCGGCACAGGCGTGACGGTAACGCTGGGCGGTAATGGCGCTGACGCGATCTCCAATGTGGAAAACCTGACCGGCTCAACCCACGTGGACATTCTGACCGGCGATGGTGGTAGCAATACCATCCGTGGCGGCGACGGCGATGATACCATCCGTGGCGGCGGGGGAGCCGATGCGCTGCACGGCGAAGGCGGCGATGGCGATACGATCGACTATTCCGATGCGACCGGTCCCGTCACACTCAACCTTGCAACCAACACCAACAACCAGTTCGACACATTGTCCGGCTTCGAGAACGCGACCGGTTCCAGCTTTGGCGATACGATCACCGGCACGGCTGGCAACAACACGATTATCGGCGGCGCGGGCGACGACACGATCCGCGGGGGCGGCGGTTCCGATGATTTGCAGGGAGGCGCTGGCACAGGAGACACGATCGACTATTCCGACATCGCAGGCCCGGTCACGGTCGACCTTTTCGACCATTCCAACAACCAGACAGACACCCTGTCCGGCTTCGAGAACGTCATCGGCTCCGGCAGCGGCGATACGCTGACAGGGTCCGGCACGGCCAACACCCTGTCCGGCGGCGCGGGCAATGATACGTTGCGCGGTAACGGCGGCGCAGACACGTTGCTTGGCGGGTCCGGCAACGACATGCTGCTCGGCGGTGCCGATGGCGATACGCTCGACGGCGGCGCGAACACGGACACGGTCAGCTATGCTCATCTCACATCCGGCGTGGTGGCGAACCTCGACGGAGCGGGCAACGATACGATCATCGATGTCGAAAACCTGACAGGCTCCGGCTTCTCGGACAGCCTCACCGGCGACAGCGGCAACAACACGATCCTTGGTGGTGATGGAAATGACACGATCCGTGGCGGCGGTGGCACCGACGCACTGCACGGCGAAGGCGGTGATGGCGATACGATCGATTATTCCGACGCCACCGGCCTCGTGACGCTTAATCTGTCAACCAACGTCAACAACCAGTTCGATACGCTTACCGGCTTTGAAAACGCCACAGGCTCGACCTTCGGCGATACATTGATCGGTACGACGGCGGCCAACACCATCATCGGTGGTGCGGGCGACGATACAATCCTTGGCGGCGGCGGCGCCGACACATTGCAGGGTGGCGCGGGCGATGGCGATACGATCGACTATTCCGACGCTGCAACAGCCGTGACGCTGAGCCTGCTGGACCAGACGAACAACCAGGACGACGCCCTGTCGGGCTTTGAAAACGTCACCGGTTCCAACAATGCCGATACGCTCACGGGTTCGGCTGCGGCCAACGTGATCGAAGGCGGTGCGGGCAATGATGTCATCCGTGGTGGCGGCGGTGCCGACACCCTGCGGGGCGGTGCGGGCGACGGCGATACGCTCGACTATTCCGACGCCACGACTGCCGTGGCAGCCAATATCGGCACCAACATCAACAACCAGGGCGACACTCTGTCCGGCTTTGAAAACCTGACCGGCTCCGGCCTCGACGACACGCTGACCGGCACGGCTGGCAACAACACCATCCTTGGCGGTGCCGGCAACGATACGATTGCCGGCCTGACCGGCAGCAACATTCTGAACGGTGGTGCGGGCGATGGCGATGTCGTGGATTATTCCTGGGCGACGAACGCGCTGATCCTCGATCTGACGAACCAGTCCAACAACCGTGGCGACAATCTTTCGGGCTTTGAAGGCGTCATAGGCACCAGCAACCACGACCAGCTGACCGGCACAAATGCGGCCAACGCGATCACCGGCGGAGCTGGCGACGACACGATCCGCGGCAGTGGCGGCGGCGACACGCTGGCAGGCGGCCTCGGCTCCTCAGACACGGTGGACTATTCCGATATCGGCACATCGGTGGAGGTGAACCTGGCCACCAACGTCAACAACCGTGGCGATACGCTCTCCGGGTTCGAGAATATCAACGGCGGTGATGCCGACGACATTCTCACCGGCACATCCGGCGTCAACAGCATCAACGGCGGCTTCGGCAACGATATTCTGCGCGGCGATGGCGGTGGAGATATCATAACCGCGGGTGCGGGTGACGACACGATCTTCGGCGGCAATGATGGGGACACAATCAACGGTGGCACCGGCACGGATACGGTAACATACGAACATCTGGGTGCAGGCGTTACCGTCTCACTGGACGGTGGCAGTGCCGATTCCCTCAATGATATCGAGAATCTGACCGGCTCCGCCCACGACGATGTGCTGAGCGGTACCAATGGCAGCAACACGATTCTTGGCGGTGCTGGCAATGACACGCTGGACGGCGGATCGGGCAACGACATTCTCAGAGGCGGTGCCGGTAACGACATCATTGCCGACACGAGAGGCTCCGATACACTTGATGGTGGTGACGGTATCGATACGCTCGACTATTCCGGTCGCAATCTCGATGTCACCGTCGATCTAAGCGATAATTCCAACAACCAATCCGACATTATATCGGACTTCGAGAACGTCACGGCCGATCTGGGCAATGATATTCTGACGGGTAACGGCGCCGACAATATTCTCATCGGCGGGCGTGACGACGATATTCTGCGCGGCAATGGCGGTGCAGATACGCTCGATGGCGGCGATGGTAACGACACGATCGTCGGTGGTGCTGACGGCGACACAATTATCGGTGGTTCCGGCACCGATACACTAACCTACGCCCATCTCGGCACAGGCGTCACAGCCACATTGGGCGGTGACGAGGATGACGATATTTCCGGCATCGAAAACCTGACCGGTTCCGACTATGCGGACGTGCTAACCGGCGATGCCAATGCCAACCTCATACTCGGCGGCGATGGAGACGATACGATCGTCGGCGGTGGCGGCAGAGACTTCCTATCTGGAGGTCAAGGTAACGATTTCTTCACGCTCGACGAAGCCATGCTCAACATCGCCGGCACCTCCGTCGATGGCGGCACCGGTACCGACAATGTCGAGTTCACGGCGGGTACTTATGACGAAGGTGAAGTGTCCGGCGTAATCTACAATATTGAGGAACTGGATTTTACAGGTGCGGGTGTGACGGCCGATCTGGAACTGTCCTCGGCCGACATTATCGCAATGACTGACGCTTTCAGGCAACTGACGATAAACGGTAATACCGGGGATTCGATTGCCGTTACCGATCCGGTCGATAATATGAATATCGACACCAGCACCCCTGATACGACGATTTATTCCATCTTCGATGATGACAGCAAAACGACGCAGATCGCCGAATTGACGGTGACAATGGTCGCGTAAGGCGGACACAAAATAGCCCGCGAGATGATCGCGGGCTTCTGAAAGAGCGTCCGTCCGACGGAAATCAGGTTTCGCGCAACGCCTTTTCGCCCATCGTCTGAATGGGGGAGAGCAGGTAATTTATGATCGTGCGCTTGCCGGTCAGAATATCCACATCCGCTGTCATGCCCGCAATGACAGGGCGGTCGGGGCCAAAGGCTTTCACGTCCGCTTCCAGTCGTACGCGAAAGTAAGGCGCGCCGCCTTCGTCCTGCAGCACGTCGGTTGAAATGTCGGTGATGCGCGCGGGCAGGCCGCCGTGGATGGAGAAATCGTAGGCGCTGATTTTCACCACGCCCGGAAGATCGACCCATACATTCGCGCGGTCGCGGGGAGAAAGACGCACCTCCACTTCGATGGGCGTGTCGGACGGGATGAGCTGGACGAGGTTCTGCCCGCTCCGCACAACGCCGCCAATGGTGGTCTGGAACAACCGGTGGACCGTGCCTGCGATGGGCGCGCGCACCTCGGTGCGCTCCTTGCGGTCACTCATGGCCGCCAGCGTTTTTGTCAGCTGCTCGATCCGCAACAGGGTCTGTGTCTTTTCGTTTTCGGCTTCGGACTTGAAACGCAGTCGGGTTTCCGTCTGCCGCCGCGCCGTTTCGCTCAACTGGGCAATGGCCTGGGGTATCTGGTGTTCGAGATCGCTGATCTTGGTGCGGATCTGTTGCAGGGTCGTCTGGTTGCGCAACAATTCGTTCTTCGACACCGCGCCGGATTTAACGAGCCGTGCGAGACTGTCGACGCGCTGGGAAACCAACCCGTATTCGAGTTTCATGTTTTCCAACCGGGCGCGCTTTTCCGACAGCTCCAGCTTCTTGCCGTCGAACTGATCGACCAGAATGAGAAGCTGTTCGTTTAGATTGTCCTGCCGGACCTCAAACAGGGTCGTTTCATTGGCAATCTGCTCTGGATGTCCGTCCGCCAGATCGTCGGGAAATATGACATCCTTCTGTCCGAGGGACTCCGCTTCCAGGCGTGCGAGTTCTATACGCTGGCCGGTGAGATCGAGAGAAGATTTGAAGAATTCGGCCTGCGAAAAAGTGTCCCGGACCCGCATCAAAATGTCCCCCGCAGCGACCGTTTCGCCTTCCGAGACGAGTATCTCGTCGACGATCCCGCCCTCCAAATGCTGCACGAACTGGTTGCTGAGCGAAGGAATGACACGCCCCGAGCCACGCGTGACGGTATCGAGATGAACCAGCGACGCCCATGCGAGGAATGCCGTCATGCCGATAGCGCAGGCGATGAGGAACGTGCGGTGCGCGCCAGTGGCGATCCGGTCGGCGGCGGATGGTGCTGGTTGGGTCTGCGACATCGAAAAAGCCTTGCCGTTTGAAGAACCGGCGATGTTCTGCCGCCTGTCCGCACGGTATCTGCGCGCGCACTTACAAAGCATTAACGATAAATGCGCTTTGTTGGGCAGCGACACCCTTTCGGTAACCGACGATTCATGGATGATCTTTCGCAGAGCGGGCTAACCGACGAGCCGGCTTCGAAAACGGAAGCTTTCGGCCTGGGCGACGGGGAACACCTGTTCGCCTGTCTCGACCGGGTTGCCGCGCTGCAATCCCATCCAGTCGACGGCGCAGCGATGCCCGTGAACCGGCGGGCGGATGATGCGGGTCATGACAGTTCCGTGCCGAGTTTTGATTCACTGGTCGAAGTGGCCAGTGCGCAAGGCGTCGAGCTGACCTACCATGAAGGCCGCATCGCTGATCAGGACACCGCCACGTTTCCGGTTATCGCGGTCTTGAAAAACGGTCTTGGCATCATCGTCACCGCCGTGGATGCCGGTGACGATGACCCTTTGCTTTCGGTGCACGGGCGCATTCGCAAACTGTATGTCCGTGAAAGCGATTTCGCGGATTTCTACACGGGCGTGATGATCGCGCCGCGGGTGACAGTGGACGTCGCAGCACCCGTGGTGGAGCCGGAGACGAAGCCCGCGCGCGCTGTCGCTATCGGCTCAATCACACCCGTTCGCGCAGACCGGGTTTCCGATACCGTACCGGTCGAAGAAACCGATGATAGGGTCCGCAGCCTGCCATCGACGCTGTTTGCGATGATGCGCCAGCAGCGCGGCGGGTTGCTCGTGCAGTTGATCGTAGCGGTGGCCATGAGCAACATGCTGATGATTGCGCTGCCGCTGTTCATCATGACGATCTACGACCGCGTCATCCCCCACCGGGCGATGGAAACCCTGTGGGCACTGTCCATGGGTGTGCTGCTCGCACTTGCGCTTGATCTTGTGCTGCGCCGCATCAGGCTGGTGCTGGTGGATGCGGTCGGCCTGTCCGCTGCTACGCGGATGCAGGCGCGGCTTTACAAGAAATTGCTGCATATCCGCACGGCCGCCGCGCCCAAAACCGCCGGTGCCTTAACCTCCGCGCTGAAGGACATTGAGGGCATTGCGCTTCTTTTGCCCGCACTTATGGCCGGTGTGCTGGTGGACCTGCCGTTCATCGCACTGGTGCTGATCCTGATTTTCAACATCGCCGGTTCGGTCGTTTGGGCTCCGGTCGGGGGCATCGTCATCATCGCGCTGGCGACGTTCCTGTCCCACCGCAAGGTGACTGCGGCAGGGGCGCAGGAAACGGGGATGCTGCACAAGAAGTTCAACACGCTCATTGAAACCGTCGCTTCGCTCGGCACGATCAAGGCGACCGCCGCCCATTCATCGTTGCAGGCAGGCTGGGAGAAGTCGCTCGATGAAGCCGTCATGCCCGGCCATAAGGCACGCCTGCACGGGGGCTATTCGGCCCATATAACGATGATCGTTGTGCAGGGGGTGATCGTGTTCTCGGTCATCATCGGCGTCTATCGCATTTCCGCTGGCACCATGTCCGTGGGCGCGCTGGCAGCCACCACGTTGCTGGTCGGGCGGGTGCTGTCCCCGGTCGGGCAGTTGATGTCATTGGTCGTTCGCGCCGGGCATCTATCGCAATCGGCAAGCCTTGTCAGCACGCTGTTGGAGGCACCGGAGGAGCATGGCGGCGATACGGCGCATGTGGCGAAGATCTCCAATGCGCGCATCGCCTGCCACGCTGTTTCCTTCACCTATGAAGGGGCCGCCATACCTGCGCTGAATGATGTCAGCCTTACCATCGAACCGGGCGAGAAGGTCGGTATTGTCGGACGCAACGGGTGCGGGAAAAGCACATTACTGCAACTGATGACCCGTTTCTACGATCCGGATTCAGGAACCGTCACGCTCGACGATACGAACGCGCTCCAAATCGCGCCGGATGCCTTGCGTCGCTCCATCGCGCTGATGGGGCAGGACAATCAGCTGTTCGACAGTACCCTGCACGGCAACCTCGTTTTCGGGTTGGAGACGCTGGACGAGAAGCGGTTTCAGAACGCTATCGCCGTTTCCGGTCTGGCCGATTTTGTGCGCGGCCATTCGGACGGTTATTCCATGCAGGTCGGTCCGCGAGGTGAGCGGCTGTCCGGTGGTGAGCGTCAATCCGTTCTGCTCGCCCGCACGCTGATGCGCCCTGCGAAGGTGTTCATGCTGGACGAGCCAACATCGGCGCTCGACAATTCCGCCGAGGCGCGCATCGTGGCGGGCCTGCGCGCGCATATCGGCGATGCCACGCTGATCGTCGCCACCCACCGCGCCAACGTGCTCAACCTCGTCGACCGCATCATCTGGATGGACAAGGGCCGCATCATTGCAGACGGCCCGCGCGAGGAAGTGCTGGGGCGGCTTAAGAAGGCTGCCTAGGCCACCACACGCTTAAGCGGATATTATGGTTTCCAGACCTTAATGGCCCCTTGAAGGAAAGGTGTGGGTCCAGCCCCCATCTTCAAAGATGACGGGAAGAAACCCTTGGGCCGCCGTTCAGCAGAACCTGAAGAAAACCACTGGCCGGGCTTTGTCGATGCCCTGTCGACCATCGTGATGGTGGTCACGTTTCTGCTCATCATTCTGGCTATTGCCATCTTCATATTGTCGCAGAGCGTGGCGAAATCCTACATCGAAAGCCAGTCGCTGAAGACAAAGCAGGGTGGTGGCGATGTTATCATGGAAGCATCTCTGGATGCGTCTTCCACCGCCAAGGGCACCGAGGAATCCGAAGTCGTGGAGGGCACGTCGAAAGCATCGGCGGCGTCAAACTCGACTGCGGAAGCCGATCTGGAAACGTCCGGCGGGCTGGATGAAAACCCGGTCGAGTCCGACTTTCTGCTCAATCTTGGTGGGAAGCTGGTGCAGGAAAATCCAGCCGCCAATGACTCGTCCCTGACTGTCCGCAGCCGTGCGGTGGAAGACCCGGAAGAGCGCATTGCCGTTGCCTCCGACGAGGTGGCAACCGAACGGATCGACAGCGCACCCGAAATCAAGGGCTCCCAGTCGCTCATCACGCTGGAATTCGACGACATCACCACCCGTATCGACGAAGCCTCCGCCACGCGGGTGCAGAACTTCCTGCACGATAATATCGAGAACCGCGAGGGCAAGGTCGCCGTGTGGTCTTTTGCCGGTTCTTCGGTGGGCTCCATCTCGGAAGCCAAGCGGATCGCTTACTACCGGGCACTATCTGCGCGTAACGAATTGATGCGTAACGGTTTCACCACGGACCGGATCGAGGTGCATGTGCGTGTGGGCGAAACGGAAGACAAGAAAAATCTGGTTCGTATCGTGATGTTGCCGGACTGATTTCCGCGCCTTGCAGCCCTCACGCAAGCGATGGGCCGCACCGTTAAACCGCCATTAAAGTTAACTGCCCTATTCTGGGCCGACAGACCGAACAGGCCGTGACGCATGTATAAAGAAATACGCCTTCAGGCCTACAAGATGACATTCATCGTGCTGATGCTGCTGGCGCTTGGCGTATGGCAGTTCCAGTTCGTCATCGACGCGATCCGCGCCAACATCTTCCTCAACATGACGATCTTCGGCACGTTCGCGTTCGGCGCGTTTGCAGCCTACAAGAACGTGCTCGGCTTGAGGAACGAGGTGGTGGCCTTTGAGGCTTTGAAGGAAGATTACGACGACCGCACCAACAGCGAGGAGCAACTCGCAAGCGACCCGTACTGGCGCTATTACCGCTGCAAGGACAACGCGCAGGTCTTTCAGAACCCGGAAGTGCTGGAACATCCGTTCCACATTATCTCCGAAGAACTGGGCCGCACCAACACGCTGGCCATGTCCACCGGCACGATGCAGAACCTCACCGATAGTGTGGATGCCCGCCTCGACGACCGCAAATCGCTGGTGCAATACGTCACCGGCATTCTGGTGTTTCTGGGTCTGATCGGCACCTTCGTCGGCCTGATGGTCACGCTGGGTTCGGTGGGTGATATCATCGGCAATCTTGACCTGTCCGGCGGTGCCGGTGCGGAGGCCATTCAGGGGCTGATGGACGGGTTGAAAGTGCCGTTGCAAGGCATGGCGACGGGCTTCTCGTCATCGCTGTTCGGCCTCATCACATCACTCACACTTGGCCTGATGGCACGGTTTGCCAGTCAGGCATCGAGTATTCTGAAAACCAACTTCGAAACATGGCTCGCTGGAGCCGCCATCGTGGGCGAGGGCGGGGCCGCCGGTTCGGCAGCTGGCGGATACGGCATTCAGGAGCGCCAACTCGATCTGATGTTCCGTGTCGCCCGCTTCTCCCTCGTTTCCAATGCCAAGATGATGCACAGCGTGGAAGCCGCAGCGGACGCCACGCAAGTGCTGGCCGCCTCCCACGAAGAGCAGACTCAGTCGGTCGGTATGCTGACGCAGGCCGTGGGCCAGATGTTGCAAAGCCAGGATGTCGTCAACCGTTCCCTTGTGCAGACCAACGAGGTGCTGGAAGACCGGCAGAAGCTCAGTTCCGTCATGGAAGATTTGCGCGCCGACGCTGCCGCTCAGCAGAAGACCTACGATCAGGTGAACGGTGAGCTGGAAAAGCTGACGCAGCGCCAACGCCGTATTCAGGAAGCCACCGTGGAAACAACGCGAAAACTGGCAAGCCGCGAAGACGTGTCCGAACTCATGTCCAACGTGGACCGCCGTCTGGCGAAGGAAACCGGCGAGTTGCGCAAGTCCATCGAGGGTGTCACCGGCATCGTGCGGGAAATCGACGTTGCCACGAAATCGACGGCAATGCGCAAGGTGGAACTCGACATCACCAATGTGGGACCGCTGGTGGACGAACTGACCCGCGCCATCGCACTGCGCAGCCTCAACCAGACCGACACGCCGGAAGTGCCGATGGAAGACATCCGCACGGCACGCCGCAGGAACGCCCATTCACTTTCCGTTTCCGAACTGCGCCAGCGCCTGTTCAGCGAAACCGGTGCCGTGGAGGAAAGCGAGGAGGCTGTTGCCCAGCGCGAGGCCAAGGCGCAAGCGGGCCGCTCGCTCACACGCTTTTTCAAGGGCCGCGGCTAAAACCGCCGCGGCTTCCCATTTCTACCCCTTCCTTCATTTGCATGGTGATTCATGGACGAGACCGAAACCCAAAACACCGCCACGGAAATGAACGTGGAGCGCATGGCGCTCTTCGCCAAGTGGCGCAAATACCAGACGTCGAAGAAGGAATCGGCAGCGCAGCGACGGCATGCGCGCCACGAATGCTACAGCCCCGGCATCCTTTCCATCGTCAACCGGTCGATCCAGCTGGAAGGCATCGTGACGGAGGTGTCCAAGGGCGGCATCAAGTTCCGGCCCGCCACGACCTATCTGCTCAACCGCAACGGCACGCAGGTTTCGCTCACCTTCTCCACCATCCGCGCCACGGGCAAGATCGTCGCGACACGGTCCGATGGCTACGGCATCGCGCTTTTCGAGGAATTGGAAGACGAGATGATGGAAGAATTTCTGAAGGTCCAAAGCGATATGGAACTCGTATAAACCTTCTTTCCAAACGAGGCGGAAGGTCTCTTAACCAACTGCATCAACCGCTCTTCAAGAGTTCGTGACTAGCTTTCAGCGCAACACATGCGCGCGTATCGAAAGCGAAATATTATGGTTCGTGACCGGCCCATCACATTCATTGTTCTGATCTTCTGGTTCCTGTTCTGGGTGCTGAACGGTCTCGACAAGATCATGCCTGGAAAAGATCTCGGTTTTCTGCGCTGGTGGGGCAACAACCGGCTTGAAAAATTCTCCATGTATTTCGACCGTCTTGCCATCGATCTGGCGGCGGTCAAGCCGGTGCTGATGTTTGCCGGTCTGGTGGAAGTCGCCGTTGCCGCCATGTTTGTATGGGCTGCTGTGCAGCTGATCCGCCGCAAACCGGGCGCAGTGCGGTTGACGGATAAAGCGATCGTGGCGTCTATTGCCGTGTTTGCCGGCTTCTGCGTGTTCGACGTGATCGTAGGCGACAGGGCCGAACTGCTGGAACACTCCACCTATATCGGCGTGCTGCTGATCTCCTATCTCGCGGTGGCAATGGAGGTCTATTTCCACCACTTGCGCGAAAGCACGTTGGCTATGGAAGCTGCGGAGGTGGCCTAGCCCCTCCCTTGCGGCCTCATCGACGCTTTCGGGAGTCTGATATCGAAACGGGCGCGTAGCTCGGCATCGAGCGCGTCGTCGATGTGATGCGGAAAATTGTCCGCCAGGACGCGGTTCTTGCGTTCGGTTGCCAGTTTCACGATGTCCGGTTTGCCTTTTTCGGCCCATTCCTTTGGTGAAAACCGGTTGGCGAGATCGGGGTAGAGGTAATCCCTCTGCATCAGGTCGAGTGTCTGGCTGTGGCCGAGATAGTGGCCCGGACCCGTCATGCAGACATCGCGCATGGCTTCGACCGACAGGGACGCATTGCTGACCTCGATACCGCGTACGCAGCGCAGGGCCTGACCGAGCGCGTCGTTGTCGAGAAACAGGCTTTCCAGGCAAAACCCCATCAGCGAGCCGTGCATACCGGCTGCTTCATAGATGATGTTGGTGCCGGCGAGACCGGCCAGCGTATAGGCAATGCCTTTTTCCCAGCCAGCCTGAATGTCGGGCATCTTTGCGTCGCACATGCCCGCCGCCGATCCGCCAGGCAGGTTATAGAAATTGGCCATCTGCCCGCAGGCGGCGGTGAGCAGAGCCTGTTCGCCGGACCCGCCGGACATGGCGCCGGTGCGCAGGTCGGACACGAAGGGCCAGGTGCCAAAGATCGCCGGATGGCCGGGGGCGAGTGCGTTGACGAAGACCAGCCCCGCCAGCACTTCGGCCACGGCCTGAACCACCGCCCCCGCAATGGCCGCCGGTGCGGTCGCGCCCGCCTGACCGGCGGACAGCAGCAGCACCGGCATTCCGCCCTTCACACAGGCTTCCAGCACGTCGGTCGCATCCTGCGCGAACCGCAGGGGCGGCACGACGAAACAGTTGGAGTTGGACACGAACGGCCGCTCCCGGAACGCCGCCTCGCCACCGGCAATCGCGTAGAGCATTTCGAGCGCCGGAGCGACGCTTTCGGCAATGGTGAAGGATGTGCCCACATGCTTGGTCGTGCCCGACAGGCAGGCATAGAGCGTGTTGAGGTCCATATCGACCGGCTCGACGATATCGCGGGCCACCATGGGCCGCTGGTAGAAATGGATGTTGTCGAGCCCTTCCACGATGCGGGCCGCATCATACAAATCCTGCAACTGGCTTTCGCGGTATTCGTTTTTCTCCACATCGACCACATGGACTGCTGCCCCCGCCGTGCCGAAATGCACCTTCGTTCCCTGCGGGTGAATGTCGTGTTTCGGGTTTTGTCCGTGAAGCGCGAAATCACGGTTGGCTTCGGCGATGGTTCGGCGCACCAACGCTTCGGGAAAGCGCAACCGGCCATCGTCACCCATGATGGCACCGACGCGGGTGCAGGCGGCGATGCAGGTGGGCGTGGCCTGCGACAGGCCGATGGTTTCCAGCACCTCGATGACCGCTGCATCGACACGCGCAACATCCATGTCGGACAGTGGCTTGTAGGCACCGCCAGCGAGGCCGGGGTGAACGGGACGGATATCCGCTGCCAACGGGGCGGCGCGGACAGCGCGTCTTGCGGAACGACCGCCTGACCGACCGCTCAAGGGCTTCGATAGTGTGGCGATCTCGGTCATTTTCCGTCTCCCGGTGTTAGTCAGTGTTAGCCATTGTCAGCCAATTTCAGCCGGTGCCATCGCGCAATAGCCGGTCGATTTCCTTGCCCGACACGGTGCGCCCGAGGCCGGTAAAATCCCCGTCGTCGAGTATGGCATGGCCGATTTCGAGGATTGCGCGGTGCTGCACGCGGGCGAGTGCCGAGCCGATGGAAATGCGGGCTACACCAGCGCGGGCAAAGTCTGCGGTTGAAAACTTGACCAGCGGACCGACGGCCAACGCGTTCACCGGCACGTTCACGCTTGCGCAGACCTTCGTGAGGTCCGCAAACGAACCCGGCATCGGGATATAGACACAGTGGGCGCCGACCTCCTCATAGGCCTGGATGCGTTCGATAGCCTCTTCCAAATCGTAGGCGCCAATCATCACCCCGTCCGCGCGGGCGCAAACTGTGAAATCGATGGACATAGCCTCCGCCGCTTCCACCGCTGCCGCGATGCGGGCGACGGCCACGTCGAAATCATAAGCCGGTTTTTCGCGGTCGAACGTCGTGTCTTCCAGCGTGCAGCCGACAAGGCCGATGTCGGCGGCCATCTCGACGGTTTCCGCCACGCCTGCCGGGTCGTCGGCGTAACCGTGTTCGAGGTCGGCTGAGACCGGCAGGTCCACCGACCGCACCATGTCCTCGCAATGGTCGAGCATCTGGTCGCGGGACAGTTTGGCCCCGTCCGCCAGCCCCTGCGTGAAAGCATAACCGGCTGATGTGGTGCCGATCGCCATCGCGCCCAGCGCCGCCAGCATCCGCGCCTCGCCCGCGCTTGAGGCATTGGGCATAACGAACGGCTCGCCGGGGCGGTGCAGTTCGCGGAAGAGGGTGGCCTTGTCGTCGTGGTCCATGCTCAGACTTTCACACGTTCGGATTTTGGATCGTACAGTGGGCGCAAGCTGGCCTGCGCCGCAACCCGTTTTCCCGCAATCTCGATGTCATAGGACGATGCGAGAACAGATGCTGCGTCCTCGCCTTTGCACGGCACGTAGCCAAGACCGATGGCACCCCCAAGCGTGTGGCCGTAATTGCCCGAAGCAATGTAGCCGACGATGGTGCCGTCGCGAACGATGGGCTCGTTGTGGTGGATGAGTGGTTCGGGGTCGGTGAGTTTGAATTGCACAAGGCGGTTTTCGACGCCGCTCTCCTTGCGCCTCAGCACGGCATCGCGGCCGATGAAATCCGGTTTGTCCGTCTTCACCGCAAAGCCGAGGCCTGCGTCGAGCACGTGGTCCTCTTCGGTGATGTCGTGGCCGAAATGACGGAATGCCTTTTCGATGCGGAGCGAGTCCATCATGTGCAGGCCGCACCATTTGGCACCAACCTCCGTAGCGGCTTCGTTCAGCACGTCGAAGGCGTGGCCGCACTGGTCGGTGGAAACGTAGAGTTCCCAACCCAGTTCGCCCACATAGGTGACGCGGTGGGCGCGGGCGTGGCCCATGCCCAGTTCGATAGTGCCTGAGCCTGTCCGAATGGGTGGTTGGCGTTGGTCCAGTCGTGGGACGAAACTTTTCGCAGCAGAGTCACGGGCATTCGGACCCATGACGGCGATGACACCTTCGCCGGACGTGACGTCCACCAGCGAGACCTCGAAATCCCCCATATGGCGGTGCATCCATGACAGTTCGCGTGGCACAGTCGCGGCGGGCGTGACGACCAGTACGAGCATTCCGCCAGGCGCGTCACGGTCACGTCCGCCTCGATACCGCCGCGCTCGTTCAAGAATTGCGTATAGACGATCCTGCCCGTGGGCACGCTCATATCGCCGCCGCAGATGCGGTTCAGAAACGCCTCCGCATCACGCCCGTCGACACGGATCTTACCGAAGGACGACATGTCGTAGAGGCCGACATGATTGCGAACGGTCTCGTGTTCAGCCTTCTGGTTGCCGAACCAGTTCTGGCGGCCCCAGCTATAATCGTATTCTGGCGCCTGCCCTTCATTCGCAAACCAGTTGGCACGCTCCCAGCCCGCCGCCTCGCCGAACACCGCGCCCTGCCCTTTAAGTTGTTCGTGGAACGGCGAGCGGCGCACATCCGCGCGCGGTGGCTTTCTGGCGGAAGGGAAAATGGTCGGCGTAGAGCAGGCCGAGGCTCTCCTTCACCCGCTCACGAAGATAGATACGGTTGCCCTGAAACGGCTGCATACGCCGAATGTCCACGTCGGACAGGTCGAAGGGCGGGTGACCCCCGTCCATCCAGTGAGCCAGCGCCATGCCTGCGCCGCCCGACGACTGGATGCCAATGGAGTTGAAACCGCAAGCCACCCAGAAGCCTGCACATTCCGGCGTTTCGCCCAGATGGTAGGCGTCGTCGGGCGTAAACGATTCCGGACCGTTGAAGAACGTGTGTATGCCCGCTTCTGCCAGCATGGGCATCCGCGCGACTGCCTTTTCCAGAATGGGTTCGAAATGGTCGAAATCCTCTGGCAGCTGGTCGAAGCAGAAGTTTTCGGGAATATCGTCCAGCCGCCACGGTTTCGCATTTGGCTCGAAGGCCCCGAGCAACATTTTGCCCGCGTCTTCCTTGTAATAGGCGCACTCGTCCGGCACCCGCAGCACGGGCAGACGTTCGAGGCCCTTGATGGCTTCTGTGACGATGTAGAAATGCTCGCAGGAATGGAGCGGCACGGATGCGCCGACCATCTGCCCGACCGAATGGCCCCACATGCCTGCGCAGTTGACCACGATATCGGTCTCGATATGGCCGGTTTCATCGGAGCCGTCAGCGGACCAGTCGACGCCGGTAATCTGCTTGATGCCGCGGTGGTCAGTGGTGGTTCTGATGGTGTCCACCTTCACCCCCTCACGAATGATGGCCCCCTTCATCCGCGCGCCTTTGGCGAGCGATAGCGCGATGTTGGACGGGTCGCCCTGCCCGTCCAGTGGCAGATACACCGCGCCTGTCATGCCTTCGGTATTGAGGTGCGGATAGCGGTCGCGCACATCCGCTTCGCCGATCTCCTCCACCTCCACACCGAAGGCACGGGCCATGCTGGCCTGCCGCAATATCTCCTCGCGGCGTTCGGCGGTGAGCGCCACGGTGATCGACCCGCAGCGGCGGAAGCCGGTGGCGACGCCGGTCTCGCGCTCCAGGTCGCCGTAGAGTTCCTGGCTGTATTTCGCCAGCCGTGTCATGTTTTTCGTCGCGCGCAGCTGGGCGATCAAGCCCGCCGCGTGCCATGTGGTGCCGCTGGTCAGCTGCTTGCGCTCCAGCAGCACGATGTCTTTCCAGCCCAGTTTTGCCAGATGGTAGGCGACGGAACACCCCGCCACGCCACCGCCGATGATGACGGCGCGGGCTTTTGCCGGAAGCGGCATGGTCGCGCTCATCGAATGTCTCCCACGATTTCGTGGCCCGCTTCGCGCAGACTGGCGGCAAGGCGCGCGATATGGGCTGGACCGACTTCGCAGCAGCCACCGATGATCGTTGCGCCCGCCTGCACCCACCCCATTGCGTGGACAGCATAGACGTCCGGCCCCAGATCAGTCCGCACGCCCATGCCTGCGACCGTGCCGCCCACGGCAAGGTCGGCCTTGGCATCGACGAAACCGTTGGCCCATCCGCCGAAGGGAAGACCGGTAGCGGCGAGGAACGGCAGGGCTTGGGTGACGGCTTCGGGGCGTGAGCAGTTCACCGCCAGTGCCGCCGCGCCCGCTTCCTTGGCCGCTGCCGCGCCGTCAGCTACGGATTCTCCCGAGCGCAGTTTCGAGCCATCGGTGTCGTCGACACTCATGCCGCACCAGACCGGTATTCCGCTTTCAACGCCCGCTTGCACGGCCGCGCGTATTTCGGTGACGGATGACAGGGTCTCGCAGACCAGCACGTCCACCGCGTCCTTCTGGCAGGCGACGATGCGGCGATAGATGGCCAGACACGTCTCGAAATCCGGCGCATTTTCCGGATGGTAGGAACCGACCAGCGGTGGCAGACACCCGCCCAGCGTGATGGCCCGTTCGTCAATAGCAGCTTGTGCCACCGCAATGGCTTTGGCCTGCAAAGGCTCGAACAGGTCTTCGCGCGCATCCCGCGCCAGCCGTTCGGGCGTGGCGGAATAGGTGTTGAGGATGATGACCCTGGCACCGGCATCGATATAGGCGCGGTGGACCGCCTCGACGATCTCCGGCTCATCCAGCAGCACTTGCGCCGACCAGAGCGGCGATGGTGGCTGCGCTGAACGGGCCAGCAATTCCTGCCCCATGCCGCCGTCCATGAGAACGATCGCGCTCATGCGCGCAGCCTTTCGTTGGTAGTGTCCCACAGGCTCGTGGTTTCCTGCACGGTGGCCGGAGCGCGTTGGCCGAAAATGTCGATCTCCAGTTTTGTCCCGGGCGTGGCCGCGCCGGTTGCGATGGAAGCCAGCGCGATATCCTTGCCGGTGCGGTAGCCGTGGGCGGCCGAGGTCACTTCGCCTACGATGGTGTCGCCCTGAAAGACGGTCGCCATATACGGCGCATCGAACCCCTCGTCGGGCGCTCCGCCTGCTAATTGCAACGCCACAAAGGTGCGGCCGGAACCCTGCTGCCGTTCAACCTCCAGCGCAGCCTTGCCGGTGAAGTCCGGTTTCGACCAGTCCACGAACCGTTCGAGGCCGGAGCTCAGCACGGTGTAATCGGTCGACAGGTCGCCCTTCCACGCGCGATACCCCTTTTCGATGCGCAGCGCGTTGAGCGCGAACATGCCGAAGGGCTTTAGCCCGTGCGGTTCGCCCACCTCGATGATCGCGTCCCACACATCGGTGGCAGCGTCGTTTGGCACATGGACCTCCCAGCCCAGTTCACCTGCGAAGGATACGCGGAACAAAAAAATCGAATGACCCGCAATCATGCACTTCTGCCATGTGAGCCACGGCAAGGTGAGGTCCGCTCCGCAGATGCCCGCCAGCAGGTCGCGGCTTCTGGGGCCGGTGACGACAAATGTGTCGAACTCCTCCGTACGATCCTCCAGAGATAAACCATTTGGCAGGCGGTGGTCGAGCCACTCGAAGTCGTGCCATTGGGCGGACGCGGCGGTGATGAGCAGGATTGCGTCCTCCTCCATCCGCGCCATCGACATTTCAGTGACGACACGTCCCCGCTCGTCGGCGAAGTACGCCAGACCCAGCCGCCCGATCTTGGGAACGCGCCCCGTGATCTGTGTCGCCAGCCATTCGGCTGCGCCAGGTCCATGCAGCAGGAACCTTGAAAAGCCTGGCAGGTCAAGAATGCCCGCCGCATCGCGCACCGCTTCGCATTCGGCTCGCACGCGCGGTTCCCACGGCCCGCCGCGCTGCCATGTATGGCTGGCTTCCTCCGAAGTGTCGTCGCCGGGTTCGGCGAACCAGTTGGCGCGTTCCCAGCCGTTATAGGCTCCCATCACGCCGCCAGCGGCGACCACCCGGTCATGCACCGGTGACAGCTTCTGATTCGCGCCCCGCAGGCCATACATGGCGGGGGAAGTGCATGGCGTATTCGTGGCCATAGGTCTCCATCGCCTTGGCATGGGTGTAGTCGTGATTGGCGAAACCGGTGTAGCGGCGCGGGTCCACGGACCACATGTCCCAGTCCGGCTGACCATCGACAATCCACTCCGCCATCACCTTGCCCGCACCGCCCGCCTGCGCGATACCGAAGGTGAAGGAATGGGCCTCGAAGGCGTTCTTCACGCCGGGCATGGGGCCGAGCAGAGGTAGCCCGTCCGGCGCGTAGGGGATCGGCCCGTTGATGACCCGCTCGACACCTTGCGACCCCAGAATGGGCATCCGCGCCATCGCGTCCTCTATGTAATACTCGAGCCGCTCCAGATCGTCCGGGTAGAGCTGGAACGAAAAATCCTCCGGCATCGGGTCGTCGGGCGTCACCCAGTGCGCCTTGCAGTCGCGCTCGTAGGGGCCGAGGTTGAGGCCGTTCTTGTCCTGCCGCAGGTAGTAGGAGATATCCACGTCGCGCACGAGGGGCATCTTGTGGCCGACCTCCTTTGTCCACGCCGCCAGTTCGGGGATCTCGCCGGTCAAGAAATACTGGTGGCTCATCACCACCATCGGCACGGTACGCCCGCCAAAGGGTTTGAACCATTCGCCAACGCGCTGGGCGTAGTAGCCCGCAGCGTTGACGACATAGTCGCAGGTCACGTCGCCCTGTTCTGTGTGGACGATCCATTCATCGCTCTTCCTCGACACGCCGGTAGCGGGGCAGAAGCGCACGATCGTCGCGCCCAGATCGCGGGCACCTTTCGCCAAGGCCTGTGTCAGCTGCGCCGGGTCGATGTCCCCGTCGAGCGGGTCATGCAGACCGCCCATCAGATCGTGGGTTTCGATAAACGGGTTGAGTTCCTTCAAACGGTCCAGATCGCAAATATCGAGCTGTAAGCCTTGCGAACGGCCCATACCGGCAACACGCGCAAACTCCTGCATGCGCTCTTTCGTATGCGCCAGCCGAATGGAGCCGGTGACATGGTAGTTCATCGGGTAATCGACGGCGTCGGCCAGACCGCGATACAGTTCCAGCCCGTAGCGCTGCATGTTCAGCACCGCCCAGGAATTGGAGAAGTTCGGGCAGTTGCCGGCCGCGTGCCAGGTGGAGCCTGCGGTCAGTTCGTTCTTTTCGATCAGCACACAATCCGACCATCCTGCTTTCGCCAGATGGTAGAGAATGGACGCGCCCACAGCCCCGCCGCCGATGATGACGACGCGTGCGGCGGAGGGGAGTTTGGTATTGGGTTGTTCGGTCATGGCGGGCTCAATAAACGGGTGGGCTGACAGCCCAGATGACGATGGCGGGTACGCTGCCCGGATTGCGCCAGCGATAGGGCTGGTGGTCGAAGCGGAAGGAATCGCCCTCGCCGAGATGGAAATGCCGGTTGCCGATCCAGAACTCGAGAGAGCCCGAGATCACGATTCCGGCTTCTTCAGTTTCCCGCAGCACCGGCTCGGGCAGCTCCGCTCCCGGCTGGAACATGGAGCGGAACAGTTCAAACGAGCCGCCAAGGTCCGGCGACAACAGTTCCTCGACAATGCCACCTTCCACCGTGCCCAACGCGCGGCGCGCACCGGCGCGGACGATGAAACCCCGCTCCGTCTCGTCTTGTGGTTCGTTGGCGAAAAACCACCCGACCGGCACGTCTAGAACACGCGCGATGGCGCGCAAATCAGTAATGGAAGGTTGCGACAGACCCCGTTCGAGCTGGCTGACGAAACCGACGGACCGGCCAATCGTCAGCGCCAGTTCGGCAAGGCGAAGACCTTTGCTTTTACGCAATCCACGGATGTCCTGCCCGATACCAGAGTCGGCTGGCTGCGACTGCGCTTGTTTGGCAACTGACGACATGACGGTCCTTCCGCTCGCGACAAAAGCACATACCGTGAAATTTTCAAGCAATTTTTCATGAACACAATTGCGTCAGAATTTGCCGTGTAGTGCCGATCGGTATGTTGTGATTGTCGATCATGTTGATGCATTCGATGGGCCGATGTTCCTGTGGCTGTAGTTTTAAGGAGACCTGTTTCATGACCATGCTTCACACCCCGCGCCGCAAAGGCGCGCTGCCACCGTTCAGTTCTTTCACGCTCATGTTGATGATCGTATCGGGGTCTGTGGCGACCGTGTTCTTCGACATCTGGGGGCAGGTCGTCAGCCCGTGGTTTTTAGGCTGGGCGAACCTTTCGCCGGACGGGTTGGCGCGGTCTCTTGGGCAGAACGTGCTGGGGCTGGAAGGGCAATCGACGCTGCGCGGTTTCGGGCATTTCATGCACCTGTTTATGGTCGGATTGATCGCCTATCCGGTGGGTTGGCTGTTCATTTTTCGGCCTATTTGGGAGCGTATCGGGAACCCCGGCGGATGGCTCGTTGGCGGCGCGCTCTACGGCATCGGCCTGTGGGTCGTGGCCATCGGCGGCGTCACGTTCGTCGCCGGTCTTCCGCTGTTCCTCGGCTTCACGGCGATCACATGGGTCGCGCTGATCGGGCACACACTTTACGGCATCACTTGCGCATGGATCGTGCGCTGGTTGGAAGGGGCTGCTGTTTGATGAGCGAAATTGTTGACGCCGCTATAACGTCGCGCCGTTCCGTCCGTGCCTTTCTCGATATGCCGGTGCCACGGGAGACTGTGGAAGATATCCTGCGCGTTGCATCGCAGGCGCCCTCAGGCACCAACATGCAGCCCTGGAAGGTTTATGTTGCCACCGGCGAAACTCTGAAACGCCTGACGGGTGATGTGTTGGCCGCGCACCGCGACGGTTCTTTCGAGCGGCGGCAAACGTGGAAGTATTACCCAGACACGTTCCCCGAACCCTACAAGAGCCGCCGCAAGGCAGTCGGTCTCGGCCTGTACGGATTGCTCGGGATCGAGAAGGGCGACGGGGCGCGGATGCACACGCAGATGGGGCGCAACTACACGTTCTTCGACGCGCCGGTGGGCCTGATGTTCACCATCGACGAGCGGCTCGAAATCGGCTCTTGGCTCGATTACGGCATGTTTCTGCAAAGCATCATGATCGCAGCACGCGCGCGCGGGCTCGACACCTGCCCGCAAGCCGCATGGCCCGCCTATGACAAGGCGATCCGGCCCGTCCTTGGCATCGGTGACGGCGAAACGATCGTGTGCGGCATGGCGCTGGGTTACAAGGATCCCGATGCGGTCGAGAACACGCTGGTGCCGGAGCGGGAGGCGGTTGGGAGTTTCACGACGTTTCTTGATTGAGCGTGAGTAAGGGACAAGAAAGAGCGGACCACGCCCAAGCGTGATCCGCGAAGAGGCCAAGTGGCCGACCGGCACGAATGTGCCGCCCCTCGGAGCATCGACCGGAGGTCGATTGCGTGAGAGCCAATCAGAGAAAGCTTTGCGGGTCGATGTCGATCTGTACGCGCAGCGTACCACGCTCCTTCGGGGCGACTTTCATCCACGCCCGCAGCCAGCTCTGCATGTCGAACGAGCGTCCGGCATGGACGAGAATGCGGTAGCGCCAGCGGCCGCGCACCTGTGCCAACGGGGCTTCGGCGGGGCCGAGCAGCAGCACGTCGCCCGCTTCGATCGCCTCCAGCGGGGCGGCGGCTTTCAGGTCGCGGGCGTGGTTGTCGGCCTGCCGCTTGTCTTCCGACGAAATGATGAGCGCCGCCAGTCGCGCAAAGGGCGGCAGGGCGTGCTGCTGGCGCATGGCGATTTCGTTTTCGTAAAACGCCTCCCGGTCGCCGGACGCGATGGCGGCGATGACAGGATGGTCCGGTGCGTAGGTTTGCAACAGGCCGACGCTGGGCTTGCCGGTGCGCCCGGCTCGGCCTGTTACCTGCGACAGAAGCTGGAACGTGCGTTCGGCGGCGCGCGGATCGCCGTTGGCAAGGCCGAGATCGGAGTCCACGACGCCGACGCAGGTGAGGTTCGGGAAGTTGTGTCCTTTCGCCACGAGTTGCGTGCCGATGATGATGTCCACATCGCCCCGCGCCACCGCATCCAGTTCTGCCCGCAATCGCGCTACGCCCCCCAGCATATCCGACGACAGCACGATGATGCGGGCATCGGGAAAGGTTGCGTCCACCTCTTCCGCCAGCCGTTCGACGCCGGGTCCGCAGGCGACGAGATGATCGAGCGTGCCGCAGGAAGGGCAGGCTTCCGGTGTGGGTTCGTTATGGCCGCAATGGTGGCAGGACAGCATGTTGCGGAAGCGGTGTTCCACCAACCATGCCGAGCAGTTGCGGCAGTTGAACCGGTGGCCGCAAACACGGCACAGTGTCAGCGGCGCATAGCCCCGGCGGTTCAGAAACAGCAGGCTTTGCTCGCCCCGCGAAAGCGCCCGCTCCATCGCGCCGGTCACAATGGGCGACAGGAACCGCCCCCGTTCCGGCGGGTCGCGGCGCATATCGACGATCTGTAAATCCGGCAGTGCCGCCGCTGCGTAACGGCGCTCCAATTTCACATGGGCATAGCGCCCGGCATCGGCGTTGACGCGGGTTTCGATGGACGGCGTTGCCGAAGCCAGCACGATGGGAAAGCCGGAAAGAGACGCCCGCACCACCGCCATATCGCGGGCGGAATAGAAAACGCGGTCTTCCTGCTTGTAGGCGCTGTCGTGTTCCTCATCGACAATGATGAGGCCGAGGTCTGCGAATGGCAGGAAGAGTGCCGATCTGGCACCGGCGACAATCCGCACCTGACCGGTCGCCACCTGTCGCCAGACCCGTTCGCGCATTTTCGGTGCCAGCCCGGAATGCCACTGGGCGGGGGGTGCGCCGAAACGCGCCTCGAACCGGTCGAGCAGCGCGCCGGTCAGCGCGATTTCGGGCAGCAGCACCAACACCTGCTTGCCGCGAGCAAACGCCTCTTCGATGGCTTCGAAATACACTTCGGTCTTGCCGGAGCCCGTAACACCGTCCAGCAAAACGGGTGCAAAGCCGCCTTTGGTGAAAGCATTGCGCAATTCGTCGGCAGCGTTCTGCTGTTCACTTCCAAGCGCAGGCGGTTCAGTGCCGGTCTTGGGGAGTGGCACGACGGGTTGGGGCGGAATGAGCACCGGTTCCAGCGACCCGGCCTTTTCCAGCCCGGCCACAACGCTGGCCGATACGCCCGCCGCATTGGCCAGACCGGCCCGGGTCCAGAAAGTCTCGTCGGAGTTATCCAACGCATCGAAGACTTTCGCCCGTGCCGGTGTCATGCGCGGTGGCTCCGCTCCAGTCGCTTGCAATCCGGCCATCGGCGCTTCCGGTTCGAGTGCTGTCAGGCACGCGCAACACGCCGCGCAACACCATGCCGGGGAAGGAGAGCGTGTAGTCTGCCAGCCATTCGATAAAGCGGCGCATATCGGCGGGCAAAGGCGGGCAGTCGAACTTCGCCTCGATCAGCCGCAGCTTGGCGGCATCGACCGTATCGTCCTGCGCGCCGTCCCACACAACGGCGGCCACCAGACGTGGACCAAGGGGCACCTGCACATAGTCGCCCGGCGCAACATCCATCCCCTCCGGCACGGCGTAGGAATAGGGCCGGTCCGCCGGAATCGGCAGCAGCACCGGCACCACCTTCCGGTTTGGTAGAAAATCGAAACCGTTCTGGCTCAAAGAAGGCCTCATTGGTGCGTGACCGCGCCGGTCCGGCGCGTTAGACAGGGACAAACGCCATATGGGCACACCCTACCGGAGACGCGACCCCATGAAGTTCTTTCTCGATACCGCAGACGTGGACGCCATCAAGCACTGGAATGCAACGGGCCTGCTGGACGGGGTGACGACGAACCCGTCGCTTATCCTCAAATCCGGCCGCAAGATCACCGAGGTGCTGGAAGAAATCTGCGCCGAAGTGGACGGTCCTGTGTCTGGCGAAGTGGCCGCGACCGACTACGACACGATGCTGACCGAAGGGCGCACCCTGGCCAAGATCGCCGACAATATCTGCATCAAGCTGCCAACCACGATGGACGGCATCCGCGCCTGCAACACGCTGACCGACGAGGGTGAGATGGTCAACATGACGCTGTGCTTTACCGCCAACCAGGCGTTGCTTGCGGCCAAGGCGGGGGCGACGTTCATCTCGCCCTTCATCGGGCGGTTGGATGATATCGGCCTCGACGGCATGGAACTGATCGAGGACATCCGCCAGATTTACGACAATTACGGCTTTGAGACAGAAATCCTCGCCGCCTCCGCGCGCACGGTGAACCATGTGAAACTTTGCGCGCTGGCCGGTGCCGACGTGGCGACATTGCCGCCGGAAACGATCGAGCAGCTGGTAAAACATCCGCTGACAGATGCCGGGCTCGAGAAGTTTCTGGCGGACTGGGAGAAGACGGGGCAGTCCATCGGGTAGGGCTTTGTTCAGCCGTTCTACAGTCTTGAGATCGCTGCTGGCGGCTCTTGCCGCCAGTGTCGTCATCACGCCGTTTGCAGCATGGGCAATCTATAAACCGACCCGGGTGCTGCTGCCCGAATTCGGACCGGTGAGCTGCGTGAGCGATATACTCTGCACCGACGACCTTGCCCGGCTGGAGGAGATGGAGGCACTCTACGGACAGGGGCTACGACGGGTCCAGGAACGGCTCGGGCGTCTCGACGAACAACCGCGCGGCATCTTCTGCACACTACGGCCTTGCTCGAAATTTTTCGGCAATGCGGCACCTGCCGCCTTCAACGTGGGCACGGTCGGTTTTGTCATCAACCCCAATGGTCTGACCAACTATTTCGTGGCCCATGAGATGATCCACCATATTCAGAACGACCGCATTGGCTCGGCCCGCGCCATGTTGAAGCCCGCCTGGTGGCGCGAGGGCATGGCCTATTCGATGAGCGGCGATCCACGACGGCCAATCCCCGGAGACGGTACGCTGGAAGGGTATCGCGTACGGTTCGAAGCGTGGCTGGAACAAGTCGGCGAAGACCGGCTTTGGGAAGCGTCCGACAGGCTGTAATAAGCTGCAAGACTTCTTAAACCATCAGCGCTCCACACTGCGCCATGCTCGCACCCTGCCTCATCACCGCCCGCGCCGACTGGCTTGCCTGGCTTTCCGGTGAAAAGCGCATGGCGGGCAATTCGGTCACGGCCTACGAGCGCGACCTGCGCCAGTTTTGCGACCATTTGCGTGACCATCACGGACGGCCGCCAAAAATTGCCGACTTCGCCGACCTCCGGCCCGTTCACCTGCGCTCCTACCTGGCGCGGCGGCGGGGGCAGGGGGTGGAGGCGCGAACACTGGCGCGGGACCTTTCCGGCATCCGCTCCTTCGTGCGCTGGCTGGAACGGCAGGGAAAGGCGTCGAGTGCTGGTCTGACCGCCCTGCGTGCGCCCAAACAGCCAACGACCGTGCCCCGCCCCGTCACGCCGGAACACGCCATTCGGCTTACCGCGCGGCTGGAACACGATCTGATGCCGGCCCACGGACGAGAACGGCTGGGTCGCCGCCCGCGACGCGGCGCTGATGGGCCTGCTCTACGGCTGCGGTTTGCGGATTTCCGAAGCGCTGGCACTGACCGGTGACGATCTCGCCATCGCCGACCCGGCCAAGCCTGTCGTTGCCGCGCAGACGTTGCGGATCAAAGGCAAGGGCGGAAAAATGCGGCTGGTGCCGTTGCTGGCGGCTGTTGCTGGCGGCGTGGACACCTATCTCGCAGCCTGTCCATATCTCGCGCAGGCCGACCAACCCGTCTTTCGTGGTGCGCGTGGTGGCATTCTCAACCCCGGCGTAGTGCAGCGGGCCATGCGGGTCATGCGCGGGGCGATGGGGCTGGCGGAAACCGCGACACCCCACGCGATGCGCCATTCCTTCGCCACGCACCTGCTTTCCGGCGGCGGCGATCTGCGGACCATTCAGGAACTTTTGGGCCATGCCAGCCTGTCGACGACGCAGAAATACACCGCCGTCGATACCGACCGGCTTGATGCAGACCTGGCAGGCGGCGCATCCGCGGGCCTGATCGCTCTGGCTTTGCCTGTTCCGGTTTGTCGCAGGGGCGAACAGTGGGCACTGACACCATTCGCGGTTAGCCTCTGATTCGTCGTAACCTCGCCCTCTGGAGATTTCCCATGAAAACGCTTGTCGCCGTTCTGTTCGCCACGACCTTCATCGCCGCGCCCGCATTTGCCTGCGGTATGAAAACCGCCGACACGAAGACGATGACCACTGCGAAGGTGGACATGACGACCGAACAGGCCATTTCCACCTTTGATCCTGCAGGAACGCCGGTTTTTGAAATGTTGAAGTCCGACGCCGAGACGCTCGAGACAGAAGAAGCCTCCGACTAGGTTTCTAGCTCAGACATTACGATCAGGCCGGTTCTTCGGGACCGGCCTTTATTATGGCTGCAGCTGAAAATCCGCTGTTTCTTCGATTAGATGATCGACGACGGCCTGTAAGGCTTCATGTTTGTCGGCACCCGTTTCCGACGCCGCACTATGAATCGCGCGTTGCCTGTCGGACGATGAACCACCTGTGGTGATGTTTGTCAGCCGTTCCAACTCTGCCTCGCACCCAAAATGCGCGGCGTCCGGTGCGACCAGTTCGAGCATGTCGGCCAGCAGTTCCGGATATGGCACCATTTGGCGCTTGCCGAAATCGATCAGGCTGCCGGACACCCCGTAACGCTGGGCGCGCCACCGGTTTTCGTCCACGAGAAAGCGCTCATAGATGCGCCACCGCTGGTTGCCGGACCGCAGGCGGTGCAGGAAGCGGGCAAGGCAACGAAGCAGGCAAGCAACCGCGACCGCATCGTCCAAACGCGGGCACACATCGCAGATACGCACTTCGATGGTCGGATATTTATGGGACGGACGCAGGTCCCACCAAATCTTTGTCGCGTCTTCCAGCACCCCGGCTTCGACCAGCGCCCCGACAGATGACTGATAGTCCTGCCAACCATCAAAACGCGGCGGCAGGCCGGAGCGGGGCATGGCGTCGAAGATTGTCAGGCGGTGGCAGGCAAGGCCCGTATCGACGCCTTCGAAGAACGGCGAGGAGCATGTCAGAGCCAGCACGTGGGGTAAAAAGTAGGTGAGCTGGTTCATCGTATCGATGCGTGCCGCCTCGTCGCCCACGCCGATATGCACGTGCATACCGCTGATGAGCATGCGCTCGGCGACCGAGCGCAGGTTTTCCGCCAATTCGTTGTAGCGCGGCTTGTCGGTGCGGGCCTGTTCGCGCCATTTGGCGAATGGATGATGGGCGGCGGCGATGGGAGCAAGACCGTGCGCGCCAGCAGCGTCTATGACGCACCGGCGCAGGCGGGCCAGATCATCGCGGGCTTGTGTGCCGCTGGTGCAGACTTTCGTGCCGACCTCGATCTGGCACCGCAGATATTCCGCTGAAACCTGTTCGTCCAGATGGTCGGTGCAGCGTTGCATCACATCGCTTGGCGGGTCTTGCACCAGATCGCGCGTGTTGCGGTCCACGAGGAGGTATTCTTCCTCGATTCCGATGGTGAAGTCCGGTTCGGTGTCGCTGGTCATTGGGAAAGAGTGGCGTGAAGCACAGTTCGTGACAAGCGCAACGCGTTTTTGGTCAGGCCGTCTCTATATCGGACACGTGCAGACCTGCGTGGGCATTGCGGCACAGGGCAGTCAGACGTTTGCCAAGGGCTTTGTGGTCGGTATTGTCTGCATAGGTTTGCAGCGCTTCCCGATCATCGAACAGGCCGACGAAGCCGTAGGAAAACGGCGCGGACCGGCTCTCGAAATCCCGGTTCGGGCCGTGTTCGAAGGATGTGTAGCCGTCAATCGTGCCTGTCAGCGCCGCCAACCCGTCCATGACGGACGCCAGTTCAGCGCCGGGCTTGTTAGCCAGATCGAGTAGGACGGTGTGGACGATCATCACATATGCAGCGGTTTGGCGAAGGTGGCGAGCGCCGCTTCCTTCACGGCTTCCGACAGGGTCGGGTGGGCGTGGCAGGTGCGAGCGAGATCTTCCGAGGAGCCGCCGAATTCCATCAGTACGGCAGCCTCGTGGATCATGTCACCTGCACTCAGGCCGACGATGTGGACGCCCAGAACCTTGTCGGATTTCTTGTCGGCCAGGAATTTTACGAACCCGTCCGTTGCGTTCATAGCGCGGGCGCGGCCATTGGCGCTGAACGGAAACTGGCCGGAGACGTAGGCGATGCCGTCCGCCTTCAACTGCTCTTCGGTTGCGCCGACGCTGGCGACTTCCGGCATGGTGTAAACGACGGACGGGATGACGCCGTAATTCACATGGCCGTGCTGGCCCGCGATGGTTTCGGCGACGGCGACGCCCTCGTCTTCCGCCTTGTGTGCCAGCATAGGCCCGTCGATTACATCGCCGATTGCGTAGATGCCCTCGACGTTCGTGCGCCAATAGGCGTCGGTCTTCACCTTACCGCGCTCCATCGCAACGCCAGCTTCTTCCAGCCCAAGCCCATCCGTGAAGGGGCGACGGCCTGTGGAGACGAGAACGACGTCGCTTTCAAGCGTTTCGGCGTCGCCGCCTGCAACCGGCTCGAACGTCACGACACCCTTAGCGCCCTTCTTCTCCACGCCCGTGACCTTGGACTGGAGACGGAAGTCGATGCCCTGCTTCTTCAATATCTTCTGGAATTGCTTCGACACGCCATCGTCCATGCCGCCGAGAATGGTGCCGAGATATTCGACCACCGTGACCTTCGCGCCAAGGCGCGACCAGACGGAGCCAAGCTCCAGCCCGATGACGCCACCACCGACCACGGTCATGGTTTTCGGCACTTTGGAGAGCGTGAGCGCCTCGGTGGAGGAGACGATGACCTTGTCATCGAACGTCACCTCGACGCCGGGAATGCCCGCGACTTCCGAACCGGTGGCGAGGACGATGTTTTTCGTTTCGATGGTCTGTTCGCCGTCATCTGTATTGACAGAAACCTTGCCCTTGCCCGCGATGCTGCCCCAGCCGTGAAAGACAGTGACGTTGTTCTTCTTCATCAGATAGGCAACGCCATCGACGTTTGACTTCACCGTCGCGTCCTTGTGGGCCATCATCTTTTTCAGATCGAGCTTGGGCTTGCCGACGCCAATGCCGAGCGCCTCGAAACCGTGGCTGGCTTCGTGGAACATTTCCGACGCGTGGAGCAGCGCCTTCGACGGGATGCAACCAATGTTGAGGCAGGTGCCGCCCAGCGTTGGCATTTTCTCGACAATGGCGACTTTCAGCCCAAGCTGCGCCGCCTTGATGGCGCAAACATAGCCGCCGGGGCCGGAGCCGATGATGGTGACGTCGAATGGGTCGGACATGGTCGTTCTTTCGATTTGGGACGCTTTGGAAGTCGGAAAGCCTAAAGATCCAGCACCAGCCGTTGCGGATCCTCCAAGCTTTCCTTCACCCGCACGAGGAACGTCACGGCTTCCTTGCCGTCGACGATGCGGTGGTCGTAGCTGAGGGCGAGATACATCATCGGGCGGATGACGACCTGACCGTTCACGGCCATCGGGCGGTCCTGGATCTTGTGCATACCCAGAATACCGGATTGCGGCGCGTTGAGGATGGGAGTGGACATGAGCGAGCCGTAAACACCACCGTTGGAGAGGGTGAACGTGCCGCCCTGCATGTCGGCGACACTCAACTTGCCATCGCGGGCCTTGCGCCCGAGATTGCCGATCTCCTGTTCGATTTCGGCAATGCTCATCTGGTCGGCATCGCGCACGACCGGCACGACGAGGCCTTTTTCGGTGCCGACAGCCACGCCGATATGGGCGTAGTTCTTGTAGATGATGTCTGTGCCATCGATCTCGGCGTTGACGGCGGGGATTTCCTTCAGCGCGTGGGTCACAGCCTTGGCGAAGAAGCCCATGAAGCCGAGTTTGACGCCGTGCTTCTTCTCGAACAGCTCCTTGTAGCTTTTACGCAGGTCCATGACCGGGCCCATATCCACCTCGTTGAAGGTGGTCAGCATGGCGGCAGAATCCTGCGCCTCTTTCAGGCGGCGTGCGATGGTCTGGCGCAGGCGCGTCATGCGGACGCGTTCCTCGCGGGATTCGTCGTCGGCACCGGACGCTGCGCGAGGCGCGGGTGCGGTGGCGGGCTTGGATGCTGCTGGCACCGGACTCCAGTGCCGCGATCACGTCGCCCTTCAACACTTGCCCGCGTTTGCCGGAGCCTTCGATGGTCGTGGAATCGACGTTCTTTTCAGCGATCATCTTGGCGGCTGCGGGGGAGGGGGCCATGTCGCCGGGGGGTGTCGGTTGGGTGTAGCTGGCGGTTTCCGTTTTGGAGGCGGCGGGCACGGTGTTTGCGGTCTCGCCGCCGTAGGAGCCTTCGCCTTTGCGAGCAGCTTCGGCGCGCGACGTGTCTGTCACCGTGCCGCCGACCTGAATGCGGCCCAGCACGTCGCCCGGGGCAATGATGGCACCGGTCTGTGCGACAATTTCTGCCAGCACGCCGCCGCGGGTGGCGGGCACGTCCATTGCGGCCTTGTCGGTTTCCAGTTCGACGATTTCCTCATCGACATCGACAGCATCGCCGACCTTTTTGTGCCACGTGCCGACCTCGGCTTCGGTGACGCTTTCACCGGCGGACGGGGCAATGATGTCGACCATTTCGCCGCCGTCCTTGTCCGAGCTACCATCGGAGGATGACTTGGCGACAGGTTCGGCCTTGCTCTCAGATGGAGCAGCCGCCGCCGCCTTGCCGGAACCGGCACCGAGCGAACCGAGCAGGGCATCAATGCCCACGGTGTCGCCTTCCTGCGCCTCGATCGATTCCAGCACCCCGTCTGACGGGGCAGGCACTTCCATCGACACCTTGTCGGTTTCCAGTTCCACCAGCGGCTCGTCGGCCTTTACCGTGTCGCCTGGCTTCTTCAGCCATTTGCCGATGGTGGCTTCGGTGACGCTTTCGCCGAGGGTGGGGACGCGGATTTCGGTGGCCATAAATGTGTGTCCTTGTGGTGCGGCCCTAGCTCCAGTCGAGCGGACCACTGTGTTCGGTGTTCTTATTCGGGTGCGCCGGTCGGGGCTTCGGATGCATCGCCAAGCGCCTCTTCCAGAAACGCTTCCAGCTGTGCCAGATGGCGGCTCATCTGGCCCGTTGCCGGGGAAGCCGCAGCCGCGCGGCCTGCATAGCGCGGGCGTGTGCGGTTGGCACCGATATGGGTCAGCACCCATTCGATATAAGGTTCGGCAAACGACCATGCGCCCATGTTTTTGGGCTCTTCCTGACACCAGACGATCTCCGCATCCTTGAAGCGGGACAGCTCGGTAATCAGCGCCTTGGCGGGGAACGGATAGAGCTGTTCCACGCGCAGCAGGTAGATATCGTCGATGCCGCGCTCCTCGCGCTCCTCATAGAGATCGTAATAGACCTTGCCGGAACACAGCACGACGCGGCGGATCTTCTCGTCCGGTGCCAGTGTGACGGGCTGGTCGGGCAGGAATTGCGCGTCGTCCCACAACAGGCGGTGGAAGGTGCTGTTTTCGGCAAATTCGTCCAGCTTCGAGACCGCCCGCTTATGGCGCAGCAGGCTCTTTGGTGTGAATACGATCAACGGCTTGCGGAACTCGCGGCGCATCTGACGACGCAACACATGGTAATAGTTGGCCGGCGTGGTGCAGTTGACCACCTGCATGTTGTCTTCCGCACATTGTTGCAGAAAACCGCTCCATGCGGGCGGAGGAATGTTCCGGGCCCTGGCCTTCGTAGCCGTGGGGCAGCAGCATGGTCAGGCCGCACATGCGCAGCCACTTGCGCTCGCCGGACGAGATGAACTGGTCGATGACGACCTGCGCGCCGTTCACGAAATCCCCGAACTGGGCTTCCCAGATCGTCAGGCATTTGGGTTCGGCCAGCGCATAGCCGTATTCGAAGCCGAGCACGGCCTCTTCCGACAGCATGGAATTGATGACCTCGTAGGTGGCGGGTGCGCTCGACACCGGCCACGCCGCCGAGGTTCATCAATGGCAGGTAGCGGTCCTCGTCGCGTTGGTCGTACAGTACAGAATGGCGCTGGGAGAAGGTGCCGCGTTCGCAATCCTGACCCGACAGGCGGATCCTGTCGCCGTCCAGTTGCAAGGTCGCAAAGGCCAGCGCCTCGCCGGTCGCCCAATCGAGACCTTCGCCGCTTTCGATCATCTTTGCGCGGTTGTTCATAAAGCGCTTGATCGTCTTGTGGGCTTCAAAGCCTTCGGGAATGGACGTGATCGCCGTGCCGATTTCGCGCAATTCGTCTATAGGAACGCCGGTCTTGCCGCGGCGCGCTTCCTCGCGGTCGCCTGCCGTTTTCAGGCCGGACCATGCACCGTCGAGCCAGTCGGCCTTGTTGGGCTTGTAGCCCTCGGCGGTCTCGAATTCCTCGTCGAGATTCTTGCGGAATGCGGCGATTTGCGCCTCGCGCTCGTCGGCGGATATAAGGCCTTCTTTAACCAGACGCTCGCCGTAAAGTGTGAGCGTGGACTCGTGACCCTTGATTTTGCGGTACATGATTGGCTGGGTGAAGGCCGGCTCGTCGCCTTCGTTATGGCCATAGCGGCGGTAGCAGAACATGTCGATGACGACCGGCTTGCCGAATTTCTGACGGAACTCGATGGCGATTTTTGCCGCATAGACCACCGCTTCCGGGTCGTCTCCGTTGGCGTGCAGGATCGGCGCTTCGATCATCTTGGCCACATCGGACGGATAGGGCGACGAGCGGGAGAAGCGCGGGTTGGTGGTGAAGCCGATCTGGTTGTTGACAATCACATGGATCGATCCGCCGACACGGTGACCCTTCAGGCCCGACAGCCCGAAACACTCGGCCACCACGCCCTGACCGGCGAAGGCCGCATCCCCGTGCAACAGCAGAGGCAGCACCGTATTGCGCGGACGGGTGCCATCGGCGCGCACGGATTCCAGATGGTCCTGCTTGGCACGTACCTTGCCCATAACGACGGGATTGACGATCTCCAGATGGGACGGGTTCGCTGTCAGCGACAGGTGGACCGTGTTGCCGTCGAACTCCCTGTCGCTGGACGCGCCGAGGTGATATTTTACATCGCCGGAGCCTTCGACCTCGTCGGGCTTGAACGAGCCGCCCTTGAACTCGTGAAAGACCGCGCGAAACGGTTTTGACATCACGTTGGTGAGCACATTCAACCGCCCGCGGTGAGGCATGCCGAGCACGATTTCCTTCAGGCCCAGCTGTCCGCCACGCTTGATGATCTGCTCCAGCGCAGGGATGAGGCTTTCACCGCCGTCCAGCCCGAACCGCTTCGTGCCCTTGTATTTGACGTCGAGAAACTTTTCGAAACCCTCGGCTTCCACCAGCTTGTTCAGAATCGCCTTCTTGCCGTTTTCGGTGAAGGTGATTTCCTTGTCCGGCCCTTCGATACGCTCCTGCAACCAGGCTTTTTCCACCGGGTCGGAAATGTGCATGAACTCGATGCCGAGTGTGTCGCAATAGGTGCGTTTCAGCAGCGTCAGCATCTGCGGGATGGTGGCGAATTCCAGACCGAGCACATGGTCGAGGAAGATCTGGCGGTCGTAATCGGCTTCGGTAAAGCCGTAAGATGACGGGTGCAGCTCGTTGTGGTCGTCCTGTGGACCGGCGATGCCGAGCGGGTCGAGATTGGCGTGCAGGTGCCCGCGCATCCTGTAGGCGCGCACCATCATAATCGCGCGGATGGAGTCCCGCGTCGCCTGCTGCACGTCCTCCGGCGCGATTTCCTTGCCGTCTGCAACCGTTTTTTCCGCGATCTTGGCGGAGACTTTCTTTTCAGAGACGATCTCGTCGTTTGACCAATGGCCGTCGAGCGCGGAGACGAGTTCGCCGTTGGCGTGGATCGGCCAGTTTTTCTTCGCCCACGATGCGCCCGCCGCGGCCTTTACGACATCGGCACCCTCATCCCCGAGAGAGCCGAAAAACTCCTGCCATTCGCCGGTTACGCTGGCGGGATCGGCTTCCCAGTCCGCGTAAAGCGCTTCCACGTAGGCGGCGGAAGAGCCGTTTAGGAAGGATGAGGCGGCGAAGGCTTCGTTGGCAGCGTTGCGGGCCATGATGTGCGTTTGGCCGGGGGTTGCCCGGTTCCTTCTGGTTCTATCTTTGAGCGATTAGCCCTTGAGCAGTTCAGTGAGTGTCTCACCCAGTTTGGCAGGGCGATGGCGACACACGGATACCGGCGCGTTCCATGGCGGCGATCTTGCTAGGCGCATCGCCCTTGCCGCCGGACACGACGGCACCGGCATGGCCCATCGTGCGGCCGGGAGGAGCGGTGACGCCTGCGATGAAGCCGACGGTAGGCTTGGAACGACCGCGCTTGGCCTCGTCGGCCAGAAACTGCGCTGCGTCCTCTTCAGCGGAACCGCCAATTTCGCCGATCATGATGATGGATTTGGTTTCATCGTCTGCGAGGAACATTTCCAGCATGTCGATGAACTCCGTGCCCTTGACCGGATCGCCGCCGATGCCGACCGCTGTGGTCTGGCCGAGGCCTGCATTGGTGGTCTGGAACACGGCTTCATAGGTCAGCGTGCCGGAGCGGGAGACGATGCCGACACTGCCGTCCATGAAGATGGAGCCGGGCATGATGCCGATCTTGCATTCGTTCGGCGTCAGCACACCGGGGCAGTTGGGGCCGATAAGGCGGGATTTGGACTTGTCGAGCTTTTCCTTCACGCGCACCATGTCCAGCACCGGAACGCCTTCGGTGATGCAGATAATGAGAGGAATTTCCGCGTCGATGGCTTCCTCGATGGCAGCGGCTGCGCCCGGAGGTGGCACGTAGATGACGGAGGCGTTGGCGTCGGTCGCATCGCGCGCTTCGGCCACGGTGGTGAAGATCGGCAGCTTCTCGCCGCTCGACCCTTCCCATTCCGTGCCACCCTTTTTGGGGTGCGTGCCCGCGACCATCTGCGTGCCATGATAGGCCAGCGCCTGCTCCGTATGGAACGTGCCCGTCTTGCCCGTCAGCCCCTGCACGATGATCTTTGTGTTTTTGTCGATGAGAATGGACATGAGTATTTATTTCCTGACTAGAATCGTCATTTTTAAACTAGGCAAACTTCACTGGGTGCGCGCCGTATTGTTGAGTGTTTGTCACAATGGTTTTGATTGCCTCATCAAGTGCCTGTTCACCAGTTGCCTTCAACACACATACCACCTCAATCGAAGCATGGTCGTAGTTCGGCTGATCCGTAAGAACGGTCATAGGCCCAGTAGCAACGACAACTGCATTGAGCGTTTTATCGCTGTTAAACAGTACCAAAGTGTCGCCTGCAGTCACATCCTTTGAACCTTGATATGATCTGTCGACGTAAATCACTCCATGCTGCTGATTTTCGAGAGCATGTCCTTCAAATACTCCCTCAGCTGACGGTGGGCTTCCGGACTTGATAAGGAAACAGCTCAACCCTTCACCGCCTTCACGATCTTCTGCGCTGCATCATCCAGGTCGTCGGCGGCGACCACATCAACGTCGGAATTGTTGAGAATCGCCTTGCCCTCTTCGACCTTGGTGCCTTCGAGGCGCACGACGAGCGGCACTTGCAGGCCTGACTTCCTTCACAGCAGTCACCACTCCCTCGGCGATCGTGTCGCAGCGCATGATGCCGCCGAAGATGTTGACGAGAATGCCTTTGACCTTCGGGTCGGCGGTGATGATCTTGAAGGCTGCGGTGACCTTTTCGGTGGTTGCCCCGCCGCCCACGTCGAAAAAGTTGGCGGGCTCGGCGCCGTAAAGCTTGATGATGTCCATCGTGGCCATCGCCAGCCCCGCCCCGTTGACCATGCAGCCGATGTCGCCGTCGAGCGCCACATAAGCGAGGTCGTATTTCGACGCCTCGATTTCCTTGTCGTCCTCTTCCGACAGGTCGCGCAACTTCTGAATTTCGGTCTGGCGGAACTCCGCATTGCCGTCGAAGGACACTTTTGCGTCCAGCACCCGCAAATGGCCATCTTCCATGACGATCAGCGGATTGACCTCCAGCATCGCCATGTCGGTCTCGGTGAAGGCCTTGTAAAGGATGGGGAACAGGCTCTTGCCGTCCTCCGCCGCCGCACCTGTCAGCTCGAAGGCCGTGTTTAGCTTGTCGATGATGGCGGGGGTGACGCCGTCGGAATGGTCCACATCGATCGTGTGGATCTTGTCCGGCGTTTCTTCGGCCACAGTTTCAATGTCCATGCCGCCTTCGGTGGAGGCGACGAAACTCACCTTGCCCGTCTCGCGGTTGACCAGGATGGAGCAATACAATTCGCGGTCGATATCCGCCCCGTCCTCCAGATAGAGCCGGTTGACCTGCTTGCCGGCGTCGCCCGTCTGTTTGGTGACGAGCGTGTTGCCGAGCATTTCCTTGACGTGCGACCGCACCTCGTCGGCGGAACGGGCGAGACGGACGCCACCGCCGGCATCAGGTCCCAGTTCCTTGAACTTGCCCTTGCCGCGTCCGCCGGCATGAATCTGCGATTTCACCACGTAGAGCGGGCCGGGCAGAGCCTCGATGGCGGCGTCCACGTCGGACGCATTCATGATCGGCACGCCCTGTGCGACGGGAGCGCCAAAGCCCTTGAGGACTTGCTTGGCCTGATATTCGTGGATGTTCATGTCTCGGCTCTCTCTATGGTCGTCATCCTCGGGCACCGTCCCGAGGATCTGGTCTGATAACGGAAGGCGCGGCGCGAGATCCTCGGGACAGTGCCCGAGGATGACGTTCCCTCCGGTCACGTCACTTCAAATTCGGCGCGATTTCGGCACAGGCCTCGCACAAATCAGCCACGGCCTGGGCGCTTTTCGCAAACGCCTTCTCATCCGACCGGCTCATTTCAACCTCGATCACCCGCTCCACGCCACCGGCGCCGATAATCACCGGCACGCCGACATACATGTCCTGAATGCCGTATTCGCCGCGCAGGTTGGCGGCGCAGGGCAGAACGCGCTTCTGGTCGTAGAGATAGGCTTCGGCCATGGCGATGCCGGAGGCGGCGGGGGCGTAATAGGCGGAGCCGGTTTTGAGCAGCGAAACGATCTCGCCGCCGCCCTTGCGGGTGCGGTCAAAGATTTCTTCCATGCGGTCCTTGGTCAGCCAGCCCATTTTCACAAGGTCCGGCAGGGGAATGCCGGCGACCGTGCAATATTTCGCCAGCGGCACCATCGTGTCGCCGTGGCCGCCCAGCACGAAGGCGGTGACGTCCTTGACCGACACGTCGAATTCGTCCGCGAGAAAATGTTTCAGGCGCGAGGAATCGAGCACACCGGCCATGCCGACGACCATGTTTTTTGGCAGGCCGGAAAATTTCTGCAGCGCCCAGACCATCGCGTCGAGCGGGTTGGTGATGCAAATCACGAAGGCGTCCGGCGCGTATTTTGCGATGCCAGCGCCCACCTGCTCCATCACCTTTAGGTTGATGCCCAGCAGGTCATCACGGCTCATGCCCGGCTTGCGGGCGACACCGGCGGTGATGATGCACACATCCGCGCCCTTGATGGCGGAATAGGACTGCGTGCCGGAGAGTTTCACGTCGCCGCCATCGACGGGCGTGGATTCAGCGATATCGAGCGCCTTGCCCTCGGGAATGCCTTCCGCGATGTCGAACAGGATGACGTCGCCAAGCTCTTTCAGGCTCGCCAGATGGGCCAGCGTGCCCCCGATCATCCCCGATCCGATAAGCGCGATCTTGTTGCGAGCCATGAAAACTTCCTTTTACGTAAGAATTTTAAGCGGTTTCCACCGTTTGTTGGCACCGGTTTACAACATGGGACCGCCAGCGCAACCAAAGTTCGCCGGCACCGTCGCGCTAAACGGTTGAATGGGGCGATTGGCTTTCCACCGCAACGCGCATCCGCTCCATCTCGGTGCGCATGATCTTCATTTCCTCCAGCATCAGGGCCTGATCGGTGTGCAACTGGTCGCGTTCGCCCGCCGCCACGTCCTCATGCTCCTTCTGCATGGCGGAGACGATGATGCCGATGAACAGGTTCAGCACGGTAAAGGTAGTGGACAGAATGAAGGCGATGAAGAACGCCCACGCCCAGGGATAGACTTCCATCACGGGCCGCACGATGCCCATGGACCAGCTTTCCAGCGTCATGATCTGGAACAGGGAATAGGCGGACGCGCCCAACGTACCGAACCATTCGGCAAACGATGGCCCGAACAGCTTGGTCGCCATGACGGAAAAGACGTAGAAGACCAGCGCCATCAGAACCATGATCGACCCCATGCCGGGCAGCGCCGCCACAAGCCCCGTCACCACCTGTCGCAGCGAGGGGATGACGGAAATAAGCCGCAGAATACGCAGCACCCGTAGCGCACGCAGCACGGAGAAACCGGCGGAGGCGGGCACCAGTGCCACGCCCACCACGATCAGGTCGAACACCCGCCACGGGTCGTGGAAGAAGCGCAGCCGGTGGACGTAGAACCGCAACAGCAGTTCGATCACGAAGATGAATAGGATGATGCCGTCGATGGTTCGAAGAACCGCGCCAAAGGTGCCGCCCGCAAACCGCGTCGTTTCCAGTCCCAGAATGATCGCGTTCGTCACAACCAGCGCGATGATGGCGTATTCGAACCGGCGGGAGGTGAGGAGTGCGGCGAGGCGGGCGCGGAGGGACGGGTCGGTGGTCGTTGGGTCGGGCATGGATCGGCGGAACGGGGCTTGGAGATACCTGCTATATAGAAAGCTGAAGGCATTTGGCTAAGGCTGGTTACCCGATTCTCCGTCTTCTTTCGTCATCCTCGGCCTTGTGCCGGGGATCCGGTGAGTTCCAGCGCGCGGCAGCGTTCCAGATCCTCGGGACAGGGCCCGAGGATGACGTCCTTTTCCAGAGCGAAACCCTCTTGAAGTCCCTCACGGTTTTGGCAGGGGTGCGGGCACGAAGCGGGGTGATGCACCCAATCCGGTCATGGTCGCCTGTTTCGCGTCGCCATATCGTTCGGCCAACCCCTCAGCCATCAGCCAGTCGTTGATATTTTCATCGCCCAGCCAGATGTCGGCGAGGTAGCGGCCATACTTGCCGGTGGTGTCCTTGAAGGTGCAGATGATGACATCGCGGTCCAGCACCCGTTCCCGCAAGGCGTCGCGCGAGACGATCCCCGCCTCCCGCTCGTCGCCCCGCATTTCCGGCGCGTCGATGCGGTGCAGGCGCAGCTTTTCATCCTTGCGCCAGACCTTGAAGCCAAGGTCCACATCGGCCGTGACTGTGTCGCCGTCGTAGACCGCCGTGATGTGGGCGGCGTAGGCGTATAGCCCGCAGGCGGCAGCGACTTTGGGGGTGATGGCAGCGTTATCCGCGACGACTGGCGTTGCCGCGAACAGCGCCAGAGCCACTGCAAACAGTCTCACCGCGCTTCCCACGCCGCCTCCGCCAAGATGAACACACCCGCCGCGCCGATGAAACCGGCTGCCGCGCGGCGCAGCCGTTGCATGGCTTCCGGTGCCGACAACAAGCCGCTCGCGCGGGTGGTGGCGATGACGTAGGGGCTGGCGGCGGCAAATACCGTGCAGACAGTCACGCAGGCAAGAATCGCCCATTCCATGATTCCAACGGCGCGCAGGTCGATGACGTTCGGCACCAGAGCCGAATAGAACACGATGGCTTTCGGGTTTCCCATCGTGACGAGAAAGCCAGCCGATGCGGTGCGCCAGAACGAGCCGGAGCCCTTCTTTGCCCGCACCTTGTGCGCTTCCGGCGGGGTGGACCAGAACGACCAGGCCAGCCACAGCAAATACACGCCACCCGCCACCTTGATGGCGATGAAGGCCCAGCCGAAGGATTGCGCCACCGCTGCCAGACCGACGACTGCCAGCGTCAGGAACACCGTGTCCGCCGCCGCGACACCAGCCACGAAAGGCATGGCCTCGCGCGTCGTCGACCCCATCGCCCGCCCGACAAGCGCCGCGATCCCCGGGCCGGGAATGGCCACGGAGATGAACAGGGCGGCGGCAAACGCCAGATATGGAGCTACGGCTTCAAGCATGGACAGAGACCGGTAACGGGAACGGTTGCGCCTTAAGACAAATGTGTTCCATTCGCCAGACGGCACCGAACCGAATGGAGCACATCCGCGTTCCTAGTGGACAGGTTTCAAGAGTATCCCCGCATGAACGTCCATCTCAACGGCCTCGCCAGCGCCGTGCCGCACTACGTCCTACCGCAGGATCTGGTGCTGTCCAACGCGCGCCGCATACTCGGCCCCCGCTACGCCCAGTTCGAGCGGATGGCGGGGTCGTTCAAGACGTCGGGTGTCGAAACGCGCTACTCGATGGCACCGTTCGAGTGGTTCGACGAGCCGAAATCATGGCCCGAACGCAATGCGCTGTATCTGACCGGTGGGACGGACCTGTTCACCGACGTTGCGGGCAGGGCGCTCGCGGCATCCGGTCTCAAAGCGAAGGACGTGGATTGCATAGTCACCGTGTCGTCCACCGGCATCGCGACACCGACGCTGGAAGCGCGAGCGTGGAAAGCCTTGGGATTTCGCGCGGATGTCCAGCGCGTTCCCGTGTTTGGACTGGGTTGTGCCGGAGGCGTATCGGGGCTGTCTATCGCCCGCGATCTCGCCGCCGCGCGGCCCGGCACGCATGTGCTGATCGTGGCGCTGGAGGCCTGTACCCTGTCGTTTCGTTCCGACCGGCTACAAAAGGCTGACATCATCGCTACCGTGCTGTTTGGAGACGGAGCGGCCGCAGCGTGCCTATCGACTGAGCGCACGGGTGATGGCCCCAAAATCACAGTTGGCACCGGGCAGCAGCATGTGTGGGCCGACACGCTCGCCATCATGGGGTGGGACGTGGATGAAGCGGGGCTGGGTGTTGTATTCGACCGTTCCATCCCCGCTTTCGCCACCGAACACTTTCACGCAGCAGCGGAAGATGCGGTGCAGCGTATGGGTATGGACCTTGCCGCGTTCGACCGGTTGGTGTGCCACCCGGGCGGTGCGAAGGTTGTCGAAGCATTGGAGGAGGCCATGACGTTGAAAGCGGGCACTCTCGATGCGGAACGCACGATCCTGCGGGATTACGGCAATATGTCCGCGCCCACCGTTCTGTTCGTGCTGGAACGGCTGTTGCAGGAAGGTGAGACCGGCGACATGCTGGCTTGCGCTTTGGGACCGGGGTTCACGGCCTCTTTCCTTCCGCTGAAAGTGGGCTGACCATGTTCGACGCCAATCTCTATGCAGTTCTCTTTCTTGCTTTTATAGTAATCCAGCGCTTAGGCGAACTGGTGCTGGCAAAACGCAATACCGCGCGGTTGATGGCGCTGCGGTGCGTATGAGGTTGGGGCGGAGCACTATCCGCTGATCGTGGCGTTGCACACAGCATGGATCATCGCGCTGGTGGTGTTCGGCTATGACGAGCAAGTGGTGCTCGGATGGCTTGCCGTCTATGTCGTGCTGCAGGTCTTGCGGCTTTGGATTCTGGCGAGCCTTGGCGAACGCTGGACCACACGCATCATCGTGCTGGAAGAACCGCTGGTAGCGCGGGGGCCGTTCCGGTTCGTAAAACATCCGAACTATATGCTGGTGGTCGCCGAGATCGCCGTTGCGCCTTTGGTGCTGGGGTTGGGCTGGGTGGCGCTGGTGTTTTCGGTGCTGAATGCAGGCGTGCTGGCACTGCGGATATCGGTCGAGGGGCAGGCGCTGGCGAAGTTGCGGTGAAATGGCGGGTACAGACTACTCAAAGCGCGGTGGAGCACACGGCGGTTATCAACGGGACGGCATAAACGAAAGGCCCGGTCTTTCAACCGGGCCTTCCATCATTCGGTGAGTGTTGCGGATTAGATGCGATCTTTGTCGATACCGGTCACCCCGGTTTCGTCGTCCACTTCGACCTCGGTGCGACGCACTGTGTCGGACACGACGCGGTCTTCCACATCGACATCCTTGGAAACGGACACTTCACCCGTTACAACGGTTTCCTTCGATACCACTGCTTCCTCATTGTGCTCGGTCACATCGATGGACCGGTCCTGAAAGACAGCATCAGCCTCGGCACCGGTCAACACACGACCATCGGTTGCCGTGCGGCGCACTTCGACACGTTCCTGGCGCAAGCGAATACGTTCTTCCACCGGCACTTCATGAACGTAGGAGCGCACATGGACAGAACCACCCTCGACATCGCGTTTACCGACACGCAGACGCTCTTCAGCCTCGCGGATGACCTCGGCATCATCACCAGCGGTCGATGCATCCTGGCCACCAGCAGCACCGGTGATGCCGCCTAATCCTGCGGTCATTGGTGCAACATAGTCAGCTGAACGGAACTCTTCTTCCGTGGCATCGATGTCGTACATGTCATGCTCGGGCGTGCGCATCAGTGCAATGACGGTTGCAACCTCGTCCTCACTGACATTGGCTGACACGATGAAATCACCGCGGCGAACGGCCTGCTGGTAGGTGCGCACATCATCTTCCGGCAGATTGAGGTCGTGCAGATCGTCGAACACGTCATCGGCACGGGTGGCGCCGGCTTCCAACGCATCGTCGGTGTCCGGAATGATATCGACGTAAGACGATGATACGCCCTGCTCGACAATCGCGTCGCGCACTTGTTGGGCGGAAGCGTAGGTGCGGTAAATCGCGGTAACAGCTCTATGCATGGAAATTCTCCTGAGAGGTTGGGGTTAGTCGTTTCCGCCCGGCACGGATGGAAGGTCCAAACGTTCGGCCACGGGTTCCTGACGACGCAGTTCGACGGTTTCACGATGCACGCGATCCTCTTCGACCTGGCGCACATGGATTTCTTCGCGAAGGAGCAACCGCTTGACGAGCACTTCTTCTACAACGGGAATGATTGTCACACCGTCGCGCTGCTCGACTGCCGGTACAGTATCGATATACCGGCCGATGGGCACACGCTGGATATCGGCCTGCACACTGCGCAGGTTTTCTTCGACCGCAACGTCTTCGCGAACGGTCCGGGTCGAGACCCGAACGGTGGAACGATGGTCAACGGTTTCGACGACCAGCTCTTCGTTTGCCAGCGTCAGGCCTACGTCCCGTTCCGTTGCGTGCTCAAATCGATCAGCGATTGGTTTGTCGTTCACGATGTCGCTCCGCATTGCTCGATCCTGTCGACCCGTAGTGGGCCAGACACGTCGTCAGGTTTTGCAGAAACACACGACTTGCTAATTCGTTGCTTTAAAACGGGTAGCTTAGCACATGGAACCAGTTGGATGCCGGTACGTTTGGACGCCATTCACACATACCTTAGGAACACACCCATGGCCGACAACGAATATCGCGACCCAAAAGTAACCGCCGCGCCTGCCAAGTCCAAAATGAGCCCCCTTTGGTGGATCATTCTAGGCCTCGTTGCGCTTGCAATTCTGGCATGGATATTTGGCCTGTTCGACAACGACACGCAGGAAGTTGCAGTGCCAGTCGACAACACCGTTGTCGAGCAGCCGGTTGAGCAGCCAGTGGTCGAACAACCGGTGGTCGAACCTGTTACACCCGTAACACCGGCACCGGCAGACTAAACAACTTACACCTTAGATGTCCGCTGGCACACTATTTGGCTGTGCCAGCGTACATTTGCATCAAACGCTACGCCGCCACCGACTTCGCGATTCAGGTTGCGCAGCACGTAGTGCAAGAATGCCGCCATTGCGGAAATAGTCGAGTTCGTCTTCGGTATCGATGCGTGACAGCAGCTTGACCTGCTTGGCTGAACCATCTTCGAACACGATTTCCGCGCTCATTTCCTGACGCGGCGACAGATTGTCGAGACCGCGGATGGTAACGGTTTCCCTGCCCGTCATGCCCAGTCCTTCCCAGCTCTGACCATCGGTGAAGACCAGCGGCAGCACGCCCATGCCGACGAGGTTGGAGCGGTGGATGCGCTCGAAACTTTCGGCAATCACGGCGCGCACGCCCAGCAGGCGGGTGCCTTTCGCAGCCCAGTCTCGCGAAGAGCCGGTGCCGTATTCCTTGCCCGCAAAAACCACTAGCGGCGTCTCTTCCTCGGCATAGCGCATGGCGACATCGTACATGGAGCCCTGCTCGCCCGATGGCACGTGCATGGAATAGCCGCCTTCCACATTGTCGAGCATGGAATTGCGGATGCGGATGTTGGCAAATGTGCCGCGCATCATCACGTCATGGTTGCCGCGTCGCGCGCCGTAGGAGTTGAACTCGATCGGGCGCACCTGATGCTCGCGCAGGTAGTTGCCGGCAGGGCTGTCGCCCTTGATGGCACCGGCGGGCGAAATGTGGTCGGTGGTGATGGAGTCGGCGAACAACGACAGGATGCGCGCGTTCTGAATGTCGGTGATCTCATCGGGCTCCATGCTCATGCCGTCGAAATAGGGCGGGTTTTGCACATAGGTGGAAGTCGAGTCCCAGCCATAGGTCTGGCCGGTTCCAGCGTCGATGCCGCCCCATTTCTCGTCGCCCTTGAACACGTCGCCATAGCGGGTGGTGAACATGTCGCGCGTTATGGTCTGACGCAGGATTTCAGCGATCTCGTTGTTGGAGGGCCAGATATCCTTCAGGAAGACGTCGTTGCCGTCGTGGTCCTTGCCGAGCGAATCCGTCGTGATGTTGGTGTGCATGGTGCCGACCAGCGCATAGGCCACGACCAGCGGCGGGGAGGCGAGATAGTTGGCCCGCACGTCCGGCGAAATGCGGCCTTCGAAATTACGGTTGCCTGACAGAACCGACACCGCCACGATGTCGTTGGCGTGGATGGCTTCGGAAATCTCCTCCGCCAGGGGGCCGGAATTGCCGATGCAGGTGGTGCAGCCGTAACCGACGAGATCGAAGCCGAGTGCATCGAGATCGTCCTGCAGATTGGCCTTTTCCAGATAGTCGGTGACGACCTGCGAGCCGGGGGCGAGCGAGGTTTTGACCCACGGCTTCACCTTCAAACCTTTGGCATGGGCGTTACGGGCCAGCAGGCCTGCGGCGATCATAACTGAGGGGTTGGACGTGTTTGTGCAGGATGTGATGGCGGCCACCACGATGTCGCCGTCGCCAAGGTGGTGGTTCCGGCCTCTCACGGGGTAGCCCATCACACCGGCTGGCATGGGGTCGCCCTGTTCCTGCGCTTCACCCTCGGTCATAAATCGACCGACGGCGCGGCTTTCAGCGGGTGCAAGCTTCCTGTCGCCGGGTTTGAGCGTCTTCATCGCTTCCGCAAAGGCCGTGTCGGCTTCTGCGAGAACCACACGGTCCTGTGGGCGTTTGGGGCCGGAAATGGACGGCACGACGGTGTCTAGGTCGAGGCTCAACGTGTCGGTGAATTCGGGGTCGGCGACGGACGAGTCGCGCCACATGCCCTGCGCCTTGGCATAGGCTTCGACGAGCGCCACCCGGTCGTCGTCGCGGCCCGTCGAGCGCAGATAATCCAGCGTGTCGGTATCGATGGGGAAGAAGCCGCAGGTCGCGCCGTATTCCGGGGCCATGTTGGCGATGGTGGCTTGATCTTCGAGGCTGAGATTGTCGAGGCCGGGGCCGTAGAATTCGACGAATTTGCCCACGACGCCGCGCTCGCGCAGCATTTGCACGATCACCAGCACGAGGTCGGTTGCAGTGATGCCTTCGGCGACGCGTCCGTCCAGACGGAAGCCGACGACTTCGGGAATGAGCATGGTGATCGGCTGGCCGAGCATGGCCGCTTCCGCCTCGATGCCGCCGACGCCCCAACCGAGAACCGATAGACCATTGACCATCGTGGTGTGGGAATCGGTGCCGACCAGCGTGTCGGGATAAGCCAGCGTTTCGCCGCCTTCTTCACGGGTCCAGACGGTCTGGGAGAGATATTCCAGGTTCACCTGATGGCAGATGCCGGTTCCGGGGGGGACCACGCGAAAGTTGTCAAACGCCTGCTGGCCCCATTTGAGGAATGTATAGCGCTCCCCGTTGCGTTCGTATTCGCGCTCCACGTTCTTCTCGAACGCGCCCTCGCCGCCGAAATAATCCACCATGACCGAGTGGTCGATGACCAGATCGACGGGCACCTGCGGGTTGATGGCAGATGTTTCGCCGCCAAGATTTTTCGTCGCATCGCGCATGGCGGCCAAGATCCACCACGGCAGGCACGCCCGTGAAGTCCTGCATCAGCACGCGCGCCGGGCGGTAGGCGATTTCCTTGCCGGCCGTGCCCTTGTCGTCGAGCCATTGCACCACGGCGCGGATATCGTCTTCCGTGACCGAGCGGCCATCCTCGAAGCGCAGCAGATTTTCAAGCAGCACTTTCAGCGAAAACGGCAGCCTGTGCGCGCCGACCAGCCCGTTCTCCTCGGCCTCCTTCAGATCGAAATAGGTGTATGTGGTGCCGGCGACGTCCATCGTCTTGCGGCAGTTGAAGGTGTCGAGTGATTTGGTCATACGGATGCTCCCGAAAGCAGGGGATGGCGGCGGCGAAGCGCCGCGCTTGTTTGGAACAGGTATAAGGCGCGCGGCATGGAAACGTCCAGCAGGGAAGATGACACCGTTGACCACGTCGCACCGCGGTGTATGGCACCGTTTATGACAGACATGAAACACAACCCGCCGTCTGATGGCCCGGTTCCCGAAACCCTGACAGCGCCGGCCGTTTCGCCGGGATTGAAGCTGGCGCTGGAACTGGGGCCGGTGGCAGCGTTCGTGCTGGCCTATAATTTCGGCGACCGGCTGGTGCCCATTCTGGGGCTGACGGGCATCTGGGAAAAGCCGATTTTCCTGTCCACCGCCGTTATTATGGTGGCGACTGTGATCTCCATCGTGGCATCATGGATGCTGACGCGCTCGCTGCCCGCCATGCCGCTGGTCACGCTGGTGGTGGTGACGGTGTTCGGCGGGCTGACGCTGTATTTGCAGGACGACACGTTCATCAAGATGAAGCCGACCATCGTGAACACCCTGTTCGGGCTGACGCTGATCGCGGGCATGATGCTCGGCAAATCGCTGTTGCGGATGGTGATGGACTCGGCCTTGCAGCTGGACGACGAGGGCTGGCGCAAGCTGACGTGGCGCTGGGGGTTCTTCTTTCTGTTTCTCGCGGTGGTGAACGAGATCGTGTGGCGCAACACGTCGGAATCGTTCTGGGTCGGCTTCAAGTTGTGGGGCATGATGGGACTGACATTCGCCTTCGTTGCCAGCCAGACGCCGCTGATGCTGAAACATTCGACGGAAGAGCAAAGAGAAAAGATTAGAGCGCGTCGAGCTTCTCGATCAGTTCGGCGTACTTTTCCTGCGTGATCGGGCCGACGATCTTGTAAACGACCTGTCCGGTGCCGTTGACCAGAAATGTCTCCGGCACACCGTAAAAACCCCACTCGATCACCGCGCGACCCGTCTGGTCCACGCCAACGGCGTCGAACGGGTTGCCGAGCGCGCCGAGAAAACGCAGCGCATTTTCGTCGGAATCCTTGTAGTTGATGCCGAGCAGCGAGACATCGCCGCGCTCTGACAAGTTCATCAGCACCGGATGTTCGGCCCTGCACGGCGCGCACCACGAGGCCCAGATATTGACGATGGACGGTTTGCCGGACGCCACATCGGCCGCGGCGATGCCGGGCACGCCGAGACCTTCCAGCGCGGGCAGATCGAGGCGCGGTGCCTCGCGTCCGATCAGCGCCGAGGGGAGTTCGGACGTGTCCTTGCCCGATGTCAGTTGCAGCAGGAAGATGCCCGCAAGGCCTGCGAAAATGCAGGACGGGCAGATAGATAACGAGGCGGTTCATGGTTTGCCGCTACGCCCGAAGCCAGCCTTTTCAAGACCGGCCAACTGGCGCGCCCTTGTGCGATGGCCGAGCCAGACCCACGCGATCATGGCGAGCAGGCCCACGAGGGTTGCCGCATAGGAGGCGATGATGAACGGGGCGTATGGGCCGCCGAAGGCTGTTTCCAACATGTCAGCCTCTCCGTCCGCGTGCGTCAGCGGCCGCTTTCCGCAAACCCGTCCGCACCTGTCGCCGCATCACTTCATTCCGCATGGCCAAAAGGTGCAGCGTGAGAAACAGCAGCAGATAGGCCAGCCCCATCAGCAGCAAGGGGGTGAGAAACACCGCTGGCATGGCGGGGCCATCGATCCGGGTGACGGATGCGGGCTGGTGCAGGGTGGTGAACCAGTCGACGGAAAATTTGATGATCGGAATGTTGATCGCGCCCACCAGTATCGCCACCGCCGCCATGCGGGCGGAGCGTGCCGGTTCCTCGATGGAACGCCACAGCGCGATCAATCCAAGATAGATGACGAGCAGGATGAGAAACGAGGTCAACCGCGCATCCCACACCCAGTAGGTGCCCCACATGGGGCGACCCCAGAGCGAGCCGGTGACGAGGCCGAGCGCGGTGAACATCGCGCCCAACGGCGCTGCTGCACGGGCCGCCACATCCGCCAGCGGGTGCCGCCAAACCAGCACACCCAGCGCACTGGTCACCATCACCATATAGGCCGCCATCGCCATCCACACAGCGGGCACGTGGATGAACATGATCCGCACCGTGCGGCCCTGCTGGTAATCGTCCGGTGCCGTCAGCGCCAGATAGAGGCCGACGGCGAAGACCAGCACGGTCGCCACCGCAAGCCACGGCCAGACCGTCATGACGAGAGCACGGAAGCGGGCCGGATTGGCCAAGGCGGTCAGACCGGTTGGTTTGGATGCTGAAAGGGTGGCGGTCGTATTCATCATTGGGTTCTAGGTGTGGTCGGAGGCGGTTTCAATTCTGACGTAGAGCATAGGCCGCGGCGAAGGGTCCAAGCACTGCAAAGAACAGTGAGATCGCCGTGACCAGCGCGAGCGGACCGAGAAACGGATCCGGGTCGACGGACGCGCCGCGCACGGCTCCCACGGCGAAGATGACGACGGGAATGCACAACGGCAACACCAGCACGGCCAGCAACAGGCCACCCCGTGCCAGCCCAACCGTCACGGCGGCGCCCACCGCGCCGATGAACGAAATGGCAGGCGTTCCCACCAATAGCGTCAGCATGGTCGCGCCTGTCTGCGTCGCGTCGAGGCCGAGGATGAGCGCGAACAGGGGCGCGCAAAGTGTCACCGGCAGGCCGGTGGTCAGCCAGTGGGCGAGGCTTTTGGCAAAGCATGTCAGCGGCAGGGGTGTCGGCGACAGAATGAGCTGGTCCAGGGAGCCGTCCTCCCTGTCCGGCTGGAACAGGCGGTCGAGGCCGAGCAGGGCGGCGAGCAGCGCCCCAATCCACAAAATCGAAGGCCCGATGGTCGCCAGCAGGGCTGCATCCGGCCCCACCGCGAAGGGCACGGTGATGACGACGGCGAGGTAGAAAAGCAACGCAGTCGCCGCCCCGCCGCCACCGGCGAGCGCCAGCGTTAGATCCCGGCGCAGGATGGGGATCATGGCGTGTAGTCGTTGATGTCGATGCGGCGGGTGTCGCCCCTATCACCACCCAGTGGCTCGTGGGTGGCAGCCACGATCAGCCCTCCATCGTCGCGGTGCGTGTCCATGACGGCCACGAATTGCCGCCGCGAAGCGAGATCGAGACCGGCGGTGGGTTCATCAAGCAACCACACCGGTCGCCAAGCCACCAGCAGCCGTGCAATTGCGGCCCGCCGCCGTTGCCCGGTGGAGAGATGCCCGAAGGGAACCGGCGCGAGACCGGCCAGCCCGACGATATCGAGCGCCTCAGCAGGATCGAGATGAGGGTGGCCCGCCACGCTTTGCCAGAAAGCGAGATTGTCGCCAACGCTCATCTGAGGCTTCATCGCGTTTTCATGGCCGAGATAATGGCAGGCCTTGTCGAGCGACACACCAGCGAACTCCTCGCTGCCTGTGAAGGTCACCGAGCCTTCAGCCAACGGCAAGAGACCTGCCAGCGCGCGCAGCAGCGTGGACTTGCCCGCCCCGTTGGTGCCTTCCACCGTGATGATTTCGCCGGTGGCAGCGGCGAACGAAAGGCTGGAAAAGATGCGCTCTTCCCCCCGTTCGACGGCCAGATTGGTCACGGTCAACTGCATCATCGGCTCGTAACCCGTTGCGGTGGAATTGCCAAACGGAGCCACGTTGGTGATTTTGGCAGCACCGATTCGCCCCAACTTCGAAATAGCCATGAGCCCGCCCGTCGACCCCGAAAATCCACTGTCCGTGCTGACCTATCGCGAGCTGCTGGCCAATCGGGCAATGGCGCGCAAGCGGTTGCGGCGCAAATCCGGCGCGGCGGCCATGGTGGCGCGGATCGACGCGGAACTGGAAAGGCGTCGGGAGTTGCGCGGCAACTTGCTGTTCCGTTCGGTGCCCTCCATCGCTGCGCTGGATGTGACGGGCGGGAAACGCTAGCGTCACCGCAACGTGACTTGTGTGAGTAGGCACAGAGTATCAGGTTCGCTTCCATGACACGCTTGCTCTCCATTACAGCTCTCCTCATGGCGCTTACGGTCGGTTTTGCGAAGGCCGATGAACCGCGCCTGACCGGCGTTGTGGAACTGTTCACCTCGCAGGGCTGCTCATCCTGCCCGCCGGCTGACCGCATCCTGTCCGGCTATGCCAAGCGCACCGATGTGCTCGCGCTTTCGTGGCACGTGGATTATTGGAATTATCTCGGCTGGCAGGACACATTTTCCCACACCGATTTCACGCTGCGTCAGAAGCGCTATGCAGCGGCCATGGGCGCGCGCAACATCTACACGCCGCAAGCGGTGGTGAACGGCAGCGGCCACGCGGTCGGCTCGCGCAAGGGGGATATCGACGTGTTGCTGACGGGGCGTGGTGCGTCCCCTCTCTCCGTGCCGCTCAGCGCCAGCCGCTCCGCCGACGGCCTGCGCGTAACGGCCAACGCTGACGGTGGCGATGCAACGCTGTGGATTGTCTATTACGAGCCGGAATCGAAAGTCGCCATCGAGCGGGGCGAGAACGAAGGCCGGACTGTCGCCTATCACAACGTGGTGCGGGCGGTGGAAATGGCGGGCATGATGAAAGACGGCGTGCTGGATGTAACCCTGCCGCTGGACGCCATGCGCGCCAAGGGTGCGGGGGAAGGGGCGAGCGCCTGCGCGCTGTTGTTGCAAACGTCGCAAGCCTCAGACGGTGCGGAAGCATTTGCGCTGGGACCGATCATCGGGGCCGCGCGGGTGGGCGCTCTTTAGGCGGGTCGCCGCAAGCCAACCCTTGCGATGGCGCGTCCTTCGGTTCACATTTCGTCAAAGCGGGGACGGAACAATGATGTGAGTGAACCGATCAGCCTAGCTATGCGTCGACCGCTTGCGGGTGGCAGCATCGCCAATTCCCACATCGCTTCCACCGGTAATCCGCTCAAACCCTCGCAGGTCAATTTCGACCGGCGCGAATTGCAGGCGTTGCTCAATGTCTATTCGTTCCGGGTGGCGGATGGGGAATGGCGGGATTATGCCATCGACTTTCAGCGGGACCGTGCGGTGTTCAGCGTGTTCCGCAAGGCGCGGGAAGCGCCGCTGTTCCGGGTTGAAAAGCAACCCAAGCTGGCAAAGCGACAGGGCGCATGGTCCGTCATCGACCAGAGCGGGCGGGTGTTGAAGCGGGGGCATGAACTGGCACAGGTGCTGCGTGTGCTGAGGCCGGTGCCGAAGCTGGTAAAGTAAGGTTTGGCGTGACGGCGCGGGCGCGGACTGTTAAACGGCGCGCAATCTGAAGTTCTGGAATATATCATGGCTGCGCGCACACTCTTTCTTCTTCCCGGCGACGGGATCGGACCGGAAGCCTTTGGCGAGGTTCGCAAGGTTATTAACCACATGAACGCCCGCGAGGCGGCGGGTTTCACCACCGACGAGGGGCTTGTCGGCGGTGCGGCCTATGACGCGCACGGGGAAGCGATTTCCGACGCTGACATGGCCAAAGCGATGGCCGCGGACGCCGTGCTGTTCGGCGCGGTGGGCGGGCCGAAATGGGACAATGTGGATTATGACAAGCGCCCTGAGGCCGGTCTGCTGCGGCTTCGCAAGGACATGCAGCTGTTCGCCAACCTGCGCCCTGCCATCTGCTACCCGGCACTGGCGGATTCGTCTTCACTGAAAAAGGAGGTGATCGACGGGCTCGACATTCTCATCATTCGCGAGCTGACTGGCGGCGTCTATTTCGGCGAACCCAAGGAAATCACCGATCTGGGCAACGGGCAGAAACGCGCCGTCGATACGCAGGTCTATGAGACCTACGAGATCGAGCGCATCGCCGCCGTCGCCTTCGACATGGCGCGCACACGATCGAACAAGGTCTGTTCGATGGAAAAGCGCAACGTCATGAAGTCCGGCCTGTTCTGGAACGAGGTCGTCACCCAAACTCACGCGCGGGATTATGCCGACGTGGAATTGTCCCACATGCTGGCGGATGCGGGCGGGATGCAGCTGGTGCGCTGGCCAAAACAGTTCGATGTCATCGTGACCGACAATTTGTTCGGCGACATGCTGTCGGACGTGGCGGCGATGCTCACCGGCTCGCTCGGTATGTTGCCATCCGCCTCGCTTGGCGCACCGGACGCTGTGACGGGCAAGCGCAAGGCGTTGTACGAACCCGTCCACGGCTCCGCGCCGGACATCGCCGGGCAGGGTATTGCCAATCCGATCGCCATGATCGCGTCCTTCGCCATGTGCCTGCGTTATTCCTTCGAGATGATCGACGAGGCCGACCGGCTGGAAGCGGCCATCGCGCAAGTGCTCGACGAGGGTTTCCGCACGTCCGACATCATGAGTGACGGCATGAAACAGCTCGGCACCGGTGCAATGGGCGATGCGGTGCTTGCAGCCTATGCGCGGTAATAAGGCATGATGCAGTCGGGGACGGAACGTCCTATATGGGAGGCATGAACCGTCTTTACCTCCTCATCGCCTTCGTGGCTCTGACCATCATGCCCGCTTCCGCCAATTCGCTTGCCGCGCTGCAGTGGGAAAAGCGTCCGTTGCTGCTGTTTGCCCAATCCCGCTCCGACGCGGGGCTCGACAAGCAGATGGAACTTTTGCGCGAGCGCAGGCCGGACCTTGCGGAACGGGACATGCTCGTGCTGGTGACGCAGGGAACGCAGGATACGATTGCGGCCATCGGCTACACCGCACTGCCCGGCGGCACGGCCCGCGACCTGCGCGAGCGGTTCAAGCCGGGCTCAAAGGGGATGACTGTCATCCTGGTTGGCAAGGATGGTGCCGAGAAGGGGCGCTGGTCACAGGTTGTCGACCCGGACGAGATTTTCGCGCTGATCGACGCGATGCCCATGCGCCTGAACGAGATGGGCGAAGCGGGTGAGGCGGAAGAGACGCCGACGAACTAGGCGCTGCGCGACCCCAATACCGCGCGTGCACATGGTTCCCGCAAGGCCCGCCTGTTGAAACCAGCCATTCAGGAATCGGAAACGCTTTGGCGTTATTGGTTAAGGAAGTTTTTCAAAGACCGGGGCACGGGTCACTCTTTATGGCACATCATTCGGAAAGGTTTTTGCAGGTCGAAAAAGGGCGTCTCGATGCCCTGTTCGGCTCGCCAACCTCCATTGTTGTCGGCACGATTGCCACCGCGATGGCTGTCGGCCTGTGCTATTATGCCGTTCCCGACCCGTTTTTGCCCTTTGTCGCTCTCGCCTTCATCCTGACAGGCGCGTTCCGAATAGGTCTCCACAAGGCCTACTGGCGTGAAATGGAGCGGTTGAAGCGGAGCAATACGCGCAAGATAACCAGCCGAATCCTCGCTAAATGGCGCGCGCGATGCGTCTTCGGCGGCACGATCTATGCGGCGTTTCTCGGTGTATGGTGTTTTGGCGTCATCATGAACAATTCCGGCGATTTCGTCGTTCTGACCACCATCACCGCGTCACTTGCCAATACGGTCGGCATGGCCGGTCGCAACTATTCCTCCAGACTTTACGTCAATCTGCAATGTCTGGTCAGCGGCCTGCCGATGGTGGTTGCCCTCATTTGGTTCGGGGATTTGCTACATGCCCTGCTCGCCCTCTTCTATGCCGCCCATTTCTTCGCCATCATCGGCATTGCCACGGCCATGCGAAACACGCTGGACGCGGCGTCGCGGGACGGGAATGAGGTGCGGGAAAGCGCTGGCAGATTGTCGACAGCCTTCGAGACTGTGCCCAGCGGTCTTTTGATGTTCGACTCCAGCGGATCGTTGACGCTGGCCAACACCGAGGCGCGGGCGTTTTTGGAAATACCGCGCAGGGGCTTGGTGCCGAGCATGACGCGCAAGGCGACCATCAAAAAGATGCAGAATCTGCTGCGCCTGTCGCCCGCCCAGCGCGAGACCTTCAAGACGATGCTACGGCCCAAATCCGGCAATGTCCGCAAGCCGGGCAATGCCCACCGCGAAGGGGGTGTCGATGGCGGTATCGTGCTCAACCACCGCAACGGCGGCACCTACCGCGTCGCCAGTGGCTACAGTGCCGATGGCAGTCTTATTCTGCGGATCGACAACGTTACCGAACAGCGCGCCAGCCAGCAGAAGATCGTTTCCCTGTCGCGGTTCGATGCGCTGACAGGCCTTGCCAACCGCAGCTGGTTCTTCAGCCGTGCGCTGGATTATCTCGATATCGCTCACGATAGCGCCGTCATGGTCGCCGTCATCGACGTGGACGATTTCAAGGTCATCAACGACACGATGGGCCACGCGATCGGAGATGCCGTTCTGCGGCAGCTGGCGCACAATCTCGATGATTTGGCGGGCGAGGCCGGGGTGTGCGGGCGGCTTGGCGGCGACGAGTTCATCATCGTCTTCACATTGCCAAACGGGATCACCGCAGCGACGTGGTGCGTAGACCTGCAGGCGGCGGTCAACTTCACGATGAGTGAACAGGGCCGCGAGATATCCGTTCGCACGTCCATTGGTGTGTATGGCCTGCGCGCCAGTGACAGGCCGGACGCGGATAACGAGGCAAGCGCGGTGATGGACGCTGTTATCGCCCGCGCCGATTTCGCGCAATATCGCGCCAAGGCCGACGATGCCATGACGCTGTGCGTCTACGACGAATCGATGGACAGCCAGCTGGAGCGGGAGGCGATGCTGCGCCACGATCTGGCTATCGCCATTCGCGAGGGCAAGTTGGAGACCTACTACCAGCCGATCGTGCGTGCCGGTAGCGGCAGGCCGAAGGGCGTGGAAGCCCTTGCGCGCTGGAACCACCCGACGCTTGGAGCAATCAGCCCTGGCGAGTTCATTCCGCTGGCCGAACAATCTGGCGTCATCCGCGACCTGACTGTCTGGCAGTTGCATGATGCTTGCCTGGCATGCGCGCGGTGGCCGGACGATTTGACCGTTTCGGTCAACCTGTCGGCACGGGATTTCGCGTCCGACGCCATTCTTGGCCACATTAAGTCCGCACTGTCGCAGGCCGGTTTGGCCCCGCACCGGCTGACTGTGGAAATAACCGAAACGTCGCTGCTGGAATTGCAGGACGCTGTGACGCGACTGCTGGAGGACATCCGTGAAATGGGGGTGCAGATCGCGCTTGATGATTTCGGCACCGGCTATTGCTCGCTGTCCTATCTTCGCAATCTGCCCTTCGACATTTTGAAGATCGACCGGGCTTTTTTAAAGGGTATCGAGGACGATCCGCAGCATCTGGCCATTCTCGCGACCATCGCCAGCCTTGCCCGCCAACTGGATAAGGCCATCGTGATCGAAGGCGTGGAGACGGTGGAGCAACTCGAATTGCTGCAGCGGAGCGTCGATTTCGACTTTGTGCAGGGATTTTATTTCGGCAGACCACTGCCGGTGCGCGATGCGAATGCCCTGCTCGGCGCGTTTTCGGCGTCCAAGAGGCAGCCGAGAAAGGGCGCAGCGGCGCAAATTGCGGCAGTCTGACGCGCAATTAGGCAAGGCATGGCCGGACAATCCGCTAAATTAACCTTAACGATTAGTAAACGCCCGTTCCGCGCATGTAGTGCCAGTTTCCGCCTTTACATCGGTTAACTCTCGGTAAACAGTTTGTCTCAATTCAGCCGTATTGTGCGGCGGGGCGGAGACTTTGTATGTTTGTCGAACCTGTCATACCGGAAATGAGCGACGGTATCCCCAGCGCTGCCCGTCATTCCAAACCCTACACATCGGGCAAGCCGAAAGCGGGTGATACCGTTTCTCCATTCGCAGCGCGCGGCATGGATCTGCTGAAGCGCATCGAATACCGCCCCGTCACATCATCCTTCGATCTGGAGGAACTCTACCGCTTCCGCTACGCCTGCTACCACAATGCGGGTATGTGTGCTTCCAACGATCAAGAGATGATTTGCGACCGCTACGATCAGGACCCACAGGTGATGCGGTTCGCGCTTTGGCTCGACGGCAAGATGGTTTCGTCCATCCGCATCCAGCACGTTCGGCCCGACCGTCGTGTCGGCGTGTCGGTCGTTGGTTTTCCTGACTTGCTTAACGGGTTGCTCGACAATGGATGCAGCTTCATCGATTCCAGCCGCTTCGTAACGGACCCTATCGCCTCGCGCGAAAACCGTATGCTGCCGCATCTCACCGTGCGTCTCGCGGCAATGGCGACGCTTCACTTCAAGGCCGATTATTGCCTGTCGATGGTGCGGGCGGCCCACAGTGCGTTCTATCAGAAACTGAGCCTGTCCAGGCCTGTCTCCGAGGTCATTCGATATCCCGGTGTGAGTTTCGGGGTGCAACTGAATATGTCCGACGCCCGCGCGACCGGCGAGGAAGTGCTGGCCCGTTATCCGTTCCTGCATTCCATGGCGCACGAGCGTCGCATGTTGTTCGGTGCGCCGGAAGAACGGGCGGCGCGTCCGGAAGGTCGGTTCGTGCCGCATCCGGACACATCGTATTACAATATCCTATCGCCAGAGGAGGCGTTGCCGGGTGTCGGCTCGCGGCACGGGCCACAGCTGGTCCATTCCGCCCCGCTGACCGTGCTGCCCACCGCCCACCTTGCGACCGCTGCGCTGGCGCGCGCGGCATAGTTGGCTCTCACGCTGACGGGCTACGCCCTACGCTGCGAGGCGCGGCGCAGCTAGCGCCGGTCGGCGCTTGGCCGCCTTCGCGGTTCGGGTGGCCCGAACCGCTCTGTTCTTTTCCCTCGCTATTGCTTGGTATCGTTTTGTAAGCTTGCAGCTTAGGCATCACCCATCGCAATAAGCGAGGCGTTACCACCGGCGGCGGTCGTGTCGGTGGATGTAACTCGCTCCTCGACGAAGCGCGTCAGATAGAGCGGCCCGCCCGCCTTCGGGCCGGTGCCTGAGCGTCCGCGCCCGCCGAAAGGCTGGGAACCCACGATGGCACCGATCTGGTTGCGGTTGATGTAGAGATTGCCCGCCTCGATGCGGCTCTTCACATGGGCCATCACGGCGTCGATGCGTGTGTGAAGGCCGAATGTGAGGCCGTATCCGGTGGCGTTGATGGCGTCGATCACGCTGTCCAGCTCCTTTGCGCGGAAGCGTTTGACGTGCAGAACAGGGCCGAAGATTTCGCTATCGAGCGTCTCGTTGCGACCCAGTTCGATGATCGTTAGCGGCATATAGGTGCCGGTTTCGGGAGCATTGCCTTGCCAGTGAGTCTTGTGCTTAGCCACATGGCTGTGCAAACGGCCAAGCGCATCGGCGTCGATGATGGGGCCGATATCGGTGGCCGCGTCCATCGGGTCACCCAGCCGCAACGTGGCCGCCGCGCCTGCGATCATGGCAATCATCCGGTCCGCGACATCGTCCTGTACGTAAAGAATGCGGCAGGCCGAGCACCGTTGACCCGCCGAGCGGAAGGCCGACGCCACCACATCGTCGCACACCTGTTCGGGTAGGGCCGTTGCGTCGGCGATCATGGCGTTGATGCCGCCGGTTTCCGCGATCAGCGGCACGATGGGTCCGTCCTTGCCCGCCAGTGCCAGATTGATCGCCTTGGCGGTGGCAGTCGAGCCGGTGAAGGCCACGCCCGCAATATCGGGATGGTTCACCAATGCCTGCCCAATATCTGCGCCACCGGGGGCGAGAATCAACGCATCCTTTGGGATGCCCGCCTCGTGCAATATCCGCACTGCCTCTGCGCCGATGATCGGCGTTTGTGGTGCGGGCTTGGCGATGGCAGTATTGCCAGCAGCCAGTGCGGCGGAAACCTGACCAAGAAAGATGGCGAGCGGGAAATTCCACGGCGCGATGCACAAAAATGGGCCGCGCCCTTGCACGGCGTAGGTGTTGGTTTCCCCCACCGGGCCGGGCAGGTCCTTGGTGACGCACAGCTTACGCGCTTCGGTGGCGTAGTAGCGCAGAAAATCCACCGCCTCACGGATTTCTGCGATGCCGTCATCCACCGTCTTGCCGGCTTCGCGCGCCAGAACGGCCATCAAGTGCGGTGTCTCGGCCTCTAGCTGGTCGGCGGCTTTCTCCAGCGCCGACGCGCGGCTTTCGACCGGAGTGTCACGCCATGTTGGAAAGGCAGCGACGGATCGGGCCAAGATCGCGTCCGGGTCTAGAGTTGCCGGTGTTTCGGGCAAGGTCGATACCTGCATGGCGGTGGTCAAAGCATGGAGTTCGTGGCGGGAACCGAACTCGATGCCGTTAGAATTTTCGCGCGGGGCGAACAGCAGCGGGGAGCGTCCGATATTGGGATGACGCTGGCCGCTGGCGAGCAGATGGGCGGGCCGTTCCAGCAATTCGGCGATCGGACACGTCCCGGTCTCCCACGCGGGCGACGAAGGAGGAATTGGCGCCGTTTTCGAGCAAGCGCCGCACCAGATAGGCGAGCAGGTCTTTGTGCCCGCCGACCGGCGCATAGATGCGGCACGGCACCCCGCCCTTGTCGAACGCTTTTTCACTCACCTGCTCATACAATTCCTCGCCCATGCCATGCAGGCGCTGGAACTCGAAACCCTGCCGGTCGCCGGTCTCGTCTGCCATTTCGATCACGGTGGCGACGGTGAGCGCGTTGTGGGTCGCGATCTGCGGGTAGATGCGATCCCGCCGTTCCAGCATCCGCCCGGCGCAGGCGAGGAAGGAAACGTCGGTGGCCGGCTTTGCGGGTGAAGACGGGAAAGTCGTCGGCCCCTTCCACCTGCGCGTGTTTCACCTCCGCATCCCAGTAAGCGCCCTTGACCAGACGCACCATCATGCGCGCATCGTGGGTTTCGGCCAGATCGGCGATCCAGTCGATGACCGGTAGAGCCCGCTTGGCATAGGCCTGAATGGCGAGCCCGAACCCGTCCCAGCCGCGCAGACGAAGGGTCGGCAAAAACCTTCTTAATCACGTCCAGCGACAGTTCCAGCCGGTTCTGTTCTTCCGCATCGACCGTGAAATTGAGATCGTATGACTTCGCTGCCTGCGCCAGATCCAGCAGCACAGGGCAGAGTTCGGCCAGCACAGCGTCGCGGTTGCGGGCCTCGTAACGCGGATGCAGAGCGGACAGTTTGACGGAAATACCGGGGCGGTCGGGCAGGGGCTTGTTGCCCGCCGCGCGGCCAATGGCGGTGATCGCGTCGGCGTAGGATTTGGCGTAGCGGCGGGCGTCGTCCCATGTCCGCGCGCCTTCGCCCAGCATGTCGTAGGAATGACGGTAGCCTTTCGATTCCAGCCCGCGCGCCCGTTTCAGCGCTTCGCCAATGGTTTCCCCCAGCACGAATTGGTGGCCAAGAAAGCGCATGGCCTGCCGCACGCCCTGCCGCACGGCGGGGGCACCGATGCGTTTGGTCATGCCTGCGAGCAGGCCGTCCGGCGTGTCGCCCGGCTTCACGAGGCGGTTGGAAACGCCAAGCCCCCACGTGGCGGCGGAGACGAACCATGTATCGGCCGGTTCCATATGGCCCCAGTCGCCCGCGCCGATCTTGTCGGCGATCAGCGCGTCCTGCGTCGCCGCATCCGGCACCCGCAGCAGCGCTTCAGCCATGACCATGAGCGCCAGCCCCTCGCGGGTGGACAGACCATAGTCGCGCAAAAAGTCCTCCAACCCGCCAACGGAACCCGCCTGCTTGCGGATGCCCTGCACCAGAGCCGTGGCGCGGCTGTCGATGTTTGCTTCGGATTGATCGCTTCGCACCACGCGGTCGATGAGATCCGGCACGATGATTTCATCGGCAGGGGCGTAAGGTGCGGCGAATGGGGCGGTCATGGTGCGGGGTCCGACTGTTTGGAGAGCGTAGAATAGCGGACGCCGGACCGAATTTCCCACCAAAGTTCTGGTCTGCTACGCTTGTCGGAATGAGAATCTGAAGCTCGAATGGCAAACCGCACCATGATCGACCAGAAAGACAGGCAGGTGTTGGCGATATTGCAGCGTGACGGGCGCATTGCCATGAATGCGCTGGCGGACGCAGTTGCATTGTCACCCAACGCGGTAGCCGAGCGGGTGAAGCGCTTGCAACGCGATGGTGTGATCACCGGCTTCACCGCCCGCCTGTCGCCGGATCATCTCGACCGCCGGTTGCTGGCCTTCGTGGAGGTGAAGCTCGACCGCACGACGCCGGACGTTTTCGAGGCCTTTGCAGAAGGCGCGCGGGGCACGGACGACATTCTGGAATGTCACATGGTCGCCGGGGGGTTCGACTATCTGCTCAAGACCCGTCACAGCGATTTCGCCGCTTATCGCCGGTTTCTCTCCGATACGCTGCTCGCCCTGCCGGGGGTGCGGGAGACGCATACTTATGCGGTGATGGAAGAGGTGAAAACCGAAGGCGCAATTCCGCTCTAACGGCTCATTGGAGGGTGGCGTGGCGGTGCATTCACGCCTATTTTGCCGGAAAATCGAACCGGCAGGCCAGTATCATGGACCACAACGAACAATTCTACATCGACGGTAAATGGGTCGATTCGCAGGGCGGTAAGAGCCTCGACGTCATCGATCCGTCCACGGAAGAAACGTTCGCGCAGATCACGCTCGGCACGCAGGCCGATACAGATGCTGCAGTCGCTGCGGCCAAGAAGGCATTCGAGACGTGGCAATTTTCCACCAAGGACGAGCGGCTGGCACTGATGAAGCGCATTTCCGAGGTCTATGAGCGCCGGTCCGATGAAATGGGCGAAACGATCAGCCGTGAAATGGGTGCGCCCATTGATATGGCTAAAGCGTCCCAAGCCGCCACCGGCACCTCTCACATACAGGCGTTTATCGACACGCTGGAGGCCTTCGAGTTCGAGCGCGATTTGCGGCCCGACACGCCTAACGACAAGATTCTCTACGAATCCATCGGTGTCTGCGCGCTTATCACGCCGTGGAACTGGCCGATGAACCAAATCGCGCTGAAGGTGATGCCCGCAATCGCTGCTGGCTGCACGATGGTGCTGAAACCGTCCGAACTGTCGCCGCTATCGGCAATCCTGTTTGCTGAAATACTGGATGAGGCCGGAGTGCCTGCCGGTGTATTCAACCTGGTGAACGGGGACGGGCCGGGTGTCGGCACGCAGCTTTCCGTCCATCCGGACGTGGCGATGGTATCGTTCACCGGATCGTCGCGCGCAGGCATCGCCATCTCGAAAGCGGCTGCCGATACGTTGAAGCGCGTGGCGCTGGAATTGGGTGGCAAGGGTGCCAATATTGTGTTCGCCGATGCACCGGAAAACGCAATTCAGATCGGCGTTATGCGCTGCCATGGTAACACCGGCCAGTCGTGTAACGCGGCGACGCGGATGCTGGTGGAGCGGTCGCGGTATGAGTCCGCGGTGAAAGAAGCGGCAGCCATTTCCGACCAGTTGGAAGTCGATCTGGCATCGCGTTCTGGCAACCATATCGGTCCGCTGGTAAGCGAAATGCAGTTCGAGAAGGTTCAGACGCTCATTCAGCAGGGCGTCGATGAGGGTGCCAAGCTGGTGGCTGGTGGAACGGGACGGCCAGCGGGCATGAACCGTGGCTATTTCGTGCGCCCGACCGTGTTTGCCGATTGCACTCCGGATATGACGATCTGGCGTGATGAAATTTTCGGGCCGGTCCTGTCGATGATGCCGTTCGATGATGAGGAAGAGGCAATACGTCTCGCCAACGATACCGATTATGGGCTGACCAACTACGTGCAGACGTCCGATCCTGCCAAGGCCAACCGTGTGGCGCGGCGGATGCGGACGGGTATGGTTGATGTGAACGGCAAATCGCGGTCTGCCGGTTCGCCATTTGGAGGGATGAAGCAATCCGGCAATGGCCGCGAAGGCGGCCATTGGGGGCTTGAAGAGTTTCTCGAAGTCAAGGCTGTTGGAGGTTGGGAACCCGACGCTGCATAAGTCCTACTTCGTAAGAGTTGCAACCAGCTCGGATTCGGTCGGCAGAAGAACGACTGCATCGTCCATCAAGGCGACCTGATCGGCTTTGAACACGAGGGCAGTGTCAGTTTCAGAGACATTGGCCTCGTTCTGTTCATTCCAGTCGAGGATCGGCTCACCAACATGGACTTCGGTGATTTCACCATCATCGCCGACCGGAGCGTCGATCACGTAGCCGATGACGTCACCCTGCAAACCCTTAAAGGGCATTCCGAGCCAAGCATCGTTTAATTCGTGATCGTAAAATTCGGCACCATCCTCGAAGACAACCTCAATCGTGCTGTTGTCCAAAGCCATAGGTGCAGGACCAGCGTCGAAACGTTCTGCAGAGATGGAATTGGAAGCATTGCCCATTGTCTGTTCCGCGTTGGCGGAAGTGGCGCTGTAAAAAGTAAGGGCGCTGGTGGCGGCTGCTGCAACGAGAAATAGGCGGTTCATGATCTTGCTCCTTCTGCTGTCTTAACTCCCTGTTCATAGATTTGGTTGCGCGAGAGCCCTATGACATCACGCACACCCCGCGTTTGAGGCGCGGATTGCCGGTGTTACCGGCGCACTGAAGGAGGCCTCTGTGGCGGGACTGTTATCGAAAATCGTATTGACCGGCGCTGCAGGTGATTTGGGCGGTCAATTACGTCAACCCCTTGCGAAGCTTTGCAAAAATCTTGTCAGCACGGACCGGCATGAGGTTTCAAACCTCGCGGCCAACGAGACATTCGTGCAGGCGGACCTCGCTGATCTCGATGCCATGTGTGCGATTATCGATGGGGCGGAAATGGTCGTGCATTTTGGGGCGATTCCCGACGAGGACACGTTCGAAAACCTGCTCGGTCCGAATTTTATCGGTGCCTACAACGTGTGGGAAGCTGCCCATCGGGGCGGTGCGCGGCGTGTCGTTTACGCCTCGTCCATCCATGCGGTCGGCATGTACCCAAAGACGCAGGCCATTGGCACGGACGTGCCCCACAGGCCCGACACCTTCTACGGCCTGTCCAAGTGCTTCGCCGAGGATCTAGGGCGGATGTATTTTGAAAAGCGGGGTCTGGAAACTGTTTGCATCCGCATCTGTTCCGCCACGAAAGTGCCAGGCAATTCCCGTGCGCTGGGTTCATGGCTGTCGCCCGCTGATCTCGTGCAGATTGTCACCAAAGCCATCGACACGCCGATCGTCGATTTCACGGTGGTATATGGCGTGTCGAACAACGACCGCGCGCCGGTGGACAATGCCAATGCCCGCTTTCTGGGCTATCGCCCGACGGACAATGCGGAAAGCTATGCGGATGATCTTTTTGCTCAGGAACGCCCGATCGCAGCCGATGAACTGGCCCACAACCGGCACGGTGGCGGCTTTGCTGCTGTGCCCTTGGGTGAAAGCGGCGTAGCCTTCATGACGGCCAACACGGCCATGCTTGGGCAGAACGGGCGCGGGGAGAGCTAAACTCTGTGGGTTTGCGTATCGCAGCCATCATCAACAAGACGAGCGGCACCCTGCGCGATGCCGACCTGACCGTGTTCAGCGACCATCTGGTGTCAGCTTTCGCGGAACACGGACATACCGTAGAGCCGTGTTTCGAGAGCGGAGAAGGGCTGGGCAAAGCGTTGGGAGACGCAGCCATGCGCAATGATGTGGACGTGCTGCTGGCCGTGGGAGGAGACGGCACAGTGTCCGCCGCTTCCGGTTTGGCTTGGAAGAATGGCAAGACCCTTGCCGTGCTGCCCGGTGGCACGATGAACCTGTTTGCCCGGTCCATCCGCATGCCGCTGGAACTGGATGCTGCGGTAGATGCGCTGGCTGCGGGAGAGGTTCGACCGGTCGATATCGCCACTGCCAACGGCAGGCCGTTTCTGCACCAGTTTGCGGTGGGTATTCACCCGCGCATGATCCGGCTTCGTAATAAGCTCGACTACGCTTCCCGCTGGGGCAAGATTGTCGCCAGTGCCAAGGCGGGGTTGTCGATAACGCGCAATCCGCCGGTGTTCGAGGCAGAGTTGCGGCTCGATGGAGGCCGGCCCGACCGGCGCAAGTTGTCCGCCATTTCGGTGTCCGCAGCCCCTTTTGCGGACGGGCATCTGCCCTATGCCGACATTCTCGATTCCGGCAAGCTGGGCGTCTATACCGCTGTGCCCGTCACGCCCGGCCGCGCGATCCGGCTGGCCAAGGACGTGTTACTGGGGACATGGTCACGCAATGAGGACATCAATTCCCGCACTGCGGCCGAAGTGGACATGACGTTTACGAAATTGCGCCGAAAGGCCATCGCCACCGTGGATGGGGAGATCATCGACCTGGATGGGCCGGTTCGCATCCAAAACCACCACCGCGCATTGTCCGTGATGTTTCCGGCAACCGATACGGTATGATTTTTGAAAAGCGTTGATTTGAACCGGCCGGGAAACCGCCACGCTCGGCGTGTGTTGATCGCCACGATTGGCGGGGCGGTCGCGTTCGTCTTGTTGGCGCTGTTGGTCAGTGCGGGCGCCACATCGGGCTTCGATGAAAGCATTCTGCTATCCCTGCGTGTGCCGGGCATGCCGGACGATCCGCTGGGGCCGCATTGGTTTGAAGAAATGGCCGGTGATTTTACGGCGCTGGGCGGTTACCCGTTGCTGCTGGCCTTCGGACTTGTGGCACTGGTCGTGTTGTTGCTGCTGAAAAAGCGCAGCGCAGCATTGTTTCTGATCGCTTCGCTGGCGTCCGGCAGCGTCGTCTCGACTCTGCTGAAACAGTTGTTCGCACGCCCAAGGCCCGATCTGGTGGTCCATGCGGACCGGGTATTCACGTCCTCGTTTCCCTCAGCCCACGCAATGGTCTCCACCGTCGGCTGGCTGACGCTGGCGGCGATTTGTATTCGCTTTATCGAGCACAGACCCCTGCGCCGTTTCGTGCTGGCCGTGGCGCTGTCGATTGCCGTCATCGTCGGCACCAGCCGCGTCTATCTCGGCGTTCACTGGCCGACGGATGTGCTGGCCGGATGGGCGATGGGCATTGCATGGGCGGGCCTGTGTTGGCTGGTTGCGGACCGGCTGGAGCGCAAAACCGACACAACGACAGACCTGGGACATTCCAAGACATGAGCAAACCCGCACACCACGCCTTTGTCCGCCCACTGGCAAGGGCAGGCTATGCATCGCGGGGGTTCATCTATCTTATTATTGGTGCGCTTACCGTTTTTGCGGCTTTCGGAACGGGCGAAAACACCGGCACGAAAGATGCGCTGAACACGCTGATCGCTCAACCGTTTGGCAGCGTTCTGATGTGGGCAATGATCGTGGGGTTGTGCGGATATATCGCGTGGCGGTTGATCCAATCCCTTCTGGACACCGACGACCACGGCTGGACGCCAAAAGGTATTGCGGTGCGGCTGGGGCTGCTCGCCAGTGCCGCAACCTATACGGCGCTGGCGTTTTACGCATTGGGCCTGCTTGGCATTGGCGACGGCCGCGATAGCGACACCGGCGAAAAGCAGAACGAGGTGCTGGAAACGCTCGGGCAGTTTTTCGGATTCGATCTTATTTCGCTGGCCGGTGCCGTCATTTTCGTCGGCGTGTCCGGCGCGCATCTGTGGAAAGCGTTCGGGCGGAAATACGAGAAGCATTTTCGCACGGAGGATGCGCCGATGGGGCTGGTTCACCCTGTCTCCATCATCGGGCTGACGGCGCGGGGCATTATCTTCATGGTGATCGCCTGGTTGTTTGCCTACCGCTATTGGACAGCGCAGCAGGAGAACGGGGACATGCCGTCCGCCACCGATGCGCTGGACACCATCCGCAGCCTGCCGATGGGGGACTGGATGATGGCGGCGCTGGGCGTCGGACTCGTATGCTTTGCTTTCTACTCCCTGTCGGAAGCGGTGTGGCGGCGCATCAACGTTGAAGACGCCGACCACCCGGCGGAGCAATCGGCGGATTGATGCGGGCCTAGCGCACCATGTCGCTGCATTCCGGCACCGGCGTGGGTGGCGTCTTGCCGTCGAAAAAGGTGATGAGGTTCTCGACCACGAGATCGGCCATGGCCTGACGGGTTTCCTCAGTGGCCGAGGCGACGTGGGGCGTGAGCACCACATTGTCGAGAGCGAACAAGGCTTCCGGCACGTTGGGCTCGCTCTCGAACACGTCCAACGCCGCAGCGCCAAGGCGGCCATCCTGCAGCGCCTTCACCATTTCCTGTTCGTCCACCACCGTGCCGCGCGCCACGTTGACGAGTGTGCCTTCCGGGCCGAGCGCCTCGATAATCGCCTTGTCGATCAGCTTATCCGTTTCCGGCCCGCCGGGGGTGATGATGACCAGAATATCGACGGCTTCCGCCATCTCCTTCAGATCGCCGAAATAGTCATACTCCACGTCCTTTTCGGTGCGGGAATGATAGACGACCTTGCACTCGAACACCGACAGCTTGCGGGCGATGGTCTCCCCGATCCGGCCGAGACCGACGATACCGACCGTCTTGCCGCGAATGGTGCGGGTGAGAGGCGCATTGCCCTCGCTTACCCATTTGCCCGCGCGCAGATACCGGTCCTGTGTAACGATGCGGCGGGTTACGGCGAGGATGAGCGCGATTGCCGTGTTGGCCACATCGTCGTTCAGCACATTGGGCGTGTGCGTGACGATGATGCCCTTCTTGGCGGCATGGTCCGCCGCTACGCCGTCATAGCCGACGCCAAAAGAGGAGACGAGTTTCAGCCGTGGCATCCGGTCCATCACGTGGGCGGGTGCCCAGCCGAAGGTGGCCATGCCCTCGATATCGGCATAGTCATCCTCACCCCAGCCTTTCAGGTCGTCCTTATCGGCCACGTGTTTGACGTCGAATTTTTCACGCAAATCCGCCAGCACGCTGTCATAAAAATTGCCGACCACCAGAATCTGTTTCACTGCGCTTCGTCTCCGAATGAATTGGCGTGACCATACAAATCGCGGCACGGTTGCAAAGGCCTAACGGCACGTTAGGAAAAGAAAGCCTCACAGGAACCACCCCCTTCATGCCCAAAACCGTCGATCACAACATCACGCCCGACACCCGCCCTCACTTCGTACGTCTGCTTGCCATGTGCGCCGACCTGCCGCCGCTGAGGACGGCAGTGGTATGCCCGACCGAAGTGACGGCTTTGGGAGGAGCGCTGGACGCGCATGGTTTGGGTTTGATCGAACCGATTCTAGTGGGCGAGCGGGCCGCTATCGAAAAGGCGGCGCGGGATGGCGGGCTCGATATCGACGGGCTGAGAATCGTGGAAGCAGAGGGTGAAGAGGGCGCGGCGCACAAGGCTGTTGATCTGGCGGTTGCCGGTGAGGTCGCCGCTCTGATGAAAGGCTATATCCATTCCGACACATATCTCGCCGCTGTCATCCGCAAGGAAAACGGGCTGCGAACCAACAGCCGCACGAGCCATTGCTTCGTGATGGACGTGCCGGGCTTTCCCCGCCCCATCATCATCACGGACGCTGCGCTGAACGTCGCGCCGGACGTGAAGCAGCGCCTTGCCATCACCCAGAACGCCGTCAATCTTGCACTGGCGCTGGGGATCGAGGAGCCGAAAGCAGCGATCCTGTCGGCCACCGAAACGCCAACCGACGCCGTGCCATCCTCCTGTGACGCACGCGCCATCGCCGAACAGGCGCAGGCCGGGGCCGTGACGGGTGGCATCGTGGATGGGCCGTTTGCGCTCGACAACGCCGTCGACTTGGACGCTGCCGCGTTGAAAGGTATCGAATCCCCTGTCGCGGGGTTGGCCGATATTCTGGTGGTGCCGACCGTGGAAGCCGGCAACATCTTCTTCAAGGCGCTCACCTTCATGGGCGGTGCGGAAACCGCCGGTCTCGTTGTGGGTGCGCAGGTACCGGTCATCCTCACCAGCCGTGCCGACAGTGCAGAAGCGCGGATTGCAAGCGCCGCGCTGGCAGTGCTGTATCAGCGCTGGCTGAGGTGATTGGCTCTTTTTGGCTCTCACGCAGCGAACCTTTGGTTCGCGCTCCAAGGGGGCGGCGCATCAGCGCCGGTCGGCCACTTGGCCTCCATTCAAAACCTATGGACGGGTGACTCTTTAGCCGTCGGCATCCACGATTGAGATGGCCTCGTCGGGAATGCGGGCTTCCAATTCGGTCGTTGCGTCTTCGCGCGTAACCGCTTGACCGCAAAAGCGATGACCTTCCGTGGCATCGAACGTGTATGCCGGGGAGCCATGCAGCGCCCAGCCCTCGTTGAGCGCGGTTTCCACCCGCTTGCAAAAGGCGGAATCGTCCTGGCCGGTGATGAAGCGGTAGCGTTTCATGGTCTCGTCTCGCTTGGCGGAAGGGTCGTGCTGGTGTAATCCAGCGCCAAACGCACTGAAAGTCATAATCGCCATGGAATTCTTCACCAGCCTCACTGGCGTTGCCGCGCCGCTGCCGATCATCAACATCGACACGGATATGATTATCCCGAAGGATTATCTGAAAACAATTCTGCGCACCGGGCTGGCCGAGGGCCTGTTTGCCGAAATGCGGTTGAACGAGGACGGGTCTGAAAACCCGGATTTCGTGCTGAACAAACCCGCTTACCGCAAGGCGCAGATACTGGTGGCGGGCGACAATTTCGGCTGCGGTTCCTCCCGCGAACACGCACCGTGGGCGCTGCTCGACCGGGGCATCCGGTGCGTTATCTCCACATCGTTTGCCGACATCTTCTACAATAACTGCTTCAAGAACGGCATCCTGCCGGTGGTCGTGACCCCCGAGGAACTGGACGCCCTTATGGATGATGCATCCCGTGGGGCCAACGCGGTGCTGACCGTTGATCTCGAAAGCCAGACGATTACGGGCCCGGATGGTGGCACGATCACCTTCGACATCGACCCGCACCGCAAGCATTGCCTGCTCAACGGCCTCGACGATATCGGGCTGACGCTGGAGAAGGCCGCCAGTATCGACAGCTACGAAAGCAAGCTGGCTGACGGAAGGCCTTGGGTGTGACGCGCTAGTCCCGCGCGAAAATCCCAATCATCGGCCCCAGTTCTTTCCAAAACCCGCCACGCCTGAAGCCGGCGGCGTCAATGGCGCTGACGGTGCCGTCTAAAAACAGCGCGTTCGGCGTTTTCAGCACGTCGCGGAACAGGGTTCCGAAATCGTGGAAACTAAGAGCGGCGTGAGAGATAGCAAAGTGGACGCGCGCGCCGTCCGCGCTGACGCCGACGCCGTTGCGGACTTTCAGGCTGTCGGAACCGGGGATGAAGCGCGGATGCAGCTTGCCGTTGATCACCAGCATCGGGCCGGACTGGGTAGCGAAGTCCGGGGCCGGACCGGCCTTTGAGAAGGCGTTGGTTTCGCTGACCGCCACCCTGCCGTCCTTGCCCCAGAACACCCCATTCGGCAGCAGGTGAAAATTGCCCCACCCATCCTTGGTAGATAGTTTTTGCCGCTGTTTGCCCTGTGCCACGTACAACCCGACCGGCGAGAGGTCTTCGTGATACATGCCCCCGTTCATCAGCATGAGCGGCGTGGTTTTGAGGCCATCGCGCAGGTTCGACAAGCGGCGGTAGGGCGCACCTTTGTCATCATCGAGAAACAGGTGGACGGAGATGTCGGCTGTGCGAAAGCTGCACACCGTATGTGTCGTGCCCAAATGTTTGAGCGTGCGGCACCCTTCGGCCTCCGGCGTGCTGCCGCACCAGCCGAATACGGCGCATAGCAAGGCTGCGATGAGATCGAACATTTTGAGCCGCGGCCTTTCTTGATTCAGTCGGGTGCGTGGCGCATATCGTGAAGCGACCGCAAGAGGAACGACATTATGGCCAATCCGCGCACGCTCTACGACAAGATCTGGGACGATCATCTGGTCCATGAGGCCGAGGACGGCACGGCGTTGCTCTATATCGACCGCCATCTTGTCCATGAAGTGACGAGCCCGCAGGCATTCGAAGGTTTGCGGATGACGAACCGCACCGTGCGCGCACCGGACAAGACGCTGGCGGTAGTTGACCACAACGTGCCGACGACCGACCGTTCGCAGGGGATCGCAAACAAGGAAAGCCGCATTCAGGTCGAGGCTTTGGCGAAGAACGCTGCCGATTTTGGCGTTGAATATTACAGCGAAACGGACAAGCGGCAGGGCATTGTCCACATCATCGGCCCCGAACAGGGTTTTACCCTGCCGGGCATGACGATCGTATGCGGCGATTCCCACACCTCCACCCATGGTGCTTTCGGCGCTTTGGCACACGGCATCGGCACCTCGGAAGTCGAGCACGTGCTCGCTACCCAGACGCTGATCCAGAAGAAGGCCAAGAACATGAAGGTGGAAGTGACCGGCGGTGAAGACGGTCGCCTTCCGGACGGTGTGACGGCCAAGGATATTATTCTGTCGATCATCGGCAAGATCGGCACGGCCGGCGGCACCGGCTATGTGATCGAATTCTGCGGTACGGCCATCGAGGCCCTGTCGATGGAAGGACGCATGACGGTCTGCAACATGACGATCGAAGGCGGTGCACGGGCCGGTCTGATCGCGCCGGACCAGAAGACGTTCGACTATATCGAAGGCCGCCCGAAAGCACCGTCCGGTGCCGCTTGGGACATGGCGCTCGATTACTGGAAGACGTTGCACAGTGAGAGCGGTGCCCATTTCGATAAGGTGATCGAACTCGACGCCCGCGACCTGCCGCCCATCGTGTCATGGGGTTCGTCTCCCGAAGACGTGGTGGCTGTCGATGGCGTCGTGCCGGACCCGATGGAAATTGCTGACGAGAACAAGCGCACGTCCAAACAGCGGGCACTGGCCTATATGGGCCTGACGGCTGGTACGAAGATCACCGACATCAAGCTGGACCGTGTGTGGATCGGCTCTTGCACCAACGGGCGAATCGAGGATTTACGCGCTGCCGCCGACCAGTTGCGTGGCAAGAAAATCGCCTCACATATCTCTGCGATGGTGGTGCCGGGGTCCGGTCTCGTGAAGGAACAGGCGGAGGCCGAAGGGTTGCATCAGGTGTTCTTGGATGCCGGTGCCGAATGGCGCGAGCCGGGCTGTTCCATGTGCCTGGCCATGAACGACGACCGCTTGCGCCCGGAAGAGCGCTGCGCCTCGACCTCCAACCGCAATTTCGAAGGCCGTCAGGGTTTCAAGGGCCGGACGCATCTCGTCTCGCCAGCAATGGCCGCTGCAGCTGCGGTGGCGGGGCATTTTGTGGATATTCGGCAAATTCCCTCATAAAATTTCACTGTAAAGCCGTAGACGGTTTGTTTCCAACGAAACGTGCTGTTCGACTCCCATGCCGGTCTTGCGGAAATTCTTGGTATTTTTTAATATTGTGAATTGAAGTTGGCCATTGGGAGGTGGGGGTGTCTTCGAGCGCAAATAGAAAACCGAGCAACTTTGAGAGCTTATTTTCTCATATTGAAGCTTTGCTTGAGGCGAAGCTCGATAGCGATATGTCTGTCACCGGGTTGTCGTCGAAGTATAAAATTGCCGATGAAGTCTTATCGGTCCCCGCCGTTCAATCTGACGAGAAACTCAGCAGCGAGCTGAGTGCGTTTCAGGACCGGGTCGTAGAGCTCCTCACAAAGATTTCGTGCGAATCTCTTTCTGAAGTTGCCATGAAGTTCGACATATGGCGGTTAGACGACGAAGAGGTGCAATCTGCACAGGCATCACGGGGTGAGGTTCTGGCCTTGCAGGCGCTGGTGGATTTCGAAAAATTCATTGAGGCGCAGGACTAGCTGATCGCAGCCGCTTCGCAGGTGCTGGGCCGGTCGTCCTGCGAAGCGCGGGCGGTCCATGCTAGGCCGTTGCGGCGCTGGAAGGTACTGGCATGGGTGTCAGCGGCGTAGAAATCGAAGCAGTTGTCGCCGCGCCGTTCGACCGTGAAGCAGCCGCCGTCCAAGGTGGCAGCGTTCGGATAGGTGAAGCACAGACTGCTATCGCGGGCTGTGACGCGGCCTTCGATCATTCCGTCAGCATCGGTGTAGAGCGTCGTTCCGTCTTTATCGAAAGCCTCGTTGAACCGCGCGCCGCTGGCGTATTCGCCGGAAATGGCAGTGCCTTTGAACAGTGTAAGAACGGCTTGCGCGTCGGCGGCGTGTGCCGGTGCTGACACGGCGAACATGGCCAGCAGGAAGGGCACGGCTGACCAGCCGTTTGACATTCGTGGTGGTGGGGCTAGAACGCGCGACATGACCTTCGAGAGCAAAACCAAAACAACCTCTCTGTAACCGCTCCCGCATCTCTCCCTGCGGGGGAGGGTGCATCCCTTGTTCTGTGGGAGAGCGGAGCGAACTTCATGTCTTATACAATCGCAGTCGTTGGTGCCACGGGCAATGTGGGCCGGGAAGTGCTGAACATCTTGGCCGAGCGGGAATTTCCCGTGGCCAAGGTGGTCGCGCTCGCCTCGCGCCGCAGCCAGGGCACAGAAGTCTCGTTCGGCGACCGCATTCTGAAGGTGAAGTCGCTCGACAACTACGATTTCACCGGTACCGATATCGTCATTATGTCGGCCGGTGGGGACATTTCAAAAGAATGGGCGCCCAAGATCGTGGCCAAGGGCTGCATCGTGATCGATAATTCCTCCGCCTGGCGCTATGACCCGGACGTGCCTTTGATCGTGCCGGAAGTGAATGCCGATGCCATCGAGGGCGTGTCCAAGAAGGGCATCATTGCCAATCCGAACTGTTCCACGGCACAGCTCGTGGTGGCGCTGAAGCCGCTGCACGACCGTGCCACGATCAAGCGCGTGGTGGTTTCCACCTACCAGTCGGTTTCCGGCGGCGGGAAGGCGAAGATGGAAGAGCTGTTCGAGCAGACCCGCGCTGTGTTCGTGGCCGATCCCATCGAGTCGAAGGAATTTACCAAGCGCATCGCCTTCAACGTGATTCCCCATATCGACGTGTTCATGGATTCCGGCGACACGAAGGAGGAATGGAAAATCAACGCCGAGACGAAGAAGATGCTCGACCCGAATATCAAGGTGACAGCAACTGCGGTGCGCGTGCCGGTGTTCGTGTCCCACTGCGAGGCAGTGAATATCGAGTTTGAAAACGAGCTTTCCGCCGACGAGGCGCGAAATATCCTGCGGGAGGCGCCGGGCTGTCTCGTCGTCGACAAGCGTGAGGACGGTGGCTACGTGACGCCCTACGAGGCCGCTGGCGAGGACGCGACGTTCATCTCCCGCATCCGCGAAGACCCGACCGTCGATTACGGGCTGAACATGTGGATCGTGTCCGACAATTTGCGGAAAGGGGCTGCGCTGAACACGGTTCAGATTGCCGAACTGCTTCTGAACCGCGGAATGTTGAAGCAGAAAGTGCTCAACTAGAACCAAGCGACCGGCGGGTGATTGCAGCCCGCCGGTCATATTCTGATAACAGCTACTTCAACCCCATCCGGTTGAGCAGACCCTTCGATTTCGCACCACCGTCGACACCCGGGTCGTCCGGGCTGCGGTCGAGGCGGCCATCCTTATCAGCGTCGAGATTGCGCCGCGCTTCCTCGCTTGTGCGCGGGTAAGTCGCTCGGGTATCGGCGGTTGGGATCGCAGGTTTGGCGATCGATGCGGGTGTTGCCGGGACAGGTTTGACCATGCTTGCAGGGTTGGTTGCGGACTTTGTCTCAGGCGCAGGCTTTGGATCGACCTGTTTGGTGTCAGACGTTGTGCTGCCGACATTCGATGGAGCAACTGCCACTGACGGTTTCTCGGACACCGTTTTCGCCGTATTTGCCTCGGGCGGAGTAACCTGCGGCTTCGGCGTAGGAGATGCGCCGGGGGTGGTGAAACCAGCTGTATTGGCGACGGCGGCGGAACCAGATTGTGCGCCAGTTTTCACCTCCGGCTTCTTGATAGCGGGAGCGACGGCAGCGGCGACCGGCTTGGGTTCAGCAACCGTCGACGTTGGTTGGACAGGGGGTGCCTTTGGCGCTTTCTCGATGATTTCCGCATCCGACACGTCCGCATTCATACGGGCGGCGGCCACCTGAGACTCCACCGGCACGATTTCCTCGTGGTCCGGCGTCATCTTTGGCGGGTTGGTGAGGCTTTCGTAATCGATCGCCTGCGCTGCGCCGCCAATGCTTTCCATGGGAACACGCCATTGAAAGGCGTCGATCTCGCCGGTTGCGGGGGAAATCGGGGCCCAGTTTTTCGACACATATGTGCCATCGGTCCAGACCGGATCACGCGGGGCGTTGACGGCGCGGGATAGCCATTCGCGCACGCGGCCTGTGTCGCCGTGTTCGGCCTCTTCCATGTCGGCCATCAGAAGGCAGGCCCGTTCGGTGGGCGCGGTGTTCAGCACGATCTGCATGGCCTCACGGGCGCGGCCATAGTCGCCGACATCCATCGCACCCCGTGCCAGTGCGTAAGACCCTTCCACCGTGCCGCCGCGTTTGGCGTTGAGGGCTTCGGCCCGCTTGAGGCGGTCTGACGCGGAATCGCCCGCGCGGACGTTCATGTAAGTTTCGGCGATATCGGGATGCGGGCTTTCGCGCCAAGTCCGCTCCAGAACGGCGGTGGCTTTTTTCATATCGCCAAGGCGGATGCAGGTGCGGGCGGCGACCAGCGCGGCGGGCACGAGTGCCGGTGCGAGCTTGTGGGCACGGAGCGCGTCGGTTTTCGCCGAGGAGGGATCTGGTGTTTCCACGTCGATGGCGCGGGCCGTCAGCAGCACGGCGCGCTGGCGGTTGTAGGTATCCTTGTCGATGGCCCCACTGGAGCGGGCCGATTGCAGCGCTGCGAGGGATTCTTCCCATTCGCCGGCCAGCACACGGGCTTTCAGCGCAGCTTTGGCAGCCCAAGGCGTGCCCGGCGCTTCGTCGGCAGCCGCGCGGGCATATTGCGCAGAGGCTTCGCTCGCCCCCTCGCGTTCTGCTTCCAGATAGAGACCGCGCAGGCCCAGCAGGCGGGTTTCGTCCCGGTCCATCATGGCGGCGAATTTTTCGCGGGCAGCCATACGATCGTTTTCGATGAGGGACGTTTGCGCGTCGAGCATGGCGACGAGGGGCTCGTCTTCGAGGTATTTGCCGCTTTCCTTTGTCAGCTGACGTGCCAGCGGGGCATTACCCGCACCGGCGGCGATGAGACCGCGCGACAGGGCGTCATAGCCCCTGTCGCGGCGACGTCCTTTGCGGAAACGGTCGAATGTCTTCGGCCCGCGAATGATGGCGGCGATGATCGCCCATACGGCCATGACCACCACGACGAGAATGGCGAGCGCCACTATGGACTGGACCATCGACAGGGTGATTTCCGTGCCCAGCCAGTCGATCGTCACCGTGCCGGGATTGTCCATCAGCCAGGCGAATACCATGGCGGCTGCGAAGAGGATCAGGAAGAAAATTGCAATGGGAAGCATGAAAGCGGTCCGGTCAGGCGGGAAAGGAAAAGGTGTTCAGAAAACGCCTTACTGAGTGGGTGCTGGCGATGAGGCCCGCAGGGAATTGTCGACCACGTCGGATACCAGACGGCTGGCGGTCAGCCGTGCGGTGAGGTCGTCATGCCATTTCCGGGAGACTGTCTTTGCCGCGTCCGGCAAGGCCTGCCATGCAGCGTCGGCGTCTGCGGTCTTGCCCGCAGCGAGGGCCGTGTTGATCGCAGTGATGCCGCCTTCGATACCCTCATCACTTTCGCCGGACCGCCGCACCTGAACCGCGCCACGCGCACCGGCCAAGAGACGGGATGCGAGGCTATCGTCAGCTGGCGCTGGCGCAACGGCGGCGCGCATGTCGTCTGCAACAGCGTCAAAGCGGTTTCGCAGGGCGATGAGTGTTGGAACGCCGGTTTCGGCGTAGGCCGTCAGCGGTTCGAGAGCGTCGGTGTTGTCAGTCACGCTTTTCAGCGTGTCGAGGGTGCCGCCGAAGGGCACGCCGAGGTCCACGTCCCGCTTCAGCGCGGCGGCCGCGAGAGCCTGCGCGGCGACACGATCAGCCCCGTTTTCAAGCCGGTCGGTCAGTGCCGCGATGCGCGTGTCGGTGGATTGGGACAGCTCGGTCAGGCTCGATTGCAGAGCGATGTTGGCAGTTTGGGCTGCCTGTTGCGCCGCTTGGCGGGCGGATTCACTGTTGGCGGCGATGTCGGTCAGGCGGGCATCGAGCGCCGTCAGTTTTTCGCCGGTTGCAGTGGATTGCTGGCGGATTTCATCCAGCGCGGCCTGATTGGCAGTCTGGTTCGCGGCGACCTGCTCCTGCAATGTGGTCACGGTTTGCGTCAGTGCTGGGTCCGCCCCCGTCTGGTTCTGCACCGTGGTGCGGAGCGTTTCCAGCTGAGCCGTCACGTCGTCCACATTGGTGGAAAGTGCGGCCAGCGCAGCTGGGTCGCCCGCATCGCCGGACGAGATGGCTTGGTCCAACTGGTCGAGACGGGTGGAACGGGCCTGCTCGGCACCTTCCAGCGTGCTGAGGCGGCCGGTGGTGGTTGCCAGTGTCGATTGCAGCGCGGCAAGGGTGGCGTCAGAGCCCTCTACGATGTCTTCACCGTCCGCCAACGCCGCGGCGACCTGCTGCTGAACGAGGGTTTCGATCTGCGCGTCGTCGATCACGGCGGATGCCGCAACGGGCTGCTGCTCGAGCGCGGCAAGGCGCTGTTCGAGATTGTCGGGAACGGTGACGGCTTCGCCCTGCGCCGTCATGCCGGACAGCACCCATTGGCCGAGCAGAGCAAGAATGGCACCGCAGAGTGCTGCCAGTGCCAGCTTGCCGAAGCCGGATGAACCGGTATCCCCGTTCGATTGCGTCGTGGCGACTTTGGGTGCTGTTGAGGCTGATTTGGAAGGGGGCACGGAAGATTTTGGCGTGGATTGCGGGCTTGCAGCCATCGTTTTCTCGGCAGGCTTGGCGGAAGCTGCTGGCATTGGCGGCTTGGGCATGACGGGGTCAACCGCTTTGGCCGATGCCGCAGCCGGCTGTTTTGCCGGTGTTGCGGGAGCGGGTTTCGGCGGCACCCGTTTGGCTTCGCCCTCGATGATGGCAGGCTTCTTCGCGGCGGCAGAATGACGTGCGGCTGGTTTGGCCGCAGCCGGTTTCGCAGTCGACGGGCCGGTGGGACCGGCGGATTTCGCGCCCGAACGGTTTCCTGTCGGCTTGCCTGCACTCGTCTTGTTCTTCGCCATATGTCTCGTCGCTCACATTCGCGCTGCGCCCGTCATGTCCGTTTCGGACCGGTGGAGGCTGCTGATATTCGGTATCGTAGACAATGCGGCGCGCCATCGCAAAGGCCAAGGAAAAAAGCATGAGGAGTTATGACCGCCCGCGGTGTCCCACACGTCATAAAAGGGAAATCAACGCCGTTTCGTTTGGTTCCGGAGCCGCTTCTGCCTGTCCGTGGAGTATGGTCGGCAGGGCGAGGCGTACGGCTTCGCTTAGGCACAGCAGGCGTGTGTTTGCCGGTATATCAGGGGCAAGCGCGGCAAAGGTGGCGGCGATGCGGGGCGAGGTCAGCAGCACGACGTCGATTGCCCCGCTTGCGAGCTGCTCTTCGACGTCTTTCGACAGGCGCGCGGGTGGATCGGCCCTATAGGCCGCCCATCGCTCGCAGGAGACATTCTGCCTTCCAAGCGCTGCGGCCATGTCGAAGGCTGGATCCTGCGCGCATGGCCACACCAGCTGCGCGGTGGATGGCAGGTCATCCTGAACGAGAAAACCCGGTACTGCATCGCTCAGGGCTTTGGCGTTCCCGTGGGTCGCACGGACGCGGGTGAATCCGGCTTTCGACAGAGCATCGGCAGTGGCGTTGCCCACCGCGTAGGCCGGTTTCTCGGCCAAATGCGCCAGATAGGAGATAGCTTGACGGCTCGTGACGACCAGCGCGTCGATCTCCTCCACTTCCAGCGGACAAGGCACATGGGTGGGCTCGATATTCAGGATAGGGAAGACAACCGGTGACAAGCCCATGTCCCGCAGGATTTGCGCTGTCCGGTCGGCTTCCTGTTGCGGGCGACAGACCAGAACGCGCGCTGTCACGGCGTTCCTTTATCGGACCCGGGTGTGTTTTGGGGTGGCGCGGTTTCCAGCATGGTCAGCAAGTCGCCAACCGCGCCTTCGACCTTCACGTCGCCGCTTTGCTGCCGACCCGTCTGCACGTTGCGTTGCAGGTTCCAGCGTACTTCCGTCCGCGATTCGGGTGAAACGTCGAAGGCGAGAACAATCTGCATCGCCTTGCGGGGCGGGTCACCCGCTGCTTTACCATCGAAACGGATGCTTTCCTCCAACATGATCGGCGCGTCTATGCAGGTGAAGGTCCAGGCCTGCGTCGCACCTTTGCCCGCGCTGGTGGCCAGAAGGATGGAATGGCCGGAGGCGAGGTGGGAGACCGAAATGTCCGGCGGAACGTGAAACCGGATTGCCGCACTGGTCGCCTCGGCCTGTTCGGTCGGCTGCAGACGGTCGATCCCTTGCAGCGTGTCCCCGCCTTCGAGCAAATTCAGCTCGCGCTCGTGGTGCAGGCCGAATTGCGCGGCGTAACCATCGTGGCGCGCGATAAGAGTCTTTTGCGCCGCATCGTCGGTACGTTTGCGAACGACCGTCATGGGCGTCGTCTGCGCGCCCTGTCCCGTGATGAACGAAAACGCGGACTTTCGTGTCGATCGGGCGTTGGCCAGCCGGGCGGACGATGTGTCGGCAACCGTGAGGGTGGAATGGGCGGCCGTGGCGCGGGCGAGGTCCCGGTAGGCGGCATAGGTCACATCCGGCCAGCCGCAATTCATGATGAACCTGTGCCCGCCGCTCGACATTTCGAATGACAAGGCACCGGCCATCGCATCGGGAGCTGCCTCGTAGTCGCTGACAGGCCCGGTATCGACCAGCACGACAGTGCGGCCGCTGGCCAGCCTGTCGAAGCCGGTCTGGCCGAGATTGGCGACCGGCCGGCCTTCCACCCCGTCGAAACGCAGCAAGCGGCCCACGAGATCGTCGTCGATGGCGCCAGTTCCATTGAACTGTGCCAACAGCCCGTGGGAATGGCGGAAGAAGCGCAAGGCCTCCACCATGCGCGCCGCTTTCGAGGCGAGAATGTCGGGGGCGGGTTTGCCGGTGTCACGGTAAAGGCGCAGCAGGGGCAGCAGGTCGCACAGGATGCGGACCTGCGCGGCCGGGTTGCGGGAAATGTGCCCGCCATCCGGCCCGACCTGACGGGCAAGCTCCTGTTCCAACGATTTTACCGCCCGCTCGACGTTTTTGTCCCGCCCGTCCATGCAGATCGCCGCCATTGCCAGCGCAATGCGGACCCGCAACCGGACCTCACCGGCGGGCGCTTCGGTGGCGGCGGTATTGAGAAACCGGACATGGCGGAACAGGCTGCGGAACCAGGTTTGCGGCCGCGTATCGCTCGGTTTGTTTTTATCTGCCTGTTTCCCGCCAGCCTGTCCGAGCAGTGCCTCGCCGTGACGCAACCATGCCATCAGGCGGGTGGCGGCCACGTCTGCATCCCAGGCAATCGTTTTTGACGCGCCTGAAATTGACAGCCCGCAGGTGTCGATCCAGTCCATGATCAGCGCGGCCCCGTTGATGCGCGCCGTCGGGGCAGTGTTGGCCGTGATGTCGCGCAACCACTGGAAGCCGTGCAGGCTGGCGGCCCAGTACCTTTCTGCCGCATCGCCTGTCGGGGTAGCGTCGAACAGAGCGTCAGGCTGCAGCACGCGGGTGGTTTTGCCGAAGGTAAACGTGCCCTCGTAGATGGCTCTCGCCCGGGCAGCGTCGGATTCGATGAGATCGTGCGGGGTAGCGAGCAGGCGCTTGGCGTCGGAATTCGCTTCGGACGCTAATGCGTCATGACCCTTTGAGAAAGGCTTCCACGTGCGGGAGGACCGGTCGACGACGCTCATTGTGTGCGTTTTCCTCCGCTTCTGCCAGCTGCCCGGTGATTCGCAGTCCGGTCTTTGCATTTTCAAGACCTAAACGTTCGGCGATCGATCCGACACCGTGCAGGTACGATTTCGTCCCTACGTCTTGATGAAACGGGCGGCGAAAAAGCCGTCCATGCCTTGAAACCGTGCTGCATCCTGCTCCGCCGTTCCTTCCGGCGGAACGATTGCGCCCAGATGAGAGGGCAGGGTGCGGATGGTTCCAAGTCCCGTCAACGCTTCCGGCAGACCCGGTAATTCATCCGGCAGGACAGGGTCGAGGATCAGGCCATTGTCCTCGCGGTTCAGGGCGGCGGCGACGTCTTCACCCTCGGAGCGGTCGAGCGAGCAGTTGGCGAAGACGAGGCGTCCGCCGGGTTTCAGCATGGTTGCCGCATGGCGCACAATTCGGGCCTGAAGGTCGGCCAGTTCCTCAACGATGGCAGCATCCTTTGTCCACTGCACGTCGGGGTGTCGGCGTATGGTGCCCAGCGATGAGCAGGGGGCGTCGATGAGGATGGCGTCGAAGGGGGCGTCGGGCTCGAACGTGAACAGATCGCCCTGCCGTGCATCCACATCGAAGCCGAGGCGCTGCATATTGGTTTTCAGCCGTTCGAGGCGGTTGGCGTTGGCCTCAAGCGCGGTGACATGCGCGCCCCGTGCGGCCAGTTGCGCCGTCTTTCCGCCGGGAGCGGCGCAGAGGTCGGCGACTTTTTGGCCGCGAACGTCGCCCAGCAGGGTTACAGGAACGGCAGCTGCGGCGTCCTGCACCCACCATGCGCCTTCTTCGTAGCCTGGAAACTCCGCGAGGCTACCGGGGCGCAGCAGGCGCACGGTTTGCGACAGCACCGGCACACCGCCAAGGCGTTCGGCCCAACCATCGCGGTCTTCCGGCACGGTGAGGTCCAGAGCCGGTTCGACCATGTGCTGCCTTGCAATGGCGACAAGGCGGTCCTTGCCATAGGCTTTACGCACCCGCTTGCCGAGCCATTGAGGCATATTCAGCAGCGCGCGGGCGTCAGCGTCCTTGCCGTCGAACAACGCTTCGCCCTGCCGCGACAGGCCGCGCAGGACGGCGTTTGCGAGACCGGAAAAGCGTGCCGAGCGTTCGTCTTCCTTGATGGACGTTACCGCCAGATCGACGGCAGCGCTGTCGGGAATGTCCATGAACAGGATTTGCGCAGCGGCCACGTGAAGCGTGTGGGCCAGATGGCGGGCGCGTTTGGGGATGGGGCGGTCGAGCAGTTTGGCCAGCGCGAAGTCGATCTCGCCGCGATGGCGCAGGGCGACGGTGAGAATAGCACGCAGCAGACTACGGTCCTGCGCCGACATATCGCCCAGCCGGTCCTGCACGCTGTCGAGCACCCCGTCGAGGCCGCGCTGGTCGTCGACCACGCGGGATAGAACCGTTGCGGCCATGCGGCGCACCGCGATGCCGGGCGGGTTCGATTTTTGCGCCTTGCTTTTAACCGGGCCTTTAGGCTTGGGCCGATGGTGCGCGCTCAACCCCACGGTCCGGAATTGCGGGTCGATGGCACCGAGCCGGACCGTCGGGTCGTCGGGCGTTCGTAACGGTCGCGCCTCGGGTCGGCCTCTACCTTCGGCGGCATGGCCTGCGCCATCTGGTGCAGGGCCGCGATGCGGTTGCCGGTGTCGGGATGGGTGGAGAACAGGCCGTCCAGCCGTTTTCCGTTCAGCGGGTTGATGATGAACATATGCGCGGTTGCGGGTGCGTGTTCGGCGGGCATGTTGACGGTGCGACCGGCTGCCTGGGCGATCTTTTGCAAGGCGGATGCCAGCGCCATGGGGTTGCCGCAGATTTCCGCGCCGTCCTTGTCGGCCTCGTATTCCCGTGTGCGGGAAATGGCCATCTGCACCACGCCTGCCGCCAGTGGAGCGACGATCATCATGGCAATCGTGCCGATCATTCCGAACGGAGAGTTGCGGGAATTGCCGAAGAACATGGCGAAGTTGGCGATCATGCCGATAGCACCGGCCAACGTCGCCGTGATGGTCATTACCAATGTGTCGCGGGAGCGGATGTGGGCCAGCTCGTGCGCCATGACGGCGGCTACCTCATCGTGGTTCAACCGGTCCAGCAGACCTCGGCTGGCAGCGACGGCAGCGTTTTCGTAATTGCGCCCGGTGGCGAATGCATTGGGCTGGTCGGTCTCCAGAATGTAAACGGCAGGCATGGGGAGACCGGCATTTTGCGCCAGTTCCGCTACCATATCGACGAGTTCAGGGGCGGAACCTCTGTCGACCAGTTGCGCGCCATGCATCTTCAGCACCATTTTGCCCGAATTCCACCAGGCAAACAGGTTCGTCGCGGCTGCGATACCGAGCGCGATCAGCATACCGCCGGCGCCACCGATGAGATAGCCTATCATGCCGAACAGCATGGTCATGGCTGTCAGCAAAACGGTCGTCTTGAAAAAGTTCATGCCTTACGCTCCTTGGTCCCGGATGCACGGCTTGTATCCATGGCCTGCGATACGGATATGGGATGAATGAGACAACGCCACAACGGTTTGGTAGAATTGATGGACAGCACAGACAAGAAGCCTTCCAGCTCGAACGAAGGTTCCACTCCGGCGGAACGTGCGCTGGCGGAAGCGGCGGAACGACGGGCCAAGGCCTACGGGAAGGACGAGACCGACGCCCCTGAAATCGCCGGACGAAAGGGGCCGGAACCCGTTCGTTACGGCGATTGGGAGAGCAAGGGTATCGCCTACGATTTCTGACTTGCGGAGCAATAGCAAATTGTCCTAGGAATATAGTCATATATTACCGAGTTTTTTGCCATGCGTTTGTGCGCAGTCCTTCTTTTCATGTGCGTTCAGTCCACCGTAGCCGCCGAGCGCCTGGCTGGACCGGTCATGGCGCAGGTCGTTTCGATCCGTGACGGGGATACTTTGGTCGTCGATGCCGCCATCTGGCCGGGCCAGACCATCCGCGTGGCCGTGCGGGTGCGGGGTATCGACACGCCGGAAATGAAGGGTAAATGCGCGAGCGAACGGGCGCTGGCGATCAAGGCCAAGGCGCGGGCCGCCGCATTGATCGGCACCGGTCCCGTCCGGCTGACGGATATTGGTGGCGGCAAATATTACGGGCGCATCTTGGCCGATGTGAGCGTCGGCTTCGATGACCTGGGGTCCATCCTGAAAAGCGAGGGACTGGCGCGGCCCTATGGCAAACGGCGGTCGGACTGGTGTGGGTTATCGCTGGCCGAAACGCGCTAGCGGAAACGAAAAAGCCGCTGCCACGTGAATGGCAACGGCTTTCGCAATCGTCATGTGCCGCCAGGGTCCCAGGAATGGGTCTCCCCACAGGTTATTGCCGGTTATTCATCGGCATGAACCTGTTTCCGGCCTATCATCTCAGAGCGAGGGCTGCCCCGCAATGAGAGTAACAAACATGGACCCGACCGGCTTCGTGAAATTGCTCGACATCAGATCACCTCCTTTCAGTGCGTTGTGAATGTGACGATTATGGCGGCCACCACCGCGTCCCGCAAGTGCGACTAACCGCCCACTTCGCCCAGAAGCTGTTCAAGCTGGCGGTCGATCCAGAAGCGCGGGATGAAATGCCCGCCTTTGTGGACGTCGAGAATAACGGATTTGCCCGACGCGCATTTTGTCCATTGGCGGCGTTCGAACGCGAGAATCTTAACCGCCTGCCACCGGGATGTGTCCGCCGCTCCCGCGCATCCGTTTTTAGTACGCCACAAGGAGACAGGTCCGTCGATATCGCCGGCGGGGCCGAACGGATAGCGCATCACGGTGTCGGTGGTGCCGTGTACATGGCGCACATGCACCGGCGCAGCGCAGGTCTCACTCTGGTCAGGGAATGAGCCGGAAATGGCGAGCAGGGCAGCGACCTGCCTGCCCGCCTCGCAGGCAAAGCGCCAGGCCATCGCGGACCCATAGGAATAACCGGAGACATAGATACGGCTCGTATCAATAGGCCAGCGTTTGGCCGCGTCCACTAGCACAGCGCTGGCAAAGGGCACGTCCCGCGTTTCTTTCGACCAGAACCGCCACGAGCGGCCTTCACCATTGGGAGCCAGCAGCAATACGCCATGCTTGCGCGTCGCGCCTGCGATGCGGCTGTGGTTCATGATCAGCGGCCCCTGCCGCCCCCAACCGTGGAAGTGAAGCAGGACCGGCAGCTTCGACACCCCGTCCCACCCGTCCGGCACCCGCGCGTGATAGCTGCGATCGCCGACCGGGCAGGGAACGGCCAGCGCGCAGGGTTCGGTGGCTTGGGCGGGCATGATTGCGGGCGGTGCGAACAGGAGGGCGAGAAGGATCAGCAGAATGGGCATGAACGTCCATGCCACGGGGCCTGTTCACGGCCAAATGGCGATTGCGCGAGGACTGCTTATGCCCACCCGAAACATGCGCACCTACCAGCTGCGTTTGGGGCCTGTGTCGATGTGAATGTGGCCGGAGCGATAGCGGCTGTGACCACCCACCGCGCGCTGTTTCTTCACGTAGCGATAGACGGCGGCCATGTCGCCATCGACCTTGAAGTCCACCGCGCGGCAGGTCTTATGATAGGATTTGGCAGCCCCGCCGACCTTGTAGTTATGCCAGGGCGACCGCCATGTGGAGAATACAGTCACGTCGCCATATTTACGGGCCACGCGGCGCAGCACCCGTTTCAGGCTCCACGGCACGCACCATGATGCCTTCGTATAAGTCACCGTGCCCTTGCCGCCGATCCGGTAAAGCCCCGGCACGCTGGCGCAGGCGGACAGAGCGAGGGCGCAGGCCAAAAACAGCGCGATACGTGACAGGGATGGTGGGGAGGGCATCGGGCAAGGCTCCGGCAAACAGAATTGCCGAAGTGTGAAGGCGAAGCGTCGATTTTGCGTAAGGGAAGGTGGTTAACGGTAACGACGTTGCAGCATCATCCAGCCACGGACAAGCTACCAGGTGCGCTTCGGGCCGGTGTCGATGTGGTAAAAACCGGATCCATAGCGCTTGTAGCCTCCAACCAGATCGTGATTGGCGAGGAAGCGGATCAGACCCTTCGTGCTGCCGTTGACGCGGAAATCGACGGCGGCGCATTTCAGGTGATAGGAGCCGCGCTTGCCGCCAACCTTGCGGTTGAGAACTTTCGAGCGGTTGGTGGAATTGATGGTCACGCGCCCGTATTTGCGCGCCACCTGCCCCAGAACGGCCTTGAGGCGACCGGGAACGCAGTCCCAAGGCTTGCCCGCAGTGGCAACCCGTGCACCGGCGGCAGCGGCGTAAGATGCTTTTACGGGCGCGATCTTTTGGACATTGGATTTTTTGACCGACTTCTTGATCGTTGTCTTCTTGCGCGCAGAGGCGACGATTCTGGGCGCTTTTTTCTCAGCTTTCGCCTTCTTCTTTGTTTCAGCCTTTTCAGCCGTGTTAGAAGCCGGCTTGCCGGTGGCGTCCTCACGCTTTGCAGCACGTTCGGCGCGGCGTTCCTCGCGCGCTTTATCAAACGCGGCGCGGCGCTCTTCCTTCGCTTTTGCGGCGCGGGCGCGGGCGGCTTCCCGCTTGGCCTTGCGGGCTTCGCGGTCCGCTTCGCTAACGGATGCAGCGCCGAGATTACCGCTATAAGTACTGACAGCCGTGCTGCCGGTCGTGGCGGTCTGAGTGCAGCCCGCAAGCCAGATGCAGGCAAGAGCGATCGAAGCCGCATGTGCGCGCTTGGAAACCATCATGTCGAAGTCCTTGTCGTGCTGATTGTCGGAACAGCGCGGACCCCACATGCCAGGCAACGGCACAACGTGGGTGGTCGCATATGCGCTCACAGTTCTGTGAGAACCGTCATAAGAGATAATGTGGCGAGTCTTTGCCCGCACTTGGGCAATGCCGTGACCCGCCTCACGGAAGTCTAATGGACGTCGCATGATACCGTTGTTAGTCACACGCCTGCGGCAACCGGCGGGAGGAACACGGCGGGGCAAGGCCGCGCATCGATACCGGGAGATTTCCATGACCGACACGACCTACCCTGTCAGCAAAGAGGCTGCGGCCCACGCCCATGTGGACGCCGCGCTGTATGAAAGCATGTACGCGCAGTCGGTCTCCGACCCGGACACGTTCTGGCTCAAACACAAGGACCGGCTGGATTGGATGCAGGCGCCGACGAAGGCCGGTAACTGGACCTACGAATATCCCGATGTGTCGATCAAATGGTTCGAGGACGGCACGCTCAACGTCTCCGCCAACTGTATCGACCGGCATTTGGAAAAACGCGGCGACCAGACGGCGATCATCTGGGAGGGCGACGACCCTGCCGATGACGCACACATCACCTATCGCCAGCTTCACGGCCATGTCTGCCGTCTCGCCAATGCGATGAAAGCCAACGGTGTGAAAAAGGGTGACCGCGTCACGATCTACATGCCGATGATCCCCGAAGCGTCCTACGCCATGCTGGCCTGCGCGCGGATCGGGGCGGTCCATTCCATCGTCTTCGGCGGCTTTTCACCCGACGCGCTGGCGCAGCGGATCGTGGATTGCGAAAGCACATTCATCATCACAGCGGACGAAGGTTTGCGCGGCGGCAAGCCCATTCCGTTGAAGGCCAACACGGATGCGGCCATCGAAATCGCCGCGACGCAGAATGCCCATGTGAGCCATGTTCTGACCGTCAAGCGCACCGGCGGGGCGATCGAATGGCACCCGGGACGGGATGTCTGGTATCACGAGGCGGTCGAGGCCGCCTCCGACGACTGCCCGCCGGAGGAGATGAACGCCGAAGATCCGCTGTTCATCCTCTATACGTCCGGCTCCACCGGCCAGCCAAAAGGCGTGCTGCACACGACAGGCGGCTATCTCGTCTGGGCCGCGATGACCCACGAACTGGTCTTCGACTACCATGAGGGCGATATCTACTGGTGCACTGCCGATGTGGGCTGGGTAACCGGCCACAGTTATATCGTTTACGGCCCTCTCGCCAACGGGGCGACGACGCTAATGTTCGAAGGCGTGCCGAATTATCCTGACAATTCCCGCTTCTGGCAGGTGGTCGACAAGCACAAGGTCAACATCTTCTACACCGCCCCGACGGCCATCCGCGCGCTCATGCAGGGCGGTGACGCTCCGGTGAAGGAGACGGATCGTTCGTCATTGCGTATCCTCGGCACGGTGGGTGAGCCGATCAACCCGGAAGCGTGGGACTGGTATCACCGTGTCGTGGGCGACGAACGCTGCGCTATCGTCGATACGTGGTGGCAGACGGAAACCGGCGGACACATGATCACGCCCTTGCCCGGTGCAATCGCCACGAAACCCGGTTCGGCGACCGTGCCGTTCTTCGGCGTTCAGCCGCAGCTGGTCGACAACGAAGGTATGGTGCTGGAAGGCGCGACATCCGGCAACCTGTGCATCACCGCCTCTTGGCCGGGTCAAATGCGCTCGGTCTATGGCGACCATGAGCGGTTCGTGCAGACCTATTTCGCCACATACAAAGGCAAATATTTTACCGGCGACGGGTGCCGGCGGGACGAGGACGGATATTACTGGATCACGGGCCGCGTGGATGACGTCATCAACGTCTCCGGCCACCGCATGGGCACGGCGGAGGTGGAATCCTCGCTGGTCGCACATCCGGCGGTGTCGGAAAGCGCGGTCGTCGGCTTCCCGCACGACATTAAGGGTCAGGGTATCTATTGCTACGTGACGCTGATGGCGGACGCGGAACCGTCCGACGAGTTGAAGGTCGAATTGCGCAATCATGTGCGCAAGGACATCGGCCCAATCGCTTCCCCCGACGCCATCCAGTTCGCGCCCGGCCTGCCCAAAACCCGTTCCGGCAAGATCATGCGGCGGATTTTGCGAAAGATTGCAGAGGACGATTTCGGATCACTGGGGGATACGTCCACATTGGCCGACCCGGCGGTGGTGGACGACCTGATTGCGAACCGGCAGAACCGGTCGGATTAAAACAACCCACCGACACCTAAAACGCATGATGTTCGTTTGCGGCAGTATCTTAACAAAAGGCCCCCTGCATAAGCAGGAGGCCTTGGAATTCAGTTCTTATGAACGCGGCTCGCTTATTCCAGCGCGATACCCGCACCATCGGCGGCGACGGAGAGGTCACGACCGATTTCGATCAGGTCGGCCTGTAGGGCTTCGACCTGCTGGACGGCGGCTTCATTGTCGCTGATCGTGCCTTCCAACTGGCGCAGGCCACGCTGGTAATTCTGCAACCGGACGACGACGGACTTCATCGGGTCACCGAATGATGCCTGAAGGTCGGTTGGCTGTGCGCTGACGGTTTCCAGTTCGACGATGCGTGCGTTGGCTGCATCGAGTTCGGCACGTGTGGCTTCCATCTGGGTCGCCACGTCACCATCCGCCAAACGGGCATCTTCCATCTCGGTGACGCGGGCGCGCATTTCTTCCAGTTCAGTCCGGGCGGCATCGCGTTCAGTTTGGAACGTGGCCGTATCGGCACCAGCTGATTCCAGTTCAACGACGCGGGCGCGGGCGACTTCCAGTTCTGTGCGCGCGGTTTCTATGCCGGTGCGCTCAGCCTGCAGTTCCTGTTCCAGAACGGTGATGCGTTCGGCCCCATCATCGCAACCAGCGAGAATGAGCGGGGCTGCGAGGGCGAGGGGGATGATAAGACTGCGTTTCATGGTGTTATCCTGCTAAGAATACGTTTGTTTCGCCGGTAAACGCACGGGGACGGATTTCTTTCCATCCACCCCAAATGTACTGGGGTTCAGGCCTCCCGCAGCATCGGTGCCGCCTTCTGCCCCAGCACCCGCCATGTGCCGACAAGGCCGAAGCCGACGGTCAGCACGAGGGCCGCAACAATGGTCGCCAGGGCCAACAGTGGCTGGAACGTGAAGGTGAAGCCCATGATGACGGCAATGACGAACCATGCCGCCAGTGTGCCGGCTGCCAGCGCAAACAGAGCCGTTGCCAGTCCGAGCATGGCGTATTCCAGCACATAGGCGCCGATCAGCGTGCGCCGCGTTGCGCCCAGTGTTTTCAGCACGACGGAATCGTGAATGCGCGCGCGGTTGCCCGCCGCCAGTGCGCCGCCGAGCACGAGGATGGAGGCAACCAGCGCCAGCAGCGCTGCGGCGCGGATTGCGGTCGCCAGCTGTTCGATGAGGCCGTTGACGGTGGTGAGCGCATCGCGCACCCGCACGGTGGTGACAGTGGGGAAGGCATTTGTGATCGCGCGCAGAATTGCCCCGTCCCGCGCGGTCTGTTCGGCGGTTTCCTCGCCTTCGAGGTCTGACCCGTCACCCACGCTCAAGGTGGCGAGATGGGCGTGGGGGGCACCGGCGAATGTGTTGGGGGAAAAGACCATGACGAAGTTCATCGACATGGACTGCCATTCCACGTTGCGGGTGTTGGCGACGGTGGCCTCGATATTGCGGCCCAACACGTTGACGGTCAAACGGTCGCCCACTGCAACGCCGACCTCGTAAGCCTCTTCGGCAGCGAAGGAGACGAGGTTTGTGCCCGTGTAATTAGCTGCCCACCATTCCCCGTCCTGCAGGGTGGAGTTGGGAGGAAGCGTTTCGGCGTAGGTAATGCCGCGGTCACCGCGCAGCACCCATTCGCCGCCTTCCTTGGGCTTGATTTCAGACGCGGGCACATCGTTGATCGACACAATACGCCCCCGGAGCATCGGTGTCGTCTGTAGCGTGCCGCCGGGCGCGGCGGTGGCGACTTCGGCCTTGAAGGCGTCGAACTCGGCGGCCTGAATGTCGACGAAGAAGAAGTCCGGCGCCTGTTCGGGAATGTTGGACGAAATCTGGCTGCGCAAATTGCTGTCGATCGTGCCGAGCGCCACCAGCAGGGCCAACCCAAGGCCCAGCGACAGAACCACACTCGGCGTCAGTGCGCCGGGGCGGTGGATGTTGCCGATGGCAAGGCGCAGCGGCGTGGACGACACCTTCGGTGCCGCGCGGGCAATCTGTTGAATGCCAAACGCCACGGCACGCAACAGCAGGAAAGAAACGGCGATGCCACCAATGAAGGTGAGCGCGATGCGCTGGTCGGCGGCCTGCAGAACGGCCAGTGTCACCAGAGCGGCGACGGTGATGGCAGTCGCGATAACAATCCACGCCCGTGGCCAGCCACCGTCTTCGCGCGAGGCATTGCGGAATAGCGCCGTAGCGGGAATATCGCGCGCCTGACCGAGCGGCCAGAGGGCAAATACCAGCGCGGTCAACAGTCCGTAGGCGACGGCGGACAGCAGCACGGCGGGGTGGAAGGCGCTGGCATTGCCGACCGGCAGGATACCGTCCAATGCCCAGCGGGCGATGAAGGGCAGCGTGCCGCCGATGACGAGGCCAATCACGATACCGGCGATGGCCAGCAGCATGATTTGCAGCAGATAAACCCAGAACACGAAGGTGGCCGGTGCACCCAGCGACTTGAACGAGGCAATGACGCCGCGTTTGCCGTCGAGATAGGCACGCACCGCGTTTGCCACACCGACGCCGCCGACGATGAGCGCCGTCAGACCGACCAGCGTCAGGAATTGCGAAAAACGTTCGACATTGCGGGTCAGTGACGGGGCCGCGTTTGTGCGGGAGCGCACCCGCCATCCGGCCTCGGGAAACTGCTGCCTTCGCGGTCGCCAGTTGGGCGGTCAGGTTGGCGTCGGACGGATCGTCGAGAACAACCCGCGTGGTCCATTCGACAAGCGAGCCGGGCTGCACGAGTGCGGTTCGTTCCAGCGTGTCGAGGCTGGCGATCACGCGGGGACCGACGAGGAAACCGTCGCCGACACGGTCCGGTTCGCTGATGATCGTACCCAGTACCGGCACCTGCGCGGAACCGATGGCGATCGTGTCGCCCACCGCGATTTCCAGCCGGGCCAGCAGGATCTCGTCCACCAGTACCCCGTCGCCCGCTTTCATGGCGTCGATAGCATTGGCCGGTTGGGTGACAACCTCACCCGTCAACGGCCAAGCGGCATCGACGGCCTTCAGTTCGATCAGGCTCTGGTCGGAGCCATCCGGCAGTCGGCCCATCGCGCGCATGGCAACCGTATCGGCAGTGGTACCGAGATTGGACACGAACGCCCGTTCGGTGTCGGACAAGCGGCGCTGTTCGGTCTCGAAAGCCGCATCGCCGCCGAGCAGAACACGGCCTTCCTGTTCGATACCGGAGGTAATCGACAAGGCAACCGCATTGACACCGGAAATGGCGGCGACGCCCAGCGCGATGCAGGCGAGGAAGATATAGAAGCCGGACAGGCCGCCGCGCAGTTCACGCAACGCGAATTTGAAAGCAAGACCGACAGTGGCGGCAGACCGCGTATCGCTCATGCCACTGCCAGTTCGGGCGCGTCCACGCTTTCGATCTCACCGGCCCGCACCCGCACCTGTACGTCGCACTTTGCGGCGAGCGACGGGTCGTGGGTGACCAGCACCAGTGTGGTGCCGCGTTCGCGCTGCTTGTCGAAAAGCAGCTTTGCGATCTGCGCGCCGGTATCCTCGTCGAGGTTGCCTGTCGGCTCGTCCGCCACCAGAATGCGGGGGTCGGGCGCGAGTGCACGGGCGATGGCCACGCGCTGCTGTTCGCCACCGGACATTTGCGCACGGATAATGGTTCAGCCGTTCGCCGAGACCCACTGCGCGCAATTCGCTGGCGGCCTTGTCGAATGCATCCGCCGTGCCCGCCAGTTCCAACGGCACGGCGACGTTTTCGAGCGCTGTCATATTGGGGATGAGGTGGAACGACTGGAACACAATACCGATATTGCGGCCCCGAAACGCGGCGAGCTCGTCTTCATCGAGCCGTGAAAAATCTTCGCCTGCCAAAACGACGGAGCCGGAATCCACACGCTCCAGACCGGCCATGACCATCAGCAACGTTGACTTGCCCGAGCCGGACGGGCCGACCACGCCGACCGAGCGACCGGCGGGCACATCCAGCGACATGCCGCGCAAAACGTGGACACGGCTGGCACCATTGCCGAGGGTGAGGTGAATATCGTCGAGTGATATGACAGGCTGCGCCTCTACAGTCTTTTGCATCGTCGTCATTTCGCCCACATCTGCCGCACAGTCGGTCCGATATGGGTTGCGCGGAAGGAAAATCAAAGTGAACCTTTTGAAATGTGCTGCGGCATTCGTGCTGGTGGCTCTGTTGGTGCCGGCGCCAGCGCAGGCCGAACAGACCGGCGTTCCGGCCACAATCGTGGTGCTGGGAGACTCCCTGTCCGCCGGATACGGGCTGGAAGCAGGCGAGAGTTTTCCCGAACAGCTGCAGGTGGCGCTGGACGCGCGGGGTATCGCGGTCAAGATCGTCGGGGCCGGTGTTTCCGGCGACACGACATCCGGCGGGCTGGCGCGGCTGGACTGGTCAGTGCCCGAGGGAACAGACGGGGTCATACTGGAACTGGGTGCCAACGACGGGCTGCGCGGGCTGCCGGTCGCTTCGATGAAGGCCAATCTGGACGCGATGATCGTGGGGCTGAAGGAGCGGGATATCGCGGTGCTGCTGACCGGTATGGAAGCCGCGCCGAACATGGGCGCGGATTACGTGACCGCCTTCCGTGCCGCCTTTCGTGACCTGTCGGACACGCACAACATCATGTTCTACCCGTTCTTTCTCGACGGGGTGGCGTCGGTGGCAAGCCTCAATCAGGCCGACCGCATTCATCCGACCGCCGAGGGGATCGGGGTGATCGTGGAGAACATCCTGCCGACGGTCGAGCGGTTCGTGCAGAGTTTGCGACCTTCGCCGTAAGGGCTGCGCTGCAGACTTCTGCAGGTCGTCATCCTCGGCCCCGAGCCGAGGATCTGGTGCGTGGAGTGACCGTTGCTGGCGTACCGGATCCTCGGGACAGAGCCCGAGGATGACGGCGTGTCGGGTTAAGCCGGAAAGTCTTAGCTATCGGAACCGGCCTCGGCAGCGGCGGCAGCGGCGATCCTCGGCGGCCTTTTCGGTTGCCAGCGCCTGCGCGGCTGCGACCTTCTCGGCTTCCAGGCGGCCTTTTTCGGCCATGAAGGCTGCGCGTTCAGCGTCGTTCAGCTTGCGGGACCGGGTGTTGGTGTTTTCCACGATACGGGCGGATTTACCGCGACGCTCGCGCAGGTAGTAGAGTTTGGCGCGGCGCACGCGGCCACGACGGACGATCTCGACGCCTTCCACCAGCGGAGAATAGGCCGGGAACACACGTTCCACGCCTTCGCCGTAGGAAATTTTGCGCACGGTAAAGGACTGGTTCAGGCCGGAGCCCTGACGGGCAATGCAGACGCCTTCATAAGCCTGAATACGGGTACGGGTGCCCTCGGTCACGCGGACCATCACGCGGACGGTGTCGCCGGGGGAAAACTCGGGCAGTTTGCGTTTTTCTTCGATCGCAGCGACCTGTTCGGCCTCGATCTCGGCAATGACGTTCATGGGTTCAAACCTTGTTTGCGGGCCACGTTTGCGTGACCGTTTTCTTGATTGTGCAAGTCAGAGCGCCACGACCGTTACGCCTTACAGGCTTCCGGTGGGCATGAAGCCTTTTAGGTCTCATGGCCCGGGGCGGGTTCACTCGTCTGTTCGGGTTTGTCCGAATGGGCGCGGTCTAGGGCTTTGTAGCTGTTATGTCCAGCGGCACTGAGGTTCGCCGCCCTACGTCTTCTCCCAAAAGGTCGGGTCGTCGCTGCCGTGTGAGTATCTCGGCCTGTTGCAGCCGCCACGCGTCGATGGCGGCATGGTTTCCGGAGGTCAGGACGGGCGGGATTTCGTGACCTTCCCAGACCGCCGGGCGTGTGTAATGGGGATGTTCCAGCAGAGGATGCCCGCCTGCGCCAGTTTCAAAACTTTCATGTTCGCCGGATGCCCGGTTGCCCATGACGCCGGGGAGAAGGCGGATGATGGCGTCGAGCAGCACGAAAGCGGCCATCTCGCCACCTGCCAGAATGTAGTCGCCAACAGACACCTCTTCCAGTTCACGGGCGTCGATAACACGCTGGTCGATCCCCTCGAAGCGTCCGCAAACCAGCGTGACACCTGGCCCGGTGGCCAGATCGCGGACGCGTGCCTGCGTCAGCGGTTTGCCTCGGGGGCTCATCATAAGCCTTGGCCCCGGCGTTGCGACGGCGTCGATGGCGCGGCCCAAAACGTCAGCCCGCAGCACCATGCCGGCCCCGCCGCCCGCCGGTGTATCGTCCACGCTGGAATGCTTGTCAGTGGCGTGGGCGCGAATGTCGTGGGTGGTGAGCGACCAATCCCCCCGATCCAGCGCACGGCCTGCCAGCGCATGGGAAAGGGGGCCGGGGAACATAGCGGGGTAGAGTGTTAGAATGTCGGCTTGAAACGTCATGCGCGTAGCCTTTGCATAAGCCGCCCGCCTTCGCCATATAGCGGCACATGAGTGAACCCGCGCCCTTTGCGAAAATGCCCGCCCCTTTTGCCAAGATGCCCGCCCCTTTTGCCAAGATGCCCGCCCCTTTTGCCAAGATGAATGGCATCGGCAATCAGATCGTGGTGGCCGATATGCGCGGGCGTGCGGACACGGTCACGGCGCAGGCGGCGGTGGTGCTGAACGGGGCAGTGCCGTTCGATCAGCTGATGGCGATCCACGATCCGGCAACTGATGGTACCGATGCGCTGGTGTGTATTATGAACAACGACGGTTCTAGCGCCGGTGCCTGCGGCAACGGAATGCGGTGCGTGACGCTGTTCATGGCAGGCGATCAACGGGCTTTCACGTTTCAGACGCAGGCGGGTCTGCTGCCCGCAGCAATAGATGGTGCGCGCATTTCAGTCGGCATGGGCCAGCCGCGCTTCGAGTGGGATGCGATTCCCATGTCGGAAGTGTTCGCCGACACGTCCGGCATCGAACTGGAAGTCGGGCCGCGTGGTGCGCCGGTGCTGCACACCCCTTCGGTCGTCAATATGGGCAACCCTCACGTGGTGTTCTGGGCGGACAAGCCGGTGGAAAGCTATGAACTGGACCGGTTCGGTTCGATGATCGAGCACCATCCATACTTTCCCGAAGGCGTGAACGTCTCCGTGGCGCGGGTCACGTCGAAGACAGCGCTGGATTTGCGCACGTGGGAGCGGGGCGTCGGGCTGACACAGGCATGCGGGTCCGCTGCTTGTGCAGCCGCCGTGAGCGCAGCACGGCGGGGATTTACCGGACGCACTGTTGCCGTGCGCCTGCCCGGCGGCACGCTCGATATCGATTGGGCCGACAGCGGCGTGACCATGACAGGTGCGGCGGAGCATGAATTCACCGGCAATTTCGACCCTGCTACCGGTGCCGTGACGGTGGACGCGTGACAGGCTTGCAGACCCTTACCTTCGGGTGTCGCCTCAATACATACGAGAGCGAGCAGATGACCCGCGCTGCCCGCGAAGCTGGGCTGGACGCGCTCGATGGCGGGGCGATCATCGTCAACACATGCGCGGTGACGGCGGAAGCCGTGCGGCAGGCGAAACAGGCCATCCGCCGCGCGCGGAGGGACAGGCCGGACGCGCGCATCGTCGTCTCCGGTTGTGCTGCGCAGACGGAGCCGGAAACTTTTGCCGCCATGGAAGAGGTCGATCTGGTGCTTGGCAATGCTGAAAAGCTGGAGGCGCACAATTACCGTGCCCTGCCGGATTTCGGCGTCAACCTGTTCGAAAAAGTGCGCGTCAACGATATTATGGATGTCCGCGAGGCCGCCTCCCACATGGTCGACGCCATCGAGGGGCGGACCCGCGCTTTCGTGCAGGTCCAGAACGGCTGCGACCACCGCTGCACCTTCTGCATCATCCCTTATGGCCGCGGAAATTCCCGCTCCGTACCCGCAGGCGAGGTGGTCGCCCAGGTGCGACGGCTGGTGGACGAAGGCGGCTACAAGGAAATCGTGCTGACGGGTGTGGATCTGACGAGCTGGGGCGGCGACCTGCCCGCCCAACCTTCGTTGGGCCGCCTTGTCCAGTCGATCCTGAAACAGGTGCCCGCTTTGGCCCGCCTGCGCCTGTCGTCCATCGATTCAATCGAGGTAGACGCGGCGCTGATGGATGTGATCGGCGGGGACGAGCGTCTCATGCCGCACTTCCACCTTTCGCTTCAATCCGGTGATGACATGATTTTGAAACGCATGAAGCGCCGCCATTCCCGTGCCGATACACTGGCTTTCGTCGACGCCGTGCGGACCGTTCGGCCTGATGCGGTCTTTGGGGCCGACATTATCGCAGGCTTTCCGACCGAAACTGACGCCATGTTCGCCAACTCGCTCGCCATCGTGGACGAGGCGGACCTGACGCAACTGCATGTCTTCCCGTTCAGCCCGCGCAAAGGCACGCCCGCCGCTCGGATGCCTCAGTTGGAGCGTTCAATCGTGAAGGAACGGGCGGCCTTGTTGCGTGCCAAGGGGCAGGTCGCCCTGTCGCGGTTTCTCGATGCACGGGTGGGCGAAACCCATACCGTATTGATGGAACCGGAGGGACGCGGACGCACCAAACAGTTCACGCCGGTTGCCGTTTCGGGAACGGAAGCACGGGCCAACACATTCGAGCAGGTGACCATCACCGGTCATGACGATACGCGGCTCCTCGCCGTGCCCGCCCACCAGACCATCTGAAGGACCGACACAATGGCAGACAAACAGGACGGCTTCTTCAAGCGGATGTTCCGCTTTGGTAAGAAGGATCGCGATCTGGAAGAAGTGCCTGACGAAACTTCCGACACGGCGCTGGGGACCGGCGCCCAGCCGGACCCGGTCGCCCATGCGGAAGCCGCTGCCAACGTGGTGGCCGATTCCGAGGCCGGGGCCGATATGGCCAACGAGGGCGGCGGTATCGAGCCTATCAAGGATGTGCCGCCGCCTCCGGCCTCCGGGGAAGCGCAAGGCGTACCGCCAAAAAAGTCCGATAGCCCGGAGGCGTCCCCCGCTCCGGGCACACCCGTTGCCGACCATGCTACAATCCCCGCTTACGGCCACGGGAACGAACCCTATCCCGACCCGGACGCCAAGGCTGCACGCCATCCTGAGCCTGTCGCCAGGGAACCGGATACTGGCGAACGACCGGACGGTGTGTTCGAAGCGCCGGGGGAAACCCACTCGGGACAGGCGGGTGACGGTGCCGTGCCGCTTTCCGACACGCCGGAGCCGCCACCACCGGCAGCAGACCCCGAGCATGAGCACGACTTTCCACCCTCCGCTGACGGAAAAAAAAAGCCCGTCGTTGAGCGATTCGATGGGACACCGGGTGAAGCGGACCGTGTCGTTCTACGCACGGTTGAACCGCTCGCGGACACTGCCCTCTCCGCACCGCCTGCGGTGTCGTGGTTCAAGCGTATGGGGTCCGGTCTTTCCCGCACCTCCAGCCAGCTGACAACCAGCATTTCCGGCGTCTTCACCAAGCGCAAGCTTGACGAAGGCACCCTGGAAGAGCTGGAAGACATTCTCATCCGCGCCGACCTGGGTGTCGCAACGGCAACAGCGATCACCGACAAGCTGGCCGATCAGCGCATGGGGCGGGACGTGACAGACGAGGATGTGCGCGCGCTCATGGCGGAAGAGGTAGAGCGTGTGCTGACGCCCGTGGCCGGACCGCTGGAGCTCGATCTCGACCACCAGCCCCACGTCATTCTCGTCGTCGGCGTCAACGGATCCGGCAAGACGACGACGATCGGCAAGCTGGGGCAAAAACTCTATGACGCCGGCTTTTCCACCCTGCTGGTCGCCGGTGACACGTTTCGCGCAGCAGCCGTCGAGCAGCTGAAGATATGGGGGGAACGCACGTTGTCGCCCGTCATCTACCGACCGGACGGAGCGGATGCGGCGGGGCTGGCCTACGACGCCTATGTTCAGGCCCGCGATGAGGGGCGCGATGTTGTGCTGATGGACACGGCGGGGCGGCTTCAGAACAAGACGGAACTGATGGCGGAACTGGAAAAGATCATCCGCGTGTTCAAGAAGCTGGACCCGTCCGCGCCCCATACCGTGCTGCTGACGCTGGACGCCACCACCGGACAGAACGCGCTCAATCAGGTGGAAATCTTCAAGGACGTAGCGGGCGTCAACGGGCTGGTGATGACCAAGCTGGACGGCACCGCGCGGGGCGGCATTCTCGTGGCGATCGCTGCGAAATACGGCTCTACCGGTCTATTTCATCGGTGTGGGCGAACAGGTGGACGATATGGAACCGTTCGAAGCACGGGATTTCGCGCGGTCTATCTCAGGACTTTCAGCTTAGACTATTGTCGGCGCTGGACCGCAGCGTCTCCCTTTGGCAGACTTGGCGTTCAGCCATGCACCGGGGACCATTCCATGCGCCTTTTCACAGCCCTTGCCGCCGCCTCACTGGCCGCTTTCACATTGTCCGCCAATGCCGCCGACCTGCCCGATCTGGAAGGCCGCACAGTCTCGGTCGTGACGGAAAACGCCTATCCGCCGCTGCAGTTCATGGACCCGAAAACCTCCGAGGCCATCGGCTGGGAATACGATGCGATGGTTGAAATCGCCAAGCGGCTGAATATCAAAATCGAATATTCCAACATTTCGTGGGACGCGATGATTCCTGCCGTCAATCAGGGTGAATACGACATCGGCATGACCGGCATCACCATCAAGGACGACCGCGCCGAAAAGGTCGATTTCTCCGACCCCTATATGCGGTCAGAAATGTTCATGCTTGTGCGCGGTGACGAGGAACGGTTCACCGACGCTGCCACCTTCGCTGCAACCGACGACACGCTGATGGCCGCACAGGCGGGCACGACACCGTTCTACGTGGGCGTCTATACCGTGCTGGACGGAGATGAGCAGAACCCGCGCATCAAATTGTTCGAAACTTTTGGCGCGCAGGTTCAGGCTTTGCAGACCGGCGATGTGGACATGGTGCTGACCGATGGCACGGCGGGCAACGGTTATGTGGCCGCATCCGATGGCAAGCTGAAACTGGTGGGCGAGGCGCTCGGGTCCGAGGACTTTGGCTTCATCTTCCCGAAGGGCTCCGATCTGGTCGGGCCGGTCAACGCAGCCATCGCGTCCATGACGGAAGACGGGACCATCAATGCGCTGAACAAGAAATGGTTTCTCGACTACACATTCGGCGAATAAGTCACTCCGGTTGACGCGAACATGACGCCGAGGCGGGCGACCACCGCCCGCCCGGATTTTCCCTACTGGCTGGCGGCTATCGGCGTGCTGGGCGCGATGGCGGCTATGGCCATCCTGCTATCCGGCCAGTACCGGCAGATATTCGCAACTGTTTCGGCAGGTGTGTGGATCACTGTCACGGTAACAGTTTTCGGCTTCGCGCTGGCGAGCCTTTTGGGGTTGCTGCTCGCCGTCATGGCCTTGTCCGGGTCGTTGGCCGCAAGGCAGGTTGCGCGGTTCTATGTCGAGGTCATGCGGGGCATACCGACGCTGGTGCTGCTGCTCTACATCGCCTTTGTCGGCGCACCGGCGCTGGTGACAGGCGTCAATTTCGCATTCGGTTGGGCGATGGACCAGCCGATGCGAACCCGCGATTTCCCGCTCGCATGGCGGGCGTCGATCGCTTTGATGCTGGCCTATTCGCCGTTCATTGCCGAGGTATTTCGCGCGGGCATCCAGAGTGTCGACAAGGGCCAGCTGGAAGCCGCCAAGGCGCTCGGCCTGCGCCCGTGGCACCGCTTCCGCCACATCACCATGCCCCAGGCGCTGCGCACCATCGCCCCGCCGTTGGGCAACGATTTCGTGGCGATGACGAAGGATTCCTCGCTGGTGTCCGTGCTGGGGGTCGCCGATATTACCCAGATGGGCAAGGTCTATGCGGCGGGCTCCTTCCGGTATTTCGAGACCTATAACGTGGTCGCGTTCGTGTATCTGCTACTGACGATTTCTCTGTCGCTGGGTTTGCGGGCGCTGGAGCGGCGGATGAAGCGGCGGGGTGGGGGGTGAGGCACGTGCATCCCTTCGATATTCATCAATCCAGTGCAACTCTATCCTACTGAGAACATGTGTTCTTTTCAACACAGCAGTTCGGATTTCCAGCAGGGCAGCTGCATAATTCACTTGCCGTCGGGACACATTGTAATAGCTTCGTGTTCGCTTCTACGAACACTGTGATGTGTGCCTCATCACCAACTTCACACCCTGTCAGGAAAGGCTTCTCCCATGAGGAAAGCACATATCTCCACTGCCGCTTCCGCGGTTCTCCTTGGTTCCATCACCCTTGTCGGCACGTCCCACGCTGCCGATCTCGTAACTGCCGATCCGATTCTCGCTCCCGTCATCGAGCGGACCTGGACCGGTGGCTATGTTGGTGGCTATATCGGGGGAGTCTTCGAAGGCGACGACAACAGTGGCCAGATCCTGTTCGACACCAACCTGAACGGTATTTTCGGTGAGCCCGGTGATATCGTGCCGACGGGTACCGGTGCCAATGCCTTCGCTCCGGGGTTCTGTTCGGGAACGCCGACCAGCATTGCTCCGGCAGTGGCGTGCGACGGTGACGATGACGCCTCGTTTGCCGGTTCGGTTCGTGTTGGTTACGACTACCAGTACGACATGTTCGTGTTCGGTGGCCTTGTCGACCTGCAGTTCATGGACATCGAGCGCACGTCGACAGCGTTTTCCGTCGCCGCATCCTATAGCATCCAGCGCGAACTGGACTTTACGGCGGCCGGGCGGGTCAAGCTTGGTTACGCTTTCTCCGACAGCCTGATGGCCTATGGAACAGGTGGCGTCGTCTTCGGGGACATCGACCACTCGTTCACGACAACCAACGGCGTCAACACGTTCGTCCTTAACGATGATGACGACAATTTCGGCTATCAGGTCGGTGCCGGTATGGAGTACCGCTTCACCGACAACATTTCCCTGTCAGTCGAATATCTCTATACCGATTTCGGCGATGACGACACGACCGTTCGCGCTGCCGGCGGGCCTGCGGGGGCAACCTTTAATGCCACCAACCCGAACGGTACCGATTTCGCGCTTGCCGATGACCGGTTCGACTATCATTCCGTCATGGTTGGCTTGAACTACCGGTTCTGATAGCTGCTTGCGGCCGGAATACCGGTCGCACCGCGACACCAAACGGGCACCCTTCGCGGTGCCCGTTTTCTTTCGCAACATCCGTTTGCCAACATCCAGACCGCGTCATCTCATTGCTCGCGAAAGCCACGTCATTCCTCTCGTCGGGGTTCGTTCGGATCGCTGGAAAACAGCGCGATCTTGTTGCCCTGAGGGTTGCGACAATAGCCGACGTAAAAGTGAGGTCCATACGAGCCACGGAACCCGGGCCCGCCCTCGTTGACACCACCCGCGGCCAGTGCGGCGGCATGGAGGTCGCGTACCTGCTTTTGACTGCGAGCCTCGAAGGCGATCATGGCACCGTTCCCGGCCGACGCCGGATGCCCATCGAAAGGAGGTTTGACGTAAAAATCCGGCGCAGCGACAGGCTGCCCTGGTCGTGCAGGCAGCACATAACTTAGCCCCTCAGGACCCTCCGCCAGCCCGTAACCAAGGGCTGGCAGAAACGCGCAGTAAAACTGTCTTGCGCGCGCGATGTCATCGGCACCGACTGTGACGTAGGCGATCACAGGCCCGTGCCGCTCCGCGCTAGACCCGCCGCTCCACCATCATCTTCTTGATCTCCGCAATTGCCTTGGCCGGGTTCAGACCCTTTGGGCAAGCCTGCGCGCAGTTCATGATCGTGTGGCAGCGGTAGAGGCGGAATGGGTCTTCGAGATTGTCGAGACGTTCGCCGGTGGCCTCGTCGCGGCGAATCGATCAGCCAGCGATAGGCTTGCAACAGCGTGGCGGGGCCGAGATAGCGGTCGCCGTTCCACCAATAAGACGGGCAGGACGTGGTGCAGCAGGCGCACAGGATGCACTCGTAGAGACCGTCGAGTTTTTCCCGGTCTTCAGGTGACTGCAACCATTCCTTTTCCGGCTTCGGCGTCACCGTTTTCAGATACGGCTCTATAGAGCGGTGCTGGGCGTAGAAATGGGTGAGGTCCGGCACGAGGTCCTTCACCACCGGCATGTGCGGCAGCGGGTAGATGGAGACCGCGCCGGACACCTCCGCCATGCCCTTTGTGCAGGCCAGCGTGTTTGTGCCGTCGATATTCATGGCGCAGGAGCCGCAAATGCCTTCGCGGCAGGAGCGTCGGAAGGTCAGCGTCGGGTCGATATTCGACTTGATCCAGATGAGCGCGTCCAACACCATCGGTCCGCAATCGTCTGTGTTGACGGTGTAGGTGTCCACATGCGGGTTGGCATCGTCATCCGGCGACCAGCGGTAGATGCGAAATTCGCGCGTCGGGGCTTTTTGGTCGGACGATACCTGCGTCCAGACCTTGCCGTCTTCGATGCGGGAATTCTTGGGGAGTGCGAGTTCAACCATGGTCTTTTCCTAGTACACCCGCGCCTTGGGCTTGATGTAGCTCACTTCGTTGGACAGCGTGTATGTGTGCACCGGGCGTTCGCCCATCGTCACGGTTTTCGCATTCACGTCGGCGAAGGCGAGGGAATGGTGCATCCAGTTCTTGTCGTCGCGGTCGGGATAGTCCTCGTGAGCGTGGGCGCCGCGGCTTTCCTTACGGTTTTGCGCGCTGTCCACCGTCACCACGGCCTGTGCTATGAGATTGTCGTATTCCATCGTTTCCACCAGATCGGTGTTCCAGATCAGGCCCCGGTCGGTGACGGAAATGTCGTCGGAGCCGTTCCAGATATTGTGGATCTTCTCGTGGCCCTCGTCCAAAACTTCGGAAGTGCGGAAGACGGCGCAGTTGGACTGCATGGTCTCCTGCATCGCATCGCGCAATTCGGCGGTGGATGTGTCGCCGGAGGCGTGACGAAACCTGTCGAGACGGGAGAGCGAGTTTTCGCCCGCGTCCGGCGCGAGCGGGCCGTGGCTGGAGCCGGCCACGACCGTTTCAGCGCAACGCAAACCAGCGGCGCGGCCGAAGACGACCAAGTCGATGAGGCTGTTGGAGCCGAGGCGGTTGGCCCCGTGGACCGATACGCAAGCCGCTTCGCCCACGGCCATCAGGCCCGGCACCACGTGGTCGGGGTTGCCGTCCACCTTGGTCAGCACTTCGCCGTGATAGTTCGTGGGAATGCCGCCCATGTTGTAGTGGACGGTCGGGATGACCGGGATCGGCTCCTTCGTCACATCGACACCAGCGAAGATTTTCGCGGACTCGGAAATGCCCGGCAGGCGTTCGGCCAGCAATTCGGGGTCGAGATGGTCGAGGTGGAGGTAGATGTGGTCGTTTTTCGCACCCACGCCGCGGCCCTCGCGGATTTCCATCGTCATGGACCGGGAAACCACATCGCGGGAGGCGAGATCCTTAGCGGATGGCGCATAGCGCTCCATGAACCGCTCGCCCTCGGAATTGACGAGATAGCCGCCTTCGCCGCGCGAGCCTTCGGTGATGAGACAGCCCGCGCCGTAAATGCCGGTCGGGTGGAACTGGATGAACTCCATGTCCTGCAACGGCAGCCCGGCCCGCAACACCATTGCATTGCCGTCGCCGGTGCAGGTGTGGGCGGAGGTGCAGGAGAAATAGGCGCGGCCATAACCGCCGGTTGCCAGAATGACTTTATGCGCGCGAAAGCGATGCACTTCGCCGGTGGCCAGATCCATGCAGACCACGCCGCGGCAGGCGCCATCCTCCATGATGAGGTCGATGGCGAAATATTCGATGTAGAATTCGGCGTCGTATTTCAGGCTCTGGCCGTAGAGCGTGTGCAGCATGGCGTGGCCGGTGCGGTCAGCGGCGGCGCAGGTGCGCTGGGCGGGCGGGCCTTCGCCGAATTCGGTGGTCATGCCGCCGAACGGGCGCTGGTAGATCTTGCCCTCTTCGGTGCGGGAAAACGGCACGCCGAAATGGTCCAGTTCATAGACGGCCTTGGGCGCCTCGCGACACAGATATTCGATGGCGTCCTGATCGCCGAGCCAGTCGGAGCCCTTGACCGTGTCATACATATGCCACTGCCAGCTATCCTTGCCCATGTTGCCGAGCGAGGCGGCGACACCGCCCTGAGCGGCAACCGTGTGGGAGCGGGTCGGGAAAACTTTCGTGATGCAAGCGGTTTTAAGACCCGCCTGCGCTGCGCCGAGCGTTGCGCGCAAACCCGCGCCGCCAGCGCCTACGACGCAGACATCGACCGTATGGTCGATAAAGGTGTAGGCACCTTTCAGGCCATGCGTTCCGTTCATCTTGGTTTGCGTAGCGGCCATGTCAGGCTCCAAATCCGAGTTTCAGCACGGCGAACAATGCGGCGACCGCAATGGCAATGCTGAAGAAAATGTTGGCGATCAGAAGCACTTTTCCGGCCGCTCCGTGAACGTAGTCCTCGATGATCACCTGCATGCCCAGCTTCATGTGCAGGGCCGCAACGGCGATCATCAGTGCGAACACGATAGCGACAAGTGGCTGCGAGAAATATGCGACCGTCTGTCCATAATCGGCACCCCACAGGTGGATGATCGACCAGACGAAAAACAGCATCAGCGGCACATTGGCGATTGCCGTCAGCCGTTGACGCCAGAAATGCTCCGTGCCGTCCTTGGCGGAGCCGAGGCCGCGAACGCGGGACAGGGGCGTGCGATAATCGTGATGCGGGGTGTTGGTTGCCATGGTTTTCCGCCCCTAGACGATGAATGCGCCGACGACCCACAGCAGAACCGTGAGAGCCGCGGAGGCGATGATGTGGGCGTAGGCAAGTGCGGTTGTGAAATCCCGCTGCAGGCCGGTGCCGGTGTCCTGCATCAGGTGTTTCAAACCGCCAAGCATGTGGTGGATCAGCGCCCAGGTGTAGCCGAACAGGATGATGATGCCGACGATGCTGCCGAAGAAGGCCGAAGCCGTTGCGAATGCCTCCGCCCCGGACGCGATGGCAACCAGCCACCACACGACGAACAGGGTGCCCACATAGAGAGCAGCGCCAGTCATACGGTGCAATATCGACATGACCATCGTGGGGATGGGCTTGTAGATCATCAGATGGGGAGACAGCGGGCGCGGCTTGCGCGTCACCGGATCGACGGTGGTCATATCGCTCATGAAAGGGCTGCCAGAATCCAGTGCCGGACGGGTTGCTTATCGTCTAGCGCGCAGTTTGGAATCAGTCAAAGCTGGTGATCGACGCGATGTTTCCAGGTTCGTTAAAATGCGACACGTTCATTGTGAATCCGGCAATCGATAGGGCTTGTCTCTCATTTGTGGCAGTTTTTTACCAGGGACCGGGGCGATAACGCCTTGTATGAATGAGGTGAAACCCATGTTGACCAAAACCATTTCCATTGCCGCCGGTGCAGTTGCGCTGCTGTTAACTGCAGGCACCGCGCAGGCGGGCGATTATTCCCACGGCCAGCGTTACGATAGCGGTTACGACAATTACCGTACGCAGCAGGTCGGCGGCGGCACCGGATACGACCGCACCACCCACCACCGCAGCCGCGTCGGCGTGGAATTTTCCATTGGGCGGACAAGCCGTTACGAGCGTCCGCGCTACCGTGACGAGTATCGCCAGGATTTCCGGCAGGACCACCGTGGTGACTACGATTCCGGCGCACGCCATCACACGCAAGAACGATATGTCAGCGACCCCTATGCCAACCGCACGGAATTCTGCCGTTACGAATATCGAGCCAAGGGTTACGGACACCGCAAGGTGAAGGTGAAGCGCTGCGTCCATGTTCGCAACGACCTGCTCGGCGTCTATCTGGCGGACGGCTGGTCGCGCCACTAAAGCCACTGTTTTCTGACAGCATAACAGGCCGGAGCAACCGCTCCGGCCTGTTTGCGTTTGGTTTCGACATGACCGGCACTATTGCGTCGGCAAAAAATCATTTCAGGAGAATCATATGTCCGAGACAGCCCGCATGACCGACCATCAGGAAATCAAGGATTGGGCCGCCGCCCGCACCGCGCGCCCCGCCATCACGCAAGTGCCGACCGGAACCGGAGATACGACGCAGGCGCTTGCGCTCGTCTTCGGGCAACAGGGCATTCATGATCACAACGAAAACAATGCCGATGCCACTGACCGCCGGGAGATGGTGGAGTGGGATGCGTGGTTTGAGGTGTTCGAACGCGAGGGGCTCGTGCTGCTGGCATCGAACGCGGATGTGATCAACGACGATTATCAGCTTCTCAAGCGCTAGGACCGGCCACTGTCACGGCTGCTTCACGCAGCCTTGACCGCCGCTGCCACGAATTGAGCGTATTGCGTTTTACTCTAGGCAGAACGCCATTCGTTCTCTCACAAGCCCAAAAGAGACCTCTTCATGACCCGATCTTTCAGCCGTTTCCTTCTCGCAACCGCCCTTTCACTGCCTGTAGTCGGCACTTTACCTGCAACTGCGGCCCAGCAGGAGGCTATTTTCGCAGGTGGCTGTTTCTGGTGCATCGAGAAGGATTTCGAGAAATATGTCGAAGGCGTGATCGATGTGAAATCCGGCTATATCGGCGGCACGAATGACAATCCGACTTATAAAAACCACACCAAATACAACCACCGCGAGGCGGTGAAAATCGTCTATGACGATACCAAGACTGACTACGCCACGCTGCTGAACGTCTTCTTCCGCTCCGTCGACCCGACCGATGCCGGTGGTCAGTTCTGCGACCGGGGCTTTTCATACACCACCGCCGTCTATGCGCTGGATGATGCCCAACGGGCCGCTGCTGAAAAGGCCAAGGCTGAAGCCGAACAGGCTCTGGGGCAACCCGTCGTTACCCCGATTGAAGCGGCCAGCACGTTCACGGATTCCGAAGAGTATCATCAGGATTATTACGAGAAGAGCACCCTGCGTTACACCTATTATCGTGCTGCCTGCGGGCGGGACAAACGGGTGAAGGAATTGTGGGGCGACGCGGCGTACACCGGCATCGCCGAAAAATCGAGCTAGGCCGGGGGGAACCGGTTCGGCGGCGCGTGGTTCTACGCTTTCCACAAGGAGATATGCTTATGAACGCCGCCCGCCGCCTCGGTCTTGCTACCGCCGCTGCTGCCATGCTTGCAAGCCAGCCGGTTCTTACCGCGCTGGCAAGCGAGCCCGGCACATGGATTACCCGCACCAGCGCCCATGATGTGAGCAAGACTGCCGACCAACTGGTCGCTGCCATCGAAAAGGCGGGAGCGAAGGTGTTTGCGGTGGTCGATCACAAAGCCAATGCGGAAAGTGCCGGCCTCACCCTGTCACCGGTTACGCTCGTCATTTTTGGCAACCCGAAAATCGGCACACCGATTATGCAGGCTGATCCGAAAGCGGGGATCGACCTGCCGGTGCGCGTTCTGGTGTGGGACGAACAGGGCCGGACCCGCATTGGTGCGTTGGCCCCGGAAACTCTGTCGAAGCGTTACGATGTGGGCGAAGCGAGCGATAGCCTTGAGCAAATGGGCAAGGCGCTCGACACGCTGCTGGACGCTGCGATTGCCGAGTAAGGCAGGCCGCAGTCGCTCTTAACCATAATAAGCATTGATTTTGCAGCCTTGCTGCGTGTTATGGCCATGGTTACGCCTTACAGGCATAGTCAACACAACCCTAACAGGTGGGCGGCTTTTGTAAGCTGACTGCCGGATGCGGATCGGT
>CAWJDI010000003.1:0-65346 GCA_963841615.1 uncultured Alphaproteobacteria bacterium | reverse complement strand
GCATGCAAGAGGTCGTCGGTTCGATTCCGTCTAGCTCCACCATTCCCAAAGCGATTTGATGAACCGTTAGAACAGGTTAGGCGGTATTCGGTTACCTGTTCGGGGCGTTGTCACCTTTCTGCATGCAGTCCCCGGTCACCATCGGGTCACTCAGATCATTAAGCGCAGTAGCAAAAGCGGCTCAATCCGGACCTTCGCCTGCATGCGACCAATTCGCGGAAGAAGGGCTTACTAATCGTCGCGCTGCCGTTGGTCGTGGCCGTTATTGAGCGTGGCTGACTGAGGAGGATTGGACTGCGTAGAACTGCCTCTCTACAGGTTGAGTTAGGTCCGGCTTACAGGCAGCTTGGGTCGCGGGAGAATTATTCTATGCCAATCAAGCTGGTAGTACCGGTCATATACGGGAACCTTGATATAGGCGCACTATTGCGAATGATGCGACCGTGAGCCGTCGACTTGTCGAGCGGTTCGCCAGCGATCTCGACCGCATTCACACCATGTCGGGTTCACGCAACGAGCAGGTGATCCGTGCCGCCTTTCGCGATGTGCTGCGCGACTGGGCACGCGGTGCCGATCTCATCCTGCTGGAGGAGCACGAATTCGCCACGGCCCGTGGTGCCAAGGTCTATCCCGACGGCACGGTGGTGCACGCTCTGCGCGTGCCGCTCGGCTACTGGGAAGCCAAGGATACGGGCGATGACCTCGACGCGGAAATCGCCGCCAAGACCACCCGAGGCTACCCCGCCACCAACATCATCTACGAGAATTCGCACGACGGCGGTCCTCATCCAGAACGGTGTGGAAATCGACCGCTGCGAGATGGCGGATGCCGATGCCCTGACGGCGCTGCTCACCCGCTATTTCGCCTACGAACGTGCGGAGATTGCTGATTTTCGCAAGGCGATAGTGCAGTTTCAAAATGACCTGCCCAGCGTCCTGTCCGCCCTGCGCGAGCGCATATCCTCCGCCTATGCCGACAACGCCGACTTCAGCGCGGCTGCCGCCACCTTTCTCGGCCACGCCAAGGCGACCATCAATCCGGCGATCGGCGAAGCCGATGTGCGGGAAATGCTGATCCAGCACATTTTGACCGAGGAAATCTTCAACCACGTCTTCAACGAGGGCGATTTTCACCGTGAAAACAACGTCGCCCAGCAGCTTTACGGGCTGGAGCGGCTGTTCTTTCGCGGGGCCGTCAAGCGCGACACGCTGAAGGGGGCTGGAGCCGTATTACGCCGCTATCCGCACCAATGCGGCGCAGATTACGGCGCATGCGGAAAAGCAGAAGTTCCTGAAAGTCATCTACGAAGGATTTTACAAGGTCTATAACCCAAAAGCCGCCGACCGGCTGGGCGTGGTCTATACGCCGGGCGAGATCGTGCGGTTCATGATCGACGGGGCGGATTTCCTGTGCCGCGAACATTTCGGGCGCGGGTTGATCGACGAGAAGGTGGACATTCTCGACCCCTGCACGGGCACCGGCACCTATATCTGCGAATTGCTGGAAACGTTTCGCGGCGACCGGGCGAAGCTGGCGCACAAATACAAGAACGAATTGCACGCCAACGAACTGGCGATCCTGCCCTACTACGTCGCCAACCTGAATATCGAGGCGACCTATGCGGCGATCACCGGGCAATATGCGGAATATCCGAACCTGTGTTTTGTCGACACGCTCGACAATGTGGCGGCGCTCGGCATCCGCTCCGGCCATCAGCACGACATGTTCGGCGCAGTGTCGGACGAGAACATCGCGCGGGTGAAGCGGCAAAACGAGAAGAACATCTCGGTCGTCATCGGCAACCCGCCCTACAATGCCAACCAGCAGAACGAGAACGACAACAACAAGAACCGCGCCTACCCGCGTATCGACCAGACCATCAAGTCCACCTATGTGGCGCGGTCCACGGCGCAGAAGACGAAGGTTTACGACATGTATGCCCGGTTCTTCCGCTGGGCGACGGACCGGCTGGGGGATGACGGGATCATCGCCTTCATCACCAACCGGTCCTTCATCGACTCGCGCACCTTCGACGGGTTTCGCGCGGCGGTGGCGGAGGATTTTGCGGAAATATGGATCGTCGATCTGGGCGGCGACGTGCGGGCGAACCCGAAACTGTCCGGCCCGCGCCACAATGTGTTCGCCATCCAGACGGGCGTGGCCATCGCCTTCATGGTGCGAAAACAGCGCAAGGTGGCGCTCAATGCGAGGAAGACGTTCGACAAGCCGCAGGCGGTGATCCGCTATGCACGGCGCCCGGAACTGGAGGAAGCGCCCGATAAACTCGCCTTCCTCGCCTCGACCACACTGGCCGACATGGAGATGGACACCATCACCCCGTCGAAGCGCGGCAACTGGATCAATCAGGTGGAGAACGAGTGGGACGACCTGCTGCCGATTGCCGACAAGAAGACGAAAGCGGCTAAGGGGAGCGGGCAGGACCGGGCGATTTTCAAGCTGTTCGCAGTATGGGAGTTGACACGGACCGAGACGAGTGGGTCTACGATTTGGAACGAGAATTTCTACTGAAAAGATTGGGTATTTTGTCAAATGTGTTCAATAGACAAATCGCATCAGCAAATTTCAGACTGATGATTTGGATTATCGTATCAAGTGGAGCAAGCGGCCTAAAAATAAGACGCAAATTACAATTCGCGTGGGGTAATCACGAAGCCCGGTCCATTCAAGGGCTGATATCGGCCGTTTACGTAGACATACTTCTTCCGGATACTGTACTCTCCGATCGAATGACCGAGCTTCATTACAGAATTTTCGGCACTGATACGCTCAAGCTACAAACCCTCTCTAACTTCTGGAGATTCTTCAGCAAAGCCGTTTTCTCGCTTGGCTCTCGCGATGGTCCCGACCTGACTTTGAGGTCCTCATCGGGAGACGTCGAATCGCTTCCCCGCCACCGCTACACCCCCTCCGGCAAGCGCATCGACAACATCACCGACTGGGCGATCAACAAATTTCAGGACCGCTACGGCAAGGCGAAGCGCGACGGCATCACGAAGGATGCGATCTTCCACTATTGCTACGCGGTGCTGCACGATCCGGTCTATCGCGAAACCTACGCGATCAACCTGAAACGCGAGTTTCCGCGCATCCCGTTCCACGCCGACTTCCACCAATGGGCCGCGTGGGGCGAACGCCTCATGGCGCTGCATATCGGCTACGAGACCGTCGAGCCGTGGCCGCTGGAACGGCACGATGTCGCCTCGAAACGGGCCGAGGGCAGCGCGCCCAAACCAGTCCTCAAATCCGTCCCGCCGGACGAAGACGGCGCCACCGGCACCATTCGCATCGACGCCGACACCACGCTCACCAATGTGCCCGCCGAAGCGTGGCGCTACCGCCTCGGCAACCGCACGGCCATCGACTGGGTGCTGGACCAACACAAGGAAAAGAAGCCCCGCGACCCCACGATCCGCGAAAAATTCAACACCTACCGCTTCGCCGACCACAAGGAGCGCGTCATCGACCTGCTGGCCCGCGTGGCGCGGGTGAGCGTCGAGACAGTCACCATCACCGACGCGATGGCAGCGCTTGAACGTCCTGTAAACACGCCCGGAGCCAACTGAACCGCACCGGGTTTGTCGGAAGCTCCAACTCTTGAGTAGGGAGGAGCACTGGCAAGCAAGACAACGAACAGGTACGCGCAGGTCGGCGATCCTGTCGATTTCCTCGAAAGCTTGTGCTCGGGCTTGACCCGAGTATCGGCTGTGCGCCGCAGACGCTGAACGAGTGGGTGAAAAAGGCCTAGGTGGATATATCCATACCATACAACATTGTGAGGATTTCGCGTCTGTGTGGAATCGAGGTGTTCATCCACAAAACCTGCAAATCCGGCATTTCCAGATAACCGTGTGTCATCAGCACTAGACCGCCCCCTTGGCTGTGACCGGTCACAAGCCATCGCGCATCTTTGTTTTGTGCAAGGAATTCGGTCTACGCGCTTTCCTCATCCGTTAGCGCGGCAAGACTGTTGATCGTATCGGGAAATTCCCGCGATTGAGCTTTCGATACTGCTCCAAAGTATGTCCTCAACAGCTGAACCTGGACCATTGCCGGCTACAGCCAGCTTTTTCGCTGGCATGTGAACTACAGCGCATCATTCCTACGCTCGATACCCAAACGGCTGAGCTCTTTGGCCGGGTGAAAACAGAATATCGCGGTCCAGCAGATAGCGGTCCAGCAACGGCTCGCTCGCACCGCCGATCGCACGGGCGTCGGGGCCGATGGTGCCCGCGCGCGGCTGCGGCACGACCATGCCTTCGATATTCAGCGCATCGATGGCCTTCTCGACCGACTGCAACAGCCGTCTGCGAACGGGGGCCGGGAATGCGCCGTCTATGATGACGTCATGAACATCCAGCACAGCGCAGCAAGATGCGGCGGCGACTGCAAGCGCCTCACCCGCCCGTTCGATCCAACGGCGAATAACATCACCTGCCACGCCCCATTCGTCGGGTTTCTGCCAGATCGTGTCAGCCGCCATACCGCGGTCGATGAGCATCCGCTCCAATTCAAAGAGCGAGGCATGTTCCGCCAAGCGGCCGGGACCGCTTTTCAGCAGAATGGGCAGCGAACCAAGGGCAGCGGCATTGCCTGTGCGCCCGCGAAACAGCGTGTCATTCAGCACAACGCCGCCGCCTGCGAACGTGCCGATGAAGATATAGACGAAGTTCGACAATTCGCGCCCCAGGCCGAATACGAGTTCGGCCCCGCAGGCTGCCGTCGCATCGTTGATGGGGTGTACGGCAAGACCGGTCGCCTTGGCGATTGTGTCGAGGAAGCCCGGTTCGCGCCACGCAGCCATCTCATCGCGCGGGCCACCAACCTTTTCCGCCCACGTCCACAACTCGAACGGCATGGATACGCCAACTCCGGCAAGGCGCGCGTCGTCATTTTCGCTCAAGCGTGAGCGCATTTGCGCGATGGATGTGACGGCGAATGTGCCGATAGCTCCAGGCGAGGGGTATTCGAAAACAAGGCGTGCGCGGTCAATGACGTGGCCGACGAAGTCTATCAGCACGACATCGGCACTGCCGCGTCCGATTTTCAGACCGATGGAGAATGCCCCGCGCGGGTTGATACGCATGGGCACGGAGGGCTGTCCCACACCGCCCCGCTGCCGTTCGCCACGCAGTAATAGGCCTGCCTCCTCCAACGAACGAACGATAACGGATGCCGTTTGTGCCGACAGTCCCGAATGGCGTGCGATTTCCGACTTCGACATGGCACCGCGCCGCCTGACAAGGGAAAGAACCAGGCGTTCGTTGTAAGCTCCAACACGCACCTGATTGGTGGCTCCGCCAGCCGTTTCTCGCGCTAGGTCGATGGAGTGAACATTGCCGACTTTGTCCAAAGCTTTTGGTTCCTGTGTCGCTCAAACACTGTCTAGCACCATCTCCGCAACCAACGCCACGCGTCCAATATTTATTAAATCAGGCGAAATTAATTATTGACCGATCCGCATGGGGGGTGACAGGATTGGAGCCGGGCCGTCTGGGAAACAGGGACGCTCATGTACATCCAAGGGAGAAATGACAATGAAAACCACCATCATCGCAACAGCACTCGCAGCTTTCGCAGCGACCGCGCTTTCGAGTACGGCCTTCGCCGATGCGCACGCGACATCCGCCTGCCTTATCACCAAGACGGACACGAACCCCTTCTTCGTGAAGATGAAAGAGGGCGCGACCGCCAAGGCCGAAGAACTGGGCATGACGTTGAAGAGCTATGCCGGCAAAATCGACGGCGATTCCGAAAGCCAGGTCGCAGCGATCGAAACCTGCATCGCTGATGGGGCCAAAGGCATCTTGCTCACACCGTCCGACACCAAAGGCATCGTGCCGGCCGTGCAGAAAGCGCGTGATGCGGGCATTCTCGTGATCGCGCTCGACACGCCGCTGGAGCCGATTGATGCGGCTGACGCCACCTTCGCAACCGACAATTTTCTGGCCGGTGAATTGATTGGCAAATGGGCCGCGGCCTCGCTTGGTGATGCGGCCAAGGACGCCAGGATCGCCATGTTGGACCTTGCGGTGTCGCAGCCATCCGTCGGCGTGTTGCGCGACCAGGGTTTTATGACCGGCTTCGGAATCGACATCAAAGACCCGTCCAAATGGGGCGATGAGGACGATGCGCGCATTGTCGGTCACGACGTAACCGCCGGCAACGAAGAAGGCGGTCGCACGGCCATGGAAAACCTTCTTACGAAAGACCCGACCATCAATGTCGTCTACACAATCAACGAACCTGCCGCTGCTGGTGCCTACGAAGCACTCAAGGCTGTGGGCCGTGAGAATGACGTGCTGATCGTCTCTGTGGATGGCGGTTGCCCGGGTGTCGCTAACGTCGGGGACGGCGTTATCGGCGCGACCTCACAGCAATACCCGCTGCTGATGGCGTCCAAAGGTATTGAAGCCATCGCGGCTTTCGCCAAGGATGGTACGAAGCCAGTTCCGACCGAGGGGAAAGACTTCTTCGATACCGGCGTCGCGCTGGTGACGGACAAGCCTGTAGACGGTGTCGAGTCCATCGATGTCGCCAAGGGTGCCGAGCTCTGCTGGGGCTGATACCCGACTGGTGAACGATAACGGAAGAAGGGTGGCGCGAGCCGCCCTTCTTCTTGCAGACTAACGGCTCGGTTTGGGAGGATCGACGATGGCTCACACGGACGAGGACTATACGAGCGTGCTGGCGGGAAGCGACGCAGGCGTGGCGCGGTTCGAGCGCAAACGATCCCCGTTAGAGCAGGTGCAGCACGTGCTCCATTCCTATCCCGCCACCGTACCACTTGTCGTGCTGATTGCATCGCTGGTCGTATTCGGATTGCTGCTGGGGTCCAAGTTCTTCTCCCCCTTTGCGCTGACGCTCATTCTCCAGCAGGTCGCCATCGTCGGCATCGTGGGCGCGGCCCAAACGCTCATTATTCTCACCGCCGGCATCGATTTGTCGGTGGGCGCGATCATGGTGCTGTCGTCTGTTGTGATGGGCCAATTCACGTTTCGCTATGGCCTGCCGCCGGAACTGGCGGTGCTGTGCGGCTTCGCCGTCGGGGGCCTGTGCGGGCTGATCAACGGAGCGCTCGTCGCGATCGTGCGCCTTCCGCCCTTCATCGTGACGCTGGGCATGTGGCAAATCATTTTGGCCACCAATTTTCTCTATAGCGCCAACGAGACGATCCGCAGCCAGGACATCGCAGCGGAGGCATCGATCCTGCAATTTTTCGGCCAGACGCTGAAGATCGGCGGGGCTGTGTTCACATACGGTGTCATCGGTTTCGTCGTGCTGGTCGCCGTGTTGAGCTACATATTGGCCAATACCGCCTGGGGGCGGCACGTCTATGCCATCGGTGATGACCCGGAAGCCGCGCAGCTATCGGGCATTGAGGTCAAAAAGACGCTGATTTCCGTCTACGTCGTCGCTGGTCTCATCTGCGCGCTAGCGGGCTGGGCGCTGATCGGACGTATCGGTTCCGTGTCACCTACCGCCGGGCAATTTGCGAACATCGAAAGCATTACGGCTGTGGTGATCGGCGGCATATCGCTCTTCGGTGGCCGCGGCTCGATCCTCGGCATGATGTTCGGTGCACTGATTGTCGGCGTCTTTTCCCTCGGCCTGCGCCTCATCGGCACGGACCCGCAATGGACCTACCTGCTGATCGGCGTGCTCATCATTTCCGCCGTCGCGGTGGATCAGTGGATCAGAAAGGTGTCGTCATGAGCGGGCCCGACTACACGAACCCGATCCTTCAGGGTCGCAAACTGGTCAAGCGCTACGGACGCGTCACAGCTTTGGACGAAGCGGATTTCGATCTGCACGAAGGCGAAATTCTCGCTGTCATCGGCGACAACGGGGCCGGTAAATCGACGATGGTGAAGGCCATTTCGGGCGCGCTGGTGCCGGATGCAGGCGACATCATTCTGGATGGGCAGAAGGTCTCATTCTCATCACCGCAAATGGCGCGCGATGCGGGCATCGAGACCGTCTACCAGAACCTCGCGCTGTCGCCTGCCCTGTCCATTGCCGACAACATGTTCATGGGCCGCGAGCTGCGATGTCCCGGCATCATGGGCTCGGTATTTCGCAAGCTGGACCGCAAGCGGATGGAAGATATCGCGCGCGAGAAACTGACCGAACTCGGCCTCATGACGATCCAGAACATCAATCAGGCTGTCGAGACGCTGTCGGGTGGCCAGCGGCAGGGCGTGGCCGTGGCCCGCGCCGCAGCATTCGGTTCCCGCGTCGTCATTCTGGACGAACCGACAGCGGCGCTTGGGGTAAAGGAAAGCCGCCGCGTGCTCGATCTCATTCAGGACGTGCGCTCAAGGGGCATTCCCATCGTCCTGATCTCGCACAACATGCCACATGTTTTCGAGGTGGCAGACCGAGTTCACGTACACCGTCTCGGCAAACGGCTCTGCGTGGTGGACCCCAAGGAATATACTATGTCGGACGCAGTGGCGCTGATGACCGGCGCAATGCTGCCGGAGGCCGCGTGAAACGGTCCGCCGTAAACACCATCATCCGTGACGCCGAAGCATTCATTGCGTCCTTCAATGTCGCATTGCCGCCTTTCGCACACTGGACCCCGGAAGAGTTTCACCAGCGCCGGGCCGAAGCTGACGGCATCGTTGACGCGGGCCTTGGGTGAGATGTTACCGACTACGGCTTGGGCGACTTCGCACGTAAAGGTCTGTTTCTTTTCACCGCACGTAACGGCAGGCTTACCGACCTTAAGGCAGGTGGGGGCATGGCCTATGCCGGGAAGATTATGATCTCAAGACAGGGTCAAATCTCTCCCATGCACCGGCATCTCGTTAAAGCGGAAGACATAATCAACCGTGGTGGCGCGAGGGCGGCGACGTTCTTATCGGCGAGATTTCAACCGTAAACGACGATTCCGAAGCCAACGTTTTCAAAGAGCCGATCGACCGTTTTCCGACGATCGAAGAAGACCAAGCGCCTTATCGGATACTCGTTTCCGACTACGCCCATCTGCCAGATACTATGAAGGTGTCGCGATAGGAGCCAAACGACACAGGTCCGCTTTCAGTTTTTGAGATGTCGTATCGGGACGTCCGCTAACATCCAGAGGTTGACCGGTTCATCGACAATCCGAGCTCGTACTAAACTGTAGTTTTGTGGCAACGGGCCGGTCCCGTTTGCGTTAGGCACTCATTGGGCACTCTGCATGGCGGCAGATTGAACGCGAACACGGACCCGGATAGCTTGAACATGACCCATACGCCGCAATCAGACGCGACGATTAAAACGACGCTGACCATCAACGGAAAGCGCCAAACGGTGACCGCAGACCCCCGCACGACATTGCTGGACGCTTTGCGCCACCATCTTGGTTTACACGGCTCCAAGAAGGGGTGCGACCACGGTCAGTGCGGCGCTTGCACCGTGATGATCAATGGCGAGCGGATCAACTCCTGTCTTGCCCTTGCATGTATGCATGACGGTGACGAGGTCACGACCGTGGAAGGCCTCGGACAACCGGGAAACCTGTCCCCTATGCAGAATGCCTTCGTACGCCATGATGGCTATCAATGCGGCTATTGCACTCCGGGACAAGTGGTTTCCGCCACTGCCATGTTGAGCGAAGCCAAACGTGGCTGGCCTTCCTTCATATCCGACGGTCTGGATGGTGACGTCGCATTGACTACCGAAGAGATTTCCGAGCGCATGAGTGGCAACCTTTGCCGTTGCTCGGCCTATCCCGGCATCGTCAACGCGATACTCGATGTTGATGGCCAGCAACCGGAGGGTGAAGCAGGCGCGGAAATCCTGAACCCCGTTCTGGAGGCAACTCAATGAAGCCCTTCACCTATGAGCGCGCCACGGCAACGGCCGGTGCCAGCCGAAGCGCCGCTACGCCGGGTGCTGCCATCATCGCGGGCGGCACCAATCTGCTGGACCTGATGAAATTGCAGGTGGAGACTCCTGACAGGTTGGTGGATGTCACCCACCTCGACATGCACGCCATCGAACCCCACGAAGATGGCGGGCTGCGCGTCGGCGCGCTCGTTACCAATTCCAATCTGGCGGCGGATGTCACCATACGCCGCAATTACGAGGTACTGTCCCGCGCGCTCCTGTCCGGTGCCACCGGGCAACTTCGCAACAAGGCAACCACAGGCGGCAACCTTTTGCAGCGCACGCGGTGCAACTATTTTCAGGACACCAACGCCCGCTGCAACAAGCGCGAACCCGGGTCCGGGTGCGATGCAATGGAAGGGCTGAACCGTATCCTGGCAGTTTTGGGCACGTCTGACCACTGTATCGCCACCCACCCTTCCGACATGGCGGTGGCCATGCAGGCGTTGGGCGCGACGGTCGAAGTCATGGCCGCGGACGGGTCTACCCGCAGCATCTCCTTGCAGGACTTGCACGTACTGCCGGGCGATACGCCACATATCGAAACGGTGTTGAAGGCGGGTGATCTCATCACCGCCGTCACGCTGCCCGAACCGGTTGCCGGCTCGTTCCAAACCTATCGCAAGGCGCGGGACCGGGCGTCATACGCATTTGCTTTGGTTTCCATTGCAGCCGTCACAACGATGAAAGACGGGCGTTTCGACCATGTCGCATTGGCGTTTGGCGGTCTTGGACCCAAGCCCTGGCGCGACCCTGCTATCGAAGATGTGCTCAGCGGCGAAACGCCATCGGCTGCTCTCTTTGACAAGGCGGCAGAAGTGCTGCTCGCAGACGCGCGCGGCTACGGCCACAACGATTTCAAATTACCGCTCGCCCGCCGGATGATCGCATCCGTGCTGCGCGACGCTTCCGAAAGCTGATCCCCATGGACCTGTCCGACCTCAACCCGTTTTCTTCCGACGACCATCGCGTGACCGGCCATCTCAAGATGGACGAACCAGACACCAGCCGCCGTCTCGACGAGATGCAGCAGGGTGTCATATCCAAACCGCTGAACCGGCCCGACGGGCCGTTCAAGGTCAGCGGCACGGCGCAATATGCAGCTGAAGCGGAAGCCGATGACATGGCGACCGGTGTGCTGGTCGGCGCGACCATCGCCAAGGGCCGCGTTGTCTCGATCGATGAAGCCGCAGCAATGGCGATGCCCGGCGTGTTGGGTGTGTTCTACGGCGACAAAATGCTGCGAAATCCGGCGCAGGGCACGGCCAACCAAGCCCCTGTCCAACCGGATGGCGAGGTTTCCTATATGGGCCAGCCAGTCGCGCTCGTGGTAGCGGAAAACTTTGAGCAAGCACGCGATGCCGCCATAAATCTGGCGATCATCTATGAAGAGGATGATGACGGGGTCTTTGATCCAAAGACGGCGGAAAAAGAGAAGCCGGACGCCAAACAGAGCGATCAGGGTGATTTTGATGCCGCTATGCGCGATGCCGCAGCCACCATCGACAGCCACTACACGACCCCTGCCCAGTCCAGCGCACCAATGGAACCACACGCTTCGGTTGCCATGTGGGACGGTGATCAGCTGACTCTGCACGGCAGCTATCAGATGCTGAACTACAACAAGAACGAGCTGGCGGATTCGCTCGGTATCGCTGTAACGAATGTGCGTATACTGGCCCCTTATGTGGGTGGCGGTTTCGGCTCCAAACTCGGCATCGCGCCGGAAGCGGTGGCTGCAGCACTGGCCGCAAAAGCGCTCGGACGTCCCGTGCGGGTGGCGATGAGCCGTCGTACCGTGTTCGAAACCACCATGCGTCGTTCCGAAACCAGCCAACGCGTGCAGTTGGCTGCCGACAAGACCGGCAAGTTGTTGGGATTGGCGCACCACGCCTCAGTATCCAATTTGCCGGACGAGGGATTTTCGGAGCCGGTCGCTGCGGCCACGCATTTTCTGTATGGCGGTGGGAGCCGTCGGTTCACATACGAAATCGCCCGTCTGAACCTTACCTGTGCCGGTTCCGTGCGCGCGCCGGGTGAGGCCGTTGGTATGTTGGCGCTGGAAAGCGCGATGGACGAGTTGGCTCACAAACTTGGCATGGACCCAATAGATCTGCGCGTCCGCAACATCCCGGAAAAGCATCCAGAGAGCGACATTCCCTACTCCGCACGCAATTTCGAAGATTGCCTGAGACAGGGCGCCCAGCGTTTTGGCTGGGCAGACCGCCGCGCCGTGCCTGCCAGCCGTCGTGAAGGCGATTGGTGGATCGGCGTCGGTGTTGCCGGTGCGGCGCGCAGTAATATTCTGGGTGAATCGAAAGCGCTCGTTACGTTGAACGTGGATGGCACCGCGCTGGTGGAAACCGACATGACCGATGTCGGCACCGGCACTTACACCATTCTCGGCCAGATTGCGGCAGAGATGCTGGGCCTACCGGTGGAGAGGGTGACCGTCACCCTGGGCGATAGCGCGTTGCCCGAAGGTCCGGGATCCGGCGGCTCATGGGGCGCGCAGTCCTCCGGGTCCTCCGTATATCTGGCTTGTGAGGCCATCCGCACGAAGGTCGCCAAGGCGCTTGGCTGCAAGGCCGAAGAGCTGACGTTGAAGGATGGCATCGCGACCGGCGGCAATTATCGCAAACCGCTTGTCGACCTGTTGGACGGACCCATCGCGCAAGAGGGCCATATCGAACCCGGCGCTACGATGAAGAATTTCGATCAGGCCGGCTACGGCGCGCATTTCGCCGAAGTGGCGGTAAACGCTGTGACGGGCGAAACGCGTGTGCGGCGCATGTTGGGCGTGTTCGCGGCAGGCCGCATCCTCAACGCGCAAACCGCGCGCTCCCAGTGCCACGGCGGCATGATCTGGGGTATCGGCAGCGCTTTGCACGAAGAACTGCACCATGATCCCCGCGACGGTCACATGGTGAACGGAGACCTTGCTGAGTACCATGTGCCCGTCAATCTCGATGTACCGCAGCTGGACGTGCTGTTCATTCACCAGCGCGACGACCATGCGAACCCGCTGCAGGCCAAAGGTATCGGTGAGTTGGGCATATCGGGTGCAGGCGCTGCCATTACCAACGCCATATTTAACGCGACCGGCGTGCGGGTACGCGACTATCCAGCGACGTTGGACAAGATACTGCCATACCTGCCGGAGTAGATGGCACGCACGAACCCCATAAAACAGTGACTGAAAGGGAAATGCTGCAATGAACCCGACGCGAGTGATCGGCCTGATTGCGGCCTGCGTCATGTCCATGCTGGTGTCGGCATGTGCAGGAAAATCTATCGACGCTGTGCCGGTGTCAGGCTTCAATTCTGATCGCTATCTTGGCAAATGGTATGAGATCGCCCGGCTGGACCACTCCTTCGAACGCGGGTTGTCCAACGTCACCGCCAACTATGCCAAACGTGCGGACGGCCGGATCAGCGTCGTCAATCGCGGCTATAATGATAAAGCGGGCGCCTTCGAAGAGGCGACCGGGCGCGCCAGGTTTGCAGGCGGTCCGTCGACAGGAAAGCTGCGCGTATCATTCTTCGGACCGTTCTATGGCGACTACATCGTCTTCGGTCTCGGCAAAGATTACCGGCACGCCTATATCAGCGGTGGTAGTGACAAGTATCTATGGCTCCTGTCCAGAACGCCTTCGGTTCCACCATCCGTACGTCGCGATTTTGTCAGTCAAGCGACCGCTCTGGGATACGACACCGGTGCCCTCATATGGGTCGATCAAAAGCGTAGCAATTAGCGGCTGAACACCGGCTTCCAAACCGCGTCCGCTTTTGCAGGCCATCTCGGTGTCGGGTAATATCCGCTGCCATTGCGAACGACGGAGCGGTCGAGGTCAATCTACTGAACTACCGGAAAGGTGGAACGCCGTTTTGAAATGCACTCTATGTTGGCCTGTGCCTTTGGGTAATGGACTGACCCTTCGGGAGACGGTCGAGGAAAGTGACTTACCGTCCGAGCGGCGGCGTTAGGCTGTCGCTCACGATTGACACGGTGTTCAGCATTTCCAGGCGGGGTGCTCTGTTTTGCAAGCATGGCCCACCGGAATACGTTAGATTTGTCATTTAGCCCAAGGCTGTGAAATCACCGTCGGGACCATGCGTCATTGGCAGTCATTCGAGAATAATGGTGCCTTGTAGATATTGTATGGCGCTGTGATGAAGGAGAGGCATCACCCACTATCGGATTACGTCAAACGTCCCGGTTAGCGCTGATCGTCGGCGATGACCTTCACCAATTCCAATATCTGCTTCCGCATGGCAGCGTTGCCAATCGCGTTGAACGCCGCCAACAATTCGTCAGCGCTGTCGCACTCGATCTTGTATTTCGGCGTTGGCGCTTCATCGAATCCGTCCACTTGCAGATTCTCTTTGTGCAAGCCGTTGAAAAAATAATCTGCACTGGACCCGAACATCTGCATGATTTCAAACATCTTGCTGGCGCTGATGCGATTGGTGCCCTTCTCGTATTTCTGCACCTGCTGGAAAGAGATGCCGAGTGCTTCTCCCAACGCCTGCTGGGTGATGTTCTTGAGCGAACGCAAGCGCCGCAAGCGTTCGCCCACGTGAATGTCGATGGCGTTGGGTGTCGGTTTATTGTCTGCCATTGGTTTCATCGCTCACGGTGACAGCCATTATGGGGACTTCCTGCCTGCAACCCAAGATAGTCCCAGTGCTACCAGAAGCAGTATGAAAATGAAAACGACAATCGGGCTATTGCCTGTTCTGGTAAACGGCGGAGCAGAAGCTTCAACGGGTAAGGCGCTATCAACCACACCGCGCACGCCAAGCGGCAGATCGGCTATACGGCGTCCGTAGGCGTCCGTTATCATCGAAATGCCGCTGTTGGCCGCACGAACGAGCGGCAGGCCGGTTTCGACCAGCACGAACCTGCGCCTGATGGGCGTGCTGATACGGTCCCGGCGTGTTGCCATACCAGGCATCGTTGGTCAGGTTCACGATCCAAGCCGGACGTTCGCCGCCTTGGGGAATGACACGGCCAGGAAAAATGATTTCGTAGCAGATGAGCGGAAGCAACAGCGGCGTGTCCGCCAAAGCCAGCGTCTGCCGCCGGTTGCCCGCTGCAAAGCCGCTGCCGGCGACCACTTGCTGTAAGCCAAGCGGTGCGAGCAGGTCAGTGAACGGCAGATATTCGCCGAACGGCACGAGGTGGGTCTTGTCCCGCGCGCCGACGATCGTGCCTGCGCCATCGACGGCCAAAATAGAATTATAGACCCGCGACGGTTCGTTGCCGATGGGAGGCTCGCGGCGCATGGCACCGGTCAGCAGAGTTGTGGTGGCGGGCAGAAGGTCGGCGATCTGCGTCAGCCTGTCACGACGTTCGGTCAGAATGAAGGGGAACGCGGATTCCGGCCAGATGATGTGTGTGAAGGCGGCGGCGGAGGCCGTCTCCGGACCTGTGTTGGCGTTGGTACCGTCGAGAAAGCGCCGCATGATCGCGTCTTCGTTATTGCCCAACCACTTGTCGCGCTGGTCGATGGCAGGTTGCACGATGCGGATCATCACATCGTCGCGCAGTTCGGTCGGGTTCTGCGCCAGCCGCACCGTGCCGTAGCCGATATGGCTCCCAATCAGGACAACTATTATTGGCAACGCGATTTTCCATCCGCCCGGTCGTGGCAATAGCGATGGCGCACAAGCGGCGAGAAGCGCGAGGAAGGTGACGCCGTAAGCGCCGACAAGCGCCGCGCTTTGCATGGCAACCAGCGACGGCATGGCCGCATAACCCACAAGGTTCCACGGAAAGCCAGTCAGCACCGTGCCGCGGGCAAACTCGGCCAGTGCCAGTGCGGAGACAAGCGTCACGACGCGCAGCCAGTCCAACCGCCCTACATCATGCCATACGATCCGCGCGAACGCGCAGGCAAGCCCCCAGAACAAGGCGAGTCCGGCTGGCAGGGCGGTGACTGCAATGGGCAGAAGCCAGGCGAAGGTTTCCGCCTCCACCAACAGGGCGTTCCCGATCCACCAAAGCCCGGCCAGAAAATAGCCGAAACCGAACAGCCAACCGATACGAAACGCGGGCCAAACGCGGCGGATTAACCCCGGCCTGCGGTCCCCGACCCGTGCCGGTGGCAACGCACCGTCAAGCAGCCAGACGAGAATGGGAAAGGTGACGAAGACCACCGGCCAGATATGCAGCGGTGCGAGCGCCAGAGCCGTCACCGCGCCAGCGAGAAAGGCCAAGAGACCCGCCCGCCAGCCGTGCAGCAATATAATGGCGTTTGCGATGCGTTCGATCATGGGGCTTGCAGCAAACGAACCGTTTGTTGTTGACGCGGGCTGCACTGGCAATGGGCAAAGCCACCTCTGCCGTCAAGCGCGAACCGGGCTGTGGTTGCTCGACGTCAGTTTCACCACAAGGGCAAATTGCCCAGGCATCGTTGCTGAAAAGGGGGAGGCAAGCCGCTGGAGAACGGCTGCCATCCGCCTTGTTAATGTCTTAACCTCTGCGAAGTTCCACGGCTGTGCCCTTTGACACAGGTTAGGCCACTTCTCAGTCACCCATTTTCAAGGCTTCAATGAACGCCGTTTGCGGGATCTCCACCTTACCGAACTGGCGCATCTTCTTCTTGCCCGCCTTCTGTTTGTCGAGCAGCTTGCGTTTGCGGGTGGCATCGCCGCCGTAGCATTTGGCGGTCACGTCTTTCCGAAGCGCCGAAATCGTCTCGCGCGCAATGACATTGCCGCCGATTGCCGCCTGAATGGGGATCTTGAACATGTGCTTCGGGATCAGCTCCTTCAGCTTCTCGCACATCACCCGCCCGCGGGGTTCGGCGACCGAGCGGTGGACCAGCATGGACAGCGCATCCACCGGTTCGCCGTTGACCAGCACCGACAGTTTCACCAGATCGCCCGCGCGGTATTCCTGCAAGCTGGTAGTCGAAGCTGGCATAGCCGCGCGAAATGCGATTTCAGCCGGTCGTAGAAGTCGAACACCACCTCGTTGAGGGGCAGTTCGTATTCCAGCATCGCGCGGGCACCGACATACGTCATGTTGAGCTGAATGCCGCGACGGTCCTGACACAGTTTCAGGATGGAGTCCGAGATATTCGTCCGGCGTCAGGATAGTCGCCTTGATCCACGGTTCATGGATTTCCATGATCTGCATCACGTCCGGCATGTCGGCGGGGTTGTGCAGCTGGTTGATGGACTCGTCCCGCATGTGCAGGTCGTAAACCACGCTGGGCGCAGTGGCGATGAGATCGAGGTCGAACTCCCGCTCCAGCCGCTCCTGAATGATTTCCAGATGCAACAGACCGAGAAAGCCGCAGCGGAAGCCGAAGCCAAGTGCCGCCGAGGATTCCATCTCATAACTGAACGACGCGTCGTTCAGGCGCAATTTTCCGACGGCGGAGCGCAGGTCTTCGAAGTCTGCGGCATCGACCGGGAACAGGCCGCAGAACACGACCGGCTGCGCGGGCTTGAAGCCGGGCAGGCTTGGTGGTGGTCTGGCGCTTGTCCTCGGTGATCGTATCACCCACGCGGGTGTCGGCGACCTCTTTGATGGACGCGGTGATAAAGCCGATCTCGCCGGGGCCGAGGCATTCGACCTCCACCAGCTTCGGCGCGATGACGCCAACCCGGTCGACGGGGTGTTTGGCGTCGGTGCCCATCATGCGGATGGTCATGCCCTTACGAAGCTGGCCGTCGATGATGCGGACCAGCACGATGACGCCGAGATACTGGTCGTACCAGCTATCCACCAGCAGCGCCTTGAGCGGCGCATCCGCGTCCCCTTCCTTCGGAGCGGGCAGACGGGTGACGATGGCTTCCAGCACACCTTCCATACCGAGACCGGTCTTGGCGGAAATTTCCACCGCGTCGGAGGCGTCGATACCAATGACTTCCTCGATCTGCTCCTTCACCCGCTCCGGTTCGGCGGCAGGCAGGTCGATCTTGTTGAGGACGGTGACGATCTCATGGTCGTTGTCGATGGCCTGATAGACGTTGGCGAGCGTCTGCGCCTCCACGCCCTGCGAGGCGTCCACCACCAACAGCGAACCTTCACAGGCCGAAAGCGAGCGGGATACTTCGTAGGCGAAATCCACATGGCCCGGCGTATCGATCAGGTTGAGGATGTAGTCCTCGCCGTCGTTGGCGGTGTATTTGAGCCGAACCGTCTGCGCCTTGATGGTAATGCCGCGCTCACGCTCGATATCCATCGAGTTCGAGCACCTGCTCGGACATCTCGCGCAGTTCCAGCCCGCCACACATCTGGATGAGGCGGTCGGCGAGCGTGGACTTGCCGTGGTCGATATGGGCGACGATCGAGAAGTTGCGAATGCGCGCCAGCGGTATGGGGGAGGATTTCAGCATGTCCGCTATGTAGCAGGGCGGGCGCCATGAACAAGCCGTTTCGGCAAGCAAAACCGGCATGGGCATCGTGTCAGATATGCCGCAGCATATCGGCGATGGTGCGCTCCAGCAGGCCGATGTCGGCGTCGCGTGACAGGCGATGGTCGCCGCCCTGCACCATCGTCAGGGTCACATCGTCCTGCGCCAGATGGGAGACCAGCTTTTCGGCGTGAGACGGCGGCACATCCGGGTCGGCGCTGCCCTGCAGGATACGCACCGGCACACCCAGCTTCATGCCCGGTTTCAGCACCCGGTTGGCGCGCCCGTCCTCGATCAGCGCATGGGTGATGATCGAGGGTTCGTCGCTATATTCGGATGGTTCCTCGATACGCCCGTCGCGTTTCAGCGCAGAGCGCTGTTCGGTGGTGAAGGCCGGTTCCATCAGCTCGGAGGTAAAATCCGGTGCGGGTGCGATGAGCAGCAACGCCACTATCCGGTCTGTGCCCGCCAGTTCCTCAACCAACCGAAGCGCGATCCATGCGCCCATGCTGGACCCGATGAGGATCTGCGACCCCGTCGTCTGGTCCAAAACGACCGCTGCGGCTTCCTTGACCCATTTCGAGATGGTGCCATCGGTGAACGCACCGCCGGATTTGCCGTGGCCGGAATAATCGAACCGCAGGCTGGCATGGCCGAGGCGAGCGGCGGTCTCCACCATCGCCTGCGCCTTGGTACCAGTCATATCCGAGCGAAAACCGCCCAACCACACCAGACCGGGCGGACGGCCTTGCTGCACCCGGTACGCGATGGCTGTGCCATCCACATCCAGAGTTCCGGCTGTCTCGTCGTTCATCGGTGATATCCCTGTTTCGTCGGACGGCGTTTTGCGGCACGTTACGTTTATGGATGCTCTCAACCAAACCACGACCCAGCGCGCAACCGTGCTACAAATCGTGCCTGCCTTGCATACGGGTGGCGCGGAACGCACGGCTGTGGATATCGCCTGCGCGCTCGATGCTGCCGGTTGGGGCAGCATAATTGCCAGCGAAGGGGGCGCGTTGGTCGATCAACTGCCCGCCTCCACCCTTCACCAGACACTGCCGCTCGATACCAAGAACCCGCTTACGATCTACCGCAACGCCACGCGCATCGCCCGGCTGATCGACGCAACGGGAGCCGATATCGTCCACGCCCGCTCCCGCGCGCCTGCATGGTCGGCGATGTGGGCTGCGCGACGCATGAAGGTGCCGTTCGTCACCACCTATCACGGAGCCTACAGCGAAGGGTCGCGGATCAAGGCGCTGTACAATTCCATCATGGCGCGGGCCGATGCGGTGATCGCCAATTCACAGTGGACCGCCAATCTCGTGGCGGCGCGTTATCCGTGGGCGCGGGACCGGATCGTCGCCATTCCGCGCGGCACCGACTTCGCGCTGTTCGATCCGGCGACCATATCTGACGCCGACCGCACGGCGCAGCGGGCGGAATGGGGTGTCGAGGCGGACGATTTCGTCGTGCTGCATCTGGCCCGTATGGGCAGCTGGAAGGGGCAGGATGTCGTGGTCGATGCCATCGCGCAGCTCGGCACGGACCGCCCACGCGTCGTGGCCGTGCTCGCCGGCGCACTCGCTGGCAAGGGAGACTTCGACGCGAAACTGGAACGTCGGATCAAAACGGCAGGCCTAGGCGACCGCATCGTTATGCCCGGCCATTGCATGAACCCTGCTCTGGCGCTGGCCACATGCGATTGCGCCGTCGTTGCCTCCACTCGCCCTGAAGCGTTTGGCCGTGCGGCTGTGGAAGCAGGGGCAATGGAACGTCCGGTTATTGCTACCGATCTGGGTGCGGTCGGGGAAACTATCGTGGCCGAAGGAGAGGACAAAACCGGCTGGCTCGTCCCTCCCGGGGATGCAACGGCACTTGCTGACGCCATCCGCGCCGTCGTCGCGCTGCCGGAGGTTGAACGCCACACCATCGGCACCCGGGCCCGACGGCGCAACGGGCAGCTTTTCTCGATTTCCGCCATGCAGCGGGCCACACTTGCGGTTTATGACAAGCTGTTGGAAAGCAAAGACAGCCAAACAGACGGTTCGGTGGTGTAATTGCCTGCCGCCCGTGCTATATGGCCCACCGAAAGGCCCCGATATCCGGTCGCCTGATGTAGGAGATGCCTGCCATTCGCCGTCCACACAGAGCCGCCCCGTCGCAAAAGAGCGGCCCCCGCGCCAACACCGAAATCACCGCCCCCGAAGTTCAGCTGATCGACGCGGAGGGCACCAACCACGGTGCCGTCGCTACCGACCGTGCTATCGAGATGGCCCAGGAGGCCGGTCTCGATCTGGTGGAAATTTCGCCGTCCAACAAACCGCCGATCTGCAAGATTCTCGATTTCGGGCGCTACAAATACGCCGCACAGAAGAAGAAGGCGGAAGCCAAGAAGAAACAGAAGGTCATCGAGGTCAAGGAGATCAAGATGCGCCCCAACATCGACACCCACGACTACGAGGTGAAGATGCGGTCCGTGCGCCGGTTCTTCGAAGAGGGCGACAAGGTGAAGGTGACATTGCGGTTCCGTGGCCGCGAAATGGCGCATATGAACCTTGGCATGGACCTGCTGAAAAAGGTTCGTGAAGACACCGAGTCCATCGCCAAGGTGGAGGCCGAACCCAAGCTGGAAGGCCGCCAGATGATGATGGTTCTCGCTCCCCGCTAGGGCGTTTTATCCGTTTTGAATGCTTACGGCGCGGTGGCTTCCATCGCGCCGTTTTCGTTCAGGGCAATGCGCGAGGCCCGCGCCGCGGCCCGCATCCTGTTTCCCAGCGCCAGCAGAAACAGGGCCGTCAGCACCATAACGATGGTGGGGGCGGAGGCGGCATCGAGGAAGAAGCTGGCATAGACACCGGCCAGCATCGCAAACAGGCACACCGCTACCGAGACCGCCAGCATTCGCCCGAAGCTGCGAACCGTAAGAAACGCGATGGCCCCTGGCGTCACCAGCAGCGCCACGGCCAACACAAGCCCCACCGATGACAGCGTGGCAACGATGGTGAGCGACAAGATCGCCAGCAGCCCGTAATGCAGCCAGCCGGTATGAAGGCCGGACGCTTTCGCCTGCGCCGGGTCGAAAGCGTGGAGCAGAAAATCCCGCCATTTCACCAACAGTACCGCGCACACGCCGAGGGAGATCACTCCTGCCGTCCATAAATCACTGGTGCCAACCCCCAGCATATTGCCGAACAGGATATGGTCGAGATGGGCGTCCGTTGGAAACGCGACAAACAGGATGAGACCGATGGCGAACATGCCGGAAAACACGACGCCCATCACCGTGTCCTGTTTCACCCGGCTGTTGGCCGAGAGGTATCCGGTGAGCAACGCACAGCCCATACCGGCTGCGAATGCCCCGATGATGAGTGGAATGCCCGCGATATAGGCAATGACGACACCGGGCAAAATGGCATGGGCCACCGCATCCCCCATCAGCGCCCAGCCTTTTAACACGAGGAAGCAGGACAGCAATGCGGTTGGCGGCGCGACCAGCAGCGCAATCAGAAATGCGTGCTGCATGAACGGAAACTGGAATGGCAGCAGCAGGGTATCCATGCTCATTGCGGCGCTTCCTGCAATGCGGCTTTTGCCTTGGCGCGGGCGTTCAGGAGGCCGTGCTTGGGTGCGAAGACGAAAGCCACGAGAAAGACCGCTGTTTGCAGCACCACGATGATGCCCCCCGTCGCGCCGTCGAGAAAGAAACTGGCATAGGCTCCGATAAAGCTGGTGGCCGCTCCGATTGCGATCGACACGACCAACAAGCGCGGAAACCGGTCGCACAGAAGGTAGGCCGTCGCGCCGGGCGTGATGACCATGGCGATGACCAAAAATGCGCCAACGGTCTGCATGGCAGCCACGACCGAGGCCGAGAGCAGCACGAAGAACACGGCTTTCAACACGTCCGGGCGCAGACCAATGGAACGGGCGTGGTTCTCGTCGAAGAACGCGACCAGCATGTCCTTCCACAACACGGACAGCACCGTCAGGGACACGACCGCGATGATGACGAGCTGGATCGTGTCTTCCGGCGAAATGGCCAAGATGTTGCCCATCGTGATGGTTTGCACCGAAACGGCCACCGGATTGAGCGAAATCATGAACAGGCCAAGCCCGAAGAACGACGTGAAGATGATACCGATCACCACATCCACTTTCAGCCCCGAGCGTTGCGATAAAAACAGCATTGCGCCCGCCGCCAGACCGCCCGCGATGAACGCGCCGAACGCGAATGGCAGCCCGAGCATCACGGCCCCCGCCACTCCGGGCACGACGGAATGGGACAGCGCATCGCCGATCAACGACCAGCCCTTCAACATCAGATAGGCTGATAGAAACGCGCAAACCGCGCCCACCAATGCCGACACCCACATGGCATTCACCATGTAGGAATAGCCGAACGGTTCGAGCAAAACGCTCATTGCCGCGGCTTTGTGCGCTTGTCGTCGCCATAAACCACGAAGGGACGCTCATCATCGGTGATGATGCGGACTTCGCGGGTGTCGTCGTCGTCGTGCAACTCGTCACCGCCCAGCGTGAAGTGGCGCAGCACGCCGCCGAAGGCAAGTTCGAGGTTTTCACGGGTGAACACCGCCTCAGTGGGTCCGAAAGCGATGATCGTGTTCTTCACCAGCACCGTGCGATCACAATATTCCGGCACCGAACCGAAATTATGCGTGGCGACCAGCATGACGCGGCCCTCGTCCCGCAATTCGCGCAACAGGCCTATGATCTGGTCCTCGGTCTTCACATCGACGCCGGTAAACGGCTCGTCGAGCAGAATAACCTGCCCGTCCTGCGCCAGCGCGCGGGCGAGAAAGACCCGCTTGCGCTGGCCGCCGGACAATTCACCGATTTGACGCTCCCGAAACTCGCTCATGCCGACGCGGGCAAGCGCCTCTTCCACCGCTGCGTGGTCTTTGGCAGACGCGCGGCGCAGAAATCCCATATGGCCATAGCGGCCCATCATCACGACATCCTCGACCAGCACGGGAAAGGTCCAATCGACCTCTTCAGATTGCGGCACGTAGGCCACCAGGTTGGCCTTCAATGCCTCCCGCACCGTGCGTCCCAGAAGGCGGATTTCACCCCGGGCGGCGGGCACGAAACCCATGATTGTCTTGAACAAAGTCGATTTGCCAGCACCGTTCACGCCAACCAGCGCCGTGATCGTGCCTGTTGGCACCGTAAAGCTGGCGTCGTGCAGAGCGGTGTGGCCGTTGCGGTAGGTGACCGTAACGCCCTTCGCTTCGATGCCGGGAATGGCGCTCACTGGCCGGTCAATCCATCAACGATGGTCTGTGCCGTAACGCGCAACAGGTCGAGATAGGTCGGCACCGGCCCACCGGACTCACTGAGTGAGTCCACATACAATTCGCCGCCATAGCGGGCACCCGTTTCGCGGGCGACCTGTTTGGCAGGGTCGGTGTTGACCGTGCTTTCGCAGAAAACGACTGGGATGGCGTTGTCCCGCACCGTGTCGATTACCCGCCGCACCTGCTGCGGCGTGCCCACCGCATCGGCGTTCATGGGCCACAGGTAGAGTTCACGCAGGCCGAAATCGCGGGCTAAGTAAGAGAATGCCCCTTCGCACGTCACCAGCCAGCGTTTTGCGTCCGGAATTGCCGCAAGACTTGCGCGTAAGGGTTCGACAGTGGCAACGATCTGCGCCTTGTAGGCCTCGGCATTGGCCGCATAGGTCACCGCGTTTTCCGGGTCATGTTGCGACAGGGCATCGCGAATGTTGTCGACATAGATGAGCGCTTCGCCCGGCCCCATCCAAGCGTGGGGATTGGCCTTTCCTTCATACGCGCCCTCCGCAATCGGGATCGGGACGATGCCGTCGCTGATGGTTACGGACGGAATGTCGCCGAGGTTGCCGATGAACTGCTCGAACCACAGTTCCAGATTGAGCCCGTTCCACAAGATCAAATCGGCATGGCTGGCGCGCACCAAATCCTGCGGGGTCGGCTGATAACCATGAATCTCCGCACCAGGGCGGGTAATCGACACGACCTCTGCCGCGTCCCCCGCCACGTTCTGCGCCATATCCGCGATGACAGTGAAGGTGGTGACGACCTTGAGCGGCGCTGCTTGAGCCGGTGATGGAACTGTCAGCAAAGCCAGCGCGAAAAGACCGGCAATAGATGTGAACCGCATAGAGATGGAAACTGCCCAGTTAGGAATCATTCGCAACAATGGTGCAGGCGATGGAAACTTGCAATGGGCGCCCTCCCGCAGCTCGCCCGCAGTCTACCCGCAGATTGCATGTGACCTGCGCCTGGAACCAACCCCAGAGCTCACCGTTTGATGCCATTAGGCAATACGATCTCTATTCGGGAGACACTATAATGACGGATTACTACGAGACACCCGACCGGACCATCGGCGGTGATACGCTCGATACTTTGAGCCGCACGGCAAAAGACAATTCCGTGCCACTCCTCCTGGCCGGTCTCGGTTTGGCTGGCTATCTGCTTGCCCGCAGCGTTGGGCCGCAGACACGGGATCAATATTGGAATGACGCCAAAGACGCCGCCGATTGGGCAGGTGCTCGGGTTCGCTCATGGACGGATCAAGCCTCCGAGACTGCCGAAGATGCCGGCGGGAGCGTATCGAACGCGGGCGAGAACATCCGCGAGACCGCCAGATCATATGCGGATGCCGCTTATCGCAACACTGTCGCGGGTTACAAAGTGTCCCGCAACCACGCCGCCCACTACGCCCGCCAAGCTCCTGAACGGGGTGCCCGGATAGCAGGCGACGCAGGCTCCTGGGCGCGCGACAATCCGATTCCGTTGGGGCTGGCGGCACTGGCCTTTGGTGCCGCTGCCGCAACATTTGTCACCTACAGGCGAGACGACGACTTTTTCGAGCATGATGAGGATTTCTCCCCGAGCCCGGACCCATCCGTCACCCGGCGTGAACCGCCGGTCGTGCAGAAAAGGCCGCGCAAACGCGCTGCGGTAAAACCTGCAGTTGTCGAGTCCGCATCCCAGAAAAAAGCGGCGAAAGCACCGAAGCCCAAATCCGGCAAGACCAGCACAAAGCCCAGGTCACCCGATCTGGCTGCAGCCATTCCCGCTGGAAAATCCAAGCTTGGCAAGAATGTCGTCGCATCGACTTCCGTGTTAGGCGTGGCGGAGAATGAAAAAAAAGCTGAGTAGCGTTCTGCGCCAGCTATGGTGAAGAATGGACAAGGCCCAAACCGGTAAATATGCCGCAACACCCTTTCAGATACCGCTGAAAGGGTGGTGGCCGATTGTGAAGCGCGTATTCGTCCGCTTCAACGCGGCAGATATTTCCCTTCGCTGCGCTGGGGTGGCATTCTACACGTTCTTCTCCATTTTTCCGGCCATCGCCGCCGGCGTACTGACATACGGCTTGTTTCTGGACCGCGAAACGCTGCGCGACCACCTCGCCACGATCCAGTCCTTTGTGCCGCCGCAGGCATACACCATTATTTCCGACCGACTGGAGGCCTTGCTGTCCCAACCGGAAACGGGGTTGGGTTTTGGTCTTGCCCTTGCTCTTGCCATCGCTTTATGGAGCGGCTCACGCGGGGTGGGCTCAATGGTCGGATTGATTTCCGAAGCCTACCGGGAGGACGAGAAACGCAGTTTTGTGACGACGGCCCTGTTGTCGGTTAGTCTGACGCTGGGCGGCATTCTATTCCTGACCGTCGCCATCCTCTCTGTTGCCGCCCTGCCCGCAATCTTCCTCGCGCTGCCCTTCGGCAGTTCGTTCGAGTGGCTGGTTCTCTTGTTGCGCTGGCCGCTGCTTTTTCTATTCGTGATGGGCGCGTTGATGGTGCTCTACCGATTGGGCCCGGACAGGAGCGACGCGCAATTCATCTGGCTGCTGCCCGGTGCAATCGTCGCCACGATCGGTTGGATGCTGTTGTCGGGTTTGTTTTCGTTTTACGTCGAGAATTTTGGCAATTACAGCGCCACCTTCGGCTCTCTCTCCGTCGCCATCGTCACCATGTTGTGGCTCAATTATTCGATCCTCGTCTTCGCGATCGGCGCGATATTGAACGCGGAGGCGGAATATCAAACCCGCATAGACACGACGACCGGGCCACCAAAACCGATGGGCTATCGCGGCGCGGTGGTGGCCGACCATGTGCCGGACACTGCCGACTGACCGCCGACTGACCCGCCGCAACGCCCGTCCGGCTTGTATCGCCGCGCTTTGCATCGCATCTAGGCTGAAAGTCATCTGGAATTTTCCGTGTCGACGTCACCACAAACGCAGACCGCCGTCGCCTTCAAGGGCATCTCCAAGTCCTATGACGGCAAGGCGATGGTGGTTCGTGACCTCGACATGATCGTCGAGGCCGGGTCGTTCTTCACGATGCTCGGCCCGTCCGGTTCCGGCAAGACGACCAGCCTGATGATGCTGGCCGGTTTCGAGAAGCCGACGCAAGGAGACCTCTATATCCACGGCAGGGCCGTCAAGAACGTGCCCGCCCACGAGCGCGATATCGGCATGGTGTTCCAGAGCTACGCCCTGTTTCCACATATGACGGTGGCTGAAAATCTCGCCTTTCCGCTGACCGTTCGCAATCTCGACCGCACTGTTGTAGAAGACAACGTCCGGCGTATCGTATCCATCATGCAGCTTGACGGGTTCGAAGACCGACGCCCGGCGCAGCTTTCCGGCGGACAGCAGCAGCGCGTGGCACTGGGCCGGGCGCTGGTCTTCGAGCCGAAACTGGTGCTGATGGACGAGCCGCTGGGCGCGCTCGACAAGCAGTTGCGCGAATCCATGCAGCAGGAAATCAAGCGCATCGCAAAGACGCTTGGCATCACAGTCGTCTATGTCACCCACGACCAGTCGGAGGCGTTGACGATGTCCGACACTATCGCCGTATTCAACCACGGGCGCGTGGAACAGACGGCCTCTCCGGCGGAACTGTACAACAACCCGCTGAACAGCTTCGTCGCCAATTTCATCGGCGAGAATAACGGCCTGGTCGGCACTGTCGTCGGCATCAAGGATGAGCGGGCGACGTTACGCTTGCAGGACGGGTCCCATGTGGACGCACAACGGGTGGACGATGCAAAGATCGGTGACAAGTCCCGCATTTCGATCCGGCCCGAGCGTGTCGTGTTGAACGCCAAGTGGAGCGGGTCCAACTGCCACACCCGCAGGGCGAAAGTGCTGGAACAGCATTTCATGGGCGATGTTATTCGCACCCGACTGCGCGTTGCCGACAATGACAGCTTTATCATCAAGACGAACAACGGGCCGGGTCAGCTGCCCGTCACACCGGGTGAGCATGTGGACATCAGCTGGATGTGGGAGGACTGCCGCGCGCTCGATCTCTGAAGTGCTGCTCGCGCTAAAATGGAAACATTCCAGTGTGCGCCATATGGTGTTGCCGGTGCCCAACCCTGTTAATATGAGCGCAATAGTCCACTTTAACTGAGGTCATCCGATGTCCCCCAAAACGGTCCGAAACATTGCCCTTGCAGCCCTTCTCGGCTCCACCGCTCTGGCAACACCTTCCTTCGCCGAAAGCGAACTCAACCTCTATTCCTCGCGCCATTACGACACCGATGAACGCCTCTATTCCGATTTCACGGAACAGACCGGAATCACCATCAACCGAATTGAGGGCAAGGCTGACGAGCTGATCGAACGCATGAAGGCGGAGGGTGCCAACAGTCCGGCTGACGTTCTGCTGACCGTCGACATGACGCGGCTGGAACGGGCCAAGGAAGCGGGCGTGCTTCAGCCAACCGGGTCTGCCGTTCTGGAAGACCGTATTCCCGCCAACCTGCAGGACAGCGACAACGAGTGGTTCGGCTTTTCCCAGCGCGCCCGCATCTTCTTCTTCGACAAAAAGAATGTGACAGACCCGCCGTTGACATACCTCGCTTTAGCCGACCCGAAATATAAGGGCATGGTGTGCCATCGCTCCTCCACCAACGTCTATTCGCAGACATTGCTGTCCGCCATCATCGAAAACCACGGTGAAGAGGCTGCCCGGAAATGGGCGCAAGGCGTCGTCGACAATTTCGCGCGCGAACCGCAGGGCGGTGACACCGACCAATTGACCGCGCTCGTGTCCGGCGAATGTGATATCTCGGTCTCCAACACATATTACTATGCCCGCGCGATCCGCACCGATGTGGACGGGCTGTCGAAGGACGCGATGGAAGATATTGGCGTCGTGTTCCCGAAAATGAGCGACACGGCCGGCGCCCATGTCAACTTGTCCGGTGGTGGCGTCGCATTGAACGCGCCGCATAAGGCCAATGCGGTCAAGTTCCTGGAATATCTCGCATCCGACAGCGCGCAGCAATATTTCTCCGCCGGTAACGATGAGTATCCTGTCGTGCCGGGTGTGGAGGCGAGCGCGTCCGTCAAACAGCTTGGTGAGTGGGAGGCGGATCCAGTGGACCTGTCGAAAGTCGCCAAGCATGTTGGCATAGCGCAGCAGATCTTTGCCGATGTCGGCTGGAAGTAGGCCTTCCCCATACGGCTCCTAGAAGAGGGCGTAGCGCAAGCTGCGCCCTTTTTTTTGTTGAGCCCACAGCTATCAGGCTTTTCCGCGCAGCCCCCGGCACACCACGATGACCGGCAGCAGGCCGATGGCGACGATGATGAGGCTTGGAACAGCTGCCCCCGCCAACCGTTCGTCAGCGGCGAGCCGGTAGGCTTGCACGGCCAGCGTGTCCCAGCCGAAGGGCCGGATGATGAGCGTGGCAGGCAGTTCCTTTACCGTATCGACGAACACCAGCAATGCCGCCGTCAGCACGGCAGGGCGTAACAGCGGCAAATGAATGCGCCGCAAGATAGTCCCGGGCCGCGCGCCGAGATTGGCGGCGGCACGGTCGAGATCACGGGTCAGTGTCATCTCGCCCGCCCGCCATGCACCGAGCGCAGCAGCGAGAAAACGGATCATGTAGGCCATCACCAGCAAGGCGATGGAGCCGGACAGGAACAGACCGGTGGAAATGCCGAAGGTCGCCCGCATCCACGCGTCGATGCCGTTTTCGGTAAACGCAATCGGCACGAACAGGCCGAGCGCGATTACGCCCCCCGGCACCGCATAGCCCACACGCGCAACCCCAACGGCAGCACGCGCTTTCGCATTGTCCCCGAGCCGCCTGTTATAGCTGAGTGCGACGGCGGCAACGACGGTAACGACAGCCGCCACCGTGGCCACGATGAGTGAGTTCGTCAGGAAGCCGAAATAGCGTTCCGACAGCCAGTCCTGTTGTGACCGGCGTGCCAGCGACAGCAGCATGATGGTGGGAATGATTGCACCCAGCAGAACCGGCGCTAAGCATCCGGCAAATGCGGCCCAGGACACCGGCCCGCTCAACCGGATACGCGGCCAGAGCAGCCGGTTCGGGTTCTGCGCCAATGCGGTCTCGCCCCGCGACCGCAGCCGTTCCAGCAGCAGCAGCAAGAGTGCGATGGCGAGCAGACTGAGCGCCATTTGCGCCGAGGCCACCCGGTCTCCCAGCGTGAACCACGCGGTATAAATGCCCGTCGCCAGCGTCTGCACGCCAAAGTGCGCGACTGTGCCGAAGTCGGCGATGGTTTCCATCAGCGCCAGCAACACACCGGCACTGATGGCGGGTGCGACCAGCGGCAGGGAGATTTCGCGGAATGCGCGGAACGGCGGGCAGCCAACACTACGCGCCACGATGAAGGGTGCCAGTCCCTGCAGGATGAAAGCCGCCCGCGCCAGCAGATAGACATAAGGATACAACACCAGCGTGAGCATGAGGCTCGCACCACCCACCGAGCGCACTTCGGGAAACCAGTAATCCCGTGGCCCCCAGCCGAACACCGCCCGCAACTGCGTTTGCACGAAGCCGGGATGGTCGAGAAGGTCTGTATAGGCATAGGCTAGCACATAGGCAGGGAAGGCCAGCGGCAGCACCAGCGCGATCTCCAGCCATCGCCGCCCGACAAATTCGCATGACGAGACGAGCCAGGCCGTCGTGGTGCCGATAAGGAATGTGCCCGCCGCCACCAAAACCATCAAAACGAGCGTGGTGAGGGCGAAGCCGGGCAGCAGGGACGTGCCAAGCCGTGCGGTCGTGTCGAATGACCCTGTCAGCGCCTCAAATGCGACTGCAAGCAGCGGCAAAGCGCAGATGATGGCAGCCCCGTAGGCGATAGCTGATACGACACGCCGTCCCGCGCGTTCCACGCGCGGTAGCGGTGCGCGCGCTCCGCTTTCAGGCGGGCTGGGCACAGTATCGCCCACGAGATCACGCTGCGTTGCAGGCTGCATATCCTAGGCGTCCATATACGGCTGGGAGCAAGCGGAGTTGGACAACGGACCTGACGAATTTACGCACATCGTTTGCCGTTCATGAAATACCGGATGCTATTTGTCCAGTTTGAAGAACGGCATGCGATGGCACAGAAGTCGAAAACTTTGCGCCTGCGCCTTGGTCAAATGGCCGGCGTCAGGTCCGCCTTGGAACCGAGTGGAACCTTCATCATGGCCTCCAGCGTTGCCAGCACGTTGATATTGGCGCGTTCGTCGGTGATGTCGGCAATCGTGTAGTCGTTCAGCACGTCGAAAAATGCATCCAGCGCACGGTGCAGCGCGCCATTGAGGCCGCAGGATTGTTCCAGCGGACAACCTGAATCAGCGCGGAAGCAATCCGCCAGCTCGATGCGCTCTTCCATTGCGCGCACCACATCGCCTACACTAATATCCTCAGCCGGCCGCGCCAGTTTCAATCCGCCCGCACGACCGCGCATGGTGGTGACAAAACCAGCATCGCGCGCAGCCAGCAGCACCTTGTGAAGGAATGTTTCCGAAAGTCCGTAGAACTTCGCCACATCTGCAAGCCGCACGGTACCTTCACGCGCAGCGCAATACATCAGGATGCGGAGCGCGTAGTTCGTTTGTTTGGTCAGTTGCATAGCTGCAATCTGGAGCCAAGACGTCCGCTTTGCAAGCGGGATGTCCTGCACTCCATCGCTAATGCGCACGTAGGCGACTACCTCAGGCGACAGCCGGAGACCGCGCGCCCACCACTCCGCGTATGATCACCGGCACGCATATCGCGGCGGCCACCAGTGTCGTAACGATATCCGGTGCCACGAACAGCAAGGCCGAGACAGCCAGCAGCGCGCGTTCCCATGCCAGCAGCGGTTGTGTCAGGTATCCGGAAAAGGCTGCGGACAGTGCCGTGATGCCAAGCATTGCGCCGGAAAGCGCCAGGAAGAACAGCGGCCATGTGAAGCCCTGCGTCACGATGAGTAGAGACGGGGAGAACACGAAGACGAAAGGCACGAGCGCCTTGCCCATCGACAGGCGGAAGGCCGTGTTGCCCGCCTTGAAGGCGTTCGCTCCGGCAATGCCCGCCGCCGCATAGGCGGCCAACGCCACAGGCGGCGTCACGTCCGCCAGCACTCCGTAATAGAAGACGAAGAAGTGGGCGACGATCGGCTCCACGCCGAGCGAATTGAGGATCGGCGCGGCAATCGCGATCATGATGAGATAGTTGGCCGTTGTCGGGATGCCGCAGCCCATCAGAATGCAAACGACAGCCGTCATCATCAGCGTGAACAGCAGGGTCAGCGACTCCACCGTGAACAGGCCGAAGGGCACGAACATCATGGCGCTTTCCGCCCATCCGCCCGCCGTGGAGGTGACGAGATAGACGATCTTGAAACCAACACCGGTCAGCGTCACGACGCCGATTACCACACCCACAAGGGCGGCGGCGGCGGTAACGGAGAGCGAGTATTTCGCCCCCAGCACGAAACCATCGAAAATGTCCTGCGCCGTACCACGTGCAGCGTCGGCCAACGACAGGCGCATGACGTTCTGCACCACCATAACGGCGATGCAGGCGGTGATGCCCCAGAAGGCGGCGGAATAGGGCGTGCGGCCCGACAACAGGATACCAACCAGAATAATGAGCGGAAACACCGTGATCCAGTTGGACTTGAAGACTGCCCAGGCGTCCGGCAGTTCCTCCTTGGTCAACCCGCGCAGCCCGAGGCGCTTGGCCTCCATATGGACCTGCACCAGCACGCCGAAGAAGTGCATGAAGGCCGGCACGAGTGCGGCGGTGAGAATGGTCGTCAGCGGCACTTCCAGATATTCGATCATCAGGAACGCGACCGCGCCCATGACCGGCGGTGTGATCTGCCCGCCTGTGGAGGACGCCGCTTCCACGGCTGCCGCGAAATGGCGCTTGTAGCCGATCTTGATCATGGCCGGGATCGTCAGCGATCCGGTCGTGACCGTGTTGGCAATGGAGGAGCCGGATATGGAGCCGAGCATGGCGGACGAAAGCACCGAGACCTTCGCAGGTCCGCCCGCATAGCGACCCGCCAATGCCGAGGCGAGGTCGATGAACAACTGCCCCAGCCCGATCCGCGTGGCCAGCACGCCGAACAGGACGAAGTGGAATACGTATGTGGCGATGACGCCGAGCGCTGTGCCGTAGATGCCTTGCGAGGTGAGGTACAAATGGTTGACCAGCGACGTCCACGACGCGCCGGGATGGACGAGAATGCCGGGCATGGATTGCCCGAAGATCGCATAGGCCATGAACAGGATTGCGATAAGCGGCAGCGGCCAGCCCATCGCGCGCCGCGTCGCCTCCAGCAGCGTGACGATCAGGATCGTGCCCATTGTCACGTCGAGCAGGTTCGGGTTGCCGACGCGGAAGGCCAGTTCGTTGAAGATCCACGGTACATACATGGCCGAGACCACGCCACCGATAAGGAAGGCCCAGTCGATGATCGGCAAGCCAAGCGGGTTCAGCACCGACGAGCGGTTGGGTTCAGCCTGTGACCGGCCCGAAAAGGAGAACACGGCAAACACCAGCCCCAACGTGAATGCAAGATGAATGCCCCGGTGGGTGGTTTGCTGCAGAATGCCGAAACCGGCGGTATAATAGTGGAAACAGGCCAGCAGGAAGAGGGCGGCTGACGACGCGTAGAGGATCGGGCGGGTAAGGGGTCGGAAGCGGACCTCGCTGTCGAACTTCTCCTCCAGCGCCTTCTGTTCGGCCTCGGTAAGCGGAGCGGCCATTTCGTCAGGCTCGGTCGCGTGCGGTTCGGCTGCGCCCTGAGCGAGCCCCTGCGCCATGCCGGTCTCATTGCGTACGTTCATATCGCTTCCCCCCTCAGAGAAACGGCCGGAGCGTGATGCCCCGGCCGCCAGTCAATTCGTCAGTCTATTCGAGCAGACCGGCTTCTTTGTAGAAGCGTTCCGCACCAGCGTGCAGCGGGATGCCGATACCGTCGAGCGCCGTCGCGGCGGTGATCGACTTGCCCTTGGCGTGGCCGCCATCGAGCAGAACACGGGTCTTCTCGTTCCAGAGAGCCGCCGTGATGTTGTAGATCAACTCTTCCGGCTGGTCGGCACTGGTGATCCACTGGGCGCCAACGGAAAGCGTCGCCACGTCGGCGGTCTGGCCTTCGTAAGTACCGGCTGGGATCAGGTCTTCGGAGAAGAACTGATACTGCTCGGTGATGCCGCCGGCATTGTCGCCGTCGATGGGAATGACCTTGATCGCTTTTTGCGAAGCCAGTTCGGCGATCGCACCGGCTGGGAAGCCGCCAACGAAGAAGAAGGCATCCATCGCCCCGTCCCGCATGCGGTCAGCGGCCTGCGATGGCTTTGAGAAATTCCGGCGTAATGTCGGCTTCCGACATGCCCCAGCCTTCCAGAATGATGCGGGCATCGACCAGCGTGCCGGAACCCGGCTCGTCCATGGAAACGCGCTTGCCCTTCAGGTCGGCAACCGTCTCGATACCGCTGTCGGCGGAGGCGATCAGGTGGATCGATTCCGGATACAGGTTGGCGATGGCGCGCAGTTTTTCGACCGGCGGCTGCCCTTCAAACACACCTGTGCCCGTATGCGCCCAATAGGCGACGTCGGACTGGGAAAAGCCGGATTCAATCGTACCGCCATTGATGCCGTTGACGTTGGCGACAGAGCCGTTGGCCGACATGGCCGTGGCGATCAGGCCGGGCACGCCGCAAGAGCCACCCTCGTCGCAGGAGCGGGAGCCCGGTGCAGCGGAAATAGCGTTGGCGATTAGGCCGCCAATGGGGAAATAGGTGCCCGATGTGCCGCCGGTGGCGATACGGAAGAAGGACGGTGCTTGCGCGATGGCCGCGCCCGCAAGGCCCAGTGCGACGGTCGCGCTGATCAGCGCGGTCGCAGTGCGTCTGGTGAATTTCATCATGGTTATTGTCTCTCCCAAGGATTGTTGTCGTCGCAGGTCCGACCGGACCGTACGTCACATTGCACCTGCCGCGCGGTAAATGCCAGCCTTGCGCCATAGCAAGTGGTGGGAAAGTGCGGCGCAGCGCAAACGGGGTCAGACAATTTATACGTGAAACTAGAAAGCTGGACACTTCTGTTTTAGCGAACAGATCATTGCAATCAATGTATTTTCATACATCCATAGTTTGGACTATCCGACAGGCAATATCGCTTCAACGCCGGGTCTTTCCATGCTGGTCCTTCTGATTTCCTATCTGGGTGCGCTGGCGCTATGCGGTGCGGCAGCCTTGTGTTTTTTTCATACGGGCGGTTTGAATATGCGCCTGCGGCTGGCGGAGATTGCCAGTGTCACGGCCATTGCCTTCGCATTGGTTGGTGCCATTTTGCTGGCACTCTCGGGCCCGGTTTCTGCCACCCTGTTCGGGGCGCGGCTCGACATCGTGTCGGTCATCATGGCGCTGCTGGTTTCGACGATTGGCTGGGTCGTTGTGCGCTATTCGATGACGTATCTGCGCGGCGAGGCGGGGCAGAGCCGCTTCGTTGGCTGGATTTGCCTGACACTGGCCGCAATTCTGCTGTTCGTGACTGCAGGCACGCTGGTGCAACTGGTGCTTGCGTGGATATTGGCGACAGTTTCGCTCGACCGGCTGCTGCTGTTCTATGCCCACCGTGCCGGTGCGCGCCGGGCGCAGCGCAAGAAGTTCATCAGCAGCCGGATCGGCGAAGCGGCGCTGGTGTTGGCGGCCATTCTGCTGTGGTCCGGCTACGGCACGCAGGATATCGGCGCGATACTGGAAGCGGCCTCGCTCGGCCTCCTGCCGATCGAAGCGCCCTTCGCGGCAGCGGCTCTCGCCGTCGCCGCCATTATGATGTCGGCACAGTTTCCAGCCCACGGCTGGCTGACGGAAGCGATGGAGACGCCAACGCCGGTATCGGCGCTGCTCCACGCGGGCGTCGTCAATGCGGGCGGGTTCCTGCTCATCCGGTTTGCCGATGTCATGATGTTGGCACCGGGCATTCTGGCCGCGCTCGTGGTGGTTGGCGGTTTTAGCGCGCTCATCGGCTCGTTGGTGATGCTGACCCAACCGGCGGTAAAAACCTCGCTGGCGTGGTCCACGGTGGCGCAGATGGGGTTCATGATCTTCCAGTGCGGGCTGGCGCTGTTTCCGCTGGCGCTGCTGCACATCGTGGCGCACTCGTTCTACAAAGCCCACGGTTTCCTGACCTCCGGCGGCGCGGTGGAATCCGTGGCCGCTATCGCCCGGCCAGGGCCGGTGGCCATCGCCAACGGTCGGGCCGTGGGCACGGCGTTCCTCATCGCCATTGCCATCTACGCGGTGATCGCGGCCCTGTTCGGCATCGGCGAGAAATCGGTGCAGTCCATTGCGCTCGGTGCCATTCTGATCTTCGGCGTGGCCTATCTGCTGGCACAGGGGCTGGCGGATGCCGCACCCCGTGAACTGACCTGGCGCACCGCCGTCTATTCGCTTGGCGCGACCATCGGCTATTTCACCCTGCAGACGATTGCCGAATGGCTGACCGCAGGCACCCTGCCGCCCGCACCACAGCCGGGGCCGCTGGAATGGGTGCTGATGATCTGCGCGCTCATCAGTTTCGGCGTGGTGGCCATCGCCCAATCGACGTTCCCGCTATGGGCCTACCATCCCGCGTCGCGGGGTTTGCGGGTGCATCTGGCAAACGGCCTTTATGCCAACGCCATCGCGGACCGCATGGTGGGCGGCTGGCGCACGGCTTTTACGAAGAACGACGTTTCCAACAAGGACGCACAATGACCGATCTTACCCTCGACCGAGACACCGTTTTCAGCGCTGCCGATGCCGGTGTGCGGATGATTCCGCCGGTCTGGCCGCTGGCGTCGAGCGTCGCCGTCAACCCGTTTCTCGGCCAGTCGAACGACGATCTGGCCACCACCGCAGCGCGGCTGGGACGTATGGCAGGCACGCGCATAATCATGCCGCGCGCATGGTTTGCGGGCCAAATCGCAAATGGCACGATAACGGACGACGATCTGGCGGCGGCACAGGCATCATCCGGCCTCGACGGCATGAATGTGGAGAGGCTCAAGAGCGCCACGGAGGAACAATCCGCTGCACCGCATCGCACCGCGACAGTGGCGGACCTTGCCGCACAGGCGACGGGCCGGGATTGGCCCGCGATCATCTCCGACAGGATCGGCATGTGGGCGGCGGTCTATTTCGACACGGGGCAGGCGCTTTGGGCGGCCCCCAAACGGGGCGGTGCCTACAGTGCGTGGCGTGAGGGCGCGGTGCATGACCTGACACCGGAAATCATGGGTCTGCCGGGCTTCGCACAGCACGTGGCGGACGCCCCTCAGGATGCGCTCGACACGATCCGCGCGGTGGTCGAAAGGCTTGGCCTCGTGCCGGATGCCCTGCCGAATTATTTCCACGCCCTGCTGTCCGGTCTGGGCGGATGGGGGCAGCTGGGCCGCTACGAATTATGGCAGGCGGAACTTGCGGGCGGCGAGAACCGCACCGCCATCGAACTGCTCGCCATCCGCCTCGTGTGGGAAGACGCGCTGTGGCGCCTCACGAAAGATGACATCGGCGGCGGCTGGCAGACGGCCATTGCGGCTTATGGTGCGCCCGTCGAAGCCTCCGAAAGCGACCGCATCGATGCCGTGTTGCAGGAAGCGGCGGAACGGGCGGCGCAACGCGGCTTGGCCCTGCAGCTTACCCAAATGCCATCGGAAGCGGCGTCCACGAACGACCGCCCGGCCCTACAGGCCGCCTTCTGCATCGACGTGCGTTCAGAGGTGTTTCGCCGCGCATTGGAAAGCCTCGACCCGACCATCACGACGCTGGGTTTCGCCGGGTTCTTCGGTCTGGCGACGGCGCACAAGGGTTTCGCGTCAGATGTGCTGGAACACCGGTTGCCTGTGCTGCTCAACCCCGGTTTCCATTCGCAATCCGGCGCGGAAGGCGATGCGGGCGCGGACCTGTCCAAACGCTATCTCGCCCGTGCCAAACGGGCATGGGGCCGGTTCAAGCTGGCGGCGGTGTCTTCATTCGCCTTCGTGGAAGCCACGGGCCCGATCTACGCTTTCCGGTTGTTTCGGGACTCATTTGCCCTGCGCGCCCGCCCAGTGCCCGGCGGCCCCGCGCCTCATCTGGTGCCGGAGCCCGGTCTGCCGGACAGGATCGCCGCCGCCGCCGGTGTGCTGGGCGCGATGTCGCTGACGGGCAACTTTGCAAGGCTGATCGTGATCGCCGGTCACGGTGCCAATGTGACCAACAACCCCCACGCCAGCGCGCTTCATTGCGGCGCGTGCGGCGGCTATTCAGGCGAAGTGAACGCACGGCTTCTGGCGGGTTTGCTGAACGAGCCCGCCGTGCGCGAAGGGCTTGTCGAGAAAGGCATCACCATTCCGGCGGACACTCTGTTCGTCGCCGCCCTGCACGACACAACCACCGACACCGTCACGCTCTACGATGGCGACAGCACTGCCACCGGGCACACGGGCGATTTAAAACAGGCACGGGGCTGGTTCGAGGGGGCCGCCGGTATCGCGCGCACCGAACGGGCCTTGCGGTTGCCATCTGCGACGCGGGACACGATCGACATCCGCAGTCGGCAATGGTCGGAAGTGCGGCCCGAATGGGGGCTGGCCGGCTGTCAGGCCTTCATCGCCGCGCCGCGCCCGTGGACACGGGGCCGTGACCTCGCCGGTCGCGCCTTCCTCCATGATTACGTCTGGCAGAAGGACGAAGGATTTGGTGTGCTGGAACTCATTCTGACCGCGCCGGTCGTCGTCGCCAGCTGGATCAGCCTGCAATATTACGGCTCGACGGTAGCGCCCGAAACATTCGGTGCGGGCAACAAGCTGCTGCACAATGTGGTGGGGGGCATCGGCGTGCTTGAAGGCAATGGCGGCGTGCTACGCCCGGGGCTCGCATGGCAATCGGTCCATGACGGCGAGAAACTCGCCCACGACCCGCTGCGCCTCTCCGTCTTGATCGCCGCACCGCAAGATGCGATTGTCGATATCCTTGCGCGGCACGATGGAGTGAGGGCTCTGTTCGACAACAAATGGATGCACCTGTTCGCACTCGATGAAGCAGGAACCATGACGCGGTATGGCGGCGGACTGGAATGGGAAACTGGCGGCGCGTCCGCGTAGCTTTCCCCAACCATATCCAGCGCGCGCCAATCAGATGTCAGCCCTCCCGGCGACCGCAGCAGTCTTGCTCCCGGCCTCGGCCTTCTGTTCGCCATAGAAAGAGTTGGGCGTCGGCAGCTTTTTCAACGGCTTGAATGCCTGTTTAGCCACGAGTGCCACCATTTCGGCTGTCGCCCCATAGTCGAAGGCGCTAGGAATGGCGGATGGGTAAATTTAAAATCTTTCGGACATCTTTGCTGGCGCTTTTAACGGTTACGGTGGCCCCTGCCGTTGGCGAGTTTTTCGTCAAGTTGGCAGAACAGAATGGCGCATATGACGACCCTAACGCCAGGGTTAGCTCTCTCCTGAGCGTCATCACACAAAGCGCGTTCTACTGGTCCGCTGTTCTGTTTATCATGGGTCTGGTTTGGGCGCTCACGCGCACTGGCTGTTTGGGCGGTGGGACAGGGCATCTTTAGCCGTTGAGCCGGAAGCGGCTACTTCTCCACCGAAGTTGGATCGCTCATTTCTCAAAGAGTTTCCAAATGGGAGAAATCTTGGTGGGGGGCACAAGCAAGCCGGTATGTCGAGAGCCTGCATTTTCGTGATAGTGGCTTAAGCAGACGAGCTCTGGTCGAAACGCAATTATCTCGCGCAATATTCATCTCAGCCATGGTCTCCCGCATGATGTGAATGGCTTCCGCCCCGGAAGTTTCGATGGAGGAAAGGGGGGGCTTGAGCTACCCGTCGATCAGGTCCTTGCGGGCCAGCGGTAGTCAGTCGCCAGTGGTGGCGTATGAGAAACAGGCCGCGTCGATTTAACAACGCTGTATCGGACAACGCCCTAACTCAACACCGCGCCCGGGTTCATGATCCCGTGCGGATCAAGCGCGGCCTTTATGGCCCGCATCGCTGCCAAGGCCGCCGGATCGCCGAGCCTCGCCAAATCTCCCGCCTTAAAACGTCCGATGCCGTGTTCGGCGCTGATCGCCCCGCCCATTGCGGCCACCATGTCGTGCAACCGTGCGGTCAGCGCGTCGCGTGTGTCGGCATAGTCGCCTTTACCGCGCCCTTCGGCGGGAAACAAATTGTAGTGCACGTTGCCGTCGCCCACATGGCCGAACGTGTTGAAGCGAATGTCAGGGGCGATTTCGCGCAGTGCTTTGCGCCCCTCGGCAATCAGGCGCGGCACATCGGACAAGGGCACGCTGACATCGTGGGACGCGATGGCACCGATGGCGCGGTTAGCCTCGGGAATGGTTTCGCGCACCGCCCAGAACGCCTCGCGCTGTGCTTCCGAACGCGACACCGTGCCATCGCGCACAATACCCTTTTCGACCGCAAGCCCCGCCACCTCTTCCAGCAAGTCCGCAGCATCCCCGTCGAACAGACCGGCTTCCAGCAGCACGGACCAGTCGGGAATCGGGTCCAATGCCTGCCGGATGTGCGGATGGGTCTGCGCCAGCCAGCGCAAGCCCTGCCCGTCGATCAGTTCGCAACCGCTGACCGCATCGCCCAGCCTGGCCCGCGCCAGAGCGAGCAAAGCCAGCGCATCCTCCGGCGCACGAACCGCCAAGAACGCAGCCGCCCGCGCGGGTGGTTCGGGAAACAGGCGCAACGTGGCGGCCGTGATGATGCCGAGAGTGCCTTCCGAACCGATCAGCAAATGACGCAGGTCGTAGCCCATGTTCGATTTGCGCAGCCGGTGGGCGGTATTCATCACGGACCCGTCCGGCAGCACAGCCTCGATGCCCAGCGTCAGTTCCCGCATCGTGCCATAGCGCAGCACTGCCGTGCCCCCCGCATTGGCGGCCAGCAAACCACCGAGCTGCGCGCTGCCTTTGGAAGCAAGCGAAAGAGGAAACATCAATCCGGCTTCCCGCGCAGCTTCGTGGACATTGGAAAGAATGGCACCGGCTTCCACCGTCATCGCCCCCTCCTCGCGCCAGATTCCCCGCACGGCGTCCATCCGCTCCAGCGAGACGGTCAGCGCCGGAACGCCCCCTGCCACCTGCCCACCAACGAGGCCAGTGCCGCCGCCATAGGGCACGACCGCCACCCGCGCCTCATTGCAAGCCCGTACGATAGTGGCGACCTCATCAGTGGTGCGTGGCAGAGCAACATGCACTGCGCTGCCCGCCGCCAATTTCCTTAATTCCTGCCGGTAACGGTCCTCCGCCACGCGCACCGTATCGTCCGGTAAAAGCGCGGCGAGACGCTCGATGAATGCGCCGGAGGCGGCAGCGAGCTGCATGTCAGCCTTCCGACACCCGCAGCAGCACCTTGCCCTTCACGTCCCGTGCCGCAATTTTTTCCAGCGCCACAGCGCCCTCTTCCAGCGGGAAGACGGAATCCACGTGTGGCTTCAACGTGCCGTCGGCAAGCCAGCCGAGCAGGTCGTCGATATTGCTGCGATTGCCCTTCGGATCACGCATCGTGAACGAGCCCCAGAATACGCCGCGCAAATCCGCGCTTTTCAGCAACGGCAGATTGAGCGGAATTTTCGGGATCGGCCCGGCGGCGAATCCGACCACCAGAAACCGCCCGCCCCAGGCGATGGAGCGGAAGGCGGCTTCGGAAAAGTCCCCGCCAACCGGATCGTAGATTACATCGACGCCTTTGCCGTTCGTCGCCCTCTTCAAGGCGTCCTTCACATCGTGCTCGCTGTAATTAATGCCGATTGAAGCCCCGCATTGCTTGGCGAACGCCACCTTGTCATCGGTGGACGCAAGCGCGATCACCTCCGCGCCCATGATGCGGCCAAGCTCGACCGCCGCCTGCCCCACACCGCCGGACGCGCCAAGCACGGCCAGCGTTTCGCCGGGTTTCAGGTCTCCCCGGTCCTTCAGCGCATGGTAGCTGGTGCCGTATGTGACCATGATGCAGGCGGCCTGCTCGTCGCTGACACCGTCCGGAATCTTCGACAGGGCGACGGCCGGTGCCGCGACATATTCCCTTGCCGTGCCGGTCTGCACATAGCCGCAGACACGATCACCGACCGCAAAACCCTCGGCCCCTTCGCCCAAGGCCTCCACGACGCCGGACATTTCCGCGCCTATCGAGAACGGACGCGGCGGTTTGACCTGATATTTGTCCTCGATAATGAGGCAATCGAAGAAATTGAGCGCGGCAATGGTGACGCGCACCAGCACTTCACCCTTTTTGGGTTCGGGTGCCGCAACATCCTCCATCACCATCGTGGAAGGGGGGCCGGGTTCCTTGGACAACAGGGCTTTCATCGGTCATATCTCGCGTCAGACTGGGTATGCCCACTTTCAATCGGCGTGACCGGCGTTTTGCAAGGGGCGCAACTTGGCCGCCGTTCAAAAAACGGCCTGATTTTGCGCCCAGACGGGAAAGGCAACCGAACTTCATGTCGGTTGCAACGGGGAATTAACGGTGTCGTTTAGCTTTTTGTAAGGCTGTCACGGCATGGTTGTTGAAACATGACCGGACAATACGCTTTTCGTCCGGTTTGCTTACGAGACTGACAGGTTGGGATTGACCATATGACACTTCGCACGACAGCCCTTGCACTCCTCGCGGCCACCACATTTGCCGCGCCTGCCTTGGCGCAAGCGGCACCCAAGCCGATCAAGCAGCACAAGGCATGGGGTGCGTTCAGCTATCAGGACCAGAAAGCGGGCAAGATCTGCTACATTCTATCGATTCCCACCGCGAAGGAACCGGCGGACCGCAACCACGGCGATGTGTTTTTCCTCATTTCGCAGAAACCTGACGGCTCCACCGGTTTCGAACCGCAATTCGAGGTAGGCTATCCGTTGAAAGCCGATGCCGGTGTGACCGTCACTGTCGATAACAAGACGTTCGATATGTTCTCATCCGGCAACAATGCCTGGCTCAAGGATGTCGGGAAGGAGCCCGATCTCGTGGCCGCCATGCGCGCCGGAAGCTCCATGAAGGTGTCCGGCCAATCCACACGGGGCACCGCGACCGTCTATACGTATTCGCTTTCCGGTGTGACGGCAGCGCTTAATGAAGTCCAGAAGTGCCGCTAGGCCGAAAGCCAATACACCCGACGTCTTGTTGTTGAAGGTTCTGCGCCGCATAGTGCGCTCATGGCGCTTTCTCTCGACCTCACAGATCCTGCCAACCGCCCGAAACTGGCGGCGCAACCCTCACGCACAAGCCTAATCGGGCTGTCCAAGCCGCAGATGGTGGCCGCGTTGATGGATGCCGGTGTGCCGGACAAGCAGGCGCGGATGCGCGCTTCGCAGCTGATGAGTTTCATCTACGTCCACGGCCACGCCGACTTTTCCGCCATGCACAATGTGGGACGCGACACCCGCACGCTGCTGGAAGACAAGTTCACCGTTGAACGGCCGGAGATCGTCGAGGAGCAAATCTCCAAGGACGGCACCCGTAAATGGCTGTTCCGTTTTGCCTCCGGCGGCGCGGGCAAGCCTGTCGAGGTGGAAACGGTCTATATTCCCGAAGACGATCGCGGCACGCTCTGCATCTCGTCGCAAGTTGGCTGCACGCTGACATGTACCTTCTGCCACACCGGCACCCAGCGGCTGGTGCGGAACCTGACTGCGGGTGAAATCCTGATGCAGTTGATGGTTGCCCGCGACCGGCTGGGAGATTTTGGCCGCCCGCCCCACGAACGCCGCGTCACCAACATCGTGATGATGGGCATGGGTGAACCGCTCTACAATTTCGACAATGTGCGCGACGCCCTGCTGCTGGCGTCCGACGGCGACGGGCTGGCCCTTTCCAAACGACGCATCACGCTCTCCACCTCAGGCGTCGTGCCTGGCATTTATCGCACCGGCGATGAGATCGGCTGCGGTCTCGCCATTTCGCTTCATGCTGTGACCGACGAATTGCGCGACGAACTGGTGCCTATCAACCGGAAATATCCAATCGCCGAGCTAATGGAGGCCTGCCGTACCTATCCCGGCGTGTCGAACGCCAAGCGTATAACCTTCGAATACGTCATGCTGAAAGGCGTGAACGATTCGCTTACCGAGGCGAAGGAACTGGTGCGCCTGCTGAAAGGGCTACCGGCCAAGATCAATCTCATCCCTTTCAACCCGTGGCCCGGCAGCGCCTACGAATGTTCCGATAGGGCGCAGATCGAAAAATTCGCCCAGTTTGTGAACGACAACGGCTATGCCTCTCCCATCCGCACCCCCCGTGGTCGCGATATTCTCGCCGCCTGCGGGCAGCTCAAGAGCGAATCGGAACGCATGAAGAAGGTCGACCGCGACGCGCTGGAAAGCGCCAGCGCCGCCGAAGCCGCACTCGGCAGTTACCCCGTCGCAATGGCCACAGGCTACGGCGACTAAGTCTTTGCGTCGAACAGGATTCTGACTGCAAAAACGGCAAACACCGTCCCGAACAGATAGTCGATCACGCGACCGATACGCGGATTGCGCGACAATGCAGCGGAAAACCGCTCCGCCGTAAAGATAAGCATCACCAGCGGCGGGGCGCAGATCACCACGAAGAACACGCCCAAGAACGCCATCTTGTGCGGCGCGAACGGGTCGTCGGCGCTGACGAATTGCGGCAGGAAGGTCATGTAGAACAGCACGATCTTCGGGTTGAGCAGGTTGATGCCGATTCCCGTCAAATAAGCCCGCTTCAGCGTCACGACCCGTGTGCCGCGCTCGCCTTTTTCGGGCATCGAAAACGACGAGCCTTTCCAGATCGCCTCCACTGCCAGCCACAGCAAATAGGCCGCCCCTGCCAGCTTCAGCACCGTAAATGCCGTTGCCGACGCTGCGATGATGGCCGAGACGCCCAACACGGCCAGAGCCGTATGGATCAGCGTTCCGGTCGAAGCGCCCGCCAGCGACACCAGTCCGGCGGCCCGCCCGCTATACAACGTGCGCGAGATAAACAACGTCATATCCGGCCCCGGTGTTGCCGCCAGCAGCCATGCCGCCAGCGCAAAGGCGATCAGGATGGGGGTATCGGGGATGAAAGGCATGGCCGGACGCGCAAACGTGCATTTGAGATCGTCACGACATTCAGTGTATGGCCCGTTCAACGCAAGTGCGTTTGCCCAAGCAACCGCAACCGGACCCGAGATCCCATGCGACGGCGCACCAATCAGACCACCAAAACCGACCGTGCGTCACTTTGGAAACTGGCACACAACCCGGCGCGTGCCACGCTGCTTATTCTGGCCGCCGGGCTTATGGCACTTGTTGCGTTCCGCCTGTTCCCCGGCATCGACCGCTGGGCCGCTGGCGCTCTTTTATACAGCCGGCGACTGCGCGATCGAAGAGTGCCTGCCCTTTGCAGCGAGCGAGCATTCGCTCTGGCAAAACGTGCGGGAGTTCGGCCTCACTATTCCGCGTCTGGCAATTCTCGCCACGTTCATCTGGCTGGCATGGGCGCTTTTCTGGCCCGCGCGCCGTAAAGCTCAGGATATCGTGGTGCCCATGCTCGCAGCCATCTCCGCATTCGTCGGCCCTTTGGTCATCGTCAACTGGACCCTGAAGGAACTGTGGGGCCGCCCCCGTCCGTTTCAAACCACCATGTTCGGCGGCGAGGGAACCTACGTCTCCCCCGGCACGATCAGCGACCAATGTGCCAGCAACTGCTCCTTCGTGTCCGGCGAAGCAGCCGCCGCATTCTGGCTCGTCTGGCTGGTCTTCATCGTTCCCCGCCCGTGGCGGCCGGTCGCTGCTTGCCAGCGTGATCGCTTTTGCAACGGCAGTGTCCGTCCTTCGTATGGCTTTCGGGCGGCATTACCTGTCCGATGTCACAATAAGCGCGGTCATCGCCACTGCCTGCGTGACCGGCACGATCTGGGCGCTGCAAAGTGCTGCTGGGCGGCGGTTGATCGACAGGCTGGTGGCCTGGTCGAATGCCCGCGCGAAAGGCTGACTTGTCCTATCGCTTGCAAGCCGACCGCCCCCCTGTCTAAGAGCATCACCAACAATTCCTGCCGGACGTTTTCCATGCCCAAAGTCGACAAGAGCAGCATCAAGAAGGTCGTTCTCGCCTATTCCGGCGGCCTCGATACATCCATCATCCTGAAATGGCTGCAAACGGAATACGGCGCGGAAGTCGTCACGTTCACTGCCGACCTTGGCCAAAGCGAGATCGAGGGCGGGGCAGAGCTCGAAGAGGCGAAAGCCAAGGCTGAGAACCTCGGCATCAAGGAAATTTACATCGAGGATGTGCGCGAGGAATTCGTGCGCGATTTCGTCTTCCCCATGTTCCGCGCCAATGCCGCCTACGAAGGCGTCTATCTGCTCGGCACATCCATCGCCCGCCCGCTCATCTCCAAGCGGCTGGTGGAAATCGCCCGCGAGACGGGTGCCGATGCCATTGCCCACGGTGCGACCGGCAAGGGCAACGATCAGGTGCGGTTCGAGCTTGCCGCCTATGCGCTGGACCCGAACATCAAGGTCATCGCCCCTTGGCGGGAATGGGAGTTCAAGTCCCGCACCGACCTGATCGCCTTTGCCGAAGAGCACCAGATTCAGGTCGCGAAAGACAAGCGCGGCGAAGCCCCGTTTTCGGTCGATGCCAACCTTCTGCACTCGTCGTCCGAGGGCAAGGTGCTGGAAGACCCCGCAGATCCGGCCCCCGAATACGTCCACATGCGGACTATCTCGCCGATGGACGCTCCCGATACACCGGTGCAGATCACCGTCGGTTTCCATCTGGGCGATGCGGTATCCATCGACGGCGAAACGCTGTCACCCGCCGCGCTGCTGTCGCGCCTCAACGCGCTCGGCAAGGAAAACGGCATCGGGCGGCTGGACCTCGTGGAAAACCGCTTCGTCGGCATGAAATCCCGCGGCGTGTATGAAACCCCCGGCGGCACGATCCTTCTCACCGCTCACCGCGCGATGGAAAGCATTACACTCGACAGCGGCGCGGCGCACCTGAAGGACGAATTGATGCCGCGCTATGCGGAATTGATCTACAACGGCTTCTGGTTCTCGCCGGAACGCGAGATGCTTCAAGCCGCCATCGACCATTCCCAGCGCCATGTGGAAGGCGAGGTCACACTCACCCTCTACAAGGGCAACGTGATCGTGACGGCGCGTTCATCGCCAAAGTCGCTCTATTCGGAAGCGCTGGTGACGTTCGAAGACGATGCGGGCGCCTACGATCAGGCCGACGCTCACGGCTTCATCCAGCTCAATGCTCTGCGTTTGAGGACACTGGCAGCCCGCAAGGCAAAGTTCGGCAGCAATGAATAGGCCTCTTGGCTGTTAACGATAGACTTCATCTATTGAACCGGCAGCGACGACGCGCCTCTTGTGGTGCGCCGCGAACCGCCACATATTAGGCGGGAACGGGACCGTCAGGTTTCGCTGTATTTTTTCAATCAACCGTTCTTGAGAGGACATCATGGCTGATTTCAACCAATACCAGGCAGCGCAGACGCGCACTTCAGGCGTCGATCAGGCACAGATCGATCAGGGTCTGCGCTCCTACATGCTGGGCATCTACAACTATATGGCCATCGCAATGGTCATCACCGGCGGCGTGGCGCTTGCCCTTGCCGGTATGGTCATAGCCGATAGTCCGGCGACCGCCGTCGCGACACTGCCCAACGGCGTCATGTTGAACCAGCTTGGTTTCACGCTCTACGCGACACCGCTCAAATGGGTCGTGATGCTTAGCCCGCTGGCCTTCGTGATGGTGCTGTCGTTCGGCATCAACAAGCTGTCGGCATCGGCTGCCCGTGCGTTGTTTTTCGTGTTTTCCGCCGTGATGGGTGTGTCCCTGTCGTCGATCTTCCTGCAATATACCGGCCAGTCGATCGCGCAGACATTCTTCGTGACCGCCGCCGCCTTCGGTAGCCTGTCGCTCTACGGCTACACCACCAAGCGCTCGCTTTCGGGCATGGGCTCGTTCCTGATGATGGGCCTGATCGGTCTTATCATCGCGATGGTCGTCAACATCTTCCTGCAGTCCAGCATGATGATGTTCGTCATCAACGTCCTCGGTGTGCTGATCTTCGCAGGCCTCACCGCCTACGACACCCAGCGCCTGAAGCACATGTATGACGCGGTGGCCCACGACGCGACGATGATGGCCAAAACCTCCATCATGGGTGCGCTGTCGCTCTACCTGAACTTCATCAACATGTTCATGTTCCTGCTGTCCTTCATGGGCAACCGCGAATAGGTTTGAACACACTGAACTGAATGAGAAAGGGCGGTTCGCAAGAACCGCCCTTTTTGCTTGTTTAATCGCTCCGCGCCAACGCCGCGTGGATCATCGCCACCGTCGCGTCTTTTCCATAGAGCGCCGCGAAGGAGCCGAAGCGCGGGCCCTGGTCCTGTCCGAGCAGCACCTGATATAGCGCCTGAAACCAGTCCCGCAGCGGCTCGATACCGTGGGCCTTACCGGCGGCGAACACCTCCGTCTGTAGCGTCTCCCCATCCGCATCGTCCGGCGCTTTGGCCAGCCGCTCCGCCAGATCGGCCATTGCGGCCCGTTCGGTGTCGGTGGGCGCACGAAAGGTCTTGGCGGGTTTGACGAAATCCTCGAAATAGCGGATCGCAAACCCGACCAGCTCGTCCAGTTTTGGATTGTTCTCGGGTGTCGCGTCTGCATCGTATTGCGAAATGAAACCCCATAGCGTCGCCTTGTCCGACGCATTGGCCGCGCTGACGAGATTGAGCAGCATGGAAAACGTAACCGGCATGTCTGCTACTGGCGGCGACCCGGCATGAATGTGCCAGACCGGGTTTGCCAGTCGCGCTTTCGCATCCTGCCCCTCATAAGCGGCCAGATGCTGGAAATACTCGTCCACCGCCCGCGGTATCACGTCGAAAAACAGCTTCTTGGCGGTCCGCGGTTTGGTGAACATGAACAGGGACAACGACTCGGTTGGCGCATATTTCAGCCAGTCTTCGACAGCGATTCCGTTGCCGGACGTCTTTGAAATCTTCTCGCCCTTTTCGTCGAGAAACAGTTCGTAGATGAAATGCTCCGGCGCGCGTCCGCCCAAGGCGCGGCAGATTTTGTCATAGAGCGCCGAATTGTTCTGATGGTCCTTGCCATACATCTCGAAATCGACGCCCAGCGCCGCCCAGCGCATTCCGAAATCCGGCTTCCATTGCAGCTTCGCCTTGCCGCCTAGAAACGACTGCGTGATCTCCGCACCGTCTTCCATGAAGGTCAGCGTGCCCGCTTCGGCGTCCACCGAGATCATAGGGACATACAACACCTGCCCCGTCGTCTGGCTGATCGGCAGGAACGGAGAATAGGTCGCCTTCCGTTCATCCCCAAGCGTCGGCAACATGATGTCCATGATCGCGTCGTAGTTGCGCGCCGCCGCCTTCAAGGCCTCGTCGAACCGGCCGGATGAATATTCCTCGGTCGCTGAGGCAAATTCATAGGTGAAACCGAACCGGTCGAGAAACTTTCGGAGTTTCGCGTTGTTGTGGTGCCCGAAAGACGGCTGGTCGCCATCAAAGGGGTTGGGCACTTCGGTCAGCGGTTTGCCCAGATGCGCCGCCAGCACATCCGCATTCGGCACATTGCCCGGCACCTTCCGCATCCCGTCCATGTCATCGGAAAAGCAGATCAACCGCACCGGCACGGCATCGCCCGTCAACAGCCGAAAGGCGTTAATGACCATAGACGTGCGCGCCACCTCGCCGAACGTACCGATATGCGGCAGGCCGGACGGGCCGTAGCCGGTCTCGAACAACACGCCCTTGTCGGGAAATTCCCCACGAAACCGTTTGACGATCTTGCGCGCTTCCTCGAACGGCCAGGCCTTGGAGGCCTGCGCGGCCTCAACAAGATCGGCGGACGATGTCGAGCGATGGAAAGTCGGGGTTGGTCATGGGGGCCGGACGAAAGTTGAAGGGGCCTGCAACGTCTAGAAGCGCGTTACGATCCGATCAACCGCATTGCGGTGGCAACGCTCCACCCCTACCTTGGCACAAACGACATGGGACGCCGCGTACATGACCTCCGCCATCTCCGTTCAGGACACGATCATCTACATCATGGTGTCAATTTCCGCCGTCGACCGCTCCATGAGCGATGAGGAAATGATGCATATCGGCACTATCGTCAAAACCCTGCCGGTCTTCGATGGCTATTCATCCGACCGGCTGGTGGAGGCCGCCAAGACCTGCCGCGACATTCTGCAGGAAGACGAAGGACTCGCCGCCGTGCTCGGCCTTGCCGCCGCCCTGCCCGCCCGCTTGCACACCACCGCCTATGCGCTGGCCGCCGAAATTGCGGCGACCGACCGCAGCATCACCGTAGAAGAGTCCCGCTTTCTGCAAATGCTGCGCGCCCGCCTTGGTCTCGACAGGTTGACGGCAGCGGCGCTGGAACTCGCCGCACATGCCCGCCACCAGCCGGACCCGTCGCACGGCGATTAGGGCAAACCGTAGCCAATTCGACGTTTCACGCGGCGTGGTTTCAGAAAATACCGACCGGAAAATATCGCAGGTACAATTCCGCAAACCGCCCGTCGCGGAAGATGCTGGCCAGCGCGTAGTCGATTCCGTCCCGTAATTCGTCGTCATCCCGCGCCACGGCGACCGTCAGCCCGGTGCCGAAATAGTCGGTGGAAAAATAAGGCGGGCCGGCAAAGGCAAGCGCACGCGGGCCGGTTTCCTGCATCGAGAACGAGAGCGCCACCGCATCGCCGAACAAGCGCCGCCACCGTATTGGCCCTGAGCGCCTTCAGCCCAGCAGCCTCATCGGCAAACAGGCGCAGCCGTGCGGTGCCGAACCATGCCTTTGCAAACGCCGCATGGGCGGTGCCGTCGACCACGCCGACCTCGCGTCCCACAAGTCGTTCAATGAAAGGCGCCGCATCCTCCGCCGATGCTGCCAGGTCCGATGTGGCGGGAACGACGAACCGCCCCGGCAGACGGAAATAGGCATGGCTAAAATCCAGCGTTTCACGTCGCGCCGGTGTTGGACGAAGGCCCGCAAGGGCGGCTTCCGCATTGCCGGACAGTAATTCCGCCTCCAGTTCCGCCAGCGGCACGGCCTGTATCTGGCAGGAATCGAGCAATGCCAGCGTGCGGCACACCTCCCGCGCCAGATCGACGTGAAAACCGGTCAGGCGCTTGCGGGCATCGATGAAGGAGAAGGGCGGAAAATCCGTGATCGTCAGAAACCGCAGCCGCGTGCGACCGGACAGGTCCGGCCTCGTCAGGCGGAAATTGGGGTCTATGAACGAGGGAATGACCGGCGCCGTTGCGACCGGAGCCTGTTCTGCGGTCTGCGCACTGGCAGGCACCGGTACCGGTATGGCCATGAAGAGGGCGGTCAGAATGAGGAACATGCGCAGGATCATGGCGTTTCCTAGCGCTCACAGGCAGCCGATGCCAGCACCCATCACGCCCCTTGCACCATCCGCGCAATATGCTACATCGCACCGGCTTGACGCACCCTTTGTGTGAAGCATCCCGGCAGGCTCAATGGCATGCCTCGTCGGGATTTTCGGGCGCAAACGATAAATGCACCCTTCAACCATACCGGTCCGCTGCAAGATCCCGTTAGGGTCGGCGCATGGCCGTTTCAGGAGTATGAAATGCCCAAGATGAAGACGAAGGCTTCTGCCAAGAAGCGATTCAAGATCTCCGCCACCGGCAAGGTGATGGCCGCGCAGGCCGGCAAGCAGCACGGCATGATCAAACGGTCCAACAAGTTCATCCGCGACCAGCGCGGCACCACGGCCCTTTCGGACCCGGATGCCCGTATCGTGAAAAAATTCCTGCCATACGGCGTGAAGTGAACACCGCTTTTTCAAGGAGATAGACAATGGCTCGTGTCAAACGCGGTGTAACATCGCACGCCAAACACAAGAAAGTTCTCAAGGCTGCCAAGGGCTACTACGGTGCCCGCCGCAAGCAGATCAAGACCGCCAAGCAGGCCGTCGAAAAGGCGCAGCAATACGCCTATCGCGACCGCAAGGCACGCAAGCGCACGTTCCGCCAGCTTTGGACGCAGCGTATCAATGCCGCCGCCCGTGAGCATGGCCTTACATATTCGCGCCTGATCGACGGGCTGACGAAGGCTGGTATCGAAGTCGATCGCAAGGTGCTGTCCGACCTCGCCATCCACCAGCCGGAGGCCTTTGAGGCTCTGGTCGGCAAGGCGAAGGCGTCGCTGGAATATCTGAAAAACACCACACCCAATGCTTTTGAAAGCGCCGTCGCCTCTTAAGGTCTAAAACCATACAACGTCATCCTAGGGCCCCGTCCCTAGGATCTGGTCGGCCTGTTCAATGCCCCAGATCCTCGGCACGGGGGCCGAGGATGACGACGTGGTGGATTGACCTGTGACCGACATCGACATTCTCGAAGCCAGCGTGATGGCCGACATCGAAGCCGCAACCGACGAGGCGGCGCTCGAAGCCGTGCGCGTCGGTGCGCTCGGCAAGAAGGGCTCCATTTCGGCGCAGATGAAGACGCTCGGTGCCATGAGCGCCGAGGAGCGTCAGGTCGCCGGACCTGCGTTGAACGGCCTCAAGGTGCGCGTCGGACGAGACGATCTCGCCATCCGCCGCGACATCCTCAAACGCGTCGCTCTCGACGCCCGTCTGGCTGCCGAGACGGTGGACGTCACCCTCCCTGCCCGCCCGGATCCGCTGTCGCGCGGCCGCATTCACCCGATCAGCCAGGTGATGGACGAGATCACAGCCATTTTCGCCGATATGGGCTTTTCCGTTGCAGAAGGGCCGGACATCGAGACGGACCACTACAACTTCACCGCGCTCAACTTCCCCGAAGGCCATCCCGCGCGGGAAATGCACGACACCTTCTTCCTGCAACCTGATGAGAACGGCGAGCGAAAGGTGCTGCGGACCCATACGTCGCCTGTTCAAATCCGCACGATGGAAGCGCAACAGCCGCCCATCCGCATCGTCATTCCCGGCAAGACGTATCGGCAGGATTCCGACGCCACCCACTCCGCCATGTTCCACCAGCTCGAAGGGCTGGTCGTCGACACGAGCGCGAACATCGCCAACATGAAATGGGTGTTGCAGGAATTCTGCAAGACCTTCTTCGAGGTCGAGGCGCTCGACATGCGCTTCCGCCCCTCCTTCTTCCCCTTCACCGAACCGTCGCTGGAAGTGGACATCCAGTGCGACCGATCCGGCAACGAGGTGCGGCTTGGCGAAGGCAACGACTGGATGGAAATTTTAGGCTGCGGCATGGTTCACCCCAACGTGCTGCGCGGCGTGGGGCTCGACCCGGACGTCTATCAGGGCTTTGCCTGGGGCATGGGCATCGACCGCATCGCCATGCTCAAATACGGCATGCCCGACCTGCGCCCGTTCTTCGAGGCGGATCAACGGTGGATCGAGCATTACGGGTTCAGGCCGCTTGATATGCCGACCTTGTTTGGAGGGTTGAGTGGATAGATGCCGACCCTATTGCGGAAATATGGTTTCCGGTTCCACTTCTTTGGAGGTGAACCCGATGAGCCGCCGCATATTCACGTCACTGGCAAAGGCTGCATTGCCAATTCTGGCTTGAGCCGGTTGAAATGCAAAACGCACGCGGCTTCACGACTGCCGAAATTCGCAATATAACGGCTACGATCAACGAGCATCACCAGCGGTTTCTGGAGGCATGGAATGGCCGACCACAGTGACTATCCTGAAAAAGACGAACCAATCGAGGCATGGTGTGACCCCCAATCGCTCCACGCCCGCTTGAAGGACGGGCGGCATATTGAAAATCCCCTCTGGTGGTATCCGACCCTACTTCCAGGCCTCGCCGTCCGACGCAACTGGATCGAATTGAATGTTGCGGGTCTTCACTGGCCGGAGATTGATGAAGATATTTCGATCGAAGGAATGCTTAATGGCTACAAGGTGCGCAACGCGGTCGATCCGGCAGCGGCGTCGGAAGCGGCCGAATAGATTCGAAGCAGCGCCTGTAGCGCGGAAAATTCTCAACGATGAAATTCACCCTCTCCTGGCTGCGCGATCATCTCGATACCGATGCATCGCTCGAAACCATCTGCGACACGCTCACCATGATCGGCCTTGAGGTCGAGGGCGTCGACACGCGCGAACAATTCGCGCCGTTCGTCATCGCCAAGGTCGTGTCCGCCGAAAAGCATCCCGACGCCGACAAGTTGCAGGTGCTGTCGGTTGACACCGGCACCGGCGATCCGGTGCAGGTCGTGTGCGGCGCGCCGAATGCGCGGGCGGGCATGAAGGGCGCGTTCGCGCCGCCCGGCACCTATGTGCCCGGCATCGATACGACACTGAGCGTCGGCAACATCCGTGGTGTCGAATCCCGCGGCATGATGTGTTCGGAGCGGGAACTGGAACTGTCCGACGCCCATGACGGCATCATCGACCTGCCCGACGACGCTCCCGTCGGCACGGCCTTTGCCGATTATGCAGGCCTGTCCGATCCGGTCATCGAAATCGGCATAACCCCCAACCGTCCCGACGCGCTGGGCGTGGCGGGCATCGCCGCCGACCTTGCCGCCGCCGGTGTCGGCACGGTCAAGACGCCAAAGGTGCCATGCATCGAAGGCGAAGGCCCATGCCCCGTGTCCGTCGACCTGTCGGCAGCGGGCGACTTCTGCCCCGCCTTCGGTCTGCGCCTTGTGCGCGGCGTGAAAAATGGCCCGTCGCCAAGCTGGATACAGCGCCGCCTGCGCGCCATCGGCCTGCGCCCAATCTCGGCGCTGGTCGATATCACCAATTACATCACCTTCGACCGGGGTCGCCCGCTCCACGTGTTCGATGCGGCCAAGGTCCACGGCAACCTGTCTGTGCGTTCCGCCAAAGACGGCGAACACGTTCGTCGGCCTCGACGATAAGACCTATACGCTCGCGTCCACCCACTACGTCATCGCAGACGAAAATGATGCGGAATCGTCTGGCCGGTGTCATGGGCGGCGCGTCGTCCGGTGTTGACGAGACCACCACCGACGTTCTGATCGAAAGCGCATTGTGGGACCCGCTCACCATCGCCCGCACGGGCCGCGATCTCGGCATCATCACCGACGCCCGCTACCGTTTCGAACGCGGCGTGGACCCCGCCTTCATGGAAGAAGGTCTCGATCTGGCGACGCAGATGGTGATGGACCTCTGCGGCGGCATCCCGACCAAGGCGACGATCACCGGCACGGTGCCGACGCCCAAGCTGACAATCGATTTCCCCGTGGCCGAAACCAAACGCCTGACCGGCATCGACGTGGCGCAGGGCCGTGCCCGCGACATTCTCGTCCGCCTCGGCTTCGGCGTCGAAGGCATGGGCGAGGACGGGCGCCTCAACGTCTATGTGCCCTCCAACCGCCCCGATATCGAGGGCAAGGCCGACATTGTCGAAGAGATCATGCGGATCAACGGCGTCAACGAAATCACCCCGCAGCCTCTGCCCGCGCTCACCTCGGTCGGCGAGAACATCCTGACCACCGGCCAGAGTACGCACCCGCGACACCCGCCGCACGTTGGCCGCGCGGGGCATGAATGAGGCCGTGCTCTATTCCTTCATTCCCCACGCCCATGCGGAAGCGTTTGGCGGCGGCGCGCACAGCGCTCACGCTCGCCAACCCCATCGCCGCCGATATGTCGGACATGCGCCCCTCGCTCTTGCCCAGCCTGCTGGCGGCAGCCGCGCGCAACGTGGCACGGGGCACCGGTGGTCTGGCGCTTTTCGAGGTCAGTCATGTCTATTCCGGCGACAAGCCCGAAGACCAGCACCGCGCCGCCTCCGGCATCCGCCGGGGCACTGCACGGCTTGAAACTGTCGGTCGACAGTGGTCGGGCAAGGCGCCAACCGATCAGTTGGCTCGACGCCAAGGAAGACGCCCTCGCCGTTCTCGCCGCCTGCGGCATGGATGGGTCGAAGGTGCAGGTCGAAGCGGGCGGGCCGGACTGGTTCCATCCGGGTCGCTCCGGCACGCTCAAGCTCGGTCCGAAAATCACACTCGGCCATTTTGGCGAATTGCACCCGGCCACACTGGAATTGCTCGATCTCACCGGTCCGGTCGCAGGTTTCGAGATCATGCTGGACGCCATTCCCGCACCCAAAAGGAAGAGCAAAGACCAGTAAGGGCGCGCTTACCCTCTCACCGCTTCAGCCCGTGCGCCGCGACTTCGCCTTCGTCATGGACCGCTCGGTGCCAGCCGCAACCGTGCTGCGCGCCGCCAACGGGGCTGACAAGAAGCTGATTTCCGGCGTCACGGTGTTTGATGTGTTCGAGGGTGCCGCGTTGGGCGAAAACGCCAAGTCGCTTGCCATCGAAGTTACGCTGCAACCCACGTCCAAAAGCCTGACCGACGAGGAGATCGACGCGGTGGCCGCAAAGGTCGTTGTCAACGTAGAATCCTCGACGGGCGGGAAGTTGCGCGGCTAAAGCGTCAATCGGAGTGCGCTTTTGCGCAGGCAACCCGATTTCCGCGAAAACGTTCTCTCGCGGACGCCCGCCTGCCGCCCTATATTAGCGGTAGGCAATTCACTCTGTCAGGAGATTTTTATGACCAACGTGCTTCTCATCGGCGACAACGCCCCGGATTTCACCGCCAACACAACCGAAGGCGAGATCAAGTTCCACGATTTCATCGACGGCAAATGGGCCGTGCTGTTTTCGCATCCGAAAAACTACACCCCGGTCTGCACGACCGAGTTGGGCTACACCGCCAAGCTGAAAGACGAGTTCGACAAGCGCGGCGTCGTCGTCATGGGTCTTTCCGTCGACAAGATCGAGAACCATGACGGCTGGCTCGCCGACATCACCGAAACGCAAGGCTCCTCCGTCAACTTCCCGCTGATCGCCGACGATGGGACCGTTGCCAATCTGTACGGCATGATCCACCCCAACGCCTCCGACACGATGACGGTGCGCTCGGTCTTCGTCATCGGGCCGGACAAGAAGGTGAAGCTGAAACTGGAATATCCCGCCTCCACCGGTCGCAACTTCGACGAGATCATCCGCGTCATCGACTCACTTCAGCTCACCGCCAATCATCAGGTGGCAACGCCGGTGAACTGGAAGGATGGCGAAGACGTCATCATCGTGCCGGCCGTGTCCGACGAGCAGGCCAAGGAAAAGTTTCCCGAAGGCTGGAAGACTTTGAAGCCGTATCTGCGTGTTGTGGCGCAGCCGGGGAAGTAGGACGCGAGCCTCTCTCCAAACTCCGTCATCCTGGGGCTTGTCCCGAGGATCTGGAACTTCTCAACTTGTAGGAACGCGCCGGATCCTCGGGTCGGAGCCCGAGGATGACGATCCATTATATTTCAGAGCGAGCCTCAAGCCGGAACCTCACTCCGGTCATAGGCAAACACTTTGCCGGTATCCGCCGCCGAAAGCCCATCCAACACATCAAGCATCGCACCCGCCGAATAGGCGGCATCGAACAGCTTTCCATCCGCCACGTTGCGCTGAAACGGCTTGGAAAGCCCCGTGTCCACCGTGCCCGGATGCAGGCCGACCACCACGGCATCTGGCCATCGGCGGGCGTGTTCGATGGAAGCGGTTTTCAGCATCTGGTTGAGTGCCGCCTTCGCTGCGCGATAGCCGTACCACCCACCCACGCCGTTGTCCGAAATCGACCCGACCCGCGCGGACAGGGCCGCAAACACGCTTTTGACGTCCTTCCGCATCAGCGGCAAAAAGTGCTTCGCCACCAGCGCGGGACCAATCGTGTTGACGGCAAACGCGCGGGCCAGCGCGTCCGCATCGAGGTCGCGCAGGCTTTTCTCCGGCCCGAAACCATCTTCGGCGTGCAGCAAGCCAGTCGCCACAATCACCAGATCGAGCGGACCGCCAACAGCGTCGGCGGCTGCGGCAATCGTGTCCGGCTCGGCATAGTCCAGCCGCACCGGCCCACTGCGCGAAAAGCGGAACACCTCCACGCCCTCCCGCGCTTCCAGTGCGTCGGCAAAGGCCGATCCCAGCCCGCCGGTGGCTCCGATGACGGCACATCTCTTGGGGGTCCATACGCTCATGCACGCACACTAATTTCCCGCACCGCGCACGGCAATGTTGCATATGGCCCGAAACGTCGTTTCAGTGTCGCACGCATCGGGGAGGGTGGGACATGAGCGACACGATTATCACAGGCAACGTCGCCGAAACCGTTACCAGGAAGGGCATCTGGGGCTGGATTCTGTTCGACTGGGCATCCCAGCCGTTCCACACGCTCATCATAACCTTCATCTTCGCCCCCTATTTCGCCTCCTCCGTTGCCAGCGACCCGACGACCGGGCAGGCCCAATGGGGCTATGCGGCGGCCATCGGCGGCATTCTGATCGCCGTGCTTTCGCCTGTGCTGGGCTCCATCGCCGATGCGTCCGGTCCGCGCAAACCGTGGATTGGCGGGTTTTCCGTTCTCGCAATCGTCGGCGCGATTTCCCTGTGGTGGGCGATACCGGACGCGGGCTCGTCCGGCGTGCTGTTTGCGCTTGCCGCCTTCGTCATCACCATGATCGGCTTCGAGTTCGCCGCCGTCTTCAACAACGCCATGATGCCGGACCTCGTGCCCCGCGCCCAACTTGGCCGTCTGTCGGGCAATGCTTGGGCGTTCGGTTATATCGCGGGCTTGTTGACCCTCGTTGTGGTGCTGACGACTATGGCGACGAACGATGCTGGCAAAACATTGCTCGGCACGGAGCCGATGTTCGGCATCGACGCTGCGGCCAAGGAAGGCGAGCGCGCCGCAGGGCCGCTCACCGGCCTTTGGTATCTCGTGTTCGTGCTGCCGTTGTTCCTGTTCACACCCGACGCGCCAAAGCGCATTCGCGCCGCCGGTGCGGTGAAGCGCGGCTTGCAGGGTTTGGGCAACACCATCCGCACCCTGCCCTCCAACCGCTCGCTCTTCGCCTATCTCGGCTCGTCGATGATCTACCGCGATGCCCTGAACGGCCTCTACACATTCGGCGGCATCTATGCGGTGGGCGTGCTGGGCTGGTCCATCGTGGAAGTCGGCATTTTCGGCATTTTAGCCAACCTCACCGGTGTGATCGGCGCGTGGATCGGCGGGCGGGCAGATGCGGCGCGGGGACCGAAATTCGTGGTCGTCACCTCCGTGCTGGTGTTGATGTTGGCAAGCCTGACGGTCGTGACCACCAGCCCGACGGAAGCCTTCTTCATTCCGCTCGGCGAAGGCACGTCCGTGCCGGACATCGTGTTCTATATCTGCGGCGGGTTGATCGGAGCTGCCGGTGGCGCACTGCAAGCCGCGTCCCGCACACTGATGGTCGATCAGGCCGACCCAGACCGCATGACGGAAGCGTTTGGCCTCTATGCCCTGTCGGGCCGCGCCACATCCTTCCTCGCACCCGCTCTTATCGCTGTCGTCACAGACCTGACCGGAAGCCAGCGCCTCGGCGTCACGCCAATCGTCGTGCTGTTTCTGCTCGCGCTACTCCTGCTGCCACTCGTGAAGCAGAAGAAGCCTGCCTAGAGCAAACGACGGAAAAGGCCGGGCTAAACGCGCGCAGCGCGGGAGGCCAAGCGCCGACCGGCGCGAACGCGCCGCGCCTCGCAGCGAAGGCCAAGGGCCTTCTGCGTGAGAGCAAACTAATGCCGAAAGTGCCGCATTCCCGTAAACACCATCGCCAACCCGGCCTCGTCGGCAGCGGCGATCACCTCATCGTCCCGCATGGACCCGCCCGGCTGAATGACGGCGGTAGCACCGGCTTCGGCGGCTGACAGCAATCCGTCTGCGAAGGGAAAGAAAGCGTCGGAGGCCACTACGCAATCGCGCAACCCGTCTTCACCGAATGCGTCCACTCCCTTGCGGGCAGCGATACGGGAGGAGTCGATACGGCTCATCTGCCCCGCGCCGATCCCCAGCGTGGTTCCGTCGCGGGCATAGACAATGGCGTTGGATTTCACGTGTTTGGCGACGCGGAAGGCAAAGCGTAGGTCGGCTAGTTGCGCGTCGGTCGGCGCGCGTTTTGTCACCACGTTCAAGTCGAGATCGTCTACCTGCCCACCGTCCCGCCCTTGCACCAGCATCCCGCCAGCGACAGTGCGAACCGTCAGTCCCGCACCGCGCGGGTTGGCCATGCCGCCGGTCAACAAAACCCGTAGGTTCGGTTTGGCAGCCAGCAGCGCCAGCGCATCGGCATCGGCATCCGGCGCCACGATGACCTCACTGAACACGGCGATGATGGCCTCCGCCGTTTCCGCGTCGAGAGTGCGGTTGAGCGCCACGATGCCGCCGAAGGCCGAAACCGGATCGCAAGCCAGCGCCTTCGCGTGGGCCGCTGCCATCGACGCACCGCTCGCCACGCCGCACGGGTTGGCGTGCTTGATGATCGCCACGGTCGGCTTTGAAAAATCGCTCACAAGCTCGAAGGCCGCGTCCGTGTCGTTGATGTTGTTGTAAGACAGTGCCTTGCCCTGAACCTGCCGCGCGGTCGTCACGCCCGCGCGCGGCATGGTAGTGGCATACAGCGCCGCTTGCTGGTGCGGATTCTCACCGTAGCGCATTTCACTCACCAGATGCCCTCCGAAAGTCCGCGCCGGGGGTGTGGCGATGGCGAACGCGTCAGCCATCCAGTTGGACACCGCGCTGTCATAGGCGGCGGCGCGGGCAAACGCCGCCTGCGCCATCCGCTTGCGAAAGGTCAGCGCCGTTGTGCCATTGCCCATGTCGGCCAGCAGAGCGTCATAATCGTCCGGCGACGTGATGACCGTCACATAGGCGTGGTTCTTGGCACCGGCGCGCAGCATGGCGGGGCCGCCGATATCGATATTCTCTACTATCGCCGCTTCGTCCGCACCGGAGGCTACCGTCTCCTCGAACGGGTAGAGGTTGACCACCAGCAGGTCGATGCCGCCAATGCCGTGTTCCTCCATCGCCGCCACGTGTTCGTCCGCATCGCGGATAGCGAGCAGGCCGCCATGAATGGCCGGGTGCAGAGTCTTCACCCGCCCGTCCATGATTTCGGGAAATCCCGTCACGTCCGAAACGTCCGTCACCGCCAACCCCGCATCCCGCAACGCCTTTGCGCTACCGCCGGTGGAGAGCAGTTCCACACCCTTGTCCGACAGCGCCTGCCCCAGTTCAACCAAACCTGTTTTGTCGAACACCGAAAGCAGTGCGCGGCGCACGGCCACGCGGTCGGGGGCGGGAATGTTGCGGGTAGAGATCATCGCATGCACTTGGGTGACGGGGCGTTTATGCGCCCGTCTTCACCCGCATGGACTTGGCGGACAAGGGGCAACGCGCTACGGCCCACAACATGAGTGATCTGACCGTTCCCCCCCTCACAGTCCTGGGTATCGAGACGAGCTGTGACGAAACCGCCGCCAGTGTGGTGCGTCTGGTCGATAGCGTGCCGCACATCGCCTCCAACATCGTCGCCAGCCAGATCGACGACCACGCACCCTTCGGCGGAGTGGTGCCTGAAATCGCCGCCCGCGCCCATCTCGACGGGCTGGACGGTATCATCGCAGCGGGGATGAAGGCGGCGGACATGTCCTTTGATGCACTCGACGGCATTGCGGTCACGTCCGGCCCCGGTCTGGCGGGCGGGTTGATCGTCGGCTCCATGACCGCCCGCGCCATCGCCATGGTCCATAACAAGCCACTGCTCACCATCAACCACCTCGAGGGTCACGCCCTGACAGCGAGGCTGACGGATGGTGTGGATTTTCCCTATCTTTTGCTCCTCGTCTCCGGCGGCCATACGCAAATCCTGCGCGTCGATGGCGTTGGCGACTACACGCGTATCGCCACCACGATAGACGACGCATTGGGCGAGGCCTTCGACAAGACGGCCAAGCTGCTGGGCCTGCCCTATCCCGGCGGGCCGGCGGTGGAGAAGGCAGCGCGCGAGGGCGACCCGCAGGCGTTCGCCTTCCCCCGCCCCCTGTCCGGCCGCGAAACCCTCGACATGTCGTTCTCAGGTCTGAAAACAGCCGTCCGCAACACTGTGATGCAAGCGATCGAACCATCGGTGCCGGACATCTGCGCATCGTTTCAGGCCGCTGTCGGCGACGTGCTGGTGGACCGGCTGGCGCGGGCGATGGCAGCGTTTGGCCCGCCGTCTGCCCTTGTCGTCGCCGGTGGCGTCGCGGCAAACGCCTATTTGCGCGGTCGGCTGGAAGTTGTCGCCGCTGAACACGGCTGGCGCTGGGTCGCACCGCCGCCCGCGCTCTGCACTGACAACGCCGCCATGATCGCTTGGGCGGGGCTGGAGCGGTTGCGTGCGGGGCTGGTCGAACCGGACGCCGGCATCCGTCCCCGCTGGCCGCTGGACGCAAGCGCAGCCGCTGGTTTCGGCTCCGGTCGTAAGGGGCGCAAGGCGTGAATGCGGGTCCGCATATCGCCGTTATTGGCGCAGGTGCCTGGGGCACAGCGTTGGCACTGGCATGGGCGGAAAACGGCGCGCCCGTGACGCTGATCGCGCGCACGGTCGAAACCGCCGATGCGCTGAGAACAACCCGCGAAAGCCCTTATTTGCCGGGCATTCCCATTTCGCCCGAACTGAATATAGCCGCCGACAACACACCCCTATGGGACGCCGATATCATTGCGCTTGCAACGCCCGCGCAGACGCTTGCCACCGTTCTCGGACAAGCCGCCCCCACACTGAATCCGGACGCAACGCTCGTCCTGTGCTGTAAGGGCATCGACCGAGCCAGCGGGAAAACGATGGCGCAAACAGCGGCAGCAATCCTGCCCGACCAAGCCATAACCGTCCTGTCCGGCCCGTCCTTCGCACACGATGTCGCGCAGGGGCGACCCACTGCGGTAACGCTTGCGGCAACCGATCTGGCCACGGCAAAGGCAGTTGCCGCAAACCTTTCCACTCCGACGCTGCGCCTGTATGCCAGCGATGACGTGGCGGGCGTCGAAGCCGGTGGGGCGCTGAAGAACGTGCTGGCGCTGGCCGTTGGCATCACGCGTGGTCTAAATCTTGGCGCCAGCGCCGAAGCCGCCCTCATCGCGCGTGGGTTCGCCGAAATGACACGGCTCGCAGAGGCAATGGGTGCGCAGCCCACCACGCTGGCGGGTCTGTCCGGGCTGGGTGATCTGGTGCTGACATGCTCCTCACCCCAAAGCCGCAATTTCGCCTATGGCATGGCGCTCGGGCGGAGTGAATCTCTCGAAGAGCGCCCGCTGGCGGAAGGGGTTCACACGGCACGGGCGGCCACCGGCATTGCCGCGCGGGCGTCCATTGACATTCCCATCATGGCAACCGTTACCCACATTCTCGACGGCGACCTTTCGCCCCGCGAGGCCGTCACAGCCCTGCTGTCCCGCCCCCTCAAGGCCGAATCCTAGGAGTTTTCATGCGCTATTGGCTGTTCAAATCCGAACCCTTCAAATGGTCCTGGGACCAGCAGAAGGCAAAAGGCGACGCTGGTGAGGAATGGGACGGCATCCGCAACTATCAGGCGCGCAATTTCATGCGCGACATGGCAATCGGCGACCGCGCCTTCTTCTACCATTCCAACGAAGGCCTCGAAGTCGTCGGCGTGGCTGAAGTCAGCGCCACCAGCGCGCCGGACACCACCGCCGACGATGAGAGGTGGGACTGCGTTCATATCAGCGCGCTTGCGGACATGCCGAAGCCGGTGACGCTGAAACAGGTAAAGGCGACACCGGAACTGGCCGATATGTCGCTGGTAACCTCCATGCGCCTGTCGGTTCAGCCGGTGAAACGTGACGAGTGGGAGATCGTCTGCGCGATGGGCGGCATGGACCCGGATACGCTCAAGTCCGTTTAGTGCCCTTCACACAAAGGAAGCGCGAGGGAGGCAAGTGCCGACCCGGTTCGAATGAACCGCCCCGTGCAGCGAAGGCTTGCAAGAGCCGACAGCGTGAGCGCCTAAGAGGTCTTATCTTCCCCATTCGGCGCTATCCATCTCCCGCAACCGTGACACCGTGCGGCGAAACTCGAACGCTTCCGTCCCGCTGGTTGCGGTGTAAAGCGCTTCCGGCATGGCCTCTGCCTCTACGATCAGCACGCGTCCCGCATCATACAGCGTGTCGACCAACGCGATGAAGCGCTTGACGGCGTTGCGGTCTTCCGGCCCCATCACCGGCACGCCCTGCAGGCAGACCGTGTCGAAGCGCTTGACGATGGCGAGATAATCGGACGCGCCCAGCGCCGTGCGGCATAGGTGGTCAAATGTCGTCCGCACCTGCCTGCGCGCAACCCTGTCGAAACGCAACGCTCGTCCGGCAACCGTCAGGATCACGGTCTCCTCCGCCACATGCCCCACCATATCGTCCCACACGGCCTCGAACGCATCCTCCGCACCGGTGCCGGTGAGATAGCGCGTGCCCTGCGCCAGCCGGTTCATGCGGTGGTCCGTGGAAGATGCCAGTTCCAGCACCACCATGCGCTGTTCCATCAGGCGAATGAACGGCACGAAGAACGAGCGGTTCAGCCCGTCGCGGTAGAGGTCGTTGGGCGCGACGTTTGAGGTGGCGATCACCGTCACGCCGCGCTCGAAAAGCGCGGTGAACAGGCGGGCCAAGATCATCGCGTCGGCAGCATCCGTCACCGCGAATTCGTCGAAAGCCAGCAGTTGCGCTTGCGCCGCTAAATCGTCCGCAACCGGCCCGATCGGGTCTCCGTTGGTCGATTCATCCTGTCGGAATGCGTGAATACGGGCGTGAACATCCGCCATGAAAGCGTGAAAGTGTGCCCGACGCCGCGGGGTGGCACGGGGCAAACCTTCGGCCAGCGCGAAGGCCGTATCCATCAGCATCGTCTTGCCGCGCCCGACACCGCCGAAGAGATAGAGCCCGCGAACGCTATCGGTCTCTCCTTTGTCGCGCCCCTTGCCGAACAGCCAGCCCAGCGCACTGCCCTTGTTGGCAACGCGCGGTTTGGCCAGATCACTCAGCAGATGATCCAGCGCCGCAATGGCACCGTCCTGCGCCGGATCAGCTGTCAGTTCACCTGCGGCGATGCGCCGGTCGATAGTGGCGCGTAGGGTTTTCAAAACGCAAACCCTGGAAGCACGGGATGTTCGGCGGCGAACAGCCGCCCGGCACGCAATCGTGCCGCCCTACCGGAGCGCAGGGCTGAAAGCCCGATAGCGTGAGGTCGAAACTGGCGCTCGGTAGGTTCCATCGAAGATGGAAACAATCTAGCGCGAGAAGGAAATCGCCTTGCCCTTCGACGTGGACCCATCGAACCGTTCGTCGGAAGAGCGGTAGAGCGTTGCCGCCTGTGAACCGGATTTGTCGACCAGCACGACCTGCTTGCCCGCCAGACGCCATGCCTGAACGTCGCCGATATCAGTGCCGCCGCAGCCCTTAACAGCTGCGCGGTTGCCGCCGGACCATTTGGTCGTGGACATGAAAATCTGACATCCACCGCCGCCGACAGCGACTGTCCATGCGCCGACCAGCGCACCGGTCGTGACCGGCTGGGCGGCATCGGCTGCGTTAACCGAAGCCACCTGAACAGGCGGATCGGCTTCTACCGTTCCATCCAGCGATGGCTGAAGATCACCGCTCGGCGCGGTTGCCACAACCGTCGTTTGAACGGGTGGTGGTAGCTGCGTCTGTTGAACGACCGGCAAGGGCGCGGGCGTCAATGGAGCGGGCTGTTGCTGCACCTGCGAAAGATTGCCGCCCGAAAAAGGCCCCGTGCGTGTGCAGGCGCTTGCGCCCACTGCCAGGCTGAGAACGAGAGCAAGGGAAACCTTGCGGCGTAGATTGGAATGGGAGGTAGGAGACAGAACGGTCATGGGGCGTTTCGCTTGTATTGGCGCACCGTCCGACCGCGAAATCCCCATCGATTTCGACCGCA
>CAWJDI010000002.1:0-519270 GCA_963841615.1 uncultured Alphaproteobacteria bacterium | reverse complement strand
CAGGGTCCGTGTTGAATGGGAATGTTTCAACCCACCCGCATGTGTCGAGACGCCATGCGGGACGCGCCGGATATAGGTGGCAGCACAAGCGCCTGTCAACACGGGTGGTGAGACGATCAGGCGTTTGCGGCGGCCAGTTCGGCTCTCTTTTGCATCATGGGGATGACGGGGTGGGTACGGGCGATCCATCCACCGCCGAGAATGCGGGTACGCGCTTCGTCGGTGGCATAAAATACGCAGGCCTGACCCGGTGCGATGCCGTCCTCGCCATCGGCCAGCGTGACCGTGTCTATGCCGTTTTCGCGCAGTAACGTCGCCGCGCGGGGCGGGCGGGTGGACCGCACGCGCACGAAAATGTTGCAGGGCTCGCCTTCCGCCATCGCTTCATCGCCGAGCCAGTTCACATCGCGCAGGGTGATGGAGCGGGTCGCCAATGCCTCGCGCGGGCCGACGGTCACGGTCGCCGTCTTGGGTTCCAATGCGACCACATAGAGCGGGTCGCCGGTCGCGATGCCGATGCCGCGCCGCTGGCCGATCGTGTAGTGGATAATGCCCGCGTGCCGCCCTAATACGCGCCCGTCCATATGGACGATATCGCCGGGCGTTCCCGCATCGGGTCGCAGCTTGGCGATGATGTCGGCATATTTGCCTTGTGGCACGAAGCATATGTCCTGGCTGTCCGGCTTGGTCGCGATGGCGAGGTCCATATCTTCGGCCAGCTTGCGGGTTTCCTCCTTCGGCACTTCACCCAAGGGAAAGCGCAGGAAGTCCAGCTGGTCCTGCGTGGTGGCAAACAGGAAGTAGCTCTGGTCCTTGGCCGCATCCGCCGGACGGTACAGCTGACGGTGGCCGTCCTTACCCTCGCGCGAGACAATGTAATGTCCTGTCGCCAGACAATCGGCGTTCAATTCCCGCGCGGTGGTCAGCAGGTCGGAGAATTTGACCGTCTGGTTGCAGGCAACGCAGGGAATTGGCGTTTCGCCGTTCACATAGGCTTTCGTGAACGGGTCGATGACCTGCTCGCGGAACTTCTGTTCGTAGTCCAGCACGTAGTGGGGAAAGCCCATCTGCTCGGCCACACGGCGGGCGTCGTGAATGTCCTGCCCTGCACAGCAAGCGCCTTTTTTCTGCACCGCAGCCCCGTGGTCGTAAAGCTGCAACGTCATTCCGATCACCTCGTAGCCCTGCCGTTTCAGCAGGCAGGCGACTACCGAGGAATCGACGCCGCCGGACATGGCGACGACGACGCGGGTATCCGCCGGTGCCTTGGCGAAACCGAGTGAATTGAGGGGCTGATCTGTTCCGGTCATGTGGTTTCCGTGATGGGCGGGTAGGTGCGAACGGGTTTGGCGAAGGTGTGAAAACGCCATCTGGCTGCGGTTTGCGGGGGTTTCAAGGCGCTTGCAAGCCCGGTTTGTGAACGCGACCATATGGTTAGCGCGAGGTTACCGGGGCTTTCAGCGTTTTTTAAGTGATGCGGCCTAAGTTGGGCTGGTCTGGTCAGACAGTGTTTCGAGTAATGAGTAGTGAGTAGTATGACCGAACCTATGCGCCCGCGGGTGAAATACGTCATAGGCCCTGACGGGTCTCCCTTGACGATTGCAGACCTGCCGCCCACGTCCACGCGACGCTGGGTCATACGCCGAAAGGCCGAAGTGGTCGCCGCCGTTCGCGGTGGTCTCCTCTCTCTCGATGAAGCGTGCCAACGCTACACATTGACGGTGGAAGAATTCTTGTCCTGGCAGGCGTCCATCGACGACCACGGCCTTGCCGGTTTGCGCACAACGCGCATTCAGCAATATCGCCACTGACTTATCGCTTTGAATGCCGCTTTCCGTTCCGGCGTTTGCACAAAACGTGCTGCGCTTAAGGGACGGTTTACCGGGTTTGGGCATTCTGTAAGCCAACAGGGTCAAACGGCCTGCTGCAACGACGGTTTTCCTGAACATGGCGCAATCCACCGGTTTTCGACGCACGTCTTCGCTGGAGGCCATCGAGCCGCAGCTTGGTCGGAGGCTCGGTGATGTGGAGCGCGATCTGGTGATGGCGACGCTCGCGCGTTGCGGTGGAAACCGGACATGGGCCGCCGATATTCTGGGCCTGAACCTTGCTGAATTGCGCCAGCGCCTGCTGTCCTACGAAGTGGTGGAGGGAGAGATAGGCACGCCGCAGCCTGCCTCCCGCACCGACCGCTACCGCGCTATTCTCGAGGCTTACGATCCTGGGGTCGGTCTGCCCTCTTGATCGCACCGAGCCCGCGCTGAAACGTCAGCGACGCCCAGAAACTCTCCCATTGTGAACCCTGAGCGATGTCTTCCGGCGAGACCGGTGGCAGCATGTGGATGGCGTTGAGAAGATAGGGGCCGGGACCGTTCGCCGGTATCTCCGCCCGACCGTTTTCATCGGCGATGATACGGCTCGAATTCTCGCTGTCGATGGCCGAGAACACTTTGATCATCACGCCCGGCAAGGGTTCGCCGTCGAACAGCACCTGCACGGGCAGGGGTTGGTCGATCTGGAATGTATAGGGGTTTTCCAGTGCGACGATTTCGATTTTCAGACCGTGCGCCATGTCCTCGCCCGCACCATCGCCTACGGCAACGAGAGTCCTGGCGAAACGGGAGTACGCTTCCCGCACCTTGCCATCGCGTGACAGGCCGCGTTCATCGTGGGCGGCGGGGATTTGCGTCAGGCCTTCTTTCAAGACGTATGTCTCGAATTTCTCCCAGCCGAAATTGACGATCGAGTGGTTGGACTGGTGGACGACACTCAGCAGGCCGGTCCCGGCGGGTGTAACGGTGAGCGCAGGGCGGTCGCCGGCGGTTCCGCGCTGCTCGCGCATGGCGCCGCCTTCCCAGACTTCGGACCGCACGTTCCATTCGTCGATATACGACATTTCGCTGCCGTTGAACCGCTGGCCGAGGCGGTGCCGCACGGCGACGGGTGCACCGGCTTCGGCGACGAATTCGTCAGGCAGCAGGTAGTATTCGTGGGCGATTGCAGGCGCGGCTGTGAGGGCGCATAGGCCTGCCAATACGAGAGCGGCGAAATATCTCATGGGGTGCGGTATCGCTGGATGTCCGGTCCGGTTCACATTGCACCCGCCCGACACAAGTTCCAAGGCGACAAAAGCGTGACCATGAAAGTGAAGTTCTTCCGGTGGACCATGATCGCGGCCCCCACCCTTGTCCTGTGCGCGCTGCTGGCCGCATCCGCATTCGCCCATGAGGTGCGCCCGACCATTGCAACGTTGGCCATTGCGCCGGACCGAACGGTCGCGCTCAGCGTGGAGGCCAATGTCGAGGCCTTGCTGGCCCAGATCGGACCAGAGCATGAGGACACGGACGAAGCGCCGACCGCTGACCTGTATGACGAATTGCGCCAGCTTCCGCCTGCCGAACTGGAAATGCGGCTGCGGGCTTTCCTGCCCGAATGGCTGGCTGCGGGGCCGTTGTCTGTCGAAACCGTGCCATTTATGCTGGATGTGAGCGCCATCTCCATTCCCCCAGTTGAAGATGTGTCGCGCGCACGCGAGTCGCAATTCGTTCTGACCGGCGCGTTGCCTGCGGGTGCATCGGCGTTCGTGTGGGCCTACCCAAATGCATACGGGTCAAGCGTGCTGCGCGTGGAACGGCCCGGTGAGGAGGTGCAGGGGCGGTTCTTCGCCGCTGGCGCGGTGAGCGAGCCTCTCGATGTTGGCGTGGCTGTGGATCGGGCCTGGTATCAAACGACTTGGGATTATATCGTTGTCGGGTTCACCCACATTTTGCCGAAGGGGCTGGACCACATATTGTTCGTGTTGGGCTTGTTCCTGCTGTCCTCCAAGTTCAGGCCGCTGCTGTGGCAAGTGACCGCCTTCACGGTTGCCCATTCGGTCACGCTGGCGCTGGGCTTATATGGGGTGGTGAACATCTCGCCCGCCATTGTCGAACCGCTGATCGCGCTGTCGATCGTCTATGTGGCGGTGGAGAACATCGTCACGAAAGAACTGCACCCGTGGCGACCGGCCATCGTGTTCGCCTTCGGGCTGCTGCATGGTCTGGGTTTTGCGGGCATCCTGACGGAAATCGGTCTTGCCCGCGCCGACTATGCGCTGGGGTTGATCGCTTTCAACGTGGGCGTTGAAGCGGGGCAGTTGACCGTGATCGTGCTGGCATTTCTGGCCGTGGGTTGGGCTATGGACAAGGCGCTGGTATCGGCGCGGGATAACCATTCCAGCGTCACTGCTGATCGGGCTGATGGGCGCATTCTGGTTCGTGGAGCGGACGGTTTTGTAGCGGGCTCTACAGCTTCGTGACCGAGGCAAACGCATATGTCGGCCTGTTCTTGTCCGCTTTGCTGGCTGCTACGCTCATACCTGCGCAATCCGAGGCTGTGCTTGCCGCGCTGCTGCTGAATGGCTCCTACTCTGTGGCGGGGTTGCTGCTGATTGCCAGCCTTGGCAACATTCTGGGCTCTGTGGTGAACTTTGCGCTTGGGTGGTTTGCGGTAGGCTTTGCGGATCGCGAGTGGTTCCCGGCCAGCGCCAGAGCGATGGAACGGGCCCGAAGACAGTATGAGAGCTGGGGACGTTGGTCGCTGCTCTTGAGTTGGGTGCCAATCATCGGCGATCCGATAACGGTTGTTGCAGGACTGTTGCGTGAACCGCTGTGGAGTTTCCTGCTGCTGGTCAGTATCGCGAAAGTTTCTCGATATCTTGTTTTGGCTAAAGTGGTTCTTGGCTGAAAGAAAGCAGATCAGCAGACCGGCCAAACCTCACTCAGCCGCCCGCCCGTCCGCAATGGCTCTATGGCCGTGGCCAACCCCGTCATGTCATCCGTCACCACCAACACGCCGCAGATCGTTGCATCTCCCGTGGCGGGTTCCATGCGGGATTTGGGGACTTTGGAGAGGAAGCGGTTGAGCGGCTCTTCCTTGTCCATGCCGAGCGATGAATCATAGTCGCCGCACATGCCCGCATCGCTCATGTAACCCGTGCCGCCGACGAGTACCTGGTGGTCTGCGGTGGGGATGTGGGTGTGGGTGCCGACGATGAGGCTGGCGCGGCCATCGCAGAAATGGCCGAAGCACTGGGCTTCGCTGGTGGCTTCGCAATGAAAGTCGATCACCACCGCGTCGGCCACCTCGCCCAGCGGAGCGGCGGCGAGTTCGCGCTCGGCGGCCTGAAACGGGTCGTCGAGTTCCGGGTGCATGAACACGCGGCCCATGATGTTGGAGACCAGCACCTGCGCGCCATTGTTGGCCGTGTAGAGATTGGCTCCCCGGCCTGCCGTGCCGGGCGGATAGTTGGCGGGGCGCAGAAATCGGTCTTCCGCATCGGCCCAGCTCAATGTTTCCTTCTGGTCGAAAGCGTGGTTGCCGCTGGTGACGACATCGGCGCCGGCTTCCAGCGTTTCGTTGAGGATGGCGCGGGTTATGCCGAAACCGCCTGCGGCGTTCTCACCGTTGACGATGACGAAATCGGTTTTCAACTTGCGGCGCAGTTCCGGCAGCCGGTCGCGCACCGCATGACGGCCGGTGCGGCCCACCATATCGCCGAGGAACAGGATTCTCATGAGGCGCACTCGATCAGGCGGGTAGGTGTGAGGACGATGTGGAGGGGCATGTCGTGGCTTTCCTGTGGAACGTCGTCGGCCTGTTGTTCGTCAAAAGCGATACCGATGAGGAGCGGGTCGCCACCCTTGGCCCGCAATGCTGCGATGGCCCGGTCATAATAGCCCGCGCCATAGCCGATGCGCCCGCCGCGCGTGTCGAAGACGGAGAGCGGCATGAGCAGCACCTCCGGGTCCAGCACATCTGCGGTATCAGGTGGTGCGACGGTACCGTAGCCGCCAGCGTCGACCAACTCGCCGGTGCGGACGAGTTCGCGGAAATGCAGCACCGTCTTGTCGATGATCGCGGGGAGGCAGAAACGGACGTTGTTCATGGCCACCATCAGCGGGCGCGGGTCGAGTTCGGACCGTATAGGATGGTAAGATGCGACGATGTGGCCCTCGGTACGGTCCAACAAGGCAGGGGCGTGGGCGGATAGGTCGATGGCTTGCTCGATGCGCTGTTCGATGGAAATCGCGTCGCGCAGAGCGAGATGGCGGGAACGGAGTGCGCCTTTACTCATACCGCACGCTCAATTCTTGGACGGTAACCCGCACGTATCGGCTGTTGCCGATACGTCCAAGAGCAAAAGGCTCTTGCGCTCAAGCGCATGAGCCGGGTCGGCTGTTGCCGATACGTCAAAGAGCAAAAGGCTCTTGCGTCCAAGCGCATGAGCCGGGCCGGCTGTTGCCGATACGTCCACGAGCAGGTCGGCTGTTGCCGATACGTAATACAAGAAACACAAGCGCAAAAGCGCTTGTGCCGAACCGCCGCGGCCGTCAGTTTTTTGTCGATCCTGGAACCTACAGCGTAGGTGGGCACCGTATGCCCAAGCCCACGGGCGAGGACAGGGACAGTTCCCTTGGGATTCAGTAAGGCCCCTAGGATGAGTTGCCGACGAGCCGGGCAGCCCGAACGAAACCAAGATAGGACGCAGCGGGCCATGACGCCAGAGGGAAGCGAAAAATCAGCCACGCTGCCCGCTGTCTCAGTTCCCCTTGGCAAGCCGCTCGCTCATGGATTCGATACGCTCCGCCGTCCTGTTCAGCCCTGCGATGATCTGAGCCTCTCGGTCCGCCGCATTGCCGGAGCCTGCGCGCAGGGTGGCAAGTTCGGCTTCCAGCCCGCGTATCTTGTGGCCCATTTCGACCAGTTCATCCGTCACCATCACGCCCGCCATGACGGTGAGGCGCTGGTCGCCGATTTCCCCGAACGACCCTTTGAGCGAATTGATCGTGCGGTCGAACCGGTGCGCGAGGTCGAGCAGATGCGCTTCCTGCCCCTCGTCGCAGGCCATGCGGTAGGTCTTTCCGTTGATCTGAACAGCGACTTGCGGCATGCGCTTCTCCTACTTCGCGGTCGTTTCGAGAACGCCGCGGACGGTCTCCATCGCGCCGACGAGCCTGCGCGATACCTCGCTGTTGGTCTCGGTCAGCTTGCGGGCGCGGGCTTCAGTGGAATCGAGCTTGCGGGCAAGCGAGGCACGGTCTTCCGACAGCAGTTGCACCGATTCATCGGCGTTGCGGGCGTTAGCCGTGCGTTCGCTCGCGGCACCAACCGCCTTTGACAGCCCATCGAGAGCGCCATTGAGCCGTGCAAGGGCGACCACGAGTGGGTCGGCCTCTTTATTGGTGTCGGCAGAGCGTTTGTCGGTCATAGCGCAGTCATGTCCCGTTGCTTATGCCTTTCAAACGTCATTCGCCGCGCCGGTCAATCATTTCACCGCTGCATGCACATCTCGCTGCAACGCCATGAGAAGACGGCGGAAGGGGGCTTGCAGCATGGCGGAAGGGCGGAATTGCGGTTGGACGTATGGGGATTGGCCTACCGGTAAACGGCTGTTAGACCGCGCAGGCTATTTCCGGTCCCGCAAGATGCGGGAAAACGCCGCCACGTAACGATATCAGGATGCATTCATGACCGAAACCAACAAAGCTGCACGCATGGCCAACGCCATTCGTTTCCTGTCGGCCGATGCCGTTCAGAAGGCCAATTCGGGGCATCCCGGCCTGCCGATGGGGGCCGCCGACATCGCGACGGTGCTGTTCACGCGCTTCATGAAGTTCGACCCGAAAGCTCCGGCCTGGCCGGACCGGGACCGGTTTGTCCTGTCCGCCGGTCATGGCTCCATGCTGCTTTATTCGGCGCTCTATCTGCTTGGCTATTCCGACATCGACATGGAGGAAATCAAGAATTTCCGCCAGGTCGGCTCGCGCACCGCAGGGCACCCTGAATATGGCCACGCTGCGGGAATCGAGACGACCACCGGGCCGCTGGGGCAAGGCCTGGGCAACGCGGTCGGCATGGCCATCGCCGAGCGCAGGCTGGAAGCGGAGTTCGGCAAGAAGCTGGTCAACCACCATACATATTGCCTCGTAGGCGACGGGTGCCTGATGGAAGGGATCAGCCAGGAAGCGATCGCGCTGGCCGGCCACCTGAAGCTGAACAAGCTGATCGTGTTCTGGGACAACAACGGCATCACCATCGACGGCTCCGTCGATCTGTCGGACTCGACCGACCAGCAAGCCCGCTTTCAGGCGTCCCGGTGGAACACGCTTTCTTGCGACGGGCATGACCATGAGGCAATTGCTGCGGCCATCAAGGAAGCGCAGAAATCCGACAAGCCCACGCTGATCGCCTGCAAGACGACCATCGGCTATGGCGCGCCCACGAAAGCCGGCAGCAAGGACAGCCACGGCTCACCGCTCGGCAAGGACGAGATCAAGGGCGCCCGCGAGGCCTTGGGCTGGGAAGCCGCGCCGTTTGAAGTGCCTGAGGACGTGCTTGACGCATGGCGCATCGCGGGGCTGCGTTCGGCGCAAAAGCACAAGGAATGGAAAAAGCGGCTGTCGGAAGCGAACGATGCGTTGTCCGGCGAGTTCAAACGCCGCCAGCGGGGCGACCTGCCATCGGCTTTCGAGGGCGCAATGGAGGAGCATCTAAAACAGCTCGCCGAAGATCAGCCGAAGAAAGCGACCCGCAAGGCGAGCCAGGCAACGCTGGAAGCCATCAATGGTGCCGTGCCGGAAACGCTGGGCGGGTCGGCGGACCTGACAGGTTCTAACAATACGAACACGAGCCAGACGCCGCCGATTACGCCCGACGATTTCTCCGGGCGCTTCCTGCATTACGGTATCCGCGAACACGGCATGGCGGCGGCGATGAACGGAATTGCGCTGCATGGCGGCCTCATTCCCTATTCCGGCGGCTTTCTCGTGTTTTCCGACTATTGCCGCCCGTCCATCCGCCTCGCCGCGCTGATGGGCATCCGCGTCATCCATGTGATGACGCATGATTCCATTGGGCTTGGAGAAGATGGTCCGACGCACCAACCGGTCGAACATCTGGCCGCGCTGCGCGCGATTCCCAATCTCAATGTCTTTCGCCCCGCCGACGTGACGGAGACCGCAGAGTGCTGGCAGCTGGCGCTAGAATCGACGACCGCGCCGTCTGTCATTGCGCTCACGCGGCAGGATCTGGCTTCGGTCCGACCCGACTATTCGCAAAAGAACCGCTGCGCGAAAGGAGCCTACGAACTGGCCGGTAGCGGAGATGATGCTCACGTTTCGCTGTTCGCATCCGGTTCGGAAGTCGGATTGGCGCTGGAGGCCAAGCAGCGGCTGGACGATGCCGGATATCCAACCCGCGTGATTTCCGTGCCGTCTTTCGAACTGTTCGCCAATCAGGAGGAAAGCTACCGCACGGCCATCATCGGCGATGCGCCGGTCAACATCGCCATTGAAGCGGCCATCCGCATGGGGTGGGACACGTTCATCGGCGCCGATGGAGGGTTCGTCGGCATGGACGGCTACGGCGCGTCGGGCAAGGGCGAGGACCTGTTCGAGCATTTCGGCATCACGGCGGACGCCGTTGTCGACATGGCGACCGCGCGGCTTGAAAGCATGGCGCAGGAAGCGTCGAGCTGATGACCTTCAAGACCCTCAACCAGCTCCCCGACATTGCCGGACAGCGCGTTCTGGTGCGCGTCGATATCAATGTGCCGATGGAAAACGGGCGGGTGACAGACACCACCCGGATGGAACGGGTGGCACCGACGATACTGGAACTGGCGGACAAGGGCGCGAAGGTCGTGCTGCTGGCCCATTTCGGACGCCCCAAGGGCGCGCGCGTGGCGGAGATGTCGCTCGCGCCCGTGGTGCCAGCGCTGGAAAAGGTTTTGGGACGGCCGGTCGCCTTCGCCGCCGATTGCATCGGTGACGTGGCCAGCAACGCAATTGACGCGTTGGAGAATGGCGGCATTCTGTTGCTTGAAAACACGCGCTTCCATTCCGGCGAAGAGGGAAACGACACCACACTGTCCGACCAGATGGCGGCGCTCGGCGACTTGTTCGTGAACGACGCCTTTTCCGCTGCCCATCGCGCGCACGCCTCGACCGTGGGAATAGCAGAACGCCTCCCATCCTATGCCGGACGCACGATGCAGGCTGAACTTGAAGCGTTGGAGTCCGGTCTTGGCGCGCCGGAGCATCCGGTTATTGCCATCGTGGGCGGAGCAAAGGTTTCGTCCAAGCTCGACCTGCTCGGCAATCTGGTCGAGCGGGTCGATCATCTCGTTATCGGCGGCGGCATGGCCAACACGTTTCTCGCAGCACTGGGGCATGACGTCGGGGCATCGCTCTGCGAACACGACCTGGCCGATACGGCACGGGAAATCATGGGCCGCGCGGCGGACGCGAATTGTGAAATCATATTGCCTGCCGACGTCGTTGTGGCGGACGGGTTTGCCGCCAATTCGCCCAATGACGTGCGCGCCGTTACCGACGTGCCGCCGGATCGCATGATTCTCGACGCCGGACCGGAGACGATCGAACTGATCGGCGAGCGCATCCGCGACTGCCGCACGCTGGTATGGAACGGCCCGCTCGGCGCCTTCGAGATCGAACCGTTCGACAAGGCGACCGTGCTGGCGGCGCAGGAAGCGGCGCGTGCCACGCAAAAGGGCGGTCTGGTGTCCATCGCCGGTGGCGGTGACACGGTTGCAGCGCTCAATCACGCGGGCGTGGCGAATGATTTCACCTACGTTTCGACGGCTGGCGGCGCGTTTCTGGAGTGGATGGAGGGTAAGACCCTGCCCGGCATCGCGGCGCTGGAAAGCTCCGCTTAACTGCGTTTCAAGGCGGAAGCGCAGTCTGTGCCAATCTGAAACGATTCAGTTGGTTCGTTTGATTGACGGGTAAGGACTGCCTGCTATCGCTGCCTCATATTTCAGCGGGGAAGCAGGCTATGAGCGAACGACTTGAGGATATTGCACAACAGATGGTGCAGCGCGGCCAGGGCATTTTAGCCGCCGACGAATCCACCGGCACGATTCAGAAACGCTTCGATTCCATCGGGGTCGAAAACACCGAAACGAACCGCCGCGACTGCCGCGAAATGCTGTTCCGCTCCGACCAGGCAATGAACGAAGCCATTTCCGGCGTAATCCTGTTCGAGGAAACGCTGACGCAGAAGGCCGCCGACGGCACGCCCTTCGTCGATCTCATCCGCAACGCTGGCGCAGTGCCGGGCATCAAGGTCGACAAGGGTGCGCAGGCACTGGCGTTGCGGGACGGGGAAACGGTTACGGAAGGCCTCGATGGGCTGCGTGGACGGCTGGAGACCTACTACAAGCAGGGTGCCCGTTTCGCTAAATGGCGTGCGGTCATTACGATTGCCGACGGTATGCCGACCGAGGGTTCCATCCGCGCCAATTCCCACGCGCTCGCCCGTTATGCGGCGCTCTGTCAGGAAGCGGGTATCGTGCCTATCGTGGAACCCGAAGTGCTGATGGACGGCAAGCCGGGCGACCATTCGATCGAAACCTGCCATGACGTGACGAGCCATGTCCTGCACCACGTCTTCGACGACCTGTATCACCAGAACGTCCGGATGGAGGGCATGATCCTCAAGCCGAACATGATCGTACCGGGCTGCAACTGCGGCACGCAGTGTTCGCCCGAGGAAGTGGCCGAACACACCGTGGCCGTTCTCAAGCGCACCGTGCCCGCTGCGGTTGCGGGCATTGCATTCCTTTCCGGTGGGCAGAGCGACGAGGAGGCCACGGCCAATCTGAACGCCATGAATGCAGGGCACGATTTGCCTTGGCCCGTGACCTATTCCTATGGGCGCGCGTTGCAGGCGGCCGCGCTTTCGGCATGGCAGGGCAAGGCGGATAACGTGGATGCAGCGTCGAAAGCGTTCACCCATCGCGCGATGATGAACTCGGCGGCTGCCAAGGGCGAATGGTCGAAGGTGATGGAAGGGTAGGCGGCGTTTCGCTACTTACGTAAACGTCATCACTTGGCGGCAAGGTCCGACATGATTTAAGCTGGGTGGAAACACCCATGCCTGAAACCAAGATGCACAGTTCCACCGTTGATACTGCGCTCCACGAAGGGGCGGCCACTATGACCAACGAAACGCCAGCCATGACCCCGCGGGAAGCCTCGCTGCGGTCGTGGCTGGCGTTTCCGTATTACGCGTATGTGGGCACGAAGCTGCGGAAGTCGGTGTTGCGCCTGTCGCCTGCCCAAGGCCCACGGTCCGGTGTATTCGGCGAGGGCAAGCCAACGGTTCGGCTGCTGACATTAGGCGACTCCTCCGCAGCAGCAGTGGGCGTCGAGCATACGAGCGGGGCGCTGGCGGTGCATCTGGCGCGCAAGCTGCACGAGCGGGACGGGGATACGGTCTCTTGGCACATTTCCGGTCACAACAGCGCTACATGCGGGCAGATACGCGATGTGGTCGTGCCGAACCTGCAACCTGTCGATTATACTCATATCGCGCTGCAGATCGGCATGAACGACCTGAAAAACTGGCATTCCGGCCGCCGCTTTTGCAAGGAATTTGGCGGGATGCTGTATGCGGTGCGTACCAAATTTCCAGACGCGAAATTGTTCTGGGGGCAGGGCATCGACATGACCCGCGTTCCGGCGCTGCCGCAGAAGCTGGCGGAAATAGCCAATCTGCGCCGCGTCATCATCAACGAGCGGGGCACACTGTTGTGTATCGAACGCGGTGCTGTGCCTGTGACGCCCTTGCCGAACATTACCGCCGATGGGTTTTGCCGCGACGGGTTTCACGCGGCGTCGGAAGGCTATGATGCTTGGGCCGAGCATCTGCTGACCCACTGGGACTACACCCCCCGCACCGCGCCTGCTGCCGCGCCTTATATTTAAGTCGCATCTGGCCCGCATGGACAGGTTTCCGGCGACAGGCTAATCCGCACCTGAACGCTTGGGAGGGCCGACAATGGGTGCATATGCGGACGTTTATGCCGGCTGGAAGAACGACCCGCACGGGTTCTGGCTCGACGCGGCGAAGGCTATCGACTGGGACACGCCGCCGACACGGGTCTTTGACGCCGAAGCCGGTATTTATGGCCGATGGTTTCCCGCTGCAGTGGGCAACACCTGTTACAACTGCGTTGACCGGCATGTGAATGCAGGGCGCGGTGACCAGCCCGCCATCATACACGAAAGCCCGATCACCGGCACGAGCCGCACGCTGACATTCGCCGAATTGCAGGTGGAGGTGGAGGCGCTTGCGGCGGTGCTGGCCGCGCGCAACGTGGCGCAGGGCGACCGGGTCATCATCTATATGCCGATGGTGATGGAGGCGGCTATCGCGATGCTCGCCTGCGCGCGAATCGGCGCGGTGCATTCTGTCGTGTTCGGCGGTTTTGCTTCTGCGGAACTGGCCACGCGGATCGACGATTGCACGCCGAAGCTGATCATTTCCGCCTCCTGCGGCCTCGAACCGGGGCGGACGATTGCCTACAAACCACTGCTCGACGCGGCCATCGACATGGCATACCATAAACCGGAAGCGGTGTTGGTGTTGCAGCGCGAGCAATTGGTTTGCGACCTCATAGGCGGGCGGGATTACGACTACGCTGTCGAGGTTTCAGGCGCGAAGGAAGCGGGACTTTCGCAATCCTGCGTGCCGGTGGCGGCGACCGATCCGCTCTACATCCTCTACACGTCCGGCACCACGGGCCAGCCAAAGGGCGTGGTGCGCGATTCCGGCGGGCACATGGTGGCGCTGCACTGGTCGATGAAAAACATCTATGGGGTGGACCCCGGCGAGGTGTTTTGGGCGGCGTCCGATGTGGGGTGGGTCGTGGGGCACTCCTACATCGTCTATGCGCCCCTTTTGGCGGGCAACACGACGATCCTGTTCGAGGGAAAACCTGTCGGGACACCGGATGCGGCGACGTTCTGGCGTGTGATGGCGAAGCACAAGGTCGCGGCGTTCTTCACAGCGCCCACCGCCTTCCGCGCGATCAAGGCGCAAGACCCGCAAGGCGCGCTGGTTGGGGAGCATAATCTTTCCGCCTTGCGGACGATCTTTCTGGCCGGAGAACGCGCTGACCCGGACACGATCCATTGGCTGGAGCGCGTTTCCGGCAAGCCGGTGATCGACCATTGGTGGCAGACCGAAACCGGCTGGACCATCGCAGGCAATCCGGTCGGTATAGAACGACTGCCAACGAAATATGGCTCCCCCGCCGTGCCCATGCCGGGCTACGATGTTCGCGTGCTGGACGACGAGGGGGTCGAGGTCGCGCCTGGGACGTTGGGCAATGTCGCGGTCAGCCTGCCGTTGCCGCCCGGTTCCCTACCGACGCTTTGGCAGGCGGACGGGCGGTTTCGGGAAGCGTATCTGGCTGAGTATCCCGGTTTCTATCGCACGTCGGACGCGGGGCTGATGGACGAGGACGGCTATTTGTTCATCATGGCCCGCACCGACGACATCATCAACGTCGCCGGCCACCGGCTTTCGACGGGCGGCATGGAGGAAATTGTCGCAGAACATCCCGACGTTGCCGAATGCGCCGTCGTCGGCGTCGCCGATGCTCTGAAAGGGCAGTTGCCCGCAGGCTTCGTCATACTGAACAGGAATGTCGAGCGGGATTTCGCGGACATACGCGCCGAGATTGTCAAGAGTGTGCGGGACAGGATCGGGCCCGTCGCGGCTTTCAAGATCGTCGTGCCGGTTTCACGGTTGCCGAAAACCCGCTCCGGCAAAATCTTGCGCGCAACGATGGTAAAGGTGGTGGAAGGCGAAGACGTGAAAGTGCCCGCCACCATCGACGACCCGGCCATTTTGGCCGAGATCGCCGAGGCGTGGCGGCTTCACGTAGGAGGGTGAGAGAGCTTAGTTGCTCTCGTCGTCCGTCTCGCCTTCGTCCGTCATCTTCATCGTGTCGTTCATCTCCATCGTTTCCGCGACGGAGATGACCTTGAACACAACCTCGATCTCACCGGCCTTCTCGAACTGAAGGACGACCGAACGCTCTTCGCCTTTCACCAGCGGCTCCGACAGGCCCGTGAACATGACGTGGTTGCCGCCGGGGGCGAGCACTGCCGTGGCGCCCGGTTCGATGACGAGGCCGCCTTCGATGGGGCGCATCCGCATCACGTCGTTTTGCATCGACATTTCGTGAAGTTCCACACGACCGGAAAACGGTGCGGTTGCTGCGACCAGCCGGTCGGCGTCCGTGCCGTTGTTGGTGATTTTGAGATAGCCGCCGCCGACCTTGGCGCCTGGCGCCGTTGCGCGCGCGACCGGTGCGGCAATCGACAGATCGCCCAGCTTGTAGTCATTTGCGAGCGCGTTGGTGGCGAAAATTGCGAAGGCTGCAAGGGAAATGGCGATGCGGCGCATAGGAAGGAGTCCGTTGGTGAATGACGCACCCGATCTACGCCGCAATGGGGGCCGTCTCAAGACGGGGTTTGCGGTTGTGCGTCCTTGCCGCGCTTGCGGTTCGTGGCGCAGCGTTTGGAGCAGTATTTCACCTCGTCCCAGTTGCGTTCCCACTTCTTGCGCCACGAGAACGGACGTCCGCAGGTGGCGCAATCCTTTTCCGGCAAAACGGGTTTGACGTGCGCCATCAGGCCCGCTCCGCCGGAGAGCGGTAGGTGCGGATGCGGTCAGCGAGTGTCTCGCCATCCTGCGCGCCGTTCTGCTCGAAGTTGAGGGCGGCAATCGCTGCCAGCGCCTCATCCACCTGCGAACCGGGGCCTTCCTCCTGCGCCACCTGCGCCGTCATGCGCGCGGCCAGATCGGTCAACATGGCGCGCAGGGCGGTCATGTCATGGTTTGCGGCGTGAGAAACAGCGCCTGCGGTGGATTGCGCTTCGATGAGTGCAGAGTTTAGCCGGTCGATCTCCGCCTCGGCGTTTGCCAGCAAGTCTCCGCTGTCGCCTTTTGTGGCTCGCAACCGTGCAAGATCGGCATTGCGGCGTTCGAGCCGGGCTTCGTTATCCGCCATCCTGGTCTGCAGGGTCGTGATCTTGCGCCGTTCGACCGCCAGCTTTTCGTTCTGGCTCTCCAGATCACGCTTGGATTGTTTCAGCGTGGACGTGAGCCTGTCGGCCTCTTCCATCTTGCGTTTAAGAGCGTCGCGCACATCGCGTGTTTGCTGCTGGGCGGTTTCCAGTTTGGTCTCGCGCGCGGCAATTTCGATCTTCTGACCATCGAAATCGTCGGAAATTTCCAGATGGCGAACGTTCAGTGTGTCGAGTTCCAGCGCCCGTTGCGCCATTTCGGACCGGGCTGCCTGTAATTCGGCGGTCGTGCGGTCCAGCTTGCGGCTCGTGTCCTGCAGGTCGTCTTGAAGTCCCGCAGTTTCGGTCTCCAGTTCCAGAATGCGGGTGGAATGGCGCACGCCCTCGGATTCCAGTTCGAACATTGCGTCGCGCTTGCGCGCCATATCGATTGCGACCGCGGCCAGTTTGCCGGACAGGCGTTTGACATCGTCCTCCAGCTTGCGGACGGCCAGCGCGTGCCCGGCGCGCAACTGGTCCTTCTCCGCCTGTAATTCGGTCAGCGTGAGGGGCACCGCCGCCTCCATGCGCTGCCGTGTCAAAACCACAGCACGCCGCCAGATCGCAGGCGCAATCAGCAGTACGAATAGCACCGCGAGCAGTGCGCCGAGCGCGATGTAGAGAAGGGATTCCAGCACTGTGTTCATACGCAAGCGGGGACGGGTTGCCGCTTTGTGCCAAGTCAGGCGGGAAAACGCAAAAGGCGCGTCCTGTTGGAACGCGCCTTTTCAAGCGGGTGTGCTTTATGTGCGGCTAAAACGGGTTCCAGGTCGCTTCCGGGCGCATCTTCAAATAGCCCACATTGATGCCGAGCCGCGCACCAACGCCGGTGCGGACAGGAATGATGACGGTGTCCTTGTTCTGCATCACCGTCATGCCAAGGCCGCCGATCAGGTATGCCTGGCCGGATAGGCCAACGAAGCGGCGGTAGATCGCATCGGTCGAGGACAGGTTATAGACCAGCATCATGGTGCGGTTGCCGTCGCCGCCGAAGTCCCAGCCAATGGACGGGCCTTGCCAGAATACTTTGTGGTCGCCAGCGTTGCGGGTGTACAGGTTGCCCTCGCCATAGCGCAGGCCGCCGACAAGCGCGCCGGACCCCTCCTCGCCCAGAATGTAGCCGTTGGGCAGCCCGCGGCTTTCCACGATCCGCTCTATCATCGTGGCCAGACCGGAGGAGGCCGAGCCGAAGAAGGCGTGGCCGGTATGGACGAGCTCGTTCTCGGAATAGCGCTCCTGTGCCCGCACATGGCTACTCGTTGTCGCAAGCACGATGGCTGACAGGGCGATGGCGAACAGTGCGGTCAGCGCGCCGCGCAGGGCGAACGTCGCCAAACGCAGGCCGGCAGTTGGGACGGTCGGATCATGGATCATCGGGAAACTCCGCTTCGGGTGGGCTTGCCGGCAAGAGGGAAGTGGCAAGCGGCTGTTTCCCAGAGATTGCGTTGACGGCCTTGCGTCGGGGTTAAGACATTTCCATCCGGTGCCGTTTCCTTTCCATCAAGGTTAACGCCCGGTTAACGGATCGCAGGCCAAAAGGGCGTGCTTGGCAGGATGGCCGGGCTGACCTAACGATTCGCACGCTGCCTGCACACAACCGCCGAATTGCTTCCGCGCCGGGTTTGACCCGGTCCCCTTGCCTGAGAGGAATTTCCATGCCCGATATGTCGAACCTGCCCAAACTGTCGGCCCTCGACCTGACCGCGCTGATCGCGTCGAAGGTCTGCCACGACATCATCTCCCCGGTCGGTGCATTGGCCAACGGTCTGGAAGTGCTCGACGAGGGGCAGGGGGAGGAGATGGATGCCTTTGCGATGGATCTCATTCGCAAGAGTGCAAAGTCTGCATCCGCGAAGCTGAAATTCGCCCGGCTCGCCTTCGGCGCATCCGGCTCCGCGGGTGCCTCCATCGATACTGGTGAAGCCGAGGAAGTGGTCGGGCTGTATCTGTCCAACGAGAAGCCGGAAATGATGTGGTCCGGTGAACGCTCGCTGGTGCCCAAGAACCGCATCAAGCTGTTGCTCAATCTCGTGCTGGTGGCGCTCAATGCCGTTCCGCGCGGCGGCTCAATCCATATCGACATCATCGGCGCCAACGAGGACGCCACGTTCAAGCTGCGCTGCGTCGGCCCGAAGGCGCGTGTGCCGGAAGAATTTCTCGACATGCTCAGCGGTGTGAAGATCGAAGAAGTGAGCGCTCACGGGGCGCAGACCTATTATACGCTGCTGCTGGCACAGGATACCGGCCTTGAACTTTCCGTCCGCGCGGACGGCGAAGACATCGTTCTTTCAGCGCTTTAACAGGGCAGGGGTTCTGCGGTCATGGCGAAAATCGGCTTAAGAAACGCAGTTAAAAAACACGGTTAAGCCTCGTTTAACCAAAACCGGTCAATGTTGGCAGCGAGTAACCAGTCGCTGCCGCCGGCCAACCCAAGGGTCCTGCGGACGCATAGTCCAAAGAAGGATGCCGCAATGGGCAACAATCGAACAAAAACGACGATCCGGGCGACAGCCCTGTCCACGACCCTGTTGACCGCGATGGCGGCCGCACTTCCGATGCAGGCACACGCTGCCGATATGCTGGTCGAACCCTACGACCCACCGGTCATCGAAGCCCCGCTCGTCGAGGTCAAAGGCGGCTGGTATCTGCGCGGTGACGTGAGCTACGACTTCCAGGAACTGCGCGGCGCCTACGCGTATGGCGGCGGCAACGCGACCGAAGACTACAAGACCGTGGAAATCGAAGAGGCTTTCGATCTCGGTATCGGTATCGGTTATCAGGTCAGCGATTACCTGCGTGTCGATGCAACCGCCGACTACGTGTTTGAAGCCGACTTTGCCGGTTCCCTGAGCTGCTTCGAACGTGCGGCTGGCCCATCGGTATCATCGGCACAACCGGCTGCGGAACCGATCTGATGACCGCCGAAAAGGCCACCGTCAGCACACTTAAGCTGATGGCCAACGCGTATGTCGATCTCGGCCACTTCAACGGCCTGACACCCTATGTGGGTGCCGGTATCGGTGGCGCCTACGTGACCTACAAGGACTACATGCAGGACGCCGGTGAACACGTTCACGCAACGGCACCACCACGTCGCCGATGCACCGTGAACTCGATGGCGACTGGCGCTTTGCCTACGCTCTCCACGCAGGTGTCTCCTATGACCTGACGCAATCGCTCAAACTCGACGTTGGTTACAGCTACAACCACATCGCCGGTGGTGAAATGACCGGCTACGACCTCGACTTCGCCAATGACCGGCCGCAATCCTACGACGAAGGTTTTGACAACCACGTCATCCGTGCCGGCCTGCGTTACGCTTTCCATTAACGCGGCCTACTGGACGCCGCTTCCACGTGGTGTCCCCACCAAGAACGGCCCCGGCGATTTCTCGCCGGGTGCGCCACCCGCAGTATCGCGTTTCAAGGGTTTCAAGCCATGACCAGACTGATGAACACCACCATGCGCAAGACTGCCCGTTCGGCATTGCGCACACTGGCGATAGCCACCCTTCTGGCGGGCACGGCCCTGTCGCTTCCCGCCCACGCTGCCGACATGCTGGCCGACGATACACAGGTCGTTACCCAGGTCGAATACGGCACCGGTTGGTATCTGCGCGGCGAGATCGGTTTCAACTTCAATCAGGACAAGCGCGACGCTCAAACCTCGCTGCCGATCAACGGCATTCAGCAGATTGAGAACGATGATACCGACGACGTATGGAACTACGGCATCGCGGTCGGCCACCGTTTCACGAACAATCTGCGTGCCGATATCAGCCTGGAGCATATCGCCGAGGGTCAATACAGCGATTACGGAACGACCACGAACCTGCGTTCGCCCTGCGCTCCCGCATGGCTGATTTCCGCCGATGGCGAATACCAGCCCGGTCATCAGATCACCAACTGTATCGAGGAAAATTCGTCGAGCCACCATATCGTCGGCTCAATGGCGACGGCATATTACGATATCGATACGAGCCTGCTCGGCCTGCGTCCCTTTGTTGGCGCTGGAGTCGGTATTTTCCGCAACGCCTACACATCCTCCGTCGGCGACATCACCTGCCAGGCCAATGCGTTCGAGGAATGCCGCCCGACCGATGGCGGCACGGCGGAACAGGGTGGAAGCTATACCCAAATTGGCACGCGCAACAATGGCACGAGCTATCATCTGGCCGCATCGCTGACGGCGGGCGTGTCCTACTCGCTGACCGACAACCTGTCGCTCGATACATCCTACCGCTATGCCCACATGTTCGAAGATCCGCTTTCCGGCGGTGGTGCGGCACTGGAAGCGGCGCGGGTGCCTACGGACTTTCATACAGTGAAGGTCGGGCTGCGCTACGAAATCTGGTAAGCCTAGTTCTACTTCCGATAACGACCGAATGGCGCGAAAGCGCCATTTTTCGTTTGTGCGACGACATTTCGTTTGACGCGCATCACGCCTTCCCATAGCACCCGCAGCGGGTCACCTGCCCCCAACGGCAGGCTTGCTATCTGGAAGGATAGAATATGACGAACGCCGCAACAGGCGACGCGCAACAGGTGCGTCCGCAGGCCAAACCTGCAACGAAACCCAACAATCCACAATTTTCATCCGGCCCCTGCGCCAAGCGTCCGGGCTGGTCGCTCGATGCGTTGGCAGACGCCGCGTTGGGTCGATCGCACCGTGCCGCACCCGGCAAGGCGAAGCTGGCGGAAGCCATTGATCGCAGCCGCACCGTGCTTGGCGTGCCGGACGATTACCGCATCGGCATCGTGCCCGCGTCCGATACGGGCGCCTATGAAATGGCCATGTGGACCATGCTCGGCGCGCGTCCGGCCACCATGGTGGCGTGGGAAAGTTTCGGTGCCGGTTGGGTGAGCGACGCCGTCAAACAACTCGGTATCGAGGCCAAAACCGTCACCGCCGATTACGGCGTGCTGCCGGACATGGCGGCGATCGACTGGGACACCGACGTCTGTTTCACCTGGAACGGGACGACTTCCGGCGTGAAAATGCCGAATGGTGACATGATCCCCGCAGACCGCGCCGGGTTGACGCTATGCGATGCCACCTCCGCCGCCTTCGCGCAGGATCTGCCGTGGGACAAGCTCGATGTGGTGACCTATTCGTGGCAGAAGGTGCTGGGCGGCGAGGCCGCACATGGCATGCTGGTCCTGTCGCCCCGCGCCGTCGAGCGGCTGGAAAGCTACACGCCCGCATGGCCGCTGCCGAAAATCTTTCGTCTGACGAAAGGTGGCGAATTGATCGAAGGCATTTTTAAGGGCGAGACGATCAACACGCCCTCTATGTTGTGCGTCGAGGACTATCTCGACACGCTGAAATGGGCTGAGGAGATTGGCGGGCTGGACGCTTTGAAAGCCCGTGCCGATGCCAATGCGCAGGCGGTTTTCGACTGGGTGGAGGCGACCTCGTGGGTCGCCAATCTTGCGGTCGATCCGGACACGCGCTCCAACACGTCCGTTTGCCTGTCGATAATTGCACCCGAGGTTGCTTCGATGGATGAAGCCGACCAGCGCGCGTTCGTGAAGGCCATGACCAATGCCCTCGACAATGAAGGCGTTGCCTACGACATCGGCGGCTACCGCGATGCGCCTCCGGGATTGCGCATCTGGTGCGGTGCGACCGTCGAGACGGCGGATGTCGAAGCGCTGCTTCCGTGGCTCGATTGGGCTTTCGCGAAAACACGCTCGGCTTAGTTCGCCTTTGTCACCCTCGCGGCAGCGGGGGCCATGGTGCGGCAAATGCCGTGCCCGATTATCTTCACAGTATTTGCAGCACCATGGATTCCCGCTGATGCGGGAATGACAAGGGCTGATGTTACAGGAACACTTCCATGACCAACACAACCAACCGCAAACCCCGCGTCCTCGTTTCCGACGCACTTTCCGAAACCGCCGTGCAGATTTTTCGCGACAATGGCGTCGACGTGGATTTCTTGCCCGATCTCGGCAAGGACAAGGACGCACTCTTAGCGAAGATCGCCGATTATGACGGCCTCGCCATCCGCTCCGCGACGAAGGCGACCGAAAAGCTGATCGAGGCTGCAACCAACCTGAAGGTGATCGGGCGTGCGGGGATCGGCGTCGACAATGTTGACCTGAAAGCCGCTTCCCGTCGTGGTATCATCGTGATGAACACGCCTTTCGGCAACTCCATCACGACGGCCGAACACGCCATCGCCATGATGTTCTCCGTCGCCCGCCAGATACCGGCAGCCGATGCCTCCACACAGGCAGGCAAGTGGGAAAAATCCCGCTTCATGGGCGTTGAACTGACCGGCAAGACGCTGGCGCTCATCGGCTGCGGCAATATCGGGTCCATCGTTGCCGAACGGGCCATCGGCCTGAAAATGCGGGTGATCGCGTTCGATCCGTTTCTGTCACCGGAGCGTGCCGAAAGGCTGGGCGTCGAGAAAGTCGAACTGGACGATGTCTTCGCCCGCGCCGATTTCATAACACTCCACACCCCGCTGACGGACAAGACGCGTGGCATCATCGGTGCCGACGCGCTGGCGAAAATGAAGGACGGGGTGCGGATCATCAACTGTGCCCGTGGTGGCCTGATCGACGAAGCGGCTCTGGCCGACGCTTTGAAATCCGGCAAGGTCGCGGGTGCGGCCATCGACGTGTTCGAGGTTGAACCGGCAACGGACTCGCCGATCTTCGGCCTCGACAACGTGGTCTGCACACCGCATCTGGGCGCAGCCACCACCGAGGCGCAGGAAAATGTCGCGCTGCAGGTTGCCGAGCAGATGAGCGCCTATCTGACACGCGGCGCGGTTTCCAACGCGCTCAACATGCCGTCCATTACAGCCGAGGAAGCACCGCGCCTGACGCCGTTCGTCAAGCTGGCAACAACGCTCGGCTCCTTTGTGGGGCAGGTGACGGACAGCCCAGTGAAGAAAGTGGAAATCCTGTTCGACGGGCACGTTTCAGAGATGAATACAAAGGCGCTGTCGTCCGCCGCGCTGGCCGGGTTGTTGCGCCCGCAGGTGGCGGACGTGAACATGGTGTCGGCCCCCGTGATGGCGAGCGAGCGGGGCATGCAGCTGACGGAAATGACGCGGGCGAAATCCGGCGTGTTCGACGGTTACATCAAGATCACGGTCACGACCGACCAGAACGTCCGCTCTGTCGCTGGCACCGTGTTCTCGGACGGAAAGCCGCGCTTCATTCAAATAAAGGGCATCAACATGGAGGCCGAGGCGGGTAAGCATATGCTTTACACGACGAACGCCGATGCGCCGGGCATTGTTGGCAAGGTCGGCATGGTGTTCGGAGAAGCCGGCATCAACATTGCCAACTTCTACCTCGGGCGCGATCAGGCCGGCGGGCAGGCCATCGCGCTGGTGGAGCTGGACCATCCCGTGCCGGACTCGTTCCTGAAGCATCTGATGGAATCGACCGATATCGACAGCGCCAAAGCGTTGGAATTCGAGGTCTAGGCTTTAACCCGGGCGGCATTGCGCTTTTGAGCAACCATGATGCCGCCCACCACCAATATGAAAGCGATGCCGTGAAAGGGATGAAGCGCCTCGCCGAGCAAGGCGACTGCCAGCAGCGCTCCGAACACCGGCACCAGATTGATATAAATACCAGCGAGATTGGCGCCCAGCTTTTCGACGCCGAAGATGAACAGGCCCTGCGCAACGAGCGAGGGAAACAATCCCGCATATACAGCGACCGCAACCCCTTGGGCGCTGGTCGGAAACAAGGCTGCTCCGCTCGCCATTTCCCATGCCAAGCCGAACAGTGAGGCTGTGAAGGCGAAGGCGACGAGGCAGGCCAGGAACGACAGCCAGTGCATTTGTGGCTTGGAGCCGAGTGCCACTGAATAGCCGCCGTAGCAAATCGCAGCGAGGAGCATGAAGAAATCACCGATTCCAAGGTGGGTGCCTTTTCCCGATAGGAACGACAATGGCGCGCCTTGCGAAATCACGACGATGACGCCGATCACCGTTAGCCCGTATCCAAACATCTGTAGCGCGGTAATGCGTGTTCGATATAACGCGTAGTTGAGTGCGAAGATGATGATGGGCATGGCGGTTTGTTCCAGCGTCACTTCGATGGCGGGCAGTGTTTGCAGGGCGCTGTAGAGAAAGAAATTGAACGCCGTGTAGCCGATGGCCCCGCAGCCGAGCAGGTAGGGCCAGCGCGCACGGATCGTCGCCCGGTCCGTGCGCAGGTGTTTCCATGCGAATGGAGCAATAATCGCAAGCGCAAGCGCCCAACGCGAGCAGGTCAGCACCATCGGGGAAATGTGGCCGATGGCAAAGCGACCCGCAACGGCGTTCCCGCCCCACAGCAAGGCCGTGACGGCCACTGCTATGTGGGGTGCGAACCTCTGATAGGAGGAGGTGTGTGTCATCGCCTGCGCCTACGCCCGCCTGAACCTTTCCACAAGGCGCACGGGCGGACTGCTTGACCGCTTCCCCCGCCTGCGTGAAAGACAGGTGACGCGGATGGGCGGAAGTTTTCGATATGGCAAATGTTGTGGTCATCGGCTCCCAGTGGGGGGACGAAGGCAAGGGAAAGATCGTGGACTGGCTTTCGGAGCGCGCCGATCTGGTGGTGCGCTTTCAGGGCGGTCACAATGCGGGGCACACGCTGGTCATCGACGGGGTGAGCTACAAGCTGTCGCTGCTGCCTTCCGGTGTCGTACGGCCCGGTAAGATGGGCATCATCGGCAACGGTGTGGTCGTTGATCCGCACGCGCTGGTGGCCGAGATCGGGCGGCTTGAAGCGCAGGGTGTTGCCGTCTCGCCGGACAATCTGCGGATTGCCGACAATGCCACGCTTATCCTGTCGCTGCACCGCGAGTTGGACGGATTGCGCGAGGATGCGGCGAGTGCGGGCACCAAAATCGGCACGACCCGTCGCGGCATTGGCCCCGCCTATGAAGACAAGGTGGGGCGGCGCGCCATTCGCGTGATGGACCTCGCCAACCCGGACACATTGCCGGAAAAGATCGAACGCCTGCTGACCCATCACAATGCCCTGCGGCGTGGTTTGGGTGAGGCGGAGATTTCCGCTCAAACTATCTCTGACGAACTGACATCGGTGGCCGACCGTATTTTGCCATTTCGCGAGACGGTGTGGAAACTGCTGGACGAGGCGCGCTCGAAGGGCAGTCGCATTCTGTTCGAGGGCGCGCAGGGCACATTACTCGATATCGACCACGGTACCTATCCGTTCGTCACGTCGTCCAACACGGTTGCAGGGCAGGCGGCTGCAGGCTCCGGCATGGGGCCGGGCGCGCTCAATTTCGTGCTCGGCATCACGAAAGCCTACACCACGCGGGTCGGTGAGGGGCCGTTTCCGACCGAACTGAAAGACGCGATAGGTCAGGGGCTCGGCGAACGGGGACGCGAATTCGGCACAGTGACAGGCCGCTCCCGCCGGTGCGGCTGGTTCGATGCGGCGCTTGTCCGGCAATCCGTTGCAGTCAACGGCATCACCGGCATCGCACTGACGAAGCTCGATATTCTCGACGGGATGGACGAAATAAAGATCTGCACCGGCTACCGTCTGGATGGCGAGGAGATCGCCCATCTGCCCGCCAGCCAAGGCGCGCAGGCACGGGTGGAGCCGGTTTACGAGTCAATCGACGGCTGGGAAGGTACGACGGCGGGCGCACGGTCCTGGGCGCAACTGCCTGCGCAGGCCATTAAGTATGTCCGTCGCATCGAGGAATTGATCGGCGCGCCCATCGCGCTTTTGTCCACCAGCCCGGAACGGGACGATACGATACTTGTTGCGGACCCTTTTCGCGATTAACGTGTTGTAAAGCAAAGGTCACCGCGTGAAACACGTGTCGTGGCCGGTATTACGGGTGTAGAGTTTGGTTCATGGCTGACTATTTCGCGGTTTTGAACCGAACATTATCCGGTTTTTCCGATCCCAAGCCGGCATTGCGCGGCAAACTTTACGAACGTGCCCGCGATACGATTGCGCGGCAGCTTGAATTGCGCCGTCCGACTATGGACGACGAGACGATCGCTGCCGAGTTGGCCAAACTTGAAGCGGCGATAGCTGAAATCGAGAGCGGGTTCGGGGACGACGAAGCAGCGCCGCCTCTTTCGATGCCGCCTGTTGAAAAGCCGATAGCGGACACGCCGTCGCCGCCTGCGGAGAGTGTCGAGCCACTGCAGGAGATCGAACCGCAGCCTGAAACGCCACAGACGGTCGACGATTTTTCTTCGGATGTTGTTTTAGTGGACCCAGTCAATGCGACCGACGAAGCAGATGACGCATTGCGTGATGCTGATGAGCCGAAACAGGCGGAAGTTGTGCCGGTATTCGACCGTGGGGATACATCGACATCCTTGCGCGACATACTGTCGAACGGTGAGTCCGGTGAAAATGATGCCGGTCTCGATTCGATGGCTGAGACGCTTGCGCCGGTTGAAGACCGCATGTTCGAGCCCCAGCAGCCGGTCGGTGAGCCCGCATTGCCTGTTTCGGACGATGCGCCTTCGTTCGACGAAGCCGTGCCGGACCTTGCCGCTGGGGCCGTAGTGGCAGAGGCATCCGATGCTACACCGATTGATGAGACGGCGAAGTCCAACGTAGACGCCGTCGAGGCGTGGGCTGACGAGTTTCTCGCAATGCAGCCCAGCCAGACGGCCTCTGTGCCGCAGGACAAGCCGCTCAATCAAAAGAGTTCCGAACCCGTTTCGGCGGATGCTCCCGTGAGTAATGAGGATCCAATCGAGCGGACCGAGGCATCGGTCGAGGAGATTTCGCGAACGGTCGAGAGTTTCACAGCCTCCACGCTGCCTTTGCCCGATATGCCTGAAACACAGCCTGCGTCCGACGTTGTAACGCCCATGTCTGTCGCCCCGACGCCTGCGGCTTCCGCGCCCGCACCGACCGCTTCCCGCGCGCCGCTGCCCTCGGTTGAGCGCGATACGCCGCTGACCATTCCTCCGGCACCGACCTATGCCGACACGCGCAAATCCCGCGTGGTCAAGCGCCGCCGGTCCGGCTTGTGGACGTGGCTCGGCCTCGTCTTGCTGGCGCTTATCGCGCTGCTGGCGATGGTATTTCTGCTACCCCAGGCTGCCCCTTACCGGGACGGTGCAATCCGTACTCTTGGCTTGCAGAACAGTCTTGGCACCTATTTCGAAGACCCTGCCGTTCGGCCCACACCGGTCAAGACAATTCCGATTGTTCCACCGGTGGACGATGGTGTTGAGGAAGACCCGCCGGAAACGGTTCAACCTGCGGTCAAGCGCGAAGAGCGGCTTGAAGAAGACGGCACCGAAGTTACGCCCGAGCCTGTTGTGGAACCAACGGTGGTTCCCGATCCGGTCGATCCGGTCGTTGAACCTATCGTCGAGCCTGATGCGCCCGCTGTCGATGAAACGGCTGCGGCTGAGCCGGTTGCGGAAGTTGAAACGCCCGTTCCCGTTTTGGAAGGGCCAAGCGCCATCCTTTATGAGGAAGGCACAAGCCAGGGTGAAAATTCGTTTGATGCTGGCGCTGTGCGATGGAACCTGACGCAAGAGGACATAGGTGCGGGAACGACCGAGCCCGTCATTAACGGCCGCATGGACATTCCCGGGCGCAATGTCGTGTTGCTGCTGACCATCAAACGCAACGTCGATGCCGCGCTTCCTGCCAGCCACCTCATCGAACTTATCTTCGCCGTGCCGGATGATTTTTCCGGCGGCGCGATTGCCGACATCAACCGCTTTGTGATGAAGGAAAGCGAGCAGAGCCGGGGTGAAAACCTCGTTGGCGTTCCCGCCAAGCTGGGTGACGGCTTGTTCCTGATCGCGCTCAACAATCTCGATCAGGCCCGCGCAACGAACGTGAATCTGCTGTCAACGCGGGGATGGATCGACATTCCCCTGCAATACCGCACAACACGTCGTGCGCTGGTGACACTGGAAAAAGGCGCTGAAGGCACCCGCGTGTTCAGCGAGGCCTTCGACGCCTGGTCGAAACTTTAACCAGCCACGGTGCCGCGGGGCGGGTAATCTTTGTCCGTGACGAACTTGATCATCGAGATGAGATCGGTGGTTTGCGGGCGAGCGAATGGCACGGATTGCACCCAGCTGGCGTAGAGTGTGCCTGCATCGGCATGAGACGGCGGACGCACCAGAAACAGGCCCGGTTCGCAGAATATCTTCATTTCCTCAACGCCCATCGACGTGACGCCGCGGGATGATGAGATGAACAGCCCCCAATCACGCGATTGCTGTTCCGTCAGCGAATGGGCGATGTCTAGTTGTTGCAATCCCCACTCATCACGGGTGCGTTCGGCTCGGTTTGCAGGGTCCATCGACACGGCCACCACTGACGTTCCGACCGCTTCCAGGTCTGCCATGTGCGTTTGCAGATCGAGCAGTTGCTCCTTGCATTTCGGGCAGTGAAAGCCGCGATAGAAAACGACCATCGTGAAGGCGGTCGCGGTGTCATCAGCCAGTGACCAGGTGCCGCCGGACACGGTGGGGAGCGATAGCGAGGGAACTTTTGTGCCGGGCAGGATGGTCATAGTTTTATAGTCTCCATTGAGGGTGCGGGGTGAGTGCCAGGATCGACAGACATGCCGCACACGGAAAAGGCCGACTCCATTTCCGGAGCCGGCCTCAAATCAGCGTCTAGTGCGCGGCGACCTGTAGATGTGCCGCCGGTTTCGCCAATTCCTTGGCCGCGGTGACCATCGCCTTCTGCACCTTCTCGAAAGCACGGACCTCGATCTGGCGGACACGTTCGCGGGACACGTCGAATTCCTTCGACAGCTCTTCCAGCGTCAGCGGGTCTTCCGACAGGCGGCGGGCGGTGAAGATGCGCTGCTCGCGCTCGTTCAGCACCTCCATGGAGTCGGCCAGCATTTCGCGGCGGCTTTCCAGCTCGTCCTGCGCGACCAGCAGCGTTTCCTGGCTCGGGGAATCATCCACCAACCAGTCCTGCCACTGTCCGCTTTCGCCTTCCGACGCCTTGATGGGCGAGTTGAGCGAAGCGTCACCAGCAAGGCGCTGGTTCATGGAGCGAACCTCCGCCTCGGACACGCCGAGCGTCTTGGCGATCTTCTCGGTATGGTCCTGCTTCAGGTCGCCATCTTCCAGCGCCTTCATCTTGCCCTTCAGCTTGCGCAGGTTGAAGAACAGGCGCTTCTGGTTGGCGGTGGTGCCCATTTTCACGAGGCTCCACGAGCGCAGGACGTATTCCTGTATCGACGCCTTGATCCACCACATCGCGTAAGTGGCAAGGCGGAAACCCTTGTCGGGGTCGAATTTCTTGACCGCCTGCATGAGGCCCACATTGCCCTCGGAAATCACCTCGGCAACCGGCAGGCCGTAGCCGCGATAGCCCATGGCGATCTTGGCCACGAGGCGCAGGTGGCTGGTGACCATCTTGTGGGCGGCGTCGGTGTCGTCGTGTTCCGCGTAGCGCTTGCCGAGCATGTACTCGTCATCCGGCGTCAGCATGGGAAATTTGCGGATTTCCTCCATGTAGCGCTGCAGACCGTTGCCGCTGGCGGAAACCGATGGAAGTGTATTGGCCATATCGTCTCTCTCCTTACAAACCCTGCGGCCCTGTAACAGCGACGCGCAGGCGTCTCGGACCCCCGTGTGGCTGTAATGACCACACCGTCCGGTAGTTCCCATATAGGGATCGATCATCGTAATTCAACGATGAAAGGTTTGTAATGTTGGACGTGCCGAAGTCGCCGCACGGTGCGAGCCGCCGGCGTGATAGGAGATGGAACCGGCGGGACGAAGGGTGTCTGCCGTATGCCGTAGTCTCGGCGATTATGGCTGACGCCACTCGCCCCGCCCGGTTCTGCTGCAGCTTCTTCTCATCGCGCTCCCGACGCCGTGTTACCACATTGGCGCCGAGGTATCCCGGAAGCGGTCCAGACTCTCACTGGGGCCAGTCTCTTCAATAGGGGGAATGCTGATGGTCTGCTCCAGCACCGCCCGGCCGTTAGACGGGCAGCGGTGGAAGAACCGACCCCGCACGGCAGAGATGGCGGTCATGATCCACCGGTTCCTTGTGCGGGAACGGGGTCAGGGTAGCATGGGGCGGGGAGGGGTGGATAAAGTCGCTTACGACCATCAACAGCAGCATTACTTCGTTAACAGCTCGATATAACCTCGGCCATGCATCCGACATTACCATTTTTACATATTCTACCGGTAATTTAACTTTCTCAGCTATTTGCTCCGCGGTAATTTCTTTAGCGTCAAAGCTCGTTTCAAATCCCCTACGTATCCGCATAGGAAAAAGAATAGCTAGAGCTTGAAATCTCGCAAATTCGTCCATCATTGCCTGAATTTCACTATTGCCTTTAGGTTCAATAGTGTCTTCGCCATTTGTTAGGTGGTCGCAAAGTGCAACCGCTTCCTCTAGAATTGCAGTTTTAACGTCATCTTCATCAAGGCAGTGTAGCAAGCTCCTTACAAAGAACTAAGCGTTGGTATTCGTTTGATTGTTGAGAGCTATAAAGAATTGTCATTTGGAGTAGAGGAACTAGAATAGATTCATCAGGCTCAGGAATTATCCTTCGTCCTACAAACATGCCTCGAATATCGTCGGCTGGAACGTCGACAGCTCGGTGCACAATAGTAACATTTGATAAATAGCTTTCCACCACAGAATGGATATCCTCGATCCAAACCACATCACCAGTTTGTTTTTCAAAGTGTTTCATAGTGAATTGAATTGGCATAATAGCACCTAGATAAAAAAAGGCCCGGAGGCTACCCCGGGCCTTCGAATAAAACCTAGTTACAGATGACTAGATCACAATTCAACCACGTATGCTGATCTCAGATCAGCATCAGGGAATGGTGTCGAAATTTAGTCGTGTCCAATTGATCGCGCGCCATATTAGCCGCTGCATTCAAAAGGTCGCCCCGAGTTCTACACTTATCGCCAGGGAAGAATTTAAGGTTGTCGAGCGCCTTCCCCTCCTCAGTGCTAACGGAGCGAAAAGAGCTCATGAGTTTCGTTCGCACTCATGGCTTGGTCTCCGGTTTGAGTTTCGTTGTACATGACATTGACATGCGGTTGACGTATGATCAACGCCTACTTGACAAATAGGCTGCCATGTTTCTGCGGCTAATATGCGTATGCGACAGTCGTAAGACAAGGCCATCACGTAAATCCGTTGATGCAGCTTGATCATATCATGGGTGCGTTAACGTGGAGTTGCGAGTTTGTCGAGTGTCAGTTTGGATAATGCCAAAATTAGATGTTGAAGACGTCTAACGAGACTGCGGCATCATAAATGAGAAAATGTGGCGTTGGATAAGTGCGCGGATCATGAAGGCACATTAGCACTCGTCAATTTCGGTTCCTAACTTTGGGTGCATAGATATTTCTTTCCCACCTCCCGATACCTCGCCATCTTCTCCTCCCCCATCCGCTTGCTTGCACTCACCATCATCGCCCACCTTGGGTTTTTCGCCAGTTCATCCGCGTGTTTGTCGATCCAGGTCCAGTAGAGGGCGTCCCACACTTCGGCCCAGTTGGCGGCGTCTCCGTCCGCGCCTTCCTTGCCCGTCCAGTCGGACATTTTGCGGATGTAGTTGGAGCCTGAGAAGTAGGGCTTGGTCGTGATCAGGCCGCCATTCTCGTCAGGGCGCAGTTCTGGCTCATGGCGTAGGCGTTGGGGACCATGACCCAGTCGTAGGCGTCGACGAACATCTCCATGAACCAGCGGTAGATGTCGTCCGGGTCGATCTCGCACAGGAACATGAAGCCGCCGAGCACCATCAGGCGCTCGATGTGGTGGCAGTAGCCGGTCTCCAGAATGCGGTGGATCGTGTCGTCGATGGGGCCGATGCCGGTGGTGCCGTCGTAGAAGCAGTCGGGCAGGGGGCGGGTGTGGTTCCAGTGGTTGCCGTTGCGCATCTCCACGCCGAGGTCGGTGTAGGTGGCGTGGATGAACTCGCGCCAGCCGATGATCTGGCGCAGAAAGCCTTCCACCGAATTGACCGGCACATCGTGCTTTTCGGCAAACGCCAGCGTCTCGTTGACCACCTGCCTGGGTGTCAGCAAGCCGCAGTTGAGCATGGGCGTCAGCACCGAATGCCACAGCCAGCTTTCGCCGCGCAGGATCGCGTCCTCGTAGTCGCCGAACAGGTGAAAGCGTTCGTGCAGGAACGTGTTGAGCCAGTCGGCAGCGCCCTCGTGGTCGATCGGGTATTGGGGGCTGGCGCAGGAGCCGGGATTGTCGGGGAAGTTTTGCTCCACCCATTCCCGCGCCGCGACTTCCGTGGGTGTGGCGTTGCGGGGCGCGATGAAGGGCATGTCCGCCGCGCTTCGATTTCGGCACGGCCTTGCGGTTTTCATGGTCGAAGGACCATTTGCCGCCAACCGGCTTGCCGTCGTCGTCCATCAGGATGTTCAGCCGTTTGCGCTGCCAGGCGTAGAAGTCGGCCATGAACCAGCGCTTCTTGCCGTCGCGGTATTCGCGGTTCAGCTGCGGCGTGTTGAGGAAGGCGGGTGTGTCGAAAACTTCCAGTTCGACGCCCGCTTTTTCGCAAGCGGCGGTCAGGCGCTTTTCCAGCGTGAAATCGTGGAGATGGGCGACCGTGATGCGGGTGGTACCGCCTTTGGCGAGGTCGGCCACGGTTCGGGCGAGTAGCTTGCTGTCGTGTTCGTATTCGATGTGATCGACGGTATAGCCGGCTCTTTCGCAACCGCTCGCGCATAGGCCATCATCGTGGCGCGGTGGTAGGCGAGTTTCAGCTTGTGAAAGCGGGCCGGATATTGCGGGTCGCCGAAGAACAGGGGTTCCTCGACGAGCAGCACGCGGGCTGGCTTGTCCTCCAACGCGGGGTGGTCAGCGAACAGTTGGTGGGGGAAGATGAGGGCGGCTGTGGTCATGCGTCACCTGTGTCCTGTCGCGCCATCTTGCACCAGCGGTCCGATAGCCGCACATTGCGGGCAATTCATTCCCTCGCGAGTCCGTTCCATGCCCGTCAATAACCGTATCGCCGACTTTCATTCCGAGATCACCGAATGGCGTCGTCATATCCACGAAAATCCCGGCCTGCTCTACGATGTGGAGCACACCGCCGGTTTCGTAGCCGACAAGCTGCGCGCGTTCGGTGTGGATGAGGTGGTCGAGGGCATCGGGCGCACGGGCGTGGTGGCGGTCATCAAGGGGCGCACGAACAATTCAGGTCGGGTGATCGGCATGCGGGCGGATATGGACGCGCTGCCCATACAGGAAAAGCGCGACCTGCCACACAAGTCCAAGGTCGAGGGCAAGATGCACGCCTGCGGCCATGACGGGCACACGGCGATGCTGCTGGGGGCTGCGAAGTATCTGGCGGAAACGCGCAATTTCGACGGCACGGCGGTGATGATTTTTCAGCCTGCCGAAGAGGGTGGCGCGGGCGGCAAGGCCATGTGCGACGACGGCATGATGGCGAAGTTCGGGGTGCAGGAGGTCTATGGCCTGCACAACATGCCCGGCCTGCCGGTCGGTGAGTTCGCCATCCGGTCCGGCGCGATCATGGCTGGCACGGACGAGTTCACGATCACGGTCAAAGGTCTCGGTGCCCATGCCGCCATGCCGCACATGGGCAACGACCCAATCATCATCGCCACGCAGATGGTGCAGGCGTTGCAGAGCATCGTCTCACGCAATGTCGACCCGCTGATGAACGCGGTGCTGACGGTGACGGCCATTCAGGCGGGCAAGGCGTATAATGTCATTCCGCAGGAGGCGAAGTTCTGGGGCACTATCCGCACGCTGGACCGCGATGTGCGGGCGCTGGTGATGAAGCGGCTGGACGAGATCGTGAACGGCATCGCAACTGCCTTTGGTGCGACCGTCGATATCCGCATCAAGGAAGGCTATCCCGTCACCTACAACCATGCGGACGAGACCGGCTTTGCCGCCCGTGTGGCGCAAGACGTGGTGGGCGAGGGCCGCGTGAATGTCGATCAGCTGCCTGTCATGGGCGGCGAGGACTTCTCGTTCATGCTGGAAGAGCGACCCGGTGCCTTCATCTTCATGGGCAACGGCGACACGGCAGGCCTGCACCATGAGGAATACGACTTCAACGATGACGCGATCCCGGTAGGCGCAAGCTATTGGGCGAAGATCGCGGAAACGGCGATGCCTGCCACAAGCTAGCAAGGGCGGCTGATTACTCGCCGACCACCACGTAACGACCGATCAGCCGACCCGCCGTATCGAAGCGGCGGATTTCGGTTCCGCCGTTTTCCAGCGTCAGGGTTAGAGTCATACCGGTCTCGTCTGCACTGGTCGCGCTGACGTGGCATTTGCGGGCACGGTGACGGCCGCGGGCTCGCCCGAACCGGCAGCGGGCGCGTCGCCTGGCATTGAGACGATAGACAATGGCGATGAGAACCGTCATGAGGCCGACCATCATGATACCACCCGAAACAGCCAGCAGCCGCACCATCTTGCGGCGGATCGCCTCCACCTTTGGGTCGAGCGGTTCGTCTTCTGGGAGTGTCTGTCATGGGAAAGGTGCACTGAGGAATGGCCAGTTCCGATACCGAAGATGACGCGCCGATGGAAGTGCCCCCCCGCAAAGCGGCGATGGAAGTGCTCGAGGTTTCCCATTCCGACGACGGCAAGCGGGTGGACAAGTTCATCTCCGCCAACGCGCCGGACGATTTTTCGCGCGCCCGCGTTCAGGCGCTGGTGCGGGCCGGTCAGGTGACGATCAACGGCCTCGTGCCGCGGGGCACCAGCGTGAAGGTGTCGGCAGGTGACGTGGTGCGCTTTGCCATGCCGCAGCCGGAAGACGCCACGCCGGAACCGCAGGATATTCTGCTTGACGTGGTGTTCGAGGACGACGATCTCATTATTATCAACAAGCCGCCTGGCATGGTGGTGCATCCTGCGCCGGGCAACCGCGATGGCACGCTGGTAAATGCCCTGCTGCACCATTGTGCGGGGCAGCTATCCGGTATCGGCGGGGTTAAACGGCCCGGCATTGTGCATCGTCTCGACAAGGACACATCCGGCATCATGGTGGCTGCCAAAAGCTACCGCGCCCATGTGGACCTGCAGGAACAGTTTGCCGACCACGGGCGGACCGGGCCACTGGAACGCGCCTATCTGGCGCTTGTCTGGGGCGCGCCGCCGCGCATGAAGGGCACGGTGGAAACCCATATCGGCCGCCATCCGACCCAGCGCACATCGCAGGCGGTCGTCGACCCAAGCCGACCGGACGCAAAATACGCGATCACCCACTATCAGGTGCTGGAGCGCATCGGGGACAACCGGAAAACGGGGGTGCCGTTAGCGTCACTCGTCGAATGCCGATTGGAAACCGGGCGAACCCATCAGATTCGCGTTCACATGACTCATCTCGGCTGCCCATTGCTGGGTGACAAGGATTATGGCCGCGAGTTCGCCAGCAAGGGCGCGGCCCTGACCGAGCCTGCGGCCTCGCTCTACACCGCCTTGGGCCGGCAGGCGCTACACGCCCGCCTGCTCGGGTTTCGCCACCCGACGAGCGGCGAAACCGTTCGGTTCGAAGCTGCCCTGCCGGACGATATCCGGCTGTTGATGGACGCGCTGAAAGGCTAGTCGAGCAACGGGCTCCATGCCGGGTCGCTGGCGAAGTTGGGCGTTGCGATCTGCCGCTCATTGCGACCCGTCAGGTCGATGGAATAGAGTTTCGGTCCACCGCTGGCACCGCGTGTTTCGCGGAAGAACATGAGCGTGCGACCGTTCGGTGCCCATGTGGGGCCCTCGTTATGATAGCCCTCGGTCAAGATACGTTCGCCGGACCCGTCCGGGCGCATGACGCCGATGAGGAAGTTGCCACCCGACTGTTTGGTAAAGGCGATCAGGTCGCCACGGGGGCTCCAGACCGGCGTCGAATAGGAGCCTGCACCGAAAGAAATACGTTTGCCTTCTCCCCCTGCAGCCGACATGACGTAGAGCGCCTGCTGGCCGCCACGGTCGCTTTCGAACACGACCTGCCGCCCGTCCGGCGAATAGCTGGGCGATGTGTCGATGGCATTGGTCGAGGTCAGCCGCGTTGTATTCCGCGAGCGCAGGTCCATTGCGTAAATGTTGGCATTGCCGTCCTGTTGTAGTGACAGGATGATGCGCTGTCCGTCCGGCGAAAAGCGCGGTGCGAACGTCATGTTGGGGAAGTTGCCGACCGCTTCGCGTTGGCCGGTTTCGATCTGCAACAGATATACCTTCGGCTCGCCGCCAGCGAAGGACATGTAGGTGACTTCCTGCCGCGACGGCGAGAAGCGCGGTGTCAGCACGAGGTCGGACCCATCGGTCAGATAGCGCAGGTTGGCACCGTCCTGATCCATGATCGCAAGGCGCTTGCGGCGTTTATCCTTCGGGCCGTCCTCGGCCACGAACACGACGCGGGTGTCGAAATAGCCGTCCTCACCTGTCAGCGCTTTATAGATGGCATCGGCGATGATGTGGCCGACACGACGCACGTTACCGGGATTGGTGGAATATTGCTGGCCGATGATCTGCTCGGCTCCGAACGTGTCCCACAGACGAAACTCGGTGCGGAACCGCCCGCCGCCTTCCGATACGACCTGCCCTGTCACGAGCGCGGCGGCTTTAATGGAAGTCCAGTTGGCGAAGTTCGGCGTGGCGTTTGAATCGGCGATCTGATCGATGAAGGATGCCGGGTTCAGCACGTCGAACAGACCGGAGTTCTTCAGGTCGGCGGACACCACATCAGAGATTTCCTTCGCAATCGTGGCATCCCCCAGAAAAGCGGGAATAGCGATTGGCAAAGGTTCGACGTTGCCGCTGGTGATATCGATCTCGATACGAGCGTGCGCGGGTGTGAGCGCAAGCGCGAACACGGCGAGAATTGCGAACAGAAAAGATTTTGCGGCGGTCATGGTGCGTCCGGAATTGTAACTGGAGGGCTCGCGGGCTGGCCGAAAGCGCGGTTGGAGCGGGGTAGTGCGAGAAAGTGCCTAAAGCATGTCAGCCAGTGAGAAATTCACGGTGACGTCGGCCCATGTCTCGTATTTTTCCGCAGGCAGCTTGTAGGGCGCGCAACGCTGGACGGCCCGGCGGGCACCGCCTGCAAATGTTCGGTTGGTGGTGGCGTCGGAGCCGCTGGCGGAGGCTTCGGGGCGACCGTCGATCTCGCCGTTGCGGTTAAGACGGAACACCACTTTTGCGCGCAGGCTGGCGGCGTCGTTGGCACCGGCCAGCGCCCCCACATTCCAGCATTTCTGGATCTGTCCACGCAGGGCGTCTATTTCGGAAGCTGACATTTTGACCGCGTTGTTGGCTTTGGCAACGCCTTGTGACGCGGGCTTCTCGCTGCGTTTCGCGCCGCCCGCCGATGGCTCGGCCTTGTTCAGCAGTGCCGTTTTGGTTTCCTTCGGCGGCTCTTTCTTTTCAACCGGCTTTGGCGGCTCGGGGCGTGGCTTTGGCGCGGCAACCTGCTCGGGCAGTTCCAATTCCTCTTCTTCGGCCTCGGCTTCCGTCTCCGCCTCGGCCTGCTCGGCAAGCGCCGCCAGATCGGTTTTCGGCTCGGCCACTTCAGGTTCAGGCCGCGCTTCCGGCGCGGGTGGTTCCGGCAGCGTTTCGGGTTCGGGCGGTTGCTCGACGGGCTCGGACGGTGCCTCGACCTTTTCGACGGGCGGTTCCGGCGTGGGCTCAGGGGAATCAGCCTCGACGTCGCGGGCCGTTTCGCCCGCATTTTCCGCCGGTTCCGGCCGCGGTGGTGCCTTGGTCGGTGTCGGCGCGGGCGTTTCGGTCAGGGGCGCTTCGAGATTGCCCTCGATGGATTTCGTCAGTTCCTCGATGGGCACGATGTCCACCGGCATGGCGTCCACTTCCGGCACTTCCAGAGGACGGGGTGCGGCGATGGACACGACGGCCCACGCGAGGATGGCAGCATGGGCCACACCCGAAATGAACACACCCGGCTGGAAGCGGGACGCGGCCATGCTCAGTTCGTCTGTTCCTGCAACGTCACCAGCCCGATCTTACGGTATCCGGCGGCATTCAGCGCGCCCATGATCCGCATGACCGTGCCGTAATCCGTGGCCCGGTCACCGCGCACATAGAGGCGTTCTTCGTAGCCATTCTCAGCAATGGCCTGCAGCTTGGGAATGAGGTCGGCGACCGCGATCTCGTTGTCGGCCAGGAACACCTGGCCCCCCTCGCGCACGGAAATGGTGATCGGCTGGGTGTCGGAATTAAGCGGCTTGGCCTGGCTTTCCGGCAGGTCGATTGGCACGCCGACTGTCAGCAGACGGGGCGGCGACCATGAAGATGATGAGCAACACCAGCATCACATCCACGAAGGGCGTGACGTTGATCTCGCTCATCATGGCAGCGCGACGACCGCGCCTGCGCCGACCGCCGGAGACGCCTGATGTGCCTGTGCTCATACCCATATCGCTAAACTCCCCGCCTGCCGCCTAGACGCCGGACTGTTTCTCGTCGATCTGCCGCGACAGGATCGAGGAGAATTCGTCCGCAAAAGCCTCCAGCCGACCGGCGATCTTGCCGGCATCGTTGGAAAACTTGTTGTAGGCCATGACCGCCGGAATGGCCGCCAGCAGGCCCAGCGCGGTGGCCAGAAGAGCCTCGGCGATGCCGGGTGCGACCACGGCAAGGTTCGTCGATTTGGAGCCTGCAATGGCCTGAAAGGACGTCATGATACCGATAACGGTACCGAACAGGCCGATGAAAGGAGCAGCCGAACCCAGCGTTGCGAGAAACGGAAGGCGCTTTTCAACCTTCTCCATTTCCCGGTTCAACGCCACGTCGAGACTCTTGTCGATGCGCGTCTGCAAGCCGATCGGGGAGCGGGCATTGCGCTCGAAAGAGCGTTTCCACTCGGCCATCGCGGCGACGAACAGCGCGCCCATGCCGGTGGCGGGGCGGGTGGACAGGGTGCGGTACAGTTCTTCGAGGTTCTGGCCGGACCAGAACACGTCTTCAAACTGGTCCATCTGTTTTTGCATCTTGGAAAACGCGCGCCACTTGTCGAACATGATGCCCCAGCACCAGACGGAGGCAAGAATCAGTCCGATCATCACCAGTTTGACGATGAGACCCGCTTCGAGGAACAGCCCGATCAGGGACGTATCGACAGTGGCTTCGAGGTCCGTGGACTCGACAGCTTGTGCGAATACGGGCGTCGTTGCGAGAAAGGCTGCGGTCGCAAGCAGCGGGCGACGGAAAATCATGGCGTGGTCCGGAAGGGGGAGGGTCCGATAGAGCTGGCGAAAGGATGCAGCTTCATCGTCCTTTCAGGAAAAAGTGGGTCAAAGCATGGCGCGAAGTGCAGTTTGCGCACGGGAGGACGATGCAGCGTCGTGGTTAACCAATCGTTATTCCAGCACTAAACCAACGTCACTCCCAGCGCATGCAACAAGGCGTCGGGAAAGCGGCGCGGTCTGCCATCCGGCGACATCAGAACCACCGTCACGCGGGCTTCGACCAGTCTCGTTTCGCCACAAGCGATGCGCTGATCGAATGTCAGGCGCAGCCCCTTCAGCGTGCCGCGATTGGTCGTGATCGACAGCAGGTCGTCGATCCGCGCAGGGGCCTTGTAGGCGATTTCCATGCGGTGAACGGCGAATGCCAACGGCTCGCCATAGCAACCCTTCGCCATCTCGTTGTGATGCACGCCGAGCAGGCGCACATAATCCGAGCGGCCATGTTCGAGAAAGTCGAGATAGCGCCCGTGATAGACCACGCCGGAAAAATCCGTGTGTTCGAAATAGACCCGCGCTTCCAGCGTGTGGTGGTCGTCGTGGACTGTGCCTGCGATCACGGAAAGGGCTACTTGTCGGGCCAGAAGTCGGGGTCGAGTGTCTGCTCGACCGTGAACGGGGATGTGGCGGGAAATGCTTCTGGGGCCATTCCGGTTTCCTGAACAGCTTTCAAAACCGCGATTTCATGCACCTCATCCAGATTTTCCGACGGCATGGATTTGAGACTGGGATTCTCTCGTAGCAATCCTGTCAACTTTCGGCGCTGTTCTCTGATGGTCGCTTCCCAGCTGGCACCTCGACGCTCGGGTTGAATCAACCACTTCAGAAGGTGCATGTGCAGCACTTCCTGGCGGCTCTCAACGCTACGTCTTTCCGACTTTCCCAAATCTTCGACCTCGTCCAGCAAGTTCACAACATCGAGGTCGTTCAACCGACCGTCCCGCAGGGCATCGGCCTGCTGCTGGATCCAGGCGTAATAGTCGGTTTCATACAGCGGTTCTTCCGTCCGCGGGATGGCTACAGCCTTTAGAAATTGAGGCACAAAGTCATTCATGATCACAATCTTAGAATGTCTGATGGAGCGTTGCTAGTCCCCGTCCTCCTCGAACAGCCCCGCCTGCCGGGTCTCCAATCCACCCGGCACCGCGAGGCCCATGTGGTCGAAAGCGCGGGGGGTGAGAATGCGGCCACGGGGGGTGCGCTGGATGAAGCCCTGCTGGATGAGATAGGGCTCGATGATGTCCTCGATGGCATCGCGCGGTTCGGACAGGGATGCAGCGATGGTTTCGATGCCGACGGGGCCGCCGCCAAAATTTTCACCGATGACGGTGAGATAGCGCCGGTCCAATTCGTCCAGCCCGATCGGGATCGACGCCAAGCTGGTGCAGGGCCTTGTCGGCAATGGTGCGATCGATTGCCTCCACTTTGGCCACAAGCGCAAAATCCCGCACACGGCGTAAAAGGCGACCTGCGATGCGGGGCGTGCCACGGGCGCGGCGGGCGATTTCCAGCGCGCCATCGTCCGTGATGCCGATGCCGAAAATGCGGGCGCCGCGCCGGACGATCTTCTCCAACTCTTCCACCGTGTAGAATTGCAGGCGGATGGGAATGCCGAAACGGTCGCGCAGCGGCGTGGTCAGCAGGCCGAGGCGGGTGGTGGCGGCGATGAGGGTGAAGCGGGCGAGGTCGATTTTGACCGAGCGCGCCGCCGGGCCTTCGCCGATGATGAGATCGAGCTGAAAATCCTCCATTGCGGGATAGAGTATTTCCTCCACGGCGGGAGACAGGCGGTGGATCTCGTCGATGAACAGCACGTCGCGTTCGTCGAGATTGGTCAGCAGGGCTGCCAGGTCCCCGGCCTTTGCGATGACAGGACCGGAGGTGGAGCGGAAATTGACGCCCAGTTCCTTGGCCATGATCTGCGCCAGCGTCGTCTTGCCAAGGCCGGGCGGGCCGACGAACAGCACGTGGTCGAGAGGTTCACCGCGCTGCTTGGCGGCTTCCACGAACACGCCAAGGTTGGACCGCGCCTGCGCCTGTCCCGTAAAATCCGCCAGCCGTTCGGGGCGGATATTGGCGTCCAGATCTTCGCCGGATTTCTCGGCATCGAGAATGCGGGTGTCGCTCACGACGACAGTTCCCGCAGGCCAAGGCGGATGAGAGTCGCGCCCGTCGCGTCCTCACCGGCTGCCTTCAAAGCGATGGACACGGCGGCGCTGGCCTGCTGGCTTGAATAGCCGAGATTGGTGAGAGCGGAGACGGCATCCTGAACGGCAGAGCCCGCAACGCCCGCGCCGATTTCCTGTTGCAAGCCGAGCGTGCCCGTCGCGTCGGCGGAAAGGGCAGGGGCTTTATCCTTCAATTCGGCAACAATACGCTGGGCAACTTTCGGCCCGACGCCCGGAGCGCGCGACACGGTAGCCTTATCCTGCAGTGCGATGGCGGAGGCCAGATCGCCGGGTGTGAGAGTGCCGAGGATGGCCAGCGCCACTTTCGCCCCAACGCCCTGCACATTCTGTAGCAGGCGGAACCATTCGCGCTCCAGATCGGCGGAGAAGCCGAACAGCTTGATTTCGGTCTCGCGCACATGGGTCTCGATGGCCATGACGACCGCCTCGCCTGTGCCGGGCAGGGTGCCCAGCGTGCGGCTGGAACAATGGACCTGATAGCCGACACCGTGGACGTCGATGATGATCCAGTCCTCGCCGATGGAATCGAGCGTGCCCTTGAGTTTGCCGATCATGAGGCCAAAGCCTTCTGAATACGGGCATCGGCAGGGCCGCGATGGTGGGCGTGGCAGATAGCGATAGCGAGGGCGTCTGCGGCGTCGTCGCTGTCCCAAGTGGCTTTCGGTAGCAACATTCTGACCATCATCTGTATCTGCTTCTTGTCGCCATGGCCGACGCCGATGACGGCTTTTTTAACGGCGTTGGGGGCGTATTCGGCGACCCGCAGACCTGCTAGCGCGGGAACCAGCAGGCAGATGCCGCGCGCCTGTCCGAGTTTCAGTGTGGCAGCGGCGTCCTTGTTGACGAACGTGTTTTCGACGGCGGCTTCAGTGGGTGCATGCCGTGCGATTACGTCCTGCAACCCGTGATGCAACTGGGTCAGCCGCGTCGCCAGATCGGCCTTCGCATCGGATTTGATGGTTCCGGCTTCGCGAAATATCAGCCGCGAACCGACGCTTTCCACGATGCTCCAGCCGGTAAAGCGCAGGCCGGGGTCGATGCCAAGAATGCGGACGGTCGAAGCCACTAGCTCGACAGTTTCGCCATCGTTTCGTCGTCGATATCGAAATTGGCGTAGACGTTCTGCACATCGTCATCGTCTTCCAGCGCGTCCATGAGTTTGAGCATTGTCGCGCCCTTGTCCTCGTCGATGGGCACCTGATTTTGCGGCTTCCAGATGACGTTGACGCTTTCCGCTTCGCCCAGTTTCTCCTCCAGCGCCTTGGCGACATCGCCGAGGTCTTCGAAGCCGGTGATGATCGTGTGGCCGTCGCCTTCGTCCTCCATGTCGGAGGTCACGTCCTCGGCACCGGATTCGACGGCGGCTTCCATGACCTTGTCTTCGGAGCCAGCGGAGGCGGGATATTTAATTTCACCGACGCGGTCGAACATGAACCCGACCGAACCGGTCTCGCCGAGCTGGCCGCCGTTTTTGGTGAAACACGCGCGCACGTTGCTGGCCGTGCGGTTGCGGTTATCGGACAGGGCTTCGACGACGACGGCCACCCCGCCGGGGCCGTAGCCCTCGTAGCGGATTTCGAAATAATCTTCGGAGTCGCCCGCGCCGCCTTTATCAACCGCGCGCTGGATATTGTCCTTCGGCATCGACACGCCCTTGGCGTTCTGGATGGCGAGGCGTAGGCGGGGGTTTCCGTCCGGGTCCGGGCCGCCCATCTTGGACGCGACGGTGATTTCCTTCGACAGTTTGGCGAACTGTTTGGACCGCACGGCGTCCTGCCGCCCCTTGCGGTGCATGATGTTCTTGAATTTGGAATGGCCTGCCACGGTGCGCCTCTAGGGGTTCGTCTCTACTATGGCGGCTTATAGGAACGGTGGGGCGGAGCGTCCAGCACCGTTAGACCCTGACGCGCGACCGGCATGACGGTTAGGGTGCGCCAGTCCGATTCGCAGCACCTTTCCCTCCATGTCCGCACCCTCTCCCACCAAGCACGACGTGCTGAAATCCGTTTTCGGCTACGACGATTTTCGTGCGGGGCAGGAGGAGGTCATCGACACTTTGCTGTCCGGCACATCCGTGCTGGCCGTCATGCCGACGGGGGCAGGCAAGTCATTGTGCTTTCAAGTCCCCGCGCTGGTATTGGAAGGGCTGACGATCGTGGTGTCGCCGTTGGTGGCGTTGATGCAGGATCAGGTCTCGGCGTTGCGGTTGGCGGGCGTGGCGGCGGATGCGATCAATTCGACGCAGGACAGGGATCAGAATGTGGCTGCCTGGAAGCGTGTGGCGTCGGGCGAAACGCGCATTCTCTACATGGCACCGGAACGGCTGATGACGGAGCGGATGCTGACGGCCGTTTCCCGCCTGCCGGTTTCGCTCATTGCCATCGACGAGGCTCATTGCGTCTCCCAGTGGGGACCGGCGTTTCGACCCGACTACGCCAATCTGGGTGATCTGTCGCGGCGTTTTCCTGACGTGCCGGTGGCCGCGATGACGGCAACGGCGGACGAGGAAACGCGGCGTGATATCGAAGTGCAGCTTTTCCACGGCGCGCACCGCACATTCGTTTCCGGCTTCGACCGCCCAAACATTACGCTGAACGTGACGCCGAAATCCGGCTGGAAGGATCAGCTGCTTGCCTATGTGGATGAACGGCGCGGGCAGACGGGCATCATCTATTGCCTATCGCGCAAGAAAACGGAGGAGGTGGCCGAGCTGCTGAATGACGACGGCCACAATGCGCTTGCCTATCACGCGGGATTGGCGCGCGAAGAACGCTCCGAGCGGCAGGACCGGTTCGTGACGGAGGACGGGTTGATCGTCGCCGCCACCATCGCCTTCGGCATGGGTATCGACAAACCGGACGTGCGGTTCGTGTTCCACACGGACCTGCCGGGTTCCGTCGAAGCCTATTATCAGGAAATCGGGCGCGCAGGCCGCGACGGGCAACCTGCCGATGCGATGATGCTGTTCGGCCCCGGCGACATGCGCCTGCGCCGCCAGTTCATCGAACGCTCTGACGGGGACGATGACCACCGCGCGCGGGAATCATCGCGGCTCGCCTCTCTCATCCGCTATGCGGAGGCCAACACCTGCCGCCGCCAGACGCTGCTGGCCTATTTCGGCGACACGTCCGAGCCTTGCGGCAACTGTGATGTCTGCGCCGATCCGGTCGCTCTGACAGACGGGACGGAAGAGGCGCTGTTGGTGATGGAAGCGATTTTCGAGACCGGCGAGCGCTACGGGCAGTCTCACATTATTGACGTGCTGCGCGGTGCCGAAACGGAAAAGGTGTTGAAGGCGCGCCATCACAAGCTCATGTCGCACGGAAAGGGAGAGCGTACGGCGAAGACGATCTGGCAGTCCATCATCCGGCAGATGGTAGCCATGGAATATCTGGAAGTGGATGTGGGGGGCTATAATAGCCTGCTCGTCACTGAAAAGGGCAACGCCCTCAGCCGCGGCAAGGGCACGTTTTCCTATCGCGCCTTGCCAGCCGCGGGTTTATCAGACCGCAAACCGACGCGCGCGCCTGCAAAGCCCGCAGCCGACCTGTCGACTAAGGACCGCGATTTGCTGGCCGGCTTGAAGAAACTGAGGCTCGACCTCGCGCGGCAACGCTCGGTGCCTGCCTATGTGATCTTTCCCGACCGCACGCTTGAAGAAATCGCACAGCAGCGACCGTCGTCATCCGGCGAGTTGGCCACGATCAAGGGTGTGGGCAAGACCAAACTGCGCGAATTCGGCGCGCAGTTTCTCGATACGGTGCGTGGCTATATGTAGGCGGATTAACGCCTGCTATCAGCCGATCATGCCGGCCTGTTCGTAGGTGGACGTCTTGTCGGCCACTTCCGTCACCTTGCCGTCGCGCTCTTCCTTGGCCTCGACCTTGGCGAGTTCCGCCTCGGCCTCTTCCAACGCTTCGCGCGCGGCACCCTGCTGGGCATCGAGGTCCTGGATGGACGTTTGCAGGTTCTCGCGGCGCAAGCGCGCAGCTTTTGCAAAGGTCGGGTAGGCGAAGTGGGTCGGGTCGTCGATGCCTGCCTTCTTTTCTTCGTAGGCAATCTGCTTGTCGAGATCTTCGGCCATACGGGTGAACTCACCGCTCATGGTTCCAATCTGGGCAACGTGCCGGGCTTTTTCCTGAACTTGAAACTGCTTCAGGCGCAGCACACTTTCGCGAGACTTCATATTCCATACTCCAAACAGATACGCGTTTGCCGGTGAGAGCCGCATCGAACGCACGGCAAAACCCGGGGCCGAAATACGCACGGCCTTGTTGTTCACGCTGGGGGACAATCGTTAAAAAAACACAGTGTTACCTTCGATCTGCACAAATGAGCTGCCGTTTACCCACCATTCACCACGTTCGTTACGGGTGGCTTCATGGACCTTTATAAAGTGTGTGCAGGTAAGGTTTGGTTTACCTCGCTCGTTCATGGTGAACGCGTGCCCGGCAAGACGAACGGCGCGGCGGGTGATTTGCCCTCCAGACGCGCCGCCATCTTTCGGACACAAAAATTAACTGGTCCTAGAATGCTGTCGGTCGATTATTTTTGGCTGATAATACAACGGTTTGAGTTAAGGTGTTAAATTGTTGCCCGCAGACTCTTGCGCAAACTGGCAACCATTTGTTAACCATGTTTGAGCCAGTATCGCGTTCGATATACCGCCACCACGGCCTTGGCCGGTAACGCCCGTAACATGCGCGGGACGCCGGACCAGCCGATCGAAGGGGAATGAAATGCGCGTATTGCTAATTGAAGATGACAGCGCCACCGCCCAGTCAATCGAACTCATGCTCAAGTCCGAGCAGTTCAACGTCTATACGACCGATCTGGGAGAAGAGGGTGTCGATCTCGGCAAGCTCTACGATTATGACATCATCCTTCTGGACCTGAACCTGCCGGATATGTCCGGTTACGAGGTTCTGCGGACATTGCGTCTGTCCAAGGTGAAGACCCCCATTCTGATCCTTTCCGGCCTTGCCGGTATCGAGGACAAAGTGCGCGGCCTCGGTTTCGGTGCCGACGACTACATGACCAAGCCGTTCCACAAGGACGAGCTGGTTGCCCGCATTCAGGCCATCGTGCGCCGGTCCAAGGGCCATGCGGAATCGATCATCACGACCGGCGAATTGAAGGTCAATCTGGACGCCAAGACGGTGGAAGTCGCTGGCCAGCGCGTTCATCTGACCGGCAAGGAATATCAGATGCTGGAGCTGCTTTCCCTGCGGAAAGGCACCACGCTGACGAAGGAAATGTTCCTCAACCATCTCTATGGCGGCATGGACGAGCCGGAACTGAAGATCATCGACGTCTTCATCTGCAAGCTTCGCAAGAAGCTGGCCTCGGCCACCGGCGGCACCAATTTCATCGAGACGGTCTGGGGCCGTGGCTATGTGCTGCGCGAACCGGAAGACGTGCAGATGGCCAAGAGCGCTTAACGGGCGCGTTCCCCTCTACAAGACGACAAGGCCCGGCATTGTCCGGGCTTTTTCCTGTCCGGGCGTGAAAGTCCTGACGTTCAGGCCGCGGCAGCCTTCCGCACTTCGGTGCAGATGTCGTCGACAACGTTGTTGACCAGTATTTCGTCATCGCCTTCCGCCATCACGCGGATCAGCGGCTCCGTGCCCGACTTGCGGATGACGACGCGGCCCGAATTGGCGAGGCGCTGGCGGGCGTCCTCGATACACTGGACAACCTTCTCGTTCTCCAACGGCTCACCGTTTTCATAACGCACGTTCTTCAACACCTGCGGCACCGGGTCGAACCGGTTGCAAATGTCGGACACCCGTTTTCCGCTGTTGCGGACCACGGCCAACACCTGCAGCGCAGCCACGAGGCCGTCACCGGTTGTTGCATAGTCCGACAGAACGAGATGGCCCGATTGCTCTCCGCCCACATTGAAACCGTTCTTGCGCATGTGTTCGACCACATAACGGTCGCCGACTGTCGTGCGGGCAAGAGACAGGTCGAGGGAGCGAAGATAGCGTTCGAGGCCCAGATTGGACATGATAGTCGCCACGATGCCGTCGCCGCGCAGGCGTTGCGAGGCCTGCCAGGACTGGGCGACGACGGCCATGAGCTGATCGCCGTCGACCACATTGGAGCGTTCGTCCACCACGATCACACGGTCCGCGTCACCGTCGAGCGCAATGCCGATGTCGGCGCGCACTTCATTGACCTTGTTTTGAAGCGAGCGGGTGTGGGTGGAGCCGCATTCGGCGTTAATGTTGGTGCCATCCGGCGTGTTGCCGATGGTCACGACGTCCGCGCCCAATTCCCAGAGTGCCTGAGGGGCGACCTTGTAGGCGGCGCCGTTCGCGCAATCGACCACGATCCGCAGGCCGTCGAGGGACATGTTGCGCGGAAGGCTGCGCTTGGCGGTTTCGATATACCGGTCCTGCACCCCGTCCACGCGGGTGGCGCGGCCAATGGATTTGCCGGTGGCGAGGCGGGATGTCAGATCGCTGTCGATCAGCTTCTCGATGGCGATCTCGTCCTCGTCCGCCAGCTTATAGCCGTCCGCGCCAAACAGTTTGATGCCGTTATCGTGATACGGGTTATGGGAGGCCGAGATCATCACGCCGATGTCTGCGCGCATGGAGCGGGTGAGCATGGCCACCGCAGGTGTCGGGATGGGGCCTAGCAGGAACACGTCCATGCCGGCAGCGGTGAAGCCCGCGACCAGTGCGTTTTCGATCATGTAACCGGACAGGCGCGTGTCCTTGCCGATCACGACACGGTGCTTGTGACGGCCGCGCTTGAAAAGCGTCCCGGCAGCCATGCCGACCTTCATGGCGATCTCGACGGTCATGGGGGATTTGTTGGCGAATCCGCGAATGCCATCGGTGCCAAAATAGTTGCGTGTGGGTGCATTGGTCATGTTGCGTCCTGCTCGAAGCGCTCTTTCGGAGTGTGTCTAGCCGAAAAGGTATTCCATCCCGTTACCGGACTTATGGCCGGTTCGTGATTGCAGATAGCCGCAAACGGCTGCGCCCGTCACTCACATGATGTGACAGGGTGTAGCGTGTTTCGAGAATGGGCTGAATGCTCAACATAGAAACGGCGCGGAGGATGACCGCCGCGCCGTTTGTCGTATCAGGATGGTTGGGGTTCGAGACCGCCTGTGCCGGGCTCATCGCCCTTGCGCGGCTTTGGCTTGGCACCGGCTTTCGGCACCGCCGACCCCCGCGATGGCGGGGTGTCGTCGCCGAGGTCACGGGACGGTGGCTTGCCGTCCATCAAATCGTCGATTTCCTTGCCGGTCAGCGTTTCGTATTCCAGCAGGCCCTGTGCCAGCGCTTCGAGATCCTTCTTGCGTTTGGTCAGAATCTTCTTGGCTGTCGCCCAACCCTCGTCGATCAGCCGCCGCACTTCCTCGTCAATCGTCTGAGCGGTTTCCTCGGAAACGTTCTTCGATTGCGCGACGGAATGGCCGAGGAAAACCTCTTGCTGGTTTTCGCCATAGGAAACCTTGCCGAGTTTATCGGAAAAGCCCCATTGGGTGACCATCGCCCGGGCCAGTTTCGTGGCTTGGTCGATATCTGACGATGCACCGGACGTGACGTTCTTCTTGCCGAAGGTCAGTTCTTCCGCCACACGGCCGGCCATCATAACGGCCAGACGGGACGTCATTTCCTCATAAGACATGGAAATCTGATCCCGCTCCGGCAACTGCATCACCATGCCAAGTGCGCGGCCACGGGGAATGATCGTGGCCTTGTGGACGGGGTGGGAGGAGGGAACGGAAATCGCCACCAGCGCGTGACCGGCCTCGTGATAGGCGGTGTTACGCTTTTCCTCTTCCGACATGACCATGGTGCGCCGCTCGGCACCCATCATCACCTTGTCCTTGGCGTCCTCGAACTCGGCTGCCGTGACGAGACGCTTTTCGCGCCGGGCGGCGAGAAGGGCGGCTTCGTTTACCAGGTTCATCAGGTCGGCACCGGAAAAACCGGGCGTGCCACGGGCAACGACCTTCAGATCGACATTGGGTGCCAGCGGCACGTTTTTCACGTGTACCTTCAGAATCGCCTCGCGGCCCATGATATCCGGGTTGGAAACAACGACCTGGCGGTCGAAGCGGCCCGGGCGCAGTAGTGCGGGGTCGAGCACGTCGGGGCGGTTGGTGGCGGCGATTAGAATAATGCCTTCGTTGGTCTCGAAGCCGTCCATTTCCACCAGAAGCGCGTTCAGCGTCTGCTCGCGCTCGTCGTTACCGCCGCCAAGACCGGCACCACGATGGCGACCGACAGCGTCGATTTCGTCGATGAAGACGATGCAGGGCGCGTTCTTCTTGGCCTGCTCGAACATGTCGCGCACACGGCTGGCACCGACGCCGACGAACATCTCGACGAAGTCGGAACCGGAAATCGTGAAGAACGGCACGCCGGCCTCGCCTGCAACGGCGCGGGCGGTCAGTGTCTTACCGGTGCCGGGGGGGCCAACGAGCAACACGCCGTGGGGCATCTTGCCACCGAGGCGCTGGAATTTCTGCGGGTCGCGCAGAAATTCGACGATCTCGATCAAATCTTCCTTGGCCTCGTCCACACCGGCCACATCGTCGAACGTCACCTTGCCCTCGTGCTGGGTCATCAGCTTGGCTTTGGACTTGCCGAAACCCATCGCCTTGCCCTGTCCGGACTGCATCTGGCGCATGATGAAGATCCAGACGCCGATCAGCAGCAGCAATGGCAACCAGTTCAGGAACATGCCGGTAAAGGTGGAGCGCCCATCGGTGAGCGGCTTGGCGGTGATGGCGACGCCCTGCGCGTCGAGGCGTTTTACAAGGTCAGGATCAGATGGCGCGTAGGTTGAGAAGCCGACGGACTGGTCTGTGTATGTGCCGGTGATCTGGTCGCCCTGAATGGTGACGGCCTGAACGCGGTTCTTCTCCACCGCTTCGAGGAACGACGAATAGGCGATTTCGTTGGTGCGCGGCTCGTTACTCGAAGGCTGGAACATCTGGAACAACGCCACCAGAAGCAGGGCGATGAGACCCCAGAGGGCGAAATTGCGGAAATTGGTGTTCATCGGTTCACTTTCTCGCAGCCCGATGGTGCGGACCGGGCCGGTGGAGGGACGCATCGAAGCATCCCGTGTTGGGTCCAAGATAGGCAGAGCGAAGGCCGCTGCCAAGAGACAGATGCTGCGGCATCCTTTGCCGGTTAATCGCGGTCGTGGGCTGGTTGCCTGAAAAGTGCGTCCAGCGCGCGATGGACGGGGGCGTCAAAGGCCGGGATGTAGCGCATTTGCCCAGGAGTGACGGTCACGCCTGTCCGGCGTTCCGGTCGGATGGTGATGTTGGTGCCGTCGAACGTGAGAAGACAGCGCCCGACTGCGTAACGTGCGGATTTGTGCTGACGAACGGCGAGAAGGATCGGCTCCAGTTTTGCAACGGGGATTGCGTAGTCGTTGTCGCCCATGCGCCGGACGATGGCGGCGAGCGCGTGGGCCACGATGACGGTTGTGTTCTCTGGAGAGCGGGAAAGACACACCGTTTCGGCTGATGATCTGGCGTGGGCCTGCAAAAAGTTCGCAACAATCATCGAAAGCCACGATCGGCTGCGGCCACAGAGAGAGACGAAGCGCGCGCGCTGTTCGGCATCCGGTCCATTGCAGGCTGCGAGACCTTGCCGCGTGCGAACCCGTTCGTAGCGCGTGTCCTCGTTCGTCGGGTCTTCACGCCACCGGTGATCGTTTGCGGTGAGATACGTTCGCAAACGTTGGCGGGAGATGTGCAGAAGGGGGCGGTAAAGGTCTATTTGCCCGCCATTCATCACCAGCCCCGTCCGCAGTGCCATTCCGGCCAGCCCGTTTGTTCCCCCTTGCCGCAAAGCACGCATAGTGACCGTCTCGGCCTGATCGTCCATCGTGTGGCCAAGCGCGATGCAGGTGGCACCGATTTTGCGCGCATGGTCGTGCAGCAACCCGTATCGGGCCGATCGTGCCGCGCTGGATGAGCGGGCATCCAATGCGCCCCGCTGCCAATGCATCGTTCGGTGGGGCAGGCCAAGAGTGCGGCAGGTATCGGCCACGAAAACAGCATCTTCCGCGCTGCCCTCGCGCAAGCCGTGATCGACAGTCACAACGCTCAGATCGCAGGCGGAGCGGGTGCGCCAATCGGCAAGAAGGTGGAGCAGGGCGACTGAATCGCCGCCGCCGGACACGGCTGCGAGAATATGCCGGTCGGGAGGGACAGGCAGGCCGTCATTCTGGAAATGGTGGTCGAAGCGGAGTTTCGGTTTTGCAAACGGTGGTGTGTCACGCTGCCAGTCGTGTTGCGTCACGATCAGATGCAGCGGGCCGCGGCTTGCTCGTCGCGGACACGCGGGGCGAGACGCGGGGCTGCGTCGGGATATTGTTTCAGCACTTCCGCATAGGTCGCACACGCAACCTCGCGCTGGTTGAGACCGGCAAGCGACAGGCCGAGGCCGAGCAGATTGTCGGCTGCCGTCTCCGCTTCCGGCGTCGCTTTGTGAGCTTCAAGCTGGATTTGCGCGGCATCGTAATAGCGCTTCTGCCAGAATAAGGCCTCGCCGAGCGCGGCCTTGGTTTCACCGGTCACATTACTTTCCGGCCATGCCTGCAAAGCGGCGCGGGCGGCCTGTTCGGCGCGAGGGTAGTCGCGGGCGGCAACCGCTTGTTGCGCTGCCTGCAACACGTCTTCCGGCGTCGCGCCGAAGACGGAGGCGTCCAGCGGTTCCAATGACGCTCCCGCCGAATTGCCGTCGATACCATCCAGCGCGCGCTCCGCCTGATCGGATGGGGCGGCGTCGACCACGTTGCCATCGGCATCGAAAATCAGTGTGCCCAACGCGCGGGGTTCGAGGTCGCGCTGGGCGAGGTCATCGCCGGTCGTGTTCTGATCGGGAGAGACATCGGCGACGGGGCGCTCTTCAATGGTCGTGTCGGCCAACGTGTCGCCGGAGGCATTGTCCTCCAGCGCGGTTTCAGGCTTTCCCAGGCGGTCGGTGACCCCGCTTTCGGTTCCGGCGACATCTGTGGATTTGTCGGACCCGACAGACCCCTGCTTGTCTTCCAGTTCCTGAAAACGCAGCTCGTAGTCTTCCTGCTGGCGGCGCAGGTTTTCCTGCGTTTCGAGAATCTGGAACGTCAATTCCTCGATACGCCCGTTGAGTTGGCGGATCTGTTCCTCAAGCTCGTTGATACGATAGGACTGGTCCGCCTGTGCCTGCACGACGAGGGAAGGCACCGAGATGCCGGCCGGAACCGCCAAAGCGGGTGTCGCGAGAGCGAGCGTAAGAGCGGTGATGACTGCGCGCATGGCGGCCTCCCTAGCTGCCCGCGCCACCAAGCACGGTGACGGCACGGCGGTTCTGATTCAGCGAATCGAGGTCGGAGCCAACTGCAACGGGGCGTTCCTTGCCGTAGGAAATGGTACGGATATTGCCCCGGTTGATACCGCGGGACGCGAGATAATCACGGGTCGCCGCGGCGCGACGGGCACCGAGCGCGATGTTGTATTCCCGCGTACCGCGCTCGTCGGCATGGCCTTCGACCGTGATGGAATAGTTGGGATAGCGTGACAGCCATTCGCCCTGCTTGTCGAGCGTTGCACGGGCCTCGCCGGTGAGCGAGCTGGAATCGGTGGTGAAGAACACCCGGTCGCCCACGTTCAGCGTGAAGTCCTGCTGCGAACCCGGTGTTGCCGAACCCGCGCCGTTGATTCCAAGCTGGGCGTTGTTGTCCGGCAGAGGTTGCTTTTTGGCGCAACCGGAAATGACTGCCAACAGGGCAAGGGCGATGATCGGCAGGATGGATGAATGCAACGTGCGGCGCATGGCCGGACTCCTTAAAACGCGTAGGACTGTGTCGTGATGGACGTATGACGAGGGCGGGCCGCACCATTGCACGGGCGGCGTGTCCGGGAAAGACCGCACACCGGATGCACCTTGACGTGAATTGCGGCTACACATTGGCGCGGGCGGCCTTCACGCGACGATAGCTGTTCTTATTTCACAATCGCTGCTTGCAAGGCCCGCCGCCTTCGCTAGTCTCACCTTCCATGTCATTGAAAGATCAGTCGAGCCCGCCTGTGGTTGAGCATCGTAATCAGGACGATGCCGTGCTCTCCGTCGAAGGGCTGACGACGACGTTCAACACGTCCTCCGGTGATGTTCACGCCGTCAATGATGTCAGTTTCACGCTTAAAGCGGGCGAATTGCTGGGCGTTGTCGGCGAATCCGGCTCCGGCAAGTCCGTCACCATGATGTCGTGCCTGAAGCTGCTGCCGATACCGCCCGCCAACATCCGCGCCGGCAAGGCGCTGTTCAACGGACGTGACCTGCTGGCGATGTCGGAGGAAGAACTGCGCGCCGTGCGGGGCGGGGATATCGGGTTCATCTTTCAGGATCCGATGACGTCGCTCAATCCGGTCTTTACTGTTGGCTTCCAGCTCATCGAGCCGCTCAAGCTGCATATGGGCCTCAAGGGCAAGGCGGCGCGCGCGCGCGCGGCGGAACTGCTGGCACTGGTCGGCATTCCCCAGCCCGATGCGCGGTTGGACGATTATCCGCACCAGTTTTCCGGTGGTATGCGGCAGCGGGTAATGATCGCCATCGCGCTGGCCTGCGACCCGAAGGTGTTGTTTGCCGACGAGCCGACCACAGCGCTGGACGTGACGGTTCAGGCACAGATCATCGAACTGGTGAAAGACCTGCGTGAAAAAATGGGCACCGCCATCGTGTGGGTGACGCATGATCTTGGCGTGGTGGCGGGAATCGCGGACCGGGTGGCCGTCATGTATGGCGGGCAGATCGTGGAAATGGCGGATGTGGACAAGCTCTACGCCGACCCGCGCCATCCCTACACGCAAGCGTTGCTGGAAACACTGCCGAACGCGGAATTGCACGAGGGGCGCGACGAGCGGCTGCGCTCCATTCCCGGGCAGGCACCAAGCCTGCGCAAGCCGCTTCATGCGTGCCCGTTTGCACCCCGTTGTGACTACGTTCACGCCAAATGCCTCCAGGAAAACCCGCCCCTGTTCGACGCCGGGCCGGGGCAGCAATCGCGCTGCTGGCTTGAACTGGAAAGAAGCGAAGCCGCCGCATGAGTGACACGCTGCTGACTGTCGATGATCTGAAAATCCACTTCCCGATCCATGCCGGGCTGCTGCGCCGCCGCGTGGGCGAAGTGAAGGCTGTCGACGGCATCACGTTCGACATCATGCGCGGGGAAACGCTCGGGCTGGTTGGGGAAAGCGGGTGCGGCAAATCCACCGCCGGGCGCGCGGTGCTGCGGCTTTACGATCCGACATCCGGGTCCGTTTCGTTCGAGAATACGAATATCGCGGATCTGTCGGACAACGAGATGCGCAAGATGCGTCCACGGATGCAGATGATCTTTCAGGACCCGCAGGCCTGCCTCAATCCGCGCATGACGGTGGGTGCCATTGTGGCGGAACCGCTGGTTGAACACACCGATATGAAAGCGGAGGAGCGGATCGCACGGGTGCGGGAACTGCTCGACCAGGTGGGTTTGAATCCGGACTACGTAAACCGCTATCCGCACGAATTTTCCGGTGGCCAGCGCCAGCGCATCGGCATTGCCCGCGCGCTTGCGCTGGACCCGGATTTTATCGTTTGCGACGAGCCGATCGCCGCGCTGGACGTGTCCATCCAGGCGCAGGTGGTCAACCTGCTGGAAGATCTGCAGGCCGAGCGGGGGCTGACCTATCTGTTCATTTCCCATGACCTGTCGATGGTACGCCATATCGCATCGCGCGTGGCCGTCATGTATCTCGGCAAGATCATGGAACTGGCCCCGGTTGCCGATCTCTATGCCGATCCGCGTCATCCTTACACCAAAGCCCTGCTGTCCGCCGTGCCGATGGCGGACCCTGCCGTAGAGGCCAAGCGAGAGCGCACGATCCTGACCGGAGACGTGCCGAGCCCCGCCGCGCCGCCGCCGGGATGCGTGTTCTGCACCCGCTGCCCGCTGCAAAAAGATATGAAGGAAGCGGGACAGGATACGCAAAAGTGCTTTACGGAGCCGCCGCAATGGCGTTCCATTGAATCTGGACGCGAAGGGGCGGGAGCCGGCGAACGGTTCGTCGCCTGCCACTTCGCATGACGGCGCTGGTTTGTGGAAAAACCGTGCCATCCAGCCAACAAGCGGCGGGCCAACCGCCGTGCTAAACAGGAGAGAGCCTACATGAAGACTTTCAAAACAATGCTTCTGGCGAGCGCCGCGATGGCGACTGTCACCGGCGTTGCACTCGCGGACGGCCATGAAGGGCCACGCGGACGCGACGGTGAGGTCAAGATCATCTACTGGCAGGCGCCATCGATCATGAACCCGTATCTTTCGGGCGGCACCAAGGACATCGAGGCGGCTTCGCTCGTGCTCGAACCTCTCGCCCGCTTCGACGAAAACGGTGAACTCGTAGCGTTTCTCGCCGAGTCCATTCCGACGCTGGAAAACGGTGGCATCAACGAAGGCTCCACGCAGATCACGTGGAAGCTGAAAGACGGCATCATGTGGTCCGACGGCACGCCGGTCACTTCCGAAGATGTGAAATTCACCTACGAATATTGCACGAACCCCGAAGGCGGTTGCGCCCAGTCGGCCAAGTTCGACGGCATCGCGTCGGTCGAAACACCGGACGCGCAGACCATCGTGGTGAACTACACGGAAGCCAAATACGTGCCGTATTCCGCTTTCGTCGGCGGTCAGTCCCCGATCATTCAGAAAGCCCAATTCGCCGATTGCCTCGGCGCCAAGGCGCCTGAATGCACGGACGCCAACTTCTCGCCTATCGGCACCGGTCCGTTCACGGTCACCGAGTTCAAGCCGAACGACGTCATCACGATGGCGGCCAACGAAAACTATCGCGACCCGATGAAGCCCGCCTTCGCAACGCTGACCTTCAAGGGTGGCGGTGACGCTGCTGCTGCCGGTCGTGCCGTGATGGAAACGGGCGAATACGACTACGCCTGGAACCTGCAGTTGGCACCCGACGTGCTGGCCAAGATGGCCGAAGGCGGCAAGGGCGTTCCCGTCTCCGCATTCGGCACACTGGTCGAGCGCATCGAGATGAACATGACCGACCCGTCCCCGGATCTTCCGGAAGGCGAGCGTTCCACGGCCAAGCATCCGCATCCGATCCTGTCGGACGAGCGCGTTCGCCGTGCTCTGTCGATGGCCATCGACCGTCCGCTGCTGGTGGAAATCGGTTACGGCCAGGCCGGTCGCCCGACCTGTAACCTGGTGCCTGCCCCTGCTGCCTACGCATCCGACAATACAGATTGCCTGACGCAGGATATCGAAGGTGCCAAGGCATTGCTCGACGAAGCCGGCTGGGTTCCCGGTGCCGATGGCATCCGTGAAAAAGACGGCAAGAAGCTCGAATTGCTCTTCCAGTCTTCCACGAACGCCGTTCGTCAGGACTTCCAGGCGATCATCAAGCAGAACTGGACAGGAAATCGGCGTCGAAACCGAGCTTGCGCAACATCGACGGTTCGGTGTTCTTCGGTGGCGATCCGGCTTCCCCGGACACGTTCCAGAAGTTTTACGCGGACGTGGAAATGTACGCCAACAACTTCGACGGCACCGATCCGGAGCAGTATCTGACGCAGTACACCTGCGAAAAGGCACCGCGTCCGGAAACCGGTTGGCAGGGCGAGAACATCAACCGCCATTGCTCGGAAGAGTATGACGCGATGGCCGCCGAACTCGGCCGCACCGGTGATCCCGCCGCCCGTCAGGCGCTTGCCAAGAAGATGAACGATGCGCTCACGAAGGACTCCATGACCATCGTGCCGCTCGTCGATCGTGGCCGTGTCTCCGGCGCATCCAACACGCTGGGTGGTGTTGTCCTCAACACCTGGGATTCCGAGCTGTGGAACGTCGCGGACTGGTACCGCAAGAAGTAAGGCATTCGCCTTCGATACGGGGCGGCACCTTCGGGTGCCGCCCTTTTTCTAACCTCTTTCGAAATGTGATCTCATGGTGCCGATGGCCTCCCCATGCTGACCTACACGATCCGCCGTCTGGCGCTGGCCATCCCGACCCTGCTGTTCATCAGCTTCGTCATCTTCTTCATCGTCAAACTGTCGCCGTCCGACCCGACCGCGAACCTGCCGCTGACCATTCCGCCGGAGGTACGCGAGAAAATCCGCGAAAGCCTTGGCTTCAACGAGCCCTTCATCGTGCAGTTCTTCCTTTGGCTGAAGCAGCTCGTCGTCAACGAGCCGATGTACTGGATGAACCAGCGTTTCGGCACCGAATTCGATGTCGGCCAGCGCATCATTTCCTACCAGACCCGCTCGCCGGTGATGGACATCATCGTGCAGCGTATGCCGCAGACTTTGTGGGTGGTGGGCACCAGCTATATCGTGGGCATTCTGATCGCCGTGCCCATCGGCATCATCTCCGCCTATCGGCAATATTCGTGGTTCGATCAGGCGGGCACGTTCGTGTCGATGATCGGTTTCTCGGTGCCGCCGTTCTTTTCCGGCGTGCTGGTGATCGTCATCTTTTCGGTCCAGCTCGGCTGGTTGCCCTCGATCTACGACACGACGCTGGTGGTCGATTCGTGGGACGCCTTCGTACAGCAGTTCAAGCAGATGATCATGCCGGTCATGGTGCTGGCGTTGCAGACGACAGCGCAGATCAGCCGCTTCCTGCGCGCGTCCATGCTGGACAATCTCAGCCAGGAATATGTGCGCACCGCCCGCGCCAAGGGGTTGAAGGAAAGCGTCGTCGTGCTGGTGCATGTGCTGCGCAACTCGATGATCCCTGTCATCACCGTCATCGCGCTGGGTGTGCCCGCGATCTTCGGCGGGGCGATCATCACGGAACAGGTGTTCAAGGTGAACGGGCTGGGGCAGCTGCTCATCATCGCCATTCAGGGTGGCGACGTGCCCACCGTTCAGACGATCACCTTCATGTTCGCCGTGCTGATCGTGCTGGCCAATCTGATCGCCGACATTCTCTACGGCATCATGGACCCGCGGATCCGCTATGACTAGGGATCGCCATGACCAACCCCCGTGACCCCTAACCGGACCATGCCTGGTCCGGCCCGCAATCCGCGTGATATCACCGACGGCGTGGCAGTCGCTGCTCCTATGCTCGGCGGCGCGCTGCCGCAACTTGCGGTGACGCGTTCCGAAATCGAAGCCGTGTTTCCCGATGCGGCGCTCGGTGAACAGCGCACATTCGTCGGCGACGTCTGGTCCCAGTTCAAGACGCACAAGGGCGCACTGTTCGGCGCCGTCGTCTTTTTCTCGATCCTCGCGCTCGTGGCTGATCGGCCCGTTCCTGTGGCCCATCGATCCGACTTTCGTCGACATCCGCTCCCGCAATCAGGGCTTCTCCTTCGCCCATCCGCTGGGCACCGACCAGCTTGGGCGCGACCTGTTCGCCCGTGTGCTGGCCGGTGGTCAGGTGTCCATGGCGGTGGGCATTACCGCCATGGTGCTGTCGCTGTTTCTCGGTACGCTGGTTGGCGTGCTGGCCGGTTATTTCAAACGGCTCGACGGGCCGCTGATGCGGTTTACCGATCTCTTCCTGGCCCTGCCGTTGCTGCCGCTGCTGCTCGTCATTGTCATGCTGTTCCGGGAAAGCCTGAACGGCGTGATGGGACCGGAGGGCGGTATCTTCGTCTTGATGGTGTGGCGCTATTGGCGCCACATCGTGGATGCAGGCGGCGCGGATCGTGCGCGGTGATGTGCTGGCGCTGAAGGAGCGGGAATTCGTCCTCGCTGCCAAAGAGCATCGGTGCGCCGTCGCGGCGCATCATCACCCGTCATGTGCTGCCGAATGTCCTGTCGCCCATCATGGTTTCCGCGACACTCGGCGTTGCAACCGCGATCATCACCGAAAGCGCTCTGTCGTTTCTCGGTCTCGGCTTTCCGCCGGACTTTCCCACCTGGGGACGGCTGTTGAACGATGCTGTCCCGTATCTCCAGCAATATCCGGGCCGCGTACTTTGGCCCGGACTGGCGATTTCGCTGACCGTACTGTCGATCAACTATATCGGCGACGGGCTGCGCGATGCGCTCGACCCGCGGTTGCGCGGGCGATAGCCGACCGCCAGAGCGCTAGCCTTTCAGGTGTTCCTCGATCTCGTGGATCGGCTAGGTTGGTCAGGTTCTTGTCGAGTTCGCCGATCACCTTGTTGGTCACTTCCAGGTGCATCTCCTTACGCATTTCGCCGAGCACCAAGAGGTGCGGCGGCGATCAGGATCTTGTCGTAGCGGCCCTTGTGGGCGAGTTCGTAGAGTTTTTCGGAAATGTCCTTGGCGAACTGTTCCTTGTTCATGCGGTGCCAGTCGGTGTCTTCGACCGCCGAACGGTGCTCGCCGCCACCGCCACCATTGCTGACACGTGCCGCGCCGGTTAGCGGCCTGTTCGCGGTTGGGCGGGTTGTCCTGCTCCATCTCGCGGATAACTTCGAGGTTCAGATATTCCTCATCGCCCTCGTTGCGAAGGAAAAGAGCTTTCTCGCTGTCTGCGACAAGAACCCAGGCGTCGTGGGGAATGGTGAAACCGGACATGAAAGACCTCGACTGTTGATTGTATGTGTCAAGGTTTCAAACGTCCCGATGCACCGCTTCGTTCCCCTTTGCCATGCGACCGCGACCCGCCTAGACTTGGCGCAACAGCTTACGGCGAGCCGATGGTATGACCGAGTTCACTCCCCTTACGGCCTCTATCGGAGGCGCGATGATCGGCCTTTCCGCCGTGCTTCTCATGTGGCTGAACGGGCGGATTGCCGGGATCAGCGGTATCTCGTCAGGTGTTTTGCCACCATGGGGCGACGGGGTGGAAACGGGCTGGCGCATCGCGTTTCTCGTCGGATTGCTCTTCGCACCGGTGGCGGCGTTCCTCGTGTCCGGTGTGACGGTCGGGGAGGGGCTGTCTCCGTCCTCGCCGTTACTCGCCATTGCCAGTGCGCTGGTTGGTTTCGGAGCCGTGTTTGGCGGTGGCTGCACCTCGGGGCACGGCGTTTGCGGCTTGTCGCGGCTTTCCGTGCGGTCTGCGGTTGCGGTCGCCACCTTCATGGCGACGGCAGCGCTGACTGTGTTTATCGTGAGGCATGTGCTGTGACCGGGCGGGTGCTCACCGGACTGGGCGCGGGCTTTCTGTTCGGTCTCGGTCTCGTGGTGTCCGGCATGGGCGACCCGGCCAAGGTGCTCAATTTTCTCGATATCGCTGGAACATGGGATGCCAGTCTCGCCATTCGTGATGGGGGCCGCCGTTATCGTGTACATTCATCGGCTACCGGATTGTTCTGGCGATACCCAAACCCGTGTTCGAGCCGCAATTCCACCTGCCGACCAAGGTGAGATGTTGATAGCCGCCTGCTCGGTGGCGCGGCTCTGTTCGGCATCGGCTGGGGGTTGAGCGGGCTTTGCCCCGGTCCGGCTTTCACCGTCGTGCCCCAAGGGCTTGTGACGGGATCGACGCCGTTTCTCGCGTTCTTTACCATGATGCTCGCGGGCATGTGGGCGGCACGAGCCTTCCACCGACAGAAGAGGGAGAGGATAGCGGCATGACCAATCCGCACATCACCGGCTTCTTCGATGAAGCCACCAACACGATTTCCTACTGCGTGCGCGATCCGCAGTCCGACGCCTGCGCGCTCTACGACAGCGTGCTGGATTTCGATTTCGCCTCCGGGCGCACGTCGAAGGCCAGCGCGGACAGGCTTATCGCCCATGTGGAAGCGGAGGGTCTGCGCGTGGAGTGGATCATCGAAACCCACGTCCATGCCGACCACCTGTCCGCCGCGCCCTATCTGCAGGAGCGTGTCGGCGGAAAGCTCGGTATCGGCGCGCGGGTGGTCGAGGTGCAGGACATTTTCGGCAAGATTTTCAACGAGGGCACAGAGTTCCAGCGCGACGGCAGCCAGTTCGATGCGCTGTTTGAGGACGGCGACACCTACGCGATTGGGGCGCTGCAAGCCCGTGTCATAGCCACCCCCGGCCATACCCCCGCCTGCATGGCGCATGTGGTCGGCGATGCGGTGATTACCGGCGACACGCTGTTCATGCCGGATGGCGGCTCGGCGCGGGCGGATTTTCCCGGCGGTGATGCGCGGGAATTGTATCGCTCCATTCAGAAGGTCTTGGCCCTGCCTGATGAAACGCGGATGTTCATTTGCCACGATTACGGTCCCGGCGGTCGCGCCATCGCGTGGGAAACGACGGTGGGGGACCAGAAGCGCGCCAACATCCATGTGGGCGGCGGCACGAGCGAGGATGATTTCGTCAGGATGCGGACGGAGCGCGACGCGCAATTGGCCATGCCGAAACTCATCATCCCGTCCGTGCAGGTCAACATGCGGGCGGGCGAACTGCCGGAACCGGAGGCGGACGGGAAACGCTACCTGAAAGTACCCATCGACGGTCTGTAACAGGCTTTCGCCGGCGCTGTTCCTCGCTTACAAGCGGCAAAACATCTGCGGAGAGACGATCATGGACACCATTCCCCATTATATCGGCGGCAAACGGGTCGAAGGCACTTCGGGCCGCTCGGCGGACGTGTTCAACCCGGCCACGGGCGAAGTGCAGGCGCAGGTGCCGCTGGCATCCGCCGACGAGTTGAACGCCGCCATCGCCAATGCCGTCGCCGCGCAGCCCGCATGGGCCGCAACAAACCCGCAAAAACGCGCCCGCGTCATGATGGAATTCGTGCGCCTGCTGCACCGCGACATGGACAAGCTGGCCGAAGCGCTGTCGCGCGAACACGGCAAGACGCGGCCGGATGCCAAGGGCGACATCATCCGCGGATCTGGAAGTCGCCGAGTTCTGCATCGGCGCACCGCATCTGCTGAAGGGCGAGTTCACCGAAGGGGCGGGGCCGGGCATCGACATCCATTCCGTGCGCCAGCCGCTCGGCGTGGTGGCCGGCATCACGCCGTTCAACTTCCCGGCGATGATTCCCATGTGGAAGTTCTGCCCGGCCATTGTGTGCGGCAACGCCTTCATTCTCAAACCGTCCGAACGTGATCCGTCCGTACCGCTGATGCTGGCCGAACTGCTGTCCGAGGCCGGTTTGCCGGACGGTATTCTCAATGTGGTGCATGGGGACAAGGAAGCTGTGGACGGCATTCTCGACCATCCCGACATCATGGCCGTCGGCTTTGTCGGCTCCACCCCGATTGCCGAATATGTCTATACGCGCGCCTGCGCCAACGGGAAGCGGGCGCAATGCTTCGGCGGCGCGAAAAATCACATGATCATCATGCCCGACGCCGATATGGAACAGGTCGTCGATGCGCTGGTGGGTGCCGGTTACGGCGCGGCTGGCGAGCGCTGCATGGCGGTTTCGGTCGCTGTGCCCGTTGGCGAAGACACGGCCAACCGGCTCATGGATAAACTGATTCCGCGCGTGGAAAATCTCAAGATCGCGCCCTACACGGCGGGAGATGACGCCGATTTCGGGCCGCTGGTCACGAAGGAAGCGCGCGAACGGGTGCTGGGCTACATCGAGAAAGGCGTCGAGGAAGGCGCGACGCTGGCCGTCGATGGGCGCGGGTTTTCCATGCAGGGCTACGAGGACGGGTTCTTTGTCGGCGGGTGCCTGTTCGACAACGCCACGAAGGACATGACGATCTACCGCGAGGAAATTTTCGGCCCCGTTTTGACGGTTGTGCGCGCTGCCGACTACGAGGAAGCCGTCGATCTCGCCATGACCCACGAATACGGCAACGGCGTCGCCATCTTCACCCGCGACGGCGATGCGGCGCGGGATTTCTCCAGCCGCATCAATGTGGGCATGGTGGGCGTCAACGTGCCGATTCCCGTGCCGATTGCTTATTACACATTCGGCGGCTGGAAACGCTCCGGCTTCGGCGACCTCAACCAGCACGGGCCGGACGCCTTCCGGTTCTACACCCGCACCAAAACGATCACGTCCCGCTGGCCGTCCGGCATCAAGGAAGGGGCGGAGTTCTCGATTCCGACGATGGGCTAGGGGCCACTCCGACTTATCCAACGCCGCCGCACTGCGCCGATACTTTCCGAAAACACGTTTCGGGAGGTCGGCCATGTTCGACGATCAGGTTGTCACGGAAATCACGCATATCGCAGAGCGGCTGGATGTGCCACCGGCGGCATTGCTGGCGGTTGCGGAGGTGGAGTCCGGCGGGCGTGCGCTGGCAAAGATCGGCAGTCGGCGTGAGCCGCTGATCCGCTTCGAAGGGCACTATTTCGACAGGCTGTTGAGTGGCGACAAGCGAAGACTGGCGCGCGCAAATGGCTTGGCGAACCCGAAGGCGGGCGCAATCCGCAACCCGCGCGGGCAGGCGGCTCGCTGGGCATTGCTGGACCGTGCGGTCGCCATCGACCGTGTTGCAGCCTATTCGTCCGTCAGCTGGGGCGTGGGGCAGGTGATGGGGTCGCATTGGTCGTGGCTCGGCTACGGCAGTGTCGATGCGCTGGTCGTCGTCGCGCGGTCCGGCGTGGCGGGGCAGGTGGACCTGATGGCGCGCTATATCGAAAAAGCCGATTTGTGCGCCGCCTTGCGGGCGCAGGATTTCCGTACCTTCGCGCGCCGTTACAACGGCCCGGGCTTTGCGAAAAACCGCTACGATACCCGCATGGCGGCAGCATTCTCGCGGTGGGAAGACAACCTCGGAATCGCGTTGCCGGTCGCGGTTGATGCCGACGATTTGCAACGTGCGCTGCAATTCGGCGCGCGGGGCGAGGATGTGCGGCAGTTGCAAGCCGCGCTCAATGCCAACGGTCATGCGCTGGTCGCAGACGGCCTTTTCGGTATCAAGACCGACCGTGCCTTGAGGAATTTTCAGCGAAAGCGGGATCTCGCGCCGACCGGCATCGTCGGTTTCGTGGAGGCGCACGCGCTGCTCGGTACGAATGCCGCGGTGCGTGTGGCAGGGCGCAAGGGCGGGCAGCTGTTGCGCCGCCTTTCGGCAACAGGCGCGGCACTCGTTTCGCAAGCGCGGCGCAGAACGCTTTCCATCATCCGCCGCTTGGCCTAGTCCTTTGCGCATCTTGGCAATGCCCGGAAACGGATGAGCGCGATGAAAAGCAGGCACGACCGCATGGACGAAATACTGGCCCTTGCGCCGGTCATTCCCGTTCTGAAATTCGATGATGAGGAGACGGCTGTCGCAGTCTGTCAGGCTCTTGTGGATGGCGGGTTGCCTGTCGTTGAAATCACCTTGCGAACGAGCGCCGCGCTCGATTGCATGCTGGCTGTTTCACGAAACGTCGAAGGCGCAATCGTAGGTGCGGGCACGGTTCTGACCAAGGAAATGGCGGAAGAATGCGTCGAGATGGGCGCGCAGTTTCTTGTGTCCCCAGGCTCCACGGTCGGCCTGCTGGACAGCCAGCGCAAGGCGCACACGCCATTGTTGCCCGGCGTATCCACACCGAGTGAGGCGATGGCGCTGCTGGCCGACGGATACCGGACGGCCAAGTTCTTTCCGGCTGAAAACTCCGGTGGCATCGGGCGGCTGAAAGCGTTCGGTTCGGTGTTCCCGAACCTGATGTTCTGCCCCACCGGCGGGCTCGATGCGGCCAAGGCGGTGGATTATCTGGCGCTGCCGAATGTCGTTTGTGTGGGCGGTTCATGGCTCGCACCGGACAATCTGGTGGCCGCCCGCGACTATGATGCAATCCGTGATCTGGCCGCAGAGGCGGCCGCTTTCGGAGCGTAACATGCGCGTCTTGTTTGCTGCGGTGCTGTTCGCGCTCGCCGCCTTTTCCTCCCCTGCCCATGCCCGCGTGCTGGTGTTCGTCCCTGCGTCCATGACGGACGTGATGACCGCGCTTGCCAAGGCGCACGAGGCGGCGGGTGGTGACGCGGTCGTGCTGTCCATGGCGTCCACGTCGCAACTCGCGCGGCAGCTTGATGCGGGCGCGCCGGCGGATGTGTTTCTGACGGCGGACGAGACGTGGATGGATTGGGCGCGGGCGCGGAAACTGGTTCGGATTGATACTATAACAACATTCGCTGGCAACACGCTGGTCGTCGCCGTGCGCCGTGAGGTGGAAAACTGGGCGGATGTGGACGCCATGCTCACGACCGAGCGCTTTGCGATGGCTGAAGAGGAGGCCGTGCCCGCCGGGCGGTATGCGAAGGAAGCGCTCATCTCGCGCGGGCTTTGGGATCTGGCTCAAAAACAGGCTGTGCGGGCGGAGAATGTCCGCACGACCTTGCGGCTCGTCGCGCGGGGCGAGGTGGACGCAGCAATCGTTTATCGCACCGACGTGAATGTGGAGCCGGATACGCGCGTCGCTTTCACGTTCCCGCAATCCGACCATGCGCCGATCCGCTACTACGCAGCCTTGACACCTGATGCGGGCGAGACGGCGCAGGGCTTTGTCGACTTTCTCGCCACGCCTGAAGCGCAAGCGATTCTCGAAGCCGCAGGCTTTACCCTGCCGCCATTCGATGATCCGGCATGATCGAAGCGCTCTCCGACCCCGCCACGCGGCAAATCATCGGGCTGTCACTGAAGGTGGCGGCACTGGCTATGGTGATCGCCCTGCCGCTGGCTATCGGCATGGGTGCGCTACTCGCCAAGCCCCACTGGCGCGGTAAATCGCTGGTGTCGGCGCTTGTCCACATGCCACTCGTCATGCCGCCGGTCGTGACCGGCTATGCGCTGCTGGTCCTGTTCGGAAAGCGCGGCGCGATTGGCGGGTGGCTGGACGAAATGGGTATCCAGATCGCGTTTTCATGGGTCGGGGCGGCGATTGCGGCGGGGGTCATGGCCTTCCCGTTGATCGTGCGCCCTATCCGCCTGGGTTTCGAGAGCCAGGATCCGCGGCTCGGCGAAATGGCGGCAACGCTAGGCGCATCGCGCTGGCGGCGGTTCCGCACCGTGGCGTTGCCGCTGGCATGGCCGGGCTGCGTCGCCGGGCTGGTGCTGGGTTTCGCCAAGGCGTTGGGCGAGTTCGGCGCGACGATCACCTTCGTCGGCAACATTCCCGGCGAAACGCAAACCCTCTCGGTCGCCATCTACACCTTGCTGCAATCTCCCACCGGCGATGCGCGCGCGCTGACGCTGATCGGCTTTGCGGTCGCCATCTCGTTTATCGCGATGATCGGGTCCGAGTTTCTGACATCGTGGCTGCAACGGCGCGGGGAACGCTAACATGCTGACCATCGACATTGCAGGCACGGTCGGTGCCTTCCCCATAGAAGCCAAGGTGGAGGGCGGTATGGGCGTGACCGCGCTCTACGGGCGGTCCGGTGCCGGCAAGTCATCGCTGCTGCGCGCCGTCGCGGGGCTGTGGACGCCGGATCGCGGGCGCATTTCCGTGGGTGATACGGTGCTGTTCGACAGCGGGGCGGGTATCAACTTGCCGGTACACAAGCGCCAACTGGGCGTCGTGTTTCAAGCCCCGTTGTTGTTTCCCAACATGAGTGTGGAGCGCAATTTGCGCTATGCGTTTGACGGCAATGCGGACGGCGTTTGGCAGTCGACGGTGGCCATGCTCGACCTCGTTGCGCTGCTGAACCGGCGTCCGCGCAACTTGTCGGGCGGCGAACAGCAGCGGGTGGCACTGGGGCGTGCTCTGCTGGCGCAGCCGCGCATTCTGCTGCTTGACGAACCGATGACAGGGCTCGACGATTACCGCCGGGCGCAGGTGATGCCGTATCTTCAGGCCATCCGCGACACGACCGCCGTGCCGGTGCTGTATGTCAGCCACCATCGCGAGGAAATCGCCGATCTGGCCGATCTGGTGTTCTTGATCGAGGATGGACGGGTGACGGCGGAGATGACACCTACGGAATTGCTCGCTTACGATCTGACGGGCCGTGACGCATGAACCGCACGTTGGTATTGGCATTGGGTTTGCTCGCTTTGGCAGCACAGCCGGTTCTGGCAGCCTGCGAACCGGACGAGACCGTCGTTCGAATAGCCATCGGGCCATCCCTCGAAACCGCCGTGCGCGACAGGGCGGCGCGCGGACTGGCAGCGGCCATCGACCGCGACCTGCAAGGGCGCGCTTGTTCCAAATTGCTATCCGACGCCAACGCCTATTCCGGTGCAGCAGCGCTCGATGCGCTGGGTCAGGTGGCGGATATGGCGTTGCCTGCCGTGTCCATCGTTGCGCAGCGGGTTCCGGCCTATCGGTTTCTCGACCTGCCGTTCGCGTTCCGCGATTTACGGGCCGTGGATGGCCTCGCGGCCAGTCCCACGGGCGATGCGCTTGCAGCCGCCGCCGCTGGTCAGGGGCTGCAACAGCTCGGACTGTTCCATCAGGGCATGGACCAGCTTGCGGCGTTGAAGGATGTTGTCGTGCCAGCCGACTTGCTGGGCGCGAAGATCTCGGTGGACGGGTCCGCCTTCGGCACACGATGGATGGCGGAAGCAGGCGCTCCGCCGCAAAGTTTCGACCGGGCCAGCCTGCCGACATGGCTCAAGGACCGCCGCGTGGATGCGGTGACGGGGCAGTGGCGGGAAATCGACACGCTGCGCCGGGATGTGCCGTTTACGGCCATTCTGGAAACCAACCACCGCTACACCGGCTATGTCGCGGTGGCGGATGCGAAGTGGTGGCGCGGTCTGCCCGCCAATCTGGCGCGCGATCTCTCGGCGCTTGTGGCGCGCGAAGCGGCGGAGGCGAACGCTTACGCCGCAGTGCAGAACGACCGGTCGAAGACTGCGCTACTGCGCTCCGGCGTTCCCGTACGGGCACTCACCCGCACCCAGCGTGACCTGTGGCTTGAGCGCGTGTCGCGTACATGGCAGCAGGCCGAGCAGGAGACCGGGCTTGAGGGTTTGTGGGAGCGGGTCAGGGCGTTGAACGCCTATCCATGATTGTTGCGTTCCGCTGAAGCGACGTGATTGGTCGAGAAATCCACCTTCCAGGCGTTTTGTTCCCGTTCCAGAAAGCCTGCAAAGCGCTCCATTGCCCGTTCGATGTTGCCTTCCGAACTGGCGTAGCTGAGGCGAATGTAACCTTCGCCTAAAATGCCGAAATCCGGCCCACTGATCGACGCCACGCCTTCCTGTTCCAGCAAGGCGGATGCGAGCGCCTTGGCCTTCCAGCCCGGTCGCCGTGATATTCGGAAAGGCGTAGAACGCGCCTTTTGGCATGGCGCATGTCACGCCCGGAAGGGCATTGGCCCGGTTCACGATGAGATGGCGGCGTATGTCGAATGCGGCCATCATGTCGTCCACCGCGTCCTGCGGCCCGTCGATGGCAGCAACCCCGGCAAATTGCGTCGGTGCGTTGACGCAGGACCAGGCGTTGACGGCCAGCTTGCGGACCGCATCGAACAGGCTGTCCGGCCAGATCGACCAACCCATGCGCCAGCCGGTCATCGCCCACGTCTTTGACCAGCCGTTCAGCACGATCAACCGGTCGCGGATTTCAGGGAAAGTGAGCAGGCTGGTGTGCTCCGCCCCGTCATAGGTCATGGAATCGTAGATTTCGTCGGACAGGATGGCGGCTTTTGGAAACCGTTCCAGCGCTGCCACGAGCTTGGCAATCTCGGCGCGGGGCGTCACACCGCCGGTGGGGTTGGCGGGGGAATTGAGGATGACCAGCCGTGTCCTGCCGGTCAGCAGGGACGCCGCCTCGTCGCCGGAAAAGGCAAAGCCGTTCTCCTCGCGCACTGGCATCGGCACGGGCGTTGCACCGGTGAACTCGATCATCGAGCGGTAGATGGGAAAGCCGGGGTCGGGGTAGAGGATTTCGACCCCCGGTTCGCCCAGCATCAGGATGGCGGCAAACATCGTCACCTTTCCGCCGGGCATGATGCAAACCCGCTCCGCCGAAACCTCTACGCCGGTTGTCGTCAGCGTCCGCCGCACCACGGCCTCGCGCAAGGCCAGCAGTCCGGTGGCCGGCGTGTAGCCGTGGTGGCCGTCACGGATCGCTTTGATCGCGGCTTCCGCGATGTGCGGCGGGGTGGGAAAGTCCGGTTGGCCGATACCGAGATTGATGATGTCCTTGCCCTGCGCGGCCAATGCCGAAGCGCGGGCCAGCACGGCGAATGCGTTTTCCTCGCCAATGCGGCTGAAGGCGGAAACAGGTTGGATCATATGCTGGCACCGGTCGAATGTTGACGCAGCGTTTGTTGATGGTGAATGTCGCCAGAGCAAGAGGGAAAGGTGAAACAGATGGCCGGACGGTTGGAAGGCAAACGCGCGGTGGTGACAGCGGCTGGGCAGGGTATCGGGCGTGCCATCGCGGATATGTTCGCGGGCGAAGGTGCCGAGGTCATTGCCACGGACATCGACATTTCCGGCCTGCCGGGCGGGTGCATTCTGGACGTGACGGACGGCGACGCGGTGCGCGCCTTTGCAAGCGAAACCGGCGGCATCGACATTCTGGCCAATGTCGCGGGCTTCGTGCATCACGGCACGGTGCTGGAATGCGACGATGAGGCGTGGGATTTTTCGTTCGATCTGAACGTGCGTTCCATGCACCGCATGATCCGCGCCTTCCTGCCATCGATGATCGAGCGGGCGGCGGAGCGGGGCACCAGCGGGTCGATCATCAACATGTCGTCCGGCGCATCGTCGCTCAAAGGCGCGCCGAACCGTTATATCTACGGCACGACGAAGGCGGCGGTGATCGGGCTGACGAAGTCGGTGGCGACGGACTTCATCCGCACAAAAAACGGTTCAGGCATCCGCTGCAACGCGATTTGCCCCGGCACGGTGCGCTCGCCCTCATGGGAAGCGCGGGTGGAGGAATTGGGCAAACAGGTTGGTGGTACCGACAAAGCGATGGAGATGTTCGTCTCCCGCCAGCCGATGGGGCGGGTGGGTGAAGCGCGAGAAATTGCGTCACTTGCCACCTATCTGGCGGCGGACGAAAGCGCATTTACGACCGGAACGGCAATACCCATCGATGGCGGGTGGACGCTATAGAGGGGCCCGCTCTATCAGCCTTTCGGCTTGAGCGCGCCAAGTGGATGTGTGGCCAAAGGCTGCGCAATCACGATGGTCGGGCCGTGCAGGGCATGGGCATCTAGGTCCGGCGTCGGCAAGGGAACGGTTGCGCCAACGAGAAATCCCGCCACTGCCGCCGCGCTGCATAGTCCAGTCCAGATACCTGTCGCCATCATGTCGATTCGATTTCCAATCTGTTGCGGAAATGCCCGCTGCGTCACCTTCCGGTAAGAAGCGTTAACGCCACGTTAAAGGCGTCAGCATTTGAGATATGAGACCAGACTACCGAAAAACGTGACCGCAATTAGACGGGGCCAGACCGTCAACCTCAGACCAATGCGACCGAGCCGCGCACTTTTAGGGTTGGCGCTATCAACCCGTTCGCCGGATCGACGGGGCGACCGGCGAGTTTTTCATACAGCGCCTGCGCTGCACGACGGCCGATCTCAGCATGGCCATCATCCACCGTGGTGAGAGGCGGGGACGAAAAACTGGCTTCCACGATATCGTCGTAACCTGTGACGGACACATCGCGGCCCGGTTCGATCCCGTGGCTGCGAAGGCCGTGCATAACGCCGAATGCCAGTGTGTCGGAGCAACAGGCTATGGCGGTCGGCTTGCCGTGTTTCAAAATCGTTGCAACCGCCTCAAAACCCGCTTGACGGCTATAGGGCGCTTCGATGTCGGGTCGCGCGGGCATGGCGAGGTTTGCCTCGGCAAAGGCGCGGGCAAACCCGTCGCGGCGGGCGCGGCCCGTGGATGTCATCCGCGTGCCGCCGAGCAGGGCAATGTCGCGATGGCCGTTTTCGATCAGATGGCGGGTGACGGCGGCGAAGCCCGTCTCGTCGTCGCCCATGAACGCGGGCACGGTTGTGCCTTCCACCGTGCGCGCAACCAGCGTGACGGGCAGGCCGCTGGCTTCGATGCGGGCAATGTCTTCCGCCGTGGTGCCGACGGATGGGGACATGATGACCCCGTCGGCACCGAATTGCTGCAACGTGCCAATAAAGGCTTCCTGCTTTTCCAGATCGTCGTCGTGGTTGCACAGCAAAAATGTCTGCCGGTAGGAATCGAGTTCCGTTTCGATGGCGCGCAGCATTTCGGCGAAGAACGGATTGACCACGTCGCGCACGATGAGGCCGACAATATCGGACCTCTGTGTCCGCAGGCTTGCGGCGCGGCGGTCATAGACATAGCCCAGTTCCTTGGCGCGGGCCTGCACCCGTTCGCCGGTCGCGGTGGCGACGAGAGGCGAATTACGCAAGGCGAGCGAAACGGTTGCCGTGGATACACCAAGGTCTGCTGCAATGGCGGCGAGGGTTATCTTTTGCACCGGTTGGCCCTTCCAGCAGCGATATATGGCGGTGATTTAAGCCGTTGCAGGCCGTTGGTGCAATTCGCTAGGGTCGATCGACACAGTTTAAGTGAAAGACCCGCCCCGTGCGCCTTTGGATCAAGTCTCCGCTCGCCATTCTCGCCGAAGGTGCGGCGGGCGGTATCGTCGTCGAAAAAGGGCGCATTGTGGAGCTTGTGGCGCGCGGTGCCACGCCCGATGTGGACCGGACCTTCGATGCCAGCCGCCATGTCGTGCTGCCGGGCCTCATCAATACGCACCACCATTTCTTCCAGACGCTGACGCGCGCCCATCCGGCGGCGATCAACAAGGAACTGTTTCCCTGGCTGCAGGCGCTCTACCCGATCTGGGCGCGCAATGTGACGCCGGACGCCTTCCGCCTCGCCACCCGGCTGGCGCTGACCGAACTGCTGATGAGCGGCTGCACTACCGTGTCGGACCATCAATACCTGTTCCCGCGCGGGCTGGAGGACGCGATGGACATACAGGCGGAGGAGGCGGCGCGGCTCGGCATGCGCATGACCGTGACGCGCGGCTCCATGAGTCTTTCGGAAAAGGACGGCGGCCTGCCGCCGGATTCCATCGTGCAGGACGATGACACGATCTTAGCCGATTGCGAGCGTGTGATCGGCAAGTATCACGACACATCCGAAGGTTCGATGTTGCAGGTGGCGCTTGCGCCCTGCGCGCCTTTCACCGTCACCAAGCGCTTGATGGTGGAGACGATGGAGCTTGCGCACAAACACGATTGCACCTGCCATACGCATTTGGGCGAGACGATCGACGAGGACGCCTATTGCCTCGAACATTTTGGCTGCCGCCCGGTCGACTACCTCGAAGAACTGGGCTGGATGAACAGCCGCACATGGCTCGCCCACGGTATTCACTTCAACGATGATGAAGTGCGGCGGCTGGGCAAGGCGGGCGTAGGCGTTTGCCATTGCCCGACATCCAACATGACGTTGGGCTCCGGCCAGTGCCGGACCAAGGAACTGGAGGCGGCCGGCTCGCCCGTGGGGCTGGGCGTGGACGGCTCGGCGTCCAACGACAATTCCAACCTGATGGAAAGCGTGCGCCACGCGCTGATGATCAACCGGCTGACCTATGACCCGGCCAGTATCACCCACTTGGACGCTTTCCGTTGGGCCACCGAAGGGTCGGCGCAGTGTCTGGGGCGCGATGACATCGGCAAAATCGCAGTCGGCAAGCAGGCGGACCTGTCGTTCTACACGCTCGACGAATTGCGCTTCTCCGGCGCGGGCGATCCGCTGGCTGCTCTGGTGCTGTGTGGAGCCCATTCGGCGGACAGGGTGATGGTGAAGGGCGAATGGCGGGTGGAAGACGCGCATCCGGTCGGTATGGATATCGCCCGCTTGCGCCGCGAACACGGGGACGCGGCGAAGGCGTTTCTCGAAACGCTGTGACCACTCGGTCCTACGCCGGGACGGACGTATTTACCGACGTCACGGATGGGACCATCGTCGTCGTTCCGCTTGGCGCACACGAACAACACGGTCCGCATCTGCCGTTCGAGACGGACACGCTGATCGCTCATGGCATCTGTCAAAGGCTCGATGCCGCGCTAACGGATGCGCTCGACATCCGTTTCCTGCCTGCCGAACCCATCGGTTATTCCCCCGAGCATATGGATTTCGCCGGATCGCAAACACTGACATGGAGCGAGACGGTCGAACGCTGGCTGAGCGTTGGTACTGACTGCGCGTCACGCGGCGTTCGCCGCATCGTTTTTATGAATGCCCACGGCGGCAATGTGCCGATCGTGCAGATCGTGTGTCAGGAATTGCGGGCGCGGCACGGAATGCTGGCCGTTGCGACGAAGTGGGACCGGTTCGTGAAGGGCACGGGTATCGTTTCCGCCGACGAGGAAATGTTTGGCATTCACGGTGGCCAGGTCGAAACCAGCGTCATGCTGGCACTGCATCCCGAACTGGTAGCGATGGAAGCGACGGAGGACTTCGACAATATGCAAGCGCAGCTGTCGGGCAACCATCTGCGCGCATACGGTGCCCATTCGTTCGGCTGGATGGCGCAGGATTTGAACGCGCAAGGCGTGACAGGCCATGCCGCTGCGGCCTCGGCGGAGACGGGCGAGGTGTTGCTCACCAAAGCGGTTTCCGGCCTTGCCGAACTGGTTCACGATGTGGCGGACTTTGATTTGGCCTTGTTGCGCCAGCCTCCCGCGTTATCTTAAGCGGCAATACGAAGCCGCGAAACCGTCCCATGACCGATACAATCCCCGTCACCGTTCTCACCGGCTATCTCGGCGCGGGCAAGACCACGCTGCTGAACCGCATCCTGACCGGCGACCACGGCAAGAAGTTCGCCGTCATCGTCAACGAGTTCGGCGAGATCGGTATCGACAACGACCTGATCGTGGAGAGCGACGAGGAAATCTACGAAATGAACAACGGCTGCGTGTGCTGCACCGTGCGGGGCGATCTCGTGCGGGTGGTGCAGGGGCTGTTGAAACGCAAAGGCCGGTTCGACGGCATTTTGGTCGAAACCACCGGCCTCGCCGATCCGGCACCCGTCGCTCAGACATTCTTCATGGACGAGGATGTGCGGTCGAAAGCGCGACTGGACGCTGTGGTTGCGATGGTCGATTGCCGTCATTTCGCCGAGACCCTCGCACGCGCGCCGGAAGCCGAGGACCAAGTGGCGTTTGCTGATGTCGTCGTGCTGAACAAGACCGATCTGGTGGACGCCGAAGAGTTGGCGAAGGTTGAGGCGACGGTACGGAAGATCAATTCCCACGCCGTCATCCACCACGCCGAACGGGCAGGCGTCGCGCTGGATGCCGTGTTGGACCGGGGCGCATTCGATCTCGACCGCATTTTGGAAGACGACCCGCATTTCCTGCACGATCATGCGCACATCACGTGCATGACGATGATTGCGCCCGGACTGCGGCCACGATCATCACAAACTCGACGCCACCACCCACGACACGACCGTGGAGTCCATTTCGCTACGCGGTGGGGATATGAAGTCCGACCTGTTCTTCCCGTGGATCAACAAGCTGACGCAGATCGACGGGCCGGACATTTTGCGCCTGAAGGGCATCGTCGCGTTTACGGGCGACGAGCAGCGCTATGTCATTCAGGGCGTTCACATGATTGTGGAAGGCCACCACCAGCGCGATTGGAAAGCGGATGAGAAGCGCGAAACGCGGCTCGTCTTCATCGGGCGCGGGCTGGACAAGGAAAAGATCGAGCGGACGTTTCGGGCTTGCGAGGCGCAGGCTCTCTCAGCCTGATCATGGCGACGCTGGCACCCTATGATTTCGATGATCACGTCGAATGCGCCGCTTTTATCAGCGGCGAACCGTGTTTCGCTACCGTGCAAGGGGTCGTTCACTGGCCAGTGAGTGGCAAGACGGTTGAGGCGCATGACGGTTTGCTGGCGGCAATTCCCGCTTTGGGTTTCGCGTCCTTGATTACAGGCGGCGAAGACGGTCGTGTTATGCGCGTAACCGCCGACGGGGCCGAACTGGTCGCCGAACAGCCCGGCAAATGGATTGACGTGGTGGCCGCCGGACCGAACGGGGCGGTCGCTTTTGCATCAGGGCGAACGGCTTGGCTGGTGGGCGATGGCACTGTGAAAACCCTCGCTCACGACCGGGCCGTCGAAGCGTTGGCCTTCATGCCAAAAGGCCTGCGACTGGCCTGCGCCCGCTACAAAGGTGTGTCGCTCCACTGGGGTGCGGGCGGAAAGTCGTCGGCGCTGGAGTGGGACGGTGCGCATATTGCCGTCACCGTGTCGCCGGACGGACGTTATGTGGTCACCGGCATGGCGGAGAACGCGCTGCACGGCTGGCGGCTGGACGCGAAGAAGGCGCAAGACGCCCACATGCGGATGAGCGGCTATCCGGCCAAACCCAAAAGCCTGTCATGGTCAGCGAAAGGCAAGTGGCTTGCTTCCTCCGGTGCGCCCGCTGCGATCTGCTGGCCGTTTGGCGGCAAGGATGGTCCGCAGGGCAAGGCACCGAAGGAGTTGGGCACACGGGGCGATGCGATGGTGGTGCAGGTCGCCTGCCATCCGGTCGCGGATGTGGTCGCCATCGGCTATAGCGACGGCATGGTCATGGCTGTGAAGATAGACGATGGCGCGGAACACTTGCTGCGGCGAGCAGGCAGGGGTGCGGTGTCCAGCCTGAACTGGGATGCGAAAAGGTGACCGGTTGGTGTTTGGCACGGAAGCGGGTGAGGCGGGCGTGGTTACACTATGAATGACAATTTGAACGCATGGTGCGACTATCCTGAACGCGCAGTGTTCTCGTCTCCGACCGGTCCATTGGCCGGACTGACGCTTGCGGTGAAAGACCTCTACGACGTTGCCGGATACCCGTCCGGTTGGGGCCAGCCGACGCGGCTCGCAACGACCGAACCGGCCACAGCAACGCAGTCCTCCGTGCAGAAATTGCTCGATGCGGGGGCTGCGTTTGCGGGCAAGAGCCAGTGCGACGAGCTGTGCTTCTCGCTTAACGGGGTGAACGCCCATTACGGCGCGCCGCTCAATCCGGCGGCACCCGAACGCATTACAGGCGGCTCGTCCTCCGGCTCCGCGTCCCTTATTGCAGCCGGTGCCGTGGATATCGCCACCGCGTCCGACACCGGCGGGTCCGTGCGGGCACCGGCGTCCTATTGCGGGCTGATCGGGTTGCGGACAACGCACGATGCAATCCCGCTCGACCGCACCATGCCCCTGGCTCCCAGCTTCGACGTGTTCGGCTGGTTTGCGAAGGATGCCACGACCTATGCGGCTGTCGGCGACATCCTGTTGCCACCCGACAGCAGCGACACGCCGCTCACCCGCCCGCTCATGTCGCCCACGCTCGATGCGCTGGTGTTGGGTGAGGCGGAATACGAAACCCATGCCGCATCGTGGCGAAGGCTGCGGAATGTGTTCGACCGGGACCGGGATATACTCGAACTCGGTGTCGATCTCGACGCCGCCTATTGGGCCTTCCGCCGCTGCCAGGCTTACGGGGCATGGCGCGCTTTGGGGCCATGGATCGAGGCGGCAAAGCCCGATCTTGGCACGGGGGTGAAAGAGCGGTTCGAGTTCGGGCGCTCGGTCACAGACCTGCAATTCAAACGCGAAACCGTTTTGCGCCACGACATCACGATGCAACTCGAATCCCAGCTGGGTGACGATGGGGTGCTGGTGTTGCCGACATCGCCATCCTGCGCCCCGCTGAAGTCATCCACCGACGATGAACTGGGAGCGTTTCGCGAACAGGCACTGAAGTTGTTATGCCTGTCGGGACTTTCAGGCCTGCCGCAAATCACCCTGCCGCTGGGCACAGTGCATGGCGCGCCCATGGGCATCAGTCTGCTCGGCCCGCGCGGCAGTGACCGGCGGTTGATCGCACTCGCGCAGGCGGTTTTAGGCTGAGGCCACTTTTCTGGCGATGATGAAGACTGCCTTGCGCGGGCCGGGTTGCCAGCGTTGTTCGATGGTAAACCCGTGGCGTTTCATGTCCGCCACCAGATCGTCCGCCCGCAGGATATCGAAGGCGGGAAACAGCCCCAGCTTGCGTGCAAGGGGGGCGACCAGAGCGATATATTTCAACGCGGAATCCGCCAGACAGGTCGTGCTGGAGATGAACAATCCGTCGGGAGAAAGCAGGTCGTGGATCTTCGACAGGGCAGCATCGCGGTCTTCCATAAGGTGCAGCACGCTGAGGGCGAGGACAGCATCGAAACTGCCGGAATGGACGTCGAGCCTTTCGACATCGGCCTGCCGGAACTCGATGTTGTCGATATCGGCATCCGCCACTTTGCGATGTCCGATATCGAGCATGGCGCCTGAAATATCCGTCGCAAGAATGCTGCGGACATGGGGCGCATGTTCCATGGCGGTCGAGCCGGTGCCGCAGCCTATTTCCAGAAGATCCATGTCCGGTTTTAGATATGTCTGCGTTATGCGCAGTTTTTCCCGGTAGGAAACCTCGTCTGCAATCGCGTCACGCGCGTATTTTTCCGCGTTTCTGTCCCAGAATGTTTCGCTGGAAAGACGACCGCTGGCGGTTTCGCGCAGTGACATTGACGAACTCAAAATGAGGCTTCACAACTCGATCGCCTCCCCGTGCGGCGTGCGGGCGGCGGCTGCGTGCCACGCCTGTTCGCGCTCCGCGATGGCGCTCGCATTGGTCACGCCCTTGGCGGCCATGAGCGTTTCGAGAGCCGCAATCCAATGGTTCCAGTATGTGTCGCCACCGTCGCCGGAGCTCCATTCTCAACGCGGCGGAGAGGGCATCGGCCCATTCGTCCCAACCGAACAGCCCTCGCTCGTGCAGCGCCACCGTCATGGCGAAAGCCTGCGCCTGCCACGGTTCGGTGAAGACCGGTTCGCCGTTGTCGATCGGTATATCCGGCAACGCAGCGATATCCGGCGGATTTTTGTCAAGCGGGGGCAAGATACGGTTCCCACAGATCAAGAGTGACGCTGTCGTGCGGGTTGCGGTTCACGCCCCACAATTCGGTGGCGGCAAACCGCACCCGATAGAGCCAATGCGGATTCTCACCCTCGCCATGCGCGTTCGTATCGGGGAAGACGTGATGGCCCAGCACCCTGGCTATCGTGCCCTGCCTTGCGCGTGCATAGCGGGGCAGGCGCGTATGGCCCGTCGGATGGTGGTTGATGGTGCGGATGGCGTCGCCAACCGCGAAGACGGGTTCGGTCGATGCAGGCCGGTCCGAGGGCCCGCCCTTACGGAGCAGGGGCTCGACCGTTTCTGCAGTCATCATGCGTGGTACCGGTTTGCCCGGTTCGCGCGCCGTTCCGTCCGTCAGTTCATCGGAGCGAATCATGCCGCGTTCGAGCAGCAGGGTTTCGAGTGCCTCGGTCCATATGCGATAATAGGAGAAGCGCATGTAATCCGCCGGTGGCAGGCTCTCGCGGGCGTGGCGGGACTGGTCGATATTCCACTGCCCGCAGGCACCGATGGCCACGACCATCGCCATCGCGCGGGCCTCCCATTCGGCATGGAAGTTCGGCTCGTCGGCTGCTTCCACAACCGGCCCGAAGCCGTGCATGCCGCCGAGGTCCTGCCCGCCATTCACCCTATGCGTCCTTGTCCATGAAATTGCCGGGCTGGACGGGCAGGCCGGTGCCGATCATCGAGTTGCGGGTAACGAGTTTCGCCAGCGCCGCCTCATCCCATCCTTCCGTTTCCGCCGGACGCATGGGCACAACGAGATAGCGCACCTCCGCCGTGGAATCGTGCACCTCGATGGCGACGTCTTCGGAAAGCGGCAGCCCGAACTCGGCCAGCACACCGCGCGGATCAATGACGGCGCGGGCGCGGTAGGGGGGAGATTTATACCACGCGGGTGGCAGGCCGAGCACGCTCCACGGGTAGCACGAGCACAGCGTGCAGACGACCATGTGGTGCGTGTCGGGCGTGTTGAACACGGCCTCCATGTGCTCGCCCTGCCGCGACATGTAGCCGAGGGAATGGATGGCGGCAGTGGCATCGTCCCGCAGCCAGTTTGCGAAATCCGGTTCAAGCCACGCTTTCGCCACGACATGGGCACCGTTTTGCGGGCCGATTTTGTGCTGATAGGTTTCAATGATGGCGTCGAGGGCTGCGGGGTCGATATAACCTTTTTCGGCCAGCAGGCTTTCCAGCGCGCGGACACGGGCGTCCATGTCGCTGAGGTGTGAGTGATCGTGGTCGCCGCTCATTCGGCTGCAACCGCCATCCGGCTGCGGTTTTGTGCGAACCGGCGGGCGGCATCGCCAAAGGCGCGGAAGATGGCGACCGATGCGACATCCTCACGGTGGCTGTCCCGCGCCCAGTATTCCGGGTGCCACTGGACGCCGACAACGAAGCCCGGCGCATCGCGCACGCTGACGGCTTCTACCGTTCCGTCCGGTGCCCATGCTTCCACGACAAGCCTTTCCGGCAGTTTGTCGAGCGCCTGCGTGTGCAGGGAATTGACCCGCACGCTCGCATCCGTGCCGACGATGGAAGCGAGGCAGGAACCGTTCTCGACGCTCAATTCGTGGGACAGTTCAAACCGCTCGTCCAGCGTGCCGTCCCACGGGTAGCCGTGGCCCTCGATCTGCCGGTTCTTCTGGAATGCCGCCGTGATCGAGCCGCCCAGCGCCACGTTCAATTCCTGTATCCCGCGGCAAATCGCAAGCAGGGGGACGCCGCGTTCGATGGCGGCACGGATCAGCGGCAAAGTGGTGGCGTCCCGCGCCGGGTCGAAGGGTTCGTGGTCCTCGGTCGGTTCCACCCCGTAGTTGGATGGATGCACGTTGGAGCGCGAGCCGGTGACGAGCACGCCGTCCACACGCTCCAGCAACGTGTCGATATCCAACCTGTCACCCAAAGCGGGCACGATGAGCGGCAGGCACCCGGCGCTGTCGACGGCAGCATCGACATACGGTGTCGGCGTGGCGTGCCAGTCATAGGGTTCGACGTGCTTGATATCGGCAGTTACGGCGATGAGCGGGCGCATGGGGCAGGTCCGTGTGGTGGTCGCGCGATGCTAGTGCGGGCAGGCCGCTGCGGCAATGCGTGCAAAGGCTGTGCTGAAACGATTGTAGGGCGGGTATCCGACCAATGTTCCACTAGCCAATAGCGTCATCGCGGTGCTAGAACGCGACACCGCCCGGCCCGCCGTGCGCGGAGAGGGGAAGTTTGTGCCGTCGTGGTCAGGCATCCGCTGGGAGAAGAAAAACCAATTTCGGAGGAAGTCCATATGGACAGACGTTCATTTATCAAAAAAGCCGGTCTCGTCGGCACAGCCGGTGCGGCCGCAACGCTCGCCACACCCGCCCTTTCGCAAGGCGTCAAGGAGATGGCGATTGTCTCCACATGGCCGCGCGACTTTCCGGGCCTCGGCCTGCCGGCGCAGCGTCTTGCAGCCCGTATTACGGAGCTGACGGACGGCCGCATCACCACGAAATACTTCGCAGCCGGTGAGCGCGTTGGCGCGTTCGACTCGTTCGACGAAGTCGCATCCGGCAACGCTCAGGCCTATATGGGCGCTGACTATTACTGGAAAGGCAAGCACGCGGGCTGGTCCGCATTCACGGCCATTCCATTCGGCCTCACAGCCACGGAAATGGATGCCTGGATCAAGTATGGCGGCGGTCAGGAACTCTGGGACGAGCTTGCAGGCGAATTCGGCCTGAAAAACTTTGCAGCCGGCAATACCGGTGTGCAGATGGGCGGCTGGTTCAACAAGGAAATCAATTCCGCTGAAGACCTGAAAGGTCTGAAGATGCGTATCCCGGGCCAGGGCGGCGACGTCATGGCGAAACTCGGCGCTTCGCCTGTTTCTCTTCCCGGCGGCCAGATCTATGAAAACCTCGTTTCCGGTGCCATCGATGCCACCGAGTGGGTCGGCCCGTACAACGACTATTTCATGAAGTTCTACGAAGCTGCGAAGTATTACTACTTCCCGGGCATGCACGAGCCGGGCGCACAGCTCGCCATGGGCATCAACAAGGCCTGGTGGGACTCACTCGAAAAGGTCGATCAGGCCATCATCGAAGCCGCGTGCAACGAAGAGAACTCCCGCACGATGGCCGAGACCAACTGGAACAACGGTATCTACCTCGACAAGCTGATCAACGAAAACGGTGTTCAGCTGCGCGAGTTCAACGACGATGTGTATGCTGCGTTCGCTGAAGCCGCCGAGGAAGTGTTCCAGGAATCGCGCGATCATTCGCCGCTGGCCGCCAAGATCATGGATGCAACCGCTGCTGCCCGCGCCGCAGTTGGTCCATGGATGATCAAGTCGGACATTTCCTACTCGCTCAAGCGCAACGAAGCGCTCGGCATCGAGTAACTATCTTACGGCCCCGCCCGAAAAGGGCGGGGCCGTTTTTCCTTTCCAAACCGGCAGGCACGCTCACCATGCGGTCGTGCCAGTTTGGAAAAGAGTATGTTGCCTCTGGGAGGAGGCATTGCCGGTGCAGGCGGTTGAGGTGAGGCCGTGGCGCAGCGTTTTACGTGTGGGGGAAGCAGTTGAACGATCCGAAGACGAGTGTTCTGCCGATGGGGCATCAGCCCGGCGATACCGTTACCCATTCCGGAACGGGCATAGCCCATCCCGGTGACACCACGACCTTTGCCGTGCGTGCGTTCGGGTGGGGAATGTTGATCCTGCTGGTCGTCTGGTTTGTCAACACGATCCTCAAATTGTCCTACGGATGGCCTGGCGCGTTGAGCCTGTTCGACGGTGGCGGTGTGTTGGCCGTCATCGAGGCCGCATCCTATGCCGCAGGTATCGCGCTGGCTCTGTGGATTGTCGGCAAGGACCGCACGGTATCATTGCGTACGGATGCTGAGAAGATCAGTGATTTCAATATGTTTCTCGTGCGCGCTTGCTTCTTCATCGTGCTTTTCGTTGGGCTTGGTGACACAATCATCTCGGCCCTCCGCGTTGAGGGTGTTTTGGATAGCGTTGTCGGCGAACAGTTGAACCGTGATCTGGGGCGCTCGCAGTTTCGCGGGCCGTGGGTGCATGTGCCACTGGCGATACTTGGCGTCGTTGCGGCCTTCTTCTTCCGCACGCTGGGCTTCCACTGGCTGACGCTGCTGATCGTGGCAGCCGAACTGCTCATCGTGATCACGCGGTTCATCTTTTCCTATGAGCAGGCGTTCATGGGTGACCTGGTGCGTTTCTGGTATGCCGCCCTGTTCCTGTTCGCCTCCGCTTACACGTTGCTGAAAGAAGGCCATGTGCGGGTGGATGTGTTTTACGCCAGCATGCGCAACCGGACAAAAGGGTTCGTGAACACGTTCGGCACGCTGTTTCTCGGCATGACCCTGTGCTGGACCATTCTGATCGTCGGCTTCGGCGGCAGCAGTGCCATCGTGTATGGTTCGGTGACCAATTTCGAGGTCTCGCAGTCCGGTTTCGGCCTCTACGTCAAATATCTCATGGCGGCTTTTCTCGCCGTCTTCGCCGTCACGATGCTGGTGCAATTCGTCAGTTATCTCATGGAGTCGGTCGCCGACTATCGTGAGGAACCCGGCACACGGCTCGATCAAGCCGACGCCGCAGCGCATTAAGGCCGGGGGGCCACACGTTCATGGAAATCGTCTTCCTCATCCTGTTGCTCGTTCTCATGGCAACGGCTCTCGGCTCCGGCTATCCGGTGGCGTTCGCGCTGCCGGGCTCCGCGATCCTGTCGATCGCGGCGGCGGCGCTTTGCGGCTATCTGTTTGCCGGTGATACGGACGCCTATTTCGCGCAGGGCGGGCCGTCGCAATGGCTCTCTGCTGGTGTAACGAACCTGCGCGGTATCTATTGGGAGATCGAGCGGGATACGCTGATTGCCATTCCGCTGTTCATCTTCATGGGCATCATGCTGCAACGGTCCAAGATCGCGGAAGACCTGTTGATGACCATGGCGAAGCTGTTCGGCCCCGTGCCCGGCGGCCTCGGCATTTCGGTGGTATTCGTGGGTGCGTTGCTGGCCGCGACGACCGGGATTGTGGGCGCGACCGTGGTGGCGATGGGCCTGATCTCGCTGCCGGCGATGCTGCGGAACAATTATTCGCCGTCGCTGTCCACCGGCACGATCGCCGCATCCGGCACGCTGGGGCAGATCATTCCACCGTCCATCGTGCTCATCATTCTGGCCGACCAGCTGGCGGCTGCGACCGATCAGGCGGGCACCACCCGCAAGGCGCTTTACACGGCTTCCACCGGCGAACTGACCATGCCATCGGCTTTCGGCGTCACGTCGACCTCAGCTGGTGAAATGTTCCTCGGCGCACTTCTTCCCGGCCTCGTGCTGGTTGGGCTGTATATGCTCTACATTCTGATCTACGCGCTCATTTTCCCGAAATCCGCCCCTCCTGTTCGTAATGAAACGGGGCTGGATGCGGCGTTCTGGAGGCAACTCGGCGTGGTTCTCGTGCCACCGCTGGCGCTGATCTTCCTCGTTCTAGGATCCATCCTCACCGGTGTGGCAACGGTGAACCAGGCGGGCGCAATCGGCGCTGCCGGTGCGTTGCTCATGGCTGGTTACAGGCTGCACGAGGGGCAAAAAGGTGCTTACACGCCAGCACTGCTGGCATTGGGGTCGGTCATCGTGATTACGTTGATCGTCAACAACTTCAACACCAACATAAAATCGTTCAACACAACGACCGACGCAATCGCGGTCGTGGGCGCGGCCATCGCCTCTCTGATTCTGATCGTGTCGCTCGCAGTCTCCGCCATCCGCGCCTACAAGGTGCAGAACACTCTGCAGGACGTGATGATCGAGACATCGAAGGCGACGTCGCTCGTCTTCATCATTCTGCTCGGTGCCGCGATGCTCACCGCCGCCTTCCGCGCCTTTGGCGGTGAGGAACTGGTGCAGCATTTCCTCGAAGGCATTCCCGGCGGTTTCTGGGCGAAGTTCTTCGTCGTCATGCTCATCATGTTCATTCTGGGCTTCTTTCTTGACTTCATCGAGATCGCGGTCGTCATCGTGCCCATCATGGCCCCCATCCTGCTGGCCGACCCGTCCGCCAACGTCACCGCTGTGTGGCTTGGTGTGATGATCGGTCTGAACATCCAGACATCCTTCCTCACGCCGCCCTTTGGCTTCGCGCTGTTCTATCTGCGCGGTGTGGCACCGGCGGTGGTCAAGACGCTGGACATGTACAAGGGGGTCATCGGCTTCATCGCGCTGCAGCTTCTTGCACTGGGTATCGTCGCCAACTTCCCCTCGCTCGTGAACTATCTGCCAAACCGCGTGCAACTGTTGTCGGAAACCTCGCCACCGCCGCGCAACCCGCGGATCGAGTATTGCGTGGAGGAATACGTCTACGGCCAGTTCACAGAGGCGAACGGGCGTTTGCCCGCTGCCATCGCTACCATGCAGGGCGTCGATGCGTCGTTCCTGCCGGAAGCGCAGCAGGAAAACCTCACCGGATCGTATGAAGCTGTCGATGCAGCGCGTGCCGCGCTGGTCGCATCGAAGGAAGCGGAGCGGGTCGAAACGCAGGCGGCTGTCGCTTATCGGCCCGATCATGTTTTCGTACGCGGATCTGGAGCGGGATGCGCGGGTTTTCAACGCTCAGATTCAACCGCTGGAACGGCGTCAATCGCGCCTGCGCGGCGACGACAATGCGGATGCCCGTGCGCGGGTGCAGGTATTGATCGATGAAACTATCGCCTCCCGCGATGCGCTGCTGGCGCAAATTCCCGCCAGCTGGCCGGAAACACGCGCCGAGTTCGTCAAGCTGACGAAGGAAGTGGACCGCTTGCGCGCCGAATATCGCAGCGCCGCCGACACCGCTTACGGTGACGTGTTGCAGCTGAAAGAGGTGTTGGCCGGGAACGAGGCATTTCGTGGCGTTGGCTGCCGGTCTCGATAGCGGTGGAGCAGGCGGTCGCCAGCCAGACGCCGGACGAGGCGCAGGATGTCATTCAAGACTTCGAGACCGAATTGCAGCGCGTGGATGGCACCTCCAAGATCAAGACCCAGCTGTCCCGCGCGCGTCGTGAGTTGAAGAAACGCACGCCGAAACTGGACAAGGTGGCCGAGAACATCACCGAGGCACGCGCGCTCTATGCGGCGCAGGGCGAATGGCGCCAGCAGGTCACGCCGGAGTTTACGGCAGCACTTGACACCTACGAGGCTGCGATGCGCAACACGGTCGGCCTGCGGCAGCAGACACGCCTGACCCGCGATCAAGCCTTGTTCGTGGCGCAGTGCCAGTCCCACCACCGCGATATCTCGCTGAACTTCTAGCGCATATATGCAGCCTGTGACGTTTCGGAGCGCATCCTTGCAGCCCGCTTGACGGCGGGCTGCGATGGGCTGACACTCCCGTAACGAAGCGGGTTCGCTTCGCAGATTGCAGGGTTTAAAGTTTCATCATCACAAGGAGCGCCGCATCGTCATGACGACGACTGGATCGACGACAGAAGACACCAAGCAGACATCCGGACGAAGCGAGCGTCACTACAAACGCCAACAAGAAACCCGCCACCTCTCTGGCCGGTGACGAGCATTCCGCCGGTTCCGGTATGCAGACCCCGCTTCAGGTGGTCGATCTGTCCGACAAATACGATCTCGACAAGCAGCACGTCTTCATCACCGGCACGCAGGCTGTCGTGCGGCTCGTGCAGATGCAAAAGGAACGCGACCGCCGCGCCGGCTCTGAACACGGGCGGTTACGTGTCCGGATATCGCGGCTCGCCTATCGGCGGTCTCGACATGGCCATGTGGAAGGAACAGGCCAAACTCAAGAAGAACGACATCATCTTCGAGCCGGGCCTGAACGAGGACCTCGCTGCCACCGCTCTGTGGGGAACGCAGCAGGCGGAAATGCGCGGCGAAGGCCGTTTCGATGGTGTCTTCGGCGTCTGGTACGGCAAGGGGCCCGGGGTGGACCGGTCGGGCGACGTGTTCCGCCACGCCAATCTGGCCGGCACCTCGAAGAACGGCGGTGTGCTGCTGCTGATGGGCGACGACCACACGGCGGAATCCTCCACCACGGCGCACCAGAGCGAGTTCCACCTGCTCGATCTCAAAATCCCGATCCTCTCCCCCGCCGGTGTGCAGGAGATCATCGACTACGGCATTTTCGGCTTCGGGCTTTCCCGATATGCGGGCGTCTGGGTCGGCATCAAATGTGTCAAGGACACGATCGAATCCACCGCCGTCATCGACGGGGCCGTGGACCGGCTGACGCTGCACGAACCGGAGGTGGATATCCGTCCGGAAGACGGGCTGAATATCCGCCCCAACGATCCCATTCTCACCCAGGAAAAACGCCTTCACGTTCACAAGCGCTACGCGGTGCAGGACTATGTGGCGGCCAATAACATCAACAAGGTCGTCATCTCCGGCGGGCCGAACGCCAAGGTCGGCGTCATTACTGCGGGCAAGTCCTATCTCGATGTGCGTCAGGCGATGGACGATCTGGGCATCGACGAGGTGCGCGCCAACGATCTTGGCTTGCGGCTCTACAAGTGCGGCTGTGTGTGGCCCTTGTCGCGCAAGGAATTGCGGGCGTTTGCCGAAGGTCTCGACCTCATCATCGTAGTTGAGGAAAAGCGCGAACTGATCGAAGTCCAGTTGCGCGAGGAATTCTACAGTGTTCCCAACCACCCCCGCCTTGTCGGCAAGAAGGACGAGAATGCCGAATGGCTGTTTCCCATTCAGGGCTCGCTCGATTCCAACCAGATCGCGGTCGCCATCGGCGAGCGGCTGGCGCGGTCGGCAAAAGACGGCGAACTGGCCGGGCGCACATCCGCCATCCGGCAGGCGCAGGCGCGGCTGGAGGCCACCGAAGGGGTTGCCAACCGGGTGCCGTATTTCTGCGCCGGTTGCCCACACAATTCATCGACGAAAATCCCCGAAGGCTCCCGCGCCTATGCGGGCATCGGCTGTCACTACATGGTGCAATGGATGGACCGAGGCACCGAGGGTTACACCCAGATGGGCGGCGAGGGCGTCAACTGGGTCGGCGAGCATCACTTCTCCAAGCGCGATCACGTCTTCCAAAATCTCGGTGACGGCACCTATAACCATTCCGGCTATCTCGCCATCCGCGCGGCGGCGGCGAGCAACGCCAACATCACCTACAAGATCCTGTTCAACGATGCGGTCGCCATGACCGGCGGGCAGCCCAACGAGGGCAATCTGACCCCGTGGATCATCGCCGCGCAGGTGGCGGCGGAAGGTGCCAAGCGCGTCGAGATCGTCACCGACGAGCCGGACAAATATGATGGCATCGAATGGCCGAAGGGCACGAAAGTGTATCACCGTTCCGAGCTGATGAAGGTGCAGCGTGAGCTGGCCGCCGTGCCCGGCCTGACTGTGATGATCTACGACCAGACCTGCGCCAGCGAAAAGCGGCGTCGGCGCAAGCGCGGCCTGTTCCCGGACCCGGACCGCCGCATCGTCATCAACGAGCAGGTTTGCGAAGGCTGCGGCGATTGCGGGCGCAAGTCCAACTGCGTTGCCATCGCGGCGGTGGAAACCGAGTTCGGCCGCAAGCGGCAGATCGACCAGAGTGCCTGCAACAAGGACTATTCCTGCGTAGAAGGGTTCTGCCCGTCCTTTGTCACCGTCCACGGCGGCAAGATGAAGAAGGGCGAGGGCATATCCGGCGGCACGGAACTGCCGTCTATTCCCATGCCGGAATTGCCCGCGCTCAATGGTTCCTACGGCATCATCGTCACCGGCGTCGGCGGCACGGGGGTGGTCACCGTCGGTGCCGTTTTGGGCATGGCGGCACATCTGGAAGGCAAGGGCTCGGCCATCATCGACATGGCGGGGCTGGCGCAGAAGGGCGGCGAGGTCGCCTCGCATCTCCGCATCGCGCCGACGCCTGCGGACATCAAATCCATCCGCATTGCGGCGTCCGGCGCGGACCTCGTTCTGGGTTGCGACATGGTTACGGCCTCGACGCAGAAGGTGTTGGCGTCGATCCAGCCCGGGCGCACGCAGGTCATCATCAACGCCCACGAGAAATTGTCGGGCGAGTTCACCAGCAACGTCAACTTCTCCTTCCCTGTCCAACGAATCATCAAGGTACTGACGGAGGCGGCCGGCGAAGACATGACGCGGGTGGTGGAGGCCGAAGATCTGGCCGTCGCCCTGTTCGGGGACGCGATTGCGTCGAACATGTTCATGCTCGGCTACGCCTTTCAGACGGGCGCGATTCCTGTCGGCCACGAAGCACTGATGAAGGCGATCGAATTGAACGGCGTGGCCGTGCCGTTCAACCAGGCCGCGTTCGAGTGGGGCCGCATCGCCGCTCATGATCTTGCGCTGGTGCCGGAGATGAAAGCGGCGGGCGAAAGTTTGCTCGACCACCGCGTGCTGTCGGAAACGACGGATCAGATGATTGAGCGCCGTATCGAACGGCTGACCGATTATCAAAACGTCCGTTATGCCAAGCGGTTCTCGGAGCGCATGGAGCGCATCGGGGCACTGGGCAACGACGATCTCACCAAAGCGGTGGCGCAATATCTCTACAAGCTGATGGCGATCAAGGACGAATACGAGGTGGCGCGGCTGTTCTCCAACGGGGTGTTCCAGACGCAACTGGAAAGCCGGTTCGACAGCTGGGACAAGGTGGAATACCACCTCGCGCCGCCCCTGTTTTCCAAGCGCAACGAGAACGGCGAACTCATCAAGAAGGCCTATGGCCCGTGGATGGCGACCGCCTATACGTGGCTGGCCAAGGCCCGCTTCCTGCGCGGAACACCGCTGAACGTGTTCGGCTACATGGCCGAACGGAAGATGGAGCAGGAGTTGCTTTCGGACTACGAGGCCGTGCTGGACACGATCGAGACGGACTACAATGCGGAGCGCGCCGAGGCAGCCGTCAAACTTGCATCCTACCCGGACCTCATCCGCGGTTACGGTCATGTAAAAGAGGCCAACGTGGATATCGCGCAGGCGGCCAAGATGGGGCGTTTGGCCGGGTTCAAGAATGCCGAGAAGGTGGATTGGGTGGAGGCTGCGGAATAGGGTATAGCGCCGGTAACATATCCGTGATAGCGTTCGAAAAGTCTGCAGAGACCGCTCTGAATGCTGCTCACACTTCAATTCGCATGTTGCTTGATGGCACTTTTGCTTTCCGCAGGTCTAGCGCACGCCGACACAGTGGAAACCCATTTTCTTGGTGCCGATCCGAAATGTGTACAGGTGGGCAGACCGGTTTTGCTCGTTCTTGATCTTACGCTGAAAGGTGAGATTGATGACAGCATAACCGCGCATATCACACGCCAAACTGAACGGCTGGGGTGCGTTCGCGTCATCGCGGCGGTGTCAATTTTCGGCAATGGGGAATCCACAACAGCCGAGGTTCACCGAAATATGGAGAGCCGCCTGCCGAAGCTGGGCTGTGGCGACTGGTTGTTGCTACGCGGACCCGACGAGAGTTTTACCCGCGTGCGCACTCTCCGGAGGGAGATAGAACCGGATCGGCGTCGGCTCCAGAGGATCGCAGAGGTGATTGCCGCCGAACGCGAACCCGTCACCATTCTGGAAGCCGGACCCATGACTGTGACGGCGCGGTTGCTAAACGGTGGCTATCTCAAGCCGGACCGTATTGCCGCTATTTATGGCGTTGGCGGGCGTATGCGCGGCGAAGTGTTTCAGACCGGGCGCAATCTCGGCAGAATGTTTTCTTTTTCCGATTTCAACATGCGAAAGGATATTTTAGCGGTCGACCACATTGTTCGCCACCAAGGGCGAAAGCTCACGATGGTGACCTATCAGACCGGCATAGGCACCCGCACTGTGCCTGCCGAAATTGTCGCGCGGGACATTCCCGCAATCGCAGAGCACGCTTTTGCGCGCAAGAAAACAGCGCGACGGCTCGGTTTTTGGCAGTCGCAGATTCCCTCTTGGGATACGTGGCCGTTGCGGTTGCAACTCGTTGGCGGTGCTGCCGAATTGAAGTGTCAGCATCGTCGGGTTCTGGTGAGTACGGAAGCGCTAGGAGGTGATGTTTGGTCCCGTGCGCGTTTGGTTATTGATCCGCCGGGTGGGCGGGGGCATCGGGTCCGGGTCTGTCATAAATAGCAATTCGGAATACGCCTCTTGCTCCGGCACGTTGAATATAGAACACTCGCTGCCACCGCTTGGGAGGGCGGATTGACGATGACGACATCCACTGCGTCCGAACTCGACACGTTTCCTAAATATCTGCTGCACAATGCGGAGCGGTTCGCCGATCGTCCGGCCATGCGCCATAAAGACCTCGGCATCTGGCAGACGTGGACGTGGGCGCAGATGCGCGACGAGGTGCGCGCCTATTCGCTCGGTCTTCAGGCCATCGGCTTCCAGCGTGGGGACAAGGTCGCGGTCGTCGGCGCCAACCGGCCCGCACTCTACTGGACGTTTCTTGCCGTGCAGGCCCTTGGTGGGGTGCCGGTTCCCGTCTATGCCGATTCGGTCGCCGAAGAGATGGTCTACGTGCTGGAACACGCCGAGGTGCGTTTTGCCGTGGTGCAGGATCAGGAGCAGGTGGACAAGGTGCTGTCCATCCACGGCCAACTGCCGAAGCTTGAAACCATCATCTACGACTGGGAGCGCGGGCTCGGCGATTACGACCAGCCGTTCATCCACCATTACAAGGACCTGCAAGCGCAGGGCCGTGACGTGCTGAAAACCGCTGGTGCGGCGCACGGATGGCTGGACGAAATCGGCAAGGGGCAGGGCAGCGACCTGTCGGTCATGCTCTACACGTCCGGGACGACGGGGCGGCCCAAGGGGGTGATGCTGTCTTACGACAACCTCATCATCTCCTCGAAGAACGCCAACGCTTTCGACAATTTCGACGAGCATGACGAAATCATCGCCTACCTGCCACTGGCATGGGTCGGTGATCATATCTTCAGCTACGGGCAATCGCTGACAGCCGGCTATTGCGTGTGTTGCCCCGAAGGGCCGGAGACGGTGACGGACAACCGCCGCGAGATCGCGCCTACGTACTTCTTCGCTCCGCCCCGGGTGTTCGAGGGGCTGCTGACCGACATTATGGTCAAAATGGAGGACGCCTCGCCGATCAAACGGCGGATGTTCGACTATTTCCTCAAAGTCGCCAATCGTGTCGGCGAAAAAATCCTCAACGGCGACAGGGTCTCGGCGAAGGACCGGCTGCTCTACCGGCTCGGAGACATGCTGGTCTATGGCCCCCTGAAAAACCGGCTCGGCATGACGCGCATGAAAGTCGGCTACACGGCGGGGGAGGCTATTGGCCCGGAGATCTTCCGCTTCTACCGCTCCCTCGGGCTGAACCTGAAACAGCTCTACGGCCAGACCGAAGCCTGCGTCTACATCACCGCCCAGCCGGACGGGCAGATTTCCGCCGATACGGTCGGCACACCGTCGCCGGACGTGGAGATCGAGATCGCGGATAATGGCGAGGTGCTCTACCGCTCGCCCGGCGTGTTCATGGGCTACTACAAGAACCCTGAAGCCACTGCCGAGACCAAGACGCCGGAAGGCTGGGTGCATACCGGGGACGCCGGTTTCATCGACGCGGACGGGCATTTGCGGATCATCGACAGGGCCAAGGACGTGGGCAAGCTAAACGATGGCTCGATGTTCCCGCCGAAATACATCGAGAACAAGCTCAAATTCTTCCCCAATATCAAGGAAGCCGTCGCCATCGGGCACCAGCGCGACTACGCCGCCGTAATGCTGAATATCGACCTGCAACCCGTCGCCAACTGGGCGGAGCGCAATAACATCGCCTACGGCTCCTATCAGGAACTAGCCCAGCACCCGCAACTCATTGCCATGATGGCCGAACATGTCGATCAGGTGAACCGCGACCTCTCGGAAGAGGAGCGCGTGGCCGGTGCCCAAATCCACCGCTTTCTCGTGCTGCACAAGGAACTGGATGCCGACGATGGCGAACTGACCCGCACCATGAAGGTGCGCCGCTCGCTCATAAACGAGCGCTACGAGCCGCTGATTGAGGCGTTGTACGATGGATCGAGCGAAAAATTTGTGGAGACGGAAGTGACGTTCGAGGACGGGCGCAAGGGCACGATCAAGGCGACGGTGAAGATCGAGGATGCGCGGGTTTACGGGCGCGAAGCGGTGCTGGAGGCGGCGGAGTGAGATCGGGAGTTGCGGAGCGCGTTTCGGACAATATCGCCACAGGCGATGAATTGTTGAAAGTCGAAAACGTCACCCTGCGCTTCGGCGGGGTGACGGCTATCGAGGACATCTCGTTCGACATCCTGAAAGGCGAAATCCGCGCGATCATCGGGCCGAACGGTGCCGGCAAGACGTCGATGCTGAATGTCATCAACGGCTTCTACCATCCGCAGGAAGGCACGATCACGTTTCGCGGGGAAACGCGGCGCAAGATGAAGCCGTATGAGGCGGCGGCATCCGGTATCGCGCGCACGTTTCAGAACGTGGCGCTTTTCAAGAACATGTCGACGCTGGACAACATCATGTCCGGTCGCTCGCTGCGGATGAACTCCAACTTCCTGACCCAGATGTTTTATTACGGCCCCGCGCGGAACGAGGAGATCGTCCACCGCAAGCGGGTGGAGGAGATCATCGATTTTCTCGAAATTCCCCACATCCGCCGCGCGCCGGTGGGCAAGTTGCCCTACGGTTTGCAGAAGCGCGTCGAACTTGGCCGCGCGCTGGCGCTGGAGCCGGACCTGCTGCTGCTCGACGAGCCGATGGCCGGCATGAACCTGGAGGAGAAAGAGGACATGTCCCGCTTCATCCTCGATGTGAACCAGCAATTCGGCACCACCATCGCGCTGATCGAGCACGATATGGGTGTGGTCATGGACCTCGCCGACCGGGTCGTCGTGCTGGATTACGGCAAGAAGATCGGCGACGGGCTGCCGCAAGAGGTGCAGGCCGACCAAGCGGTTATCGACGCGTATCTGGGGGTGCCGCACTGATGCGGTTCGCGCTTACCGACCTGTTGCATCCGGCAGTATTGGCTGTTGTCCTTTTAGTTTTTGCGATGGGGGCCACTCCGGTTGCGGCGCAGTCTCCATCCTTCGATTGTGCAAAGGCTACAATCGCTGCGGACCGGGCGATTTGCGGCAACGCCACATTGTCGCGGATGGACCGTGAAATGGGGCCGCTGTATCGTGCTGCGCGTGCAGCCACGGCTGACAGGCGTCAGTTTAATATCGTCAGCCGGCGTTGGATTCGGGCGCGCAATCGGTGCGGTTCCAACGTGCGGTGCCTGACACGGCTTTACGCGCAACGGCGGGCCACGTTGATAGCCCTGCAACCGGATGGGAAACGGCCTTCAGTGGCCGAAACGCAACCCGATCGTGACCCTGTGATTGCCAAAACGCCCCCGCCGCCCGTGACACAACCGCGAACCGTTGAACCGGAAACCGACCCCGAGGCTGCGTTCATTCTACAGCAGATCGACGAACTGGACCCCGGCACATCCCTGACCATCACGGAAGGGTTCTGCACAGACTACAAGGATGATCGCGTTCAACAGACCGACCAGTGCCGTGTGGTCATGATCGATGCCTGCAACGTGGAAGGCACCGACTGCCGCAAGGATGCCGAATATCGCATGCAGAGCGGGCGAGTGGTTGCGCTCACCGGCGAAGCCAACGCGTTCACGCTCGACGGTCGCGAGGTTATTGCCGCCGGCGAAGGATGCTGGAAGGAGACGGATCAGGATCAGGAGTTTTGCCTGACTTTATCTCCCACCGAGAGCAGCGCGGTGACGACGGACGACACACGGCGAGAGGGAAACTAGATCATGCTGTCCGAAATCTTCATCGAACCGTTCACGCTGATGGCCGACATTCCCGACCTGCTGTTGCAGACGATCTGGGAAGGGTTCGTATCCGGCGTGCTGTATTCGCTGATCGCGCTCGGTTTCGTGCTGATCTACAAGGCGTCCGGCGTGTTCAATTTCGCGCAGGGCATCATGGTGGTGTTTGCGGCGCTGGCGCTGGTCTCGCTCCACGCGATGGGGCTGCCCGCATGGCTGGCGCTGCTGGTGACATTGGGCATCATGGCGCTGCTGGCGATCACCATCGAGCGGGTGATGCTGCGGAAACTGGTGAACCAGAACGACGCGATCCTGCTCATGGCGACCATCGGGCTGTCGCTGTTCCTGCGCGGTGTCGGCGAGACGATTTTCGGCGGCGAAACCAAGTCGATGATCGACGAGGAACTGGGTCTGCCGCAGGGCGTGTCGGAATGGAACGTGTTCGACGGGCGGGTGATCTTTCAGCACATCGACATCGCCGCCGTGGTCATCGCCGTGCTGATGGTGGCGGGGCTGGCGCTGTTCTTCAATTACAGCCGCATCGGGCGGGCCTTGCGGGCGGTGGCGGACGACCACCAGGCGGCGCTGTCGGTGGGCATTTCGCTCAACCAGATCTGGGCGATCACGTGGTTCGCCGCAGGCGTCGTGGCGCTGGTGACGGGCATCATGTGGGGCGCGCGGTCGGACGTTTCGTTCGCGCTGGAAGTGATCGCGCTGAAGGCGCTGGCCGTGCTGATCCTGGGCGGCTTCACGTCCATACCGGGCGCGATCATCGGCGGGCTGATCATCGGCATCGGTGAGAAGCTGTTCGAGGTCTATTGGGGCAGCCTGTTCGGCGGCGGCACCGAAGCGTGGTTCGCCTATGTGCTGGCGCTGATCTTCCTGCTGTTCAGGCCTCAAGGGCTGTTCGGCGAGAGGATTATCGAGAGGGTGTGATGGTGGTTAGACCACTGATAGCTATTTCATCCTGGATCTGCTATCACAGTCGCGTCGGCTAGTCTGCTGCAGAAGCCCTCACGTCTACAAATGGAGCGAGTGCTGCTTTGATGAGCTTATCGGAACCTCTGAAAACTAAAGCTTGAATTGGCACGAGCCAAGTGGAATTCAACGAAGCTAGACGGATTACGAATCAATGGAAGAGATGATCGAGTCAAATCGGCAGAAGTGATACTGACATTGCATATAAGGTCGACAGTTTTCAAAGGTGTCAGTCTGAACTGCGACGAGAAACTGTGATTTAGCGAGCTTTAGATAATCAAATCCATTGCGGAGCGATGTTCACGCAGAGTTTGAACTGATTGAGTTTTCGTAGGAGAACGACTTGCATCAAATTCTGCAGATCTTGGGAAGTCGACTAAATGTTCTACCGCGAAGCAGGTCAGTTCAAGACGTCCTACAAGGCCGACCAGGCCATCTTTCCGATCCTGCAGGACCGGATCGGGCTGGGGCTGATCCTGGCCGTCGCCGTCATCGGCGTGCCGTTGCTGGCGACCGACGGGTTCATCAACTCGATCATGATCCCGTTCCTGATCCTTGCGCTGGCGGCGATCGGGTTGAACATTCTGACCGGCTATTGCGGGCAGCTGTCGCTCGGCACCGGCGCGTTCATGGGGGTGGGCGCTTATAGCTGCTACAAGCTGGCGACGATCTTTCCCGAGGTCTCCATCCTCGTTCACATCCTGCTGTCCGGCTTCTTCTCCGCCGCCATCGGCGTGCTGTTCGGACTGCCGAGCCTGCGGATCAAGGGGCTGTATCTCGCCATCACCACGCTTGCCGCACAGTTCTTCCTCGGCTGGCTCTTCGTGCGCTGGAAGTGGCTGTACAATTACAACGAATCCGGCGCGATCCAGAACGTGCCGCAACAGCTGTTCGGCGTGCAGGTGACGGGCGCGGCGTCGGACGCCGATCACGCGCTATCTCATCGTGCTCGCCATCGTGGCGGGGCTGACATGGGTGGCGTCGAACATCATTCGCGGGCGCATCGGCCGGTCGTGGATGATGATCCGCGACATGGACATCGCCGCCGAACTCATGGGCATCAAACCGCTCAATGCGAAACTGTCGGCCTTCGCCGTCTCGTCCTATTTCTGCGGCGTGGCGGGCGCGATGATGGTGTTCTTCTGGCTTGGTTCTGCCGAGGCCGACGTGTTCAACATCAACCTGTCGTTCCAGGTGCTGTTCATGGTCATCATCGGCGGCATGGGCTCGCTCATCGGCTCGTTTCTGGGCGCCGCCTTCATCTTCGTGCTGCCGGTCGTTATCCGCACCATCCCGCGCGTTGCTGGGTTCGATATAGGCGGTGCCACGGTCGAGCATATTTCGACCATGGCCATCGGCGCGCTGATCGTCTTCTTCCTCATCGTGGAACCGCACGGGCTCGCCCGTCTGTGGCAGATCGGCAAGGAGAAACTTCGCAACTGGCCTTTCCCCTACGGATAGGCAACAATCGCATCAGGGCGCTGGGAGGCGCTGCACAACAGGGAGTGAAACTATGAATACCAAAACACTTGGACTGGCTTTTGCCGTGGGCATTCTTGCCGCCGGGGGCCTCGCCTACAGCGCACAGGCGCAGGAACATTACATTCCGAACCTATCCTACCGCACCGGACCGTTCGCCGGTGGCGGCATTCCGTTCGCCAACGGGTTTGCCGACTATTTCACCATGCTCAACGAGCGCGACGGCGGTATCGGCGGCGTGCCGGTGCGTGTCGAGGAATGCGAAACAGGCTACAACAGCCAGAAGGGCGTGGAGTGCTACGAGGCCACGAAGGGCAACAACCCGCTCGTCTATACGCCCGCTGTCCACGGGCATTTCGCTCGGCATCATTCCACAGGCCAACGAGGACAAGATCCCCGTCCTGATGCTCGGTTACGGGCTGTCTGCTGCCGGTGTGGGCGAGACGTTCCCATACGCCTTCACCTATCCGACATCCTACTGGAACCAGATGTCGTCGATCCTGAAACACATCGACGCCACTGCCGAGGGTGGCATCAAGGGCAAGAAGATCGGCTACATCTATCTCGACGCCGGTTACGGCCTGGAGCCCATTCCCGTGTTGGACAAGCTGGCCGAGCAGATGGGTTTTACGACCGCCAAATTCCCGGTCGCCGGTGCCGACATGCAGAACCAGGGGTCCCAGTGGCTCAACGTCCGCAAGGAACGTCCTGACTGGATGATCATGTGGGGCTGGGGCGCGATGAACGCCACCGCCGTGAAGGAAGCCGTGAAAACGCGCTATCCGCTCGACCGCTTCATCGGTAACTGGTGGGCCGGTGCCAACGCCGACCTCGACCCGGTCGGTGCAGAGGGTAAAGGCTATCTGGCCGCCAACTTCTCCGGCATCGGGACCGATTTTCCCGCGCTGAAGGAAGTGCAGAAGTTCGTCGTCGACGCGGGCAAATCCCAGTCCGACGCCGACAAGGTGGGCGACGTGCTCTACAACCGCGGTCTCTACAATGCCGTCATCATCGCCGAGGCCATCAAGGTGGCGCAGGAAATGACCGGCAAGACGGAGCTTACCGGCGAGGACATGAAGATCGGCCTCGAAAACTTCAAACTCGATGATGCCCGCATGGCTGAACTGGGTCTGGCAGGTTTTGCAGCACCGCTGGAAGGCTCCTGCGAGGACCACGAGGGCGGCGCGCCCGTCTTCATCCAGCAGTGGCAGGGTGATGAGTGGAAGAAGGTGTCCGAGCCGATTGCTCCGATGCTGGATGTGACCCGTCCGTTGCTCGAAGAGGCGGCTGCCAACTTCGTCTCCGACAAGCCCAACTGGAAGGGCCAGACCTGCGGGTAAGGCACTTCATCTGAAAATCAGGGGTCGCGTTCGCGCGGCCCTTTTTGTTTCCCGGGGATCGACCGAGCCATGAGCGCATCCGCTGCTGCCCAATCACCTGTTGCCGAACCTGCCGAGCCTATTCTTGCAGTCAACAACATCGAGGTGATCTACGACCACGTTATCCTCGTGCTGAAGGGCGTTTCGCTGACGGTGCCCAAGGGCGGGATCGTCGCCATTCTGGGTGCCAACGGGGCGGGCAAAACGACGACGCTGAAGGCGATCTCCAACCTGCTGGGTGCCGAGCGCGGCGATGTCACCAAGGGCTCCATTCTGTTCAAGGGCGAACAGGTGCATGATCTGTCACCGAACGATCTGGTCCGGCGGGGCTGCATTCAGGTCATGGAGGGCCGCCATTGCTTCGGCCACCTGTCGATCGAGGACAACCTTATGACCGGCGCGTTCACACGCACCGACGGGTCGGCGGCAATCAAGCGCGATCTCGAACTGGTCTATAATTACTTTCCCCGCCTGCGGGAGAGGCGGCTGTCACAAGCCGGCTACACGTCCGGCGGCGAGCAGCAGATGTGCGCGATCGGGCGTGCGCTCATGTCGAAGCCGGAAATGATCCTGCTCGATGAGCCGTCCATGGGCCTCGCACCGCAGCTGGTGGAGGAGATTTTCGACATCGTGAAGGCGCTGAATACCGAACAGCAGGTGTCGTTCCTGCTGGCCGAGCAGAACACGAACATCGCGCTGCGCTACGCGACCTACGGCTACATTCTGGAATCCGGCCGCGTCGTTCTGGACGGCGAGGGCGTCGGCGCTACGCGAGAACGAGGACGTGAAGGAGTTCTATCTCGGTGCGGGCGGCGACGGCGAAAAGCGCAGCTTCCGCAACGTGAAACACTACAAACGCCGCAAGCGCTGGCTGGCCTAGAGGCGCTCAGTCGTCGAAGGTCAGCCCGTCGAACAGGTCGGCCAAAGGCAGGTCGGCGCCGATTTCGGGAAGCGGGATGGTCGCATCCAGCCCGGCAATCTCCCGCCATCCCCACCCGTCTTTTTCGCGCTGCCACACGGTTACGCGAGGGCGGTCGACGTCAGTAAAGACGATCGTGGTGACGGCATCGGTGCCCTTGTATTCCTCCAGTTTTCGGTATGTGTCGTATGACATTGCCGAGGGTGACATCACCTCAATGACGACGCATGGGTCGGTCGCTGTCGGCGACTTTGACCCAAACCTTCCGCACTCGATCAAGACGTCCGGTCGCCGCGTTCCACGATAGGTGAGGATTGACCGGTCGGATGTGCTGGGACGGCATGGGCTGCCTTTCAATTTGGCGTGCAACGCCGAGATCGCATTCGTTGTCACCAAATCATGCCGCCGGGTCGCGCCTGTCATGGCCTTTACCGTCATCACCGGCACGCCATCGACCAACTCGTAATTGTGCTCCTGCTCTTCCTGCCAAGCGAAGAACTCGTCCACCGTCATCAGCTTCGGTTGTGCCTGTGCCATACGTCGCTCCTGTGAAGACACGCGCAGTATAGGCTCGTGCGGACCATTCTCAATATGCCCTCGCAAGTTCCGGCGCTGCATCCTAGATTACGATAATGGCCGCCCAATTCCGCTATTCCGAAGACTCTTTCCGCAGCACGGTGATCGCCGCCGCTGGGTTGACGGGCATCGTCACATTTCTCGTGTGGCTGTTCGCGCGTCTGTCCGGCTCCAGCCATGTAATGCTGATTACGACCATCGCGGCGGTCACGTTTTTCACGATGTGCTCGGCAGCGATGCTGTGGCGCTACTGGCGCGGGCAGGTCGTGCTGGCGGTGCGGCCGGACGGGTTGTTCGACGTCCGTATCGGCAATCAGGCGCTGGCGTGGGACGATATCCGCCACATGCGGCTCGGCCGTGCGGAGAACGAGTTTCAGCTCATCGTTCACGCTTGGCAACGCGACGGCGGCACACGCGAATTCGAACTCGACCTCGCCCCGCTCGATGCCGACGTGTCCACCATCGTCGGTGCGATCGCGGACTACCGGCCCGTCGCCATGGACGGTGTGTGATGGCTTTTGTCGGGATCATCGGCATCGCGCTGCTGCTGGCTTTGACGCTGGGTCCACAGTTCTGGATCAAGCAACAGATGTCCAAACACGGAGCCGAGCGGCCGGACCTGCCGGGAACCGGTGGGGAGCTGGCGCAGCATCTTGTGGAGCATTACGGGCTGGACGGGGTGGGTGTTGAGGAGACAACGCTTGGCGACCATTACGACCCCGACGCCAGAATGGTACGGCTGGGCGCGGACCATTTTCACGGGCGCAGTGTGGCCGCGGTCGCCGTAGCCGCGCATGAGGTCGGCCACGCGATACAGGATGCGCGCGGCGAGCGCGGCCTGAAACTGCGGCAGACGCTGGCGAAGTTCGCACAGGTCACGGACAAGGCGGCGGGCGTCTTCTTCATCGCCGCGCCGGTGCTGGCAGTGTTTGCACGAACGCCATTGGCATTCTTCGCGCTGCTGGCAATCGGGGTGGGACTTCTCGGTATTCGGTTGCTTGTCAGCCTCGCCAGCCTGCCGACGGAGTTCGACGCCAGTTACGGCAAGGCCTTGCCGATCCTGAAAGACGGCGGGTATCTGTCGCAGGACGATATGCCCGCCGCGCGGTCGGTCCTGCGCGCGGCTGCATGGACATACGTGGCCGCCGCCGCGATGGGGCTGGTGAACCTCGCCCGCTGGGTGCGGCTTTTGAGATAGGGAGAGACGGGATGAGCGATTTTTACGAAGCAGCAGAGACGCAGGATGCAGGCCAGCGCGAGGCGGATTTGTTCGTGCGTTTACCCGATCATCTGGCCCAGGCTATCGCTGCAGCGCCCGGACTGGCTGCACATCTGGCGGGTGTCGATGTGGCAGGCATCACTACCCGCGCTGCTTTGGCCGATCTGCCGGTGCTTCGCAAGGCGGATTTGATGGAGGCACAGGCGGCCCATCCGCCCTTCGGCGGCTTCGCCGTCATGAACAAACTGGCAGGCAGCCGCGTGTTCTCCTCGCCCGGCCCGATATGGGAGCCGCAGGGGTTGGGGGCGGACCCGTGGGGCGCTGCGCGGGCGCTTTTCGCCGCCGGGTTCCGGCGCAGGGATATCGTTCACAATGCGCTGTCCTATCACATGACACCGGGCGGGTTCATCATCGACGAAGGCCTGCGCGCGCTCGGCTGCACCGTGTTTCCGGCGGGCGCGGGCAGCACTGAATTGCAAGTAGAAGCGGCAGTGGCGTTGAAGCCTGTCGGATTTACGGGCACGCCGGACTATCTCAAGGTGGTGCTCGACCGCGCTGATGAGACGGGCGGCGACCTGTCCTCGATCAAACGCGCGTTGGTGTCCGGGGGCGCGCTGTTTCCCGCCATGCGCGATGCCTATGGCGAACGGGGCGTGCAAGTGATGCAGTGTTACGCGACCGCCGATCTGGGCGTCATCGCCTATGAGACGGCCAGCGACGGCGCTGTCCATTCCGGCATGGTCGTCAACGAGGGGCTGATCGTCGAGATCGTCCGCCCCGGCACGGGTGATCCGGTCGGGGCGGGGGAAGTGGGCGAGATGGTCGTCACCAATTTTTCCGACGTCTATCCGCTGATACGCTTCGCTACCGGCGACCTGACGAAACAGATCGACGAGCCGTCTCCTTGTGGTCGGACCAACATGCGGATCGCCGGGTGGATGGGCCGCGCCGATCAGCGCACCAAGGTGAAGGGCATGTTCGTGGACCCCAAGCAGATCGCGGATCTCCGCAAGCGTCATCCGGAGCTGACAGGCGCACGTCTGGTGGTGGAGCGGGCGGGCGACGCCGACGCCATGCGGCTGCTGGTGACCGGCACCGATGTGGACGAGCCTGCTGTCACGGCCACCCTGCGCGAAATCACGCGGCTGGGTGGCGCAGTGGAAATCCTCGGGGAATTGCCCAATGATGGCAAGGTGATCGCGGATGAGCGGGACTACGATGCCTAGGCTTTTCACAAGCGGGCATGTCGCATAAGGACATGCGGGGTTGAGCAGGGGCAAGCGTTCTTTGAGCGATGAATTGACGGAGCAATCTTTAGCGACATGTCGCACCGGACCGGCTCGATGCGGTTGTATCCACCGGCTTGCTGGACAGCGCCAATGAGGAAACATTCGACCGTGCCACACGGCTCGCGGGTCGTTTGCTTGGCGTTCCGGTGTCGCTGTTTACCATCGTCGATGTGGACCGGCAATTCTTCAAGGCCCATACCGGTTTACCGGAGGATTTGCAGCGGGAGCGACAAACACCACTTTCCCATTCCTACTGCCAGCATGTGGTCAATACCGACGCGCCGCTGATCGTTCGTGATTCCAGCCAGGACGCGCGGGTAGTGAACAACGGGGCCACCATCGACCTCGGGCTGACGGCCTATCTCGGTGTGCCGGTGCGGACTGCGGACGGGCATGTCATCGGGTCGTTTTGCGCCTTGTCATACGAGGTGCAGGACTGGACGGACGATGACCTCAAGCTGATGGAAGACATCGCTTCCGGCGTCGAAAGCGAGATGAACTTGCGCGTTGCCTTGCGTGACCTGCAAGCAGCGGCGACACACAATGCGCTGTTGATGGGCGAAATCGAGCATCGTGTGCAAAACATGTTCGCCATCGTTCCGGCGCTGCTGTCGTTGTCCGCCACCACGGCCGGTTCGGTCGATGAACTCGTGACCGCCGTTCGCGCGCGGATCGGTGCCCTATCGCGCAGCCACAGCCTGACGATTGGCTCTTCGGCGCGCGATGCCGGGCTCGACGTAAAGGAGATGATCGGCTCGGTTCTCGCGCCCTATATGGATGCGGGTGAAAAGCTGCGGATCGATGGTCAGTCGGCAAGACTGGACGTGGCTGCCGCCAGCATGGTGGGGCTGGCCATGCACGAATTCGCCACCAATGCGGCGAAATACGGCGCGCTTTCGGTGCCGGAAGGGCGGGTGACGATTACCACCGCAGTGAGCGAAAGCGACCCACCGGTGATGACGATTGATTGGCAGGAAAGCTGCGGCCCGCAGGTCGAGGGTGAACCGGAGCGTTCGGGTTTTGGGACCAAGTTGCTCGACCGTTTGCTGGCCGCATCATCCGGGCAGATCGAGCGGGAATGGCACCCGGATGGCTTGGAAATCCGGCTGGACGTGAAGCTGCCTGCAAAGGGCGATGTAAAATAGCCGGTTGAAAAAAGGCCGCCGCACGCGCGACGGCCTTTGTTTCGGCGGAGCCTACTTGACGGTGAGGCGTCCATCGACGTCATTCTTCACGCCACCGCCGTCGCGGATGAAGACCATCACGGCGTTCGCCATCAGGTCGGCATCGGCGGCTGCGATGATGGTGCGGGTGGCCGGCAGCATGTCGTAGCCATCTCCGCCGCGGGCCATGAAGTCATTGGTGGCCAGCTTGTAGGTTGCGGACGGGTCGAGCGCCGCACCGCCGATCATCACGTTGCTCGAGGCGGCTACCCGGCTTCCTTCGACGTGTCGATTTCCGCGGTGATGCCGGAGAACGTGCAGGAACGAGCCTTCCGCTTCGGGCATCCCGCGATAGCCGTGTTCGAGGGCTGCAAGGATTTGCGCGCCGGAGGCTTCCAGCAGCACCGTGCCGTTGCCGAAGGGCAGTTCGGTCAGCACATCGCGACGGGTCAGCACGTGGCCCGCGTCATACTGCACGTTGCCGCGAATGCCGCCGCCGTTTGTAAAGGCGACATCGGCGTCGACGCTGGCGCGCATGGCGTCGGCCACGAGGCTACCGAAGGCGTTTTCGCCGGTGCGAACGGAAATGCGGCGGGTGTCCAGCGGCACCTCGGACGTGCCGAGTTCCACGTCGAGTTCAGACGACAAGGTCGCCTCATAGGCCGCGACCTTGGCCAGCACATCGGCGTCCGGCTCCACCTGCGCGGTGTCCTGAATGCGGAAGTTCGGCCACCACTTGACGCTGCGGCCACGGTCGCCGGTTTCCACGTCGAACGACAGGTCCATCATGGTGACGTATTCGGCTTCCTCCTTGGATTCCACCAGCGCCTTGCGGCCATCGTAATAGACGGACAGTACGTGGTCGTGGCCGGACAGCACGATGTCTGTGTCCGTGCTGTTGAGCAGATCGCGGTCCACGGCCTCTGCTGTGTGAACCACGGCGACCACTATATCCGCACCCTGTTCGCGGAGCGCTGCGGCTGTGGTCTTGGCGGTGTCGATCATCGGCAGGAACGTGATGTTGCCGGGGGACGAGATGGTCGGCGTCGTGTCGGTCGTCAGGCCCATGAAGCCGATCTTGAGCGTCTCCTCACCGGCCTTGTATTCCTTCATGATGGTCTGCTCGAAACCCGCGATGGGCGCGCCGTCCTGGAGGATGTTGGTGGCGAGTTTCGGAAACGTGCCTTCCTGCATCCGCTCGATGAAGACTTCGGGGCCGAAATCGAACTCGTGGTTGCCGGGGGCGAGCATGTCCGGCGGCGTCTGGTTCAGCAGGTCGATCATGTGCTCGCCCTTGTCGAAACCGGCGAGGATGGACGGGGACAGCAGGTCGCCGGGAAACACGAAGACGGTGTTGCCGCCTTTCGCCCGCTCGGCCTTCACGACCGATGCGAGGCGTGCCACGCCGCCGCGCCCGTCATTGTCGGACATGGTGTCCATGTCGGAGGCGGTGATGATGGTGACGTCGATCTGTTCGGCAAACGCCGTGCCGAGGCTGACGACGCTGACGGAAGCAGCAAGGGCGAGGGTGCGTAGAAGGGTCATGGAAGATCTCCGTTGTGGGCTATGAGGTTCAATCCTGCCCTATCGTGACATGCCCGTGACAGGCCTGTCACCTATGCCAAAGTCTTGTCCCCACTACGCCGCCTGATCCGGCAGCTCCGCCCGGGCGATCTCGTGTTCCAGCGAGGCGACAAGTTCGTTCGGCATGTTCATGGCCGCCGCCAGCTTGTCGAGATGGGCCTGTTCAGTCGGCTCGTCGGGGTCGATGGCAATGCGGGACGCCACATAGAGCGCGCTGGCCTGTTCCATGTCGCCCGCCGCTGCCGCGATGGTTTCCACAGAAGGCGGTTTGGCCAGCGTGTCGAACAGCAGAGCCTTTTCATCGCCCGCCAGTGGCACCTGCGAAATGGAATCGTAGATCTTGTTGCGCTCGTCGGTGTCGATATGCCCGTCCGCATTAGCCGCTGCGATCATGGCTTTCACCACCATCAGCTCGAACCGCACCGGATCGGCACCCGCCGTTTGCGTGGCCCAGAACCCGTTGGGCGTGGGGGCGGCGAGGGCCGGTTGCGGCTGGGGCACTTGCACGCCGGGCTGGCCTGCTTGTTGTGCGCCAGCGTTGGCCTGATATTTTTGAAAGGCGGAATGGGCGAGCGCGCCCAAAGCGGCAGCGCCGCCATAGCCGACGACGCCGCCGCCCATCTTGCCGATCTTCTTGCGGACTTTCTTGTTGCCGACGAGAAGCCCGAGAATCGAGCCTGCCGCCATGCCGCCGCCGAAACCTTTTACCCCATCGGGAATGTTCTGACCCAAACCCCCAGCGAGGCCGCCGGGGATGGATGCCTTGGCTTGATCGAGCATCTGGCCGCCTGTTCCCATCGCCGTCTGCGCGCCCTGGCTGCCGAGCAGTTGGCCTAAAATGTTCTGAATATTCATGGTCGTTCATCTCCGTCGAAACCTGTTCCGATGCAGATGGGGAGGGGGCAGGGTGCGGCCAAGAGGCAGTCGGCGAAGTCCTGATAGTTTCGCACTATTGGGGGGCGTGGGCACGAAATGTGCAGCGCCAAAAACGACGAAGCCGACGGTGTGGGGGGGAACACCGTCGGCTTCATTTCATCCCGAAGATGAAATCGGTTTACTTCACACGGGCCCGTTGGGGCTCGTCGGAGTTGAATTTCAAGGTGCCATACAGCAGGGCCGCCACGATGGGAGAGGCTGCAAGGACGATTGCGAATTCGAATATGGTCATGTCGGTCGGCTCCTAGACTGTCTGGTTGTCGATGAAGGGCGCAGGTGCGGAGAGCAGGCTCGACGGCAGGCCTGTGGCGCGCTCTTGATGGGCCTCCGTCGCAGTCGGCACCGGCTGCGCGTCGCTTTCCGCTAGAGCGGTCGATGAGGCGAATGCGAGTGGCACGGCGAAAAGGCCGATGGCCAGTAGTGAAACGAAACGGCTCATACCCTGTCTCCCGATTGTGTGTTGGTTGGGCGCTGTTGCGCTTGCTCCCCACACATATGAGGTCAGGAGTTTGATAAGTCTAATCGAACAATGAACTAAATTTGATAGACGTTTTCTATCGACTTGTTTCAGGTGAGAAGCGTTACTTCCGGTAGGTCGGAGCCGACCCGCTCGCGCACGACCTTTGCCATATCCTTGAACAAAGCCGCATTGGCCGAGCGTTCGCGCCACGCCATGGCGATCTGCCGGTGCAGATTGGCAGCTTCCAGCCGCTTGACCGTCAGTTCGCCACGCGCGCCGATTTCCGACCGGATATAGAGGGACGGCAAGAATGCTATGCCGACGCCCATACCGACCATCAGGCGCAGCGTATCGAGGCTGGTGCCTTCGTAGTCCCGCAACAGTTCGGCACCGAAATCCTCGCAGAGCGCGGCCACCTTGTCGTGGAGGTGGTGGCCCGGTTCGATCGCCAGTACCTTCTGGCCCTTCAAGTCGGCCCGCGTCAGCGTTTCGCGGGCGGCGAGGGGGTGATCGTTGGAACAGGCGACCAGCAGCGGCTCGCGGAACAGCGGCGCGATGGTGAGGTCGTCCTCACGTAGCGGCATCGGCGTGAAGACCACATCGTAACGGCCTTCGCGCAGCCCTGCTTGCAAGGCATCCGGCTTCGCCTCGCGGACATACAGTTTCAGATCGGGATAAAGTTTGTGCAGATGCGGCACGACATGGGGCAGCAGATACGCCCCCAGCGTCGGTGGCACACCGAGCCGCACCGTGCCGTGGAAGCCGTGCTGCGAGGCCGACGCGAGGTCGCGGATATCTTCGACCTCCGCCAGAATGCGCCGCGCGCGGGCCGCAACTTCCGCGCCCAGTGGCGTCAGCGATACGGTCTTGGCGGACCGGTCCACCAGCGTCGCGCCCAGCGACCGCTCGCATTCCTGTATCTGGGTGGAGAGCGTTGGCTGGGTCACGTTGCACTTCGTCGCCGCGCGGCGGAAATGGCGTTCGTCTTCCAGGGCGATGAGATAGGTGAGCTGGCGCAGGGTCGGCATGGTGGTCGGATGTTGGAAACTGGACTGCATAAGAGATGGCGCAGGCGGGGCGGCATGTCGATAGTTATTCTCTATCGCGGGTTGTCCCTGTTTTAATTGGTTCGCTTGCGCTAGTGCCCCACCTAGCAACCCAAATTCGTATCCAGTGAGCCGACCCATGCTTTCCCTTGCCGCCACCCGTATTCTCGACTTCGGCAAGCGGGAATCCTCTCCCGGCCTCGTGCTCATGTGCGCCGCGCTGCTGGCGCTGGTCATTTCCAACTCCGCCTTTGCCAGCGGCTATGCGGCGTTTCTGGCCGTTCCCATCGCGGTACAGATCGGCGCGCTGGAAATCGCCAAGCCGCTGGTGCTGTGGGTCAATGACGGGCTGATGGCGATCTTCTTCTTTCTCGTCGGGCTGGAGATCAAACGGGAAGTCATCGCCGGGCAGCTGTCCAGCATGGACCGCGCCGCGCTGCCGCTGATCGGTGCGGTGGGCGGCATGGCCATTCCGGCGCTGGTGTTCGTGGCGATCAACTGGAACTATCCGGAAAACCTGAACGGCTGGGCGGTGCCTGCGGCGACGGACATCGCGTTTGCGCTCGGCATTCTGGCCCTCATGGGCACCCGCGCACCGGCGGCGCTGAAGCTGCTGCTGCTGGCCATCGCCATCATCGACGATCTGGGCGCGATCATCATCATCGCGGTCTTCTACACCGAGCAGATGTCCGTCTTCTCGCTGCTGTTCGGCGCGCTCGGCTTCGGGGTGCTGATGCTGTTCAACCGCATGGGCATCACCCGCATGGGGCCGTATCTCGTGGTTGGCCTCATCATCTGGGTGGCGGTGCTGAAATCCGGTGTCCACGCGACGCTGGCGGGGGTGATGATCGCCATGACGATCCCCTTCACCGGCAAGAACGCGAAAGGCGAGGCGGTTTCGCCGCTCGATTCCACCGAACACGCGCTTGCCCCGTGGGTCGCGTTTGCCGTGCTGCCGCTGTTCGCCTTCGCCAATGCCGGTGTGCCGCTGACGGGCATCACGTTTGCCGACGTTCTGGCACCGCTGCCGCTAGGCGTCGCGGCTGGCTTGTTCATCGGAAAGCAGATCGGCGTGTTCGGCTTTGCCCGTCTCGGCGTGGCGCTGGGCTGGTGCCGCCTGCCGGACGGGATGAGCTGGTTGCAGCTGTATGGCGTGGCCTGCCTGACGGGTATCGGCTTCACCATGAGCCTCTTTATCGGCACCCTGGCCTTCGACACGACCGCGCAGCTGGACGCGGTGCGCCTGGGCGTGCTGACCGGCTCGACCCTGTCCGGCATCCTCGGTGTGCTCTGCCTCTACTTCTGCTCCTCCACGGACAGGAAGGGCGGCACATTCGCCGAGGCCCACGCGGCGGACGGCAAGCACTAGCGCTTGCTGCCTGCGGCATTGACAGCGTATTGACGGGGGCTGCCCACTCGCCTTTTGTCGCGCCGAACAGGCGAACGAACGGACGGCGTAGATGAGCAACGACACGAAAACCGGCGGCATGTATCAGCGCGACGTGTCCGCCGCCGCCTTCCCGCCCGAACACCCGCCCGTCGCGTTCGGCAAGGTCGGCGTGCTGCTCGTCAACCTCGGCACGCCGGACGGGCACGACAAGAAGAACATGCGGAAATACCTGAAGGAGTTTCTCTCCGACAGGCGGGTGATCGAGACGCCCCGCGTTGTGTGGTGGCCGCTGCTCAACGGCATCATCCTGCAACACCCGGCCCAAGAAATCCGGCAAGCTCTACGCCTCCATCTGGAACGAGGAGCGCGACGAAAGCCCGCTGCGGACGTTTACCCGCTCACAGGGCGAGCAACTGGCGGAGCGGCTGGCGGGGCACGACCATGTGGTGGTCGACTGGGCCATGCGCTACGGCAACCCGTCGATCGCATCGCGGCTGGACGCCCTGAAGGTGCAGGGCTGCGAGCGCATTCTGATCTTCCCGCTCTACCCGCAATATGCGGCCGCCACGACCGCGACGGTCAACGACAAGGCGTTCGAGGCGTTCATGACAATGCGCTGGCAGCCTGCGGTCCGCACCGTGCCGCCCTACCACGACGACCCATCATACATAGCGGCGCTGGGCACCTCGATCCAAAAGCACCTCGACCGGCTGGATTTCGAACCGGAGCACATCGTGGCGTCCTACCACGGCATTCCCAAAAGCTATTTCGAGAAGGGCGACCCGTACCACTGCCACTGCCAGAAAACCTCGCGGCTGCTGCGCGAGCACATGGGCTGGAGCAAGGATTACCTGCTCACCACCTTCCAGAGCCGCTTCGGCCCCGAGGAATGGTTGCAGCCCTACACCGACAAGACGGTGGAACGGCTGGCGCACGAGGGCGTCAAGCGCATCGCCGTGGTGAACCCCGGTTTCGCGGCGGATTGTCTGGAAACGCTGGAGGAAATCAACGGCGAGGTGCGCGAGGAGTTCGTGGACAATGGGGGTGAGCAGTTCTCGCACATTCCGTGCTTGAATGACGGGCCGGAGGGCATGGCGCTGATCGAGGCGGTGGTGCGGCGGGAATTGGGGGGGTGGGTTTAATTATCTTGGGAATTTAATTGCATTGCCAAAAACATCAGTCAAAAATTTACTTTCGTAGCCGTACTAAATTTAGTATTAGCATTTTATAAGAATAAATATTGCGCAGATTTTAAATTTGAAAAATTTCACTGAGTATCCGAGAAAATTGGCTCGTCTAGCAGCAGTTGTCTCTTTGATGGCAGCTTTAGTTGTAGTTCAATGGCCATTCAGTTTCGGAGACGTCGGCTACGGAAAAGTGTTATTTCTAGTAGCTGCGCTTACCGCATGGATAGGAATTGAGGCTGCTGATTTTCAGAACCATTATGGTTACAATTTGAGTGAACTTAACGAAGACGCAGCAAAATTAAATAATATCACTAAACGAATGGACCGAAGAACGTTTTATATCGTGAAAAATCACGCAGTCGAGACTTACATTGGCAGTGATGATTATCGAGGTCTAGATGATATTCTCGCTTATCATGAAGAAGATGTGTTCCCATTTCATAATGATACACTTCAAAAAGATTATGTAGATTTTTGTATTTTGTGCAGTGATTTCCTTCGCGAATTATGGACCTTATATACAATAGATGGTCGTGGCCGTGCTACCTGGAAATCTCCTGGTGAAGGATGGGTGAGCGAGGAAGTTTATGAACGGGTAAGGGGAAAGGTGGCTTTATTGAATAGCCAATCTGGCGCAATTGCTGACGCTTGGGAAATTTTCGTGAAAAAATCAAAACGTGAATTGCGTGGTAATACCGTTGGGATATCAGGTTACGATACCCCTATGGCAACTCACAAGACTACTAGTTAATTTTTAATTTGCTATGTTTATCCACCCTCTCCCACCCCGTGCTACCCTGACCCCCTTCCCACGCAGGAACCGGCGGATCATGACCGTCATCTTCGCCGCGTGGGGGCGGTTGTCCTGTCGGGTGGGGTTAACGAACCAGTCGGGGGGAGCGCAGGCTTCAGGGGTAAGACGCGGGTGTAACTCCCGTTTCCTCGTAAAGAGGAGCCGGTCCAAACGCGGACCGGGTGGCTGCTCCGTCCGGGTGCCAGTGTTGAGGTGTGGTGCGATGCACCAGCGCCGAGGCAGTTGTCGAGGCATGGTGAAAACCATGTCGGAGACGGCACCGGGAGCGAGGCCATAAGTGCAGAGCAGCCGGGCGGGGCGAGAGTGCGTCGACCTTTGCGCCGAGACTACGGCATATGGTCTGACACCTATCGTCCCGCCGGTTCGCTTTCTTGTGGTCGCTCGTGCCTTACGGCGGCCGCTCCTCACCCTGTCGGCGGCTTGCACCGTGCGATGGCTTTCGCTCGTCCGGTCCATCCAAACTCCGTCATCCTCGGCCACCGTGCCGAGGATCTGGAGCGCTTGGACCCGTAGCGCCCGACCGGATCCTCGGGTCAGGCCCGAGGATGACGGTGGAGAGGGGGAGGATGACGACCGAGAGGAGGAGGATGATGGCGGACAGGGAAGGGGAGGGGCACCAACCAGTCGCGCGGCCCCACGCCGATTTCCATTGAGTCGAACGCCGCGCTGCCCCACATATGCTCCACACACGCTGGAGCCTTCCCATGAATTTTGCCTTCTCCGACATCGTCGTCATCGCGCTGGTCGCTTTGCTCGTCATCGGCCTCGTCTCGATGGTCAAGATCGTGCCGCAGGGCTACCATTACACCGTCGAGCGGTTGGGGCGGTATGACCGCACGATCAAGCCCGGCCTGTCGTTGCTGTGGCCGTTCTTCGAGAAGATCGGCGCGAAGATGGACATGCGCGAGCAGGTGCTGGACGTGCCGACGCAGGAGGTCATCACCAAAGACAACGCCACCTGTGAGGTCGATGGCGTGACGTTCTATCAGGTGCTCGACGCGCCAAAGGCCGCATACGAGGTTTCGGGCCTGCAGAACGCCATTCTCAACCTCACCATGACCAACCTGCGCACCGTCATGGGGTCGATGGACCTGGACGAATTGCTGTCCAAGCGCGATGAGATCAATACCCGCATCCTGCATGTGGTGGACGATGCGGTCGCCCCGTGGGGCATCAAGATGACGCGCATCGAGATCAAGGACATCAGCCCGCCGCGCAATCTGCTGGATTCCATGGCGCGGCAGATGATGGCGGAGCGCGAAAAGCGTGCGCTCATCCTCGAAGCGTCCGGCACCCGCGAGGCCGCGATCCTGCGCGCCGAGGGTGAGAAGCAGGCGCAGATATTGAAGGCGGAAGGCTTGCGCGAAAGCGCCTTTCGCGAATCCGAGGCCCGCGAGCGCGAGGCGCAGGCCGAGGCGGAAGCCACGCGTGTCGTTTCCGAAGCCATCGGGGCCGGCAACAGCTTGGCAATCAACTATTTCATCGCGCAGAAATACACCGAGGCCCTGCAAACCATCGGCTCCGCGCCGAACCAGAAGGTCATCATGATGCCGATGGAAGCGACCGCGCTGATCGGCTCGCTCGGCGGCATCGGCGAGATCGCCCGCGAGGTGTTCGGCGACGAGGTAAAGGGCGTCAAACCGCGCCGCACCGTGCCCCGCGTCAGCGACGAGGGCTAGGGGATGCTGATCGAGTTCATCAACGGTCTCGGCGGCTGGTCGTGGTTCATTCTGGGGCTGGTGCTGCTGATCGGCGAGGTGCTGATACCGGGCACGATGCTGGTGTGGTTCGGGCTGTCGGCCATCGCGGTCGGCACGATCACCGTCACGCCGTTTCTCGGTCTGGCGTGGTGGACATGGCAGGCGCAGATCGTCGCCTTCGGCGTGCTGTCCGTGGTGTTCGTCACCATCGGCCAGCGCTTCATGGCCAAGCGGGAGATGGTCGATGACGATGCCTCCCGCATGAACCGCCCGCTGGCGCGGCTGATGGGGCGGGAAGCCGTGCTGATCGAGCCGATCGAGAACGGGTTCGGCCGCATCAAGCTGGACGATACGACGTGGCGTGTGCGCGGTGCAGCCATGCCTGCCGGAGCGCGGGTGCGCGTGACGGGTGAGGACGATGATACGTTGCTGGTGGAAGAAGTTTAAGCCGCTCCCAACCGCAGCAGATCGTGGAAGTGGACGATGCCCACGGGGCGCTCGTCGTCCAGCACGATCAGCGCGGAAATTGCGCGTTTGTCGAGAATGGCCAGCGCTTCGGTCGCCAGCGTTTCCGGGCTCACCGTCTGCGGCGTGCGGGTCATGATGTCGTCCACGGTGCGGCCCAACAGGTCGGTCGCCAGATTGCGGGCCAGATCACCATCGGTGATGATGCCCGCCAACCGCCCGTCGGCGTGAACGACCCCGGTGCAGCCAAAGCCCTTGCCGGAAATCTGCAGGATCGCCTCGGTCATCAGCGCACCGCAGGCCACGAGGGGCATGTCATCGCCCGTGTGCATGATGTCCGCAATACGTTTCAACTGCGCGCCCAACGAGCCGCCGGGGTGGAGCACGGAGAAATTCTCCGCCGTGAAGCCGCGCGCTTCGAGCAGCGCCACTGCCAGCGCGTCGCCCGTTGCAAGCTGCATCATGGACGATGTGGTGGGGGCCAGATTGTGCGGGCAGGCCTCACTTTCCTTCGGCAGTGCCAGCACCACATCGGCGTGGCGGGCCAGCGTCGATTGGGCGGAGGACGTGAGCGCGATGAGTGGAATTGCGAAGCGGCGGCAATAGTCCAGCGTGCCGTCCAGTTCCCGCGTTTCGCCGGACCACGAAATCGCGATCATCGCATCGTCCCGCGCGATCATGCCGAGGTCGCCGTGGTTCGCCTCGCTGGGATGCACGAAAAAGGCGGGCGTGCCGGTGGAGGCTAACGTGGCCGCGATCTTGGCCGCAATATGGCCGGACTTGCCCATGCCGGTGACGATCACGCGGCCTCCAATGCCGCGGATCGTCTCCACGGCACGGGCGAATTCTCCGGCCAGATCGGTCTCCAACGCAACGGCCAACGCCTCCAGGCCGCGCTGTTCGGTGGCGATGGTGCGCAAGGCGGAGCGGACCGCCGGTTCCAGCGTGTCGATTTGTGCGGTGTCTGTCATTTATCCCTCATAGCCGAGTGCGGAGTATAAGGAAGCGTTAACCGTGTCCATTTACGGTTTGCTAACCCTGTTTCACCCTCACGGCTGCTCGACAATGCACAAACTGCGCCTGCTCCTGCTGGCCGGACTCGGCGCACCGGCGCTGGTGACGGGGCAAAATGCCTACGCGCAAGTGATCGAGCAGACGTTGCAAAGCCAAACGCCGCTGGTGGACGAGAACCTGAACGGCATCGAGGATGCCGACGAGGAGGAGCTGGACACGCCGGTTTTCACGACGTCGCTGCAAGACATTGAGGAACAGGACGACGATTTACAGGACGCCGAACTGCCGGACGCGCAACAGGCGCGGCCTACACGCGCTGCGGCCCGCGCGCCGTCTGGTGGCAACCGACGTGCCACCCGGGCACAACGGGTGGGCATCGACCCCGTGACAGGTGCGCTCACGCCGCTCGCCAACCGTCCCGCCGAGCCGGTGCAATCCGGCCTTTCCGCCAACGAAGTGGCCGATCCGTTTGCGCCGACCGGCATTCGCCTTGGCACGTTCACGCTGTTCCCGACACTGGAACAAAGCATCGGCCACACGTCCAACGCGGGCTTTACCGATGGCGGCGAGGGTTCGACCTTCAGCCAGACGAATGCCGCAGCGAATTTCATTTCCGACTGGTCGCGTCACCAACTGCGCGGTGGTGTGACCGGCGGCTACACCAATTTTTTCGACGACCAGTTCGAGGACTTGCCGCAGGGCGCAGCCAACGTGGAACTGCGTCTCGACGGTGGGGATGACCTGACATTCACAGTTGGAGCGACCGGTGATCTGCGCACCGAAAGCGCGGTCTCCGACGACATTGCCGTGCCGCACAGGCACCATCATCGACGGTCGCCCGCTGGTGCAGCGCTATACGGGCTTTGCGGAAATCTCCAAGGGCGGCGGGCGGCTCGTGCCATCGCTCCGCGCGTCCTTCGACACGGTCGCTTATGGCGATGCCGATGTGGTGGGCGGCGGCACGGTCAGCCAGTCGGCGCGGGACAACACGCTGTTTCTGGCGGCCCTGCGTCTCGGCTACGAGGTCTCACCGGCTTGGCGTCCATTTGCCGAAGTGGAAGGCGGCGCGCGGGTCTATGACAGCAGTGTCGGTGTCGGCGGCAACACGCGGGATTCGATGCGGTATGCACTGCGCGGCGGTGCTGAATTCGGGTCCGGTGACAAGCTGAACGGTGAGCTGGCGCTGGGCTATGCGGCGGAAGTGTTCGATGATTCGCGCCTCGAGACGCTGGACGGACTGACGGTGGACGGAACCATCAACTGGTCGCCGCACCGCTTCACAACAATTACGGCGGCTGCGACGACGCAATTCGTCACCTCCACAAATCTCGGCGAAAGCGGATCGGTCGTTTATGGTGGCTCGCTCGGCATCAGCCGCGCAATCCGGTCCAACCTGTCGCTCAATGCACAGGTGCAGGCATCGATGCGCGATTACACCGGGTCCGCCCGGGAAGACACGAGCTATGCCGCGCAGGTCGGGGCGGAGTGGCAGATGAACCGGTCGCTCGCGCTGTTCGGCACGGCCGGTTACGAGGTGGTCGACTCTTCGGACGCCACTGCCAGCTACGAGGCCGCCACCGTGCGCGGCGGCCTGAGATTGAGGCGCTAGGAGGGTTAGACGCCCAAACGGCGTTTCAGCATGGCGCGGACGGTATCGCCGATGGCCGGGTTGTCGAGGGCGAAGGCAATGTTGGCTTCGATAAATCCTTCCTTGGAGCCGCAATCGAAGGTCTCTCCGTCGAACTTGTAGCCGAAAAAGGACTGTTCACCCATCAAGCGCAGCATTGCGTCCGTCAGCTGAATTTCATCGCCCGCACCGGCTTCCTGCGTTGCCAGCTTGCCAAAGATTTCCGGTTGCAGAATGTAACGGCCCGAAATCAGAAAGTTGGACGGAGCGTCTTCCGGCTTCGGTTTTTCGACCATCGAGGTGATCGGAAAGCCGTCCGGCGACCGCGGGTCCGAGCCTTCGCCCGGTGCCACGATGCCATAGGAGGATACTTCGGACGGGTCGCATTCTTCAACCGCAATCACGTTGCCGCCGGTCTTGGCATAAACGTCCATCATGCCCGCCAGACAAGCGCGGTCGGACTTCATCACCATGTCCGGCAGCAGCAATGCGAAAGGCTCGTCACCAATGATATCCCGCGCGCACCAGACCGCATGGCCAAGGCCTAAGGGAGCCTGCTGGCGCGTGAAGCTGGTCGTGCCGGCTTCCGGCTGATATTGCGCCAATACGTCAAGCATCGCTTGCTTGTTGCGCGCTTCGAGCGTGGATTTCAGCTCCGGCTGAATGTCGAAATGATCCTCGATGACATGCTTGTTCCGGCCCGTGACGAACACGAAATGCTCGATACCGGCAGCCTTCGCCTCTTCGACCGCGTATTGCACGACCGGCATATCGACGACGGTCAGCATTTCCTTCGGCACGGCTTTCGATGCGGGCAGAAAGCGGGTGCCGAGACCGGCAACGGGCATGACGGCTTTGCGGACGGGGCGGGCGGTGGCACTCATAGAATTCTCCATAGAATGGTCAGGTCGATGCAAGGTTCGTCAGCCGTATTAGGGCCAAAAAGAAAACGGATAGGTTCGGCTCTTCGACGTCCGGCGATCATGGTTAACGCACTCTTAACACGTTTTGCGGCAATGCTGGAGATTCAACCTGATATGACCGCTGAATGACGAGGATTATTGTGACCAACGCTATCGCCAAGACGCTGACTGTCCTGCTGCTCACTCTGCTTTTCGCAGTACCCCTGGCAGGGCGTGCCGAGGCTTCTGCGGGTTTCCGTAAGTGGGTAAGCGAGTTCGAGGGAGTGGCGGCGCGCAACGGCATCAAGCGTTCCACCTATCGGCGCGCTTTTGCCGGCATCGATTCCTCCGACCCCGAAGTGCTGGAGCTTGCCCGCTATCAGCCGGAGTTCAAGCAGAAGCTGTGGCAGTATTTCGACAGCCGCGTGAATGAGGAATCGATCGCAATGGGGCAGGCGATGGCGCAGAAACACGCGCGCACGCTGGCGGCCGTCGAGCGGAAATACGGCGTTTCCCGCAATATCATTTTGGCCATCTGGTCGATGGAATCCGGCTACGGCGCGGCGCTGGAAAAGCCCCAGAGCCTGCGTAGCGTCATCCGTTCGCTGGCAACGCTGGCCTATGCCGATAAGCGCCGCCGCAAGTTCGCACGCAGCCAGTTGATCGGCGCGATGAAGATTTTGCAGTCCGGCAAGATCGACACGGACGAATTGCGTGGCTCATGGGCCGGTGCGATGGGGCACACCCAGTTCATTCCCACGTCCTACCTGCTCTACCGGCAGGATTTTGATGGCGATGGCCGTCAGGACATTTGGAAGTCGATTCCCGACGCTTTGGCGACCGCCGCTAACCTGTTGAAGCGCAACGGATGGCGGACCGGCCAGACGTGGGGCTATGAAGTTGTCGTGCCATCGCGCGTCGCCAGTCAGGCTGGCAAAACGCGCACGCTGGCACAATGGAGCGCACAGGGCATCGACCGGGTGGCCGGGCGCAAATTGCCCAACAACAACACCCGCGCGGTGCTGAAGTTTCCCGCCGGCAAGAATGGCCCGGCATTCCTGATGATGAAAAACTTCTTCACCATCAAGAACTACAACAACTCCGATAAATACGCCCTTGCCGTTGGCCACCTTGCGGACCAGATTGCCGGTTACGGTGATTTCAAACAGCCTGTTCCGCGCCCGTTCCGCAGGCTTTCGCTGGACGAGCGCATCGAACTTCAATCTCTCCTGAAACGCATGGGACTTTATACCAGTGACATCGACGGAAAGATCGGAAACGGCACGCGGGACGCCATTCGCAAGGCGCAGATCAAGTTCGGTCTCAATGTGGACGGCTACGGCAGCCCCGATTTGCTCACAGCCTTGCGCCGACGCGGCTAAAGCGACGCCATTTGGCATAAGGATGCGGCGGTGGGCATTCGTTGCACTCGCAGCCGTTTTCTTTCTGACCGGTATTTCCGTCAACAGCGGCGGCATCTCGTTCGGTGCCGCTCCGGCGCTGGCGCAGAGCGCTGCCAAAGGAGAGCGCAAAAGCCTGTTCCGTGCGATCTTCGGGCGCAAGAAGGCCGAGCGCAAGGTCGTCGCTCCCCGAAAGGCAACGCCGCGAAAAGCCACACCGAAAAAAGCGACACCGCGCAAAACCGTGCGGCGCAGCAAGCCGCGCGCCGTCAACCGGGCTCGCGCCGCCACAGTGGCGGCACCCGCCCCTGAAGTCGTCGAGAAAGCGGACAACGCGCGCACCGTTCTCGTGGCGGGCGACTTTTACGCGGGCAGCCTGGTGGACGGACTGGAGGTCGCATTTGCCGACAACCCTGACATCATCATCGTTGATAAATCGAATGGCCTGTCCGGTTTCGTGCGCACGGATATCATCGACTGGCCCGCAACGATCGGTCCGCTGGTTGAGGAGATTAAGCCCGACTATCTCATCTTCATGGGCGGCTCCAACGACCGTCAGTTGATGCGCGATGAAGGCGTCACGCACCAGAAGCTGACGGATGGCTGGAAAGAGGCCTACCGCAAGCGGATAGCGAGCATGGGTGAGGCGCTGAAGGCGACTGATGTGCCGTTCACCTGGGTCGGGCTGCCGTCGGTCCGGTTTCAAACCATGAGCCGCGATTTCATCTCGTTCAACGAGTGGTATGGCGCAGCAGCGGGGGTTAGCCCGAAGGGCAAGTTCACCGATATCTGGGATGGGTTTGCCGATGCGAACGGCAATTACTCCCGCTCCGGCCCGGATACAAACGGGCAGATCACCCTCTTGCGGCGCAAGGACGGGATCAACATGACGAACGCCGGGGAGCGACGGCTTGCATTTTATGTGGAGAGCGATCTTCGCAAAATGCTGGAAGGCGTCGCGGTCAGCGGCACCGGCTTCGTCAACGAGTTCGACGGTCTGGCGGGGCAGGGGGCTGAACAGGCGACGTATGATCCGGCAACGACAGGCCGCACCATCGTGGTCGATCTGGACGATCCGGTTGCCGATGGTGGTGAAGTGCTGGCTGGCGAAACGGTGCTGATCGGCGCGCCGCAAACTGACGAGAGCCAAGTGCCGCTGCCCGGTGCGTCGCCTAACCCGACGCCCGCGTTGCAGCGGGAAGGCAGGGTCGATGATTTCTCGTGGCCACCGCGTGACTTGGTGCCGTCAAGCCAGCCGACCCGCGCCGTTGCGGAAACTGCCGGAACGGGACCGTTACGCCGCTAGAGACCGCTAGCGCGGGAGCGACGTTTCGCCCATCAGCACTTCGTCCACCGAACGGGCGGCCTGCCGACCCTCGCGGATAGCCCAGACGACGAGTGACTGGCCGCGGCGCATGTCGCCTGCAACCCACACTTTCTCGTGGCTCGTTCGGTAAGCGTTGGTATCAGCCAGCACATTGTCCCGCCCGTCGAGTTCGACGCCGAGATCGGCCAACATGCCATCGACGACTGGCGACACGAAACCCATTGCAAGCAGCACAAGGTCGGCTTTCAGCACAAACTCTGTGCCTGCGATGGGCTGGAACTTCTCGTCCACCTCGATGCAGTGGAGGGCTTTGACGTTGCCGTTGCCGTCATCTTCGAAATGCTGGGTCATGACGGAGAATGAGCGTTCCGCGCCCTCTTCCTGCGACGAAGACGTCCGCATCTTTAGCGGCCAGTTCGGCCATGTCAGCAGCTTGTCTTCCTTTTCAGGTGGTGTCGGCATGATTTCGAGCTGCGTGACGGACAGAGCGCGGTGGCGGATGGACGTGCCGATACAATCGGAACCGGTATCACCGCCGCCGATCACGACCACATGCTTTCCGCCCGCCAGAATGGGCATGGCGTTGTCGTTGTGTTCCTCGCCGACGCGGCGGTTCTGCTGCGGCAGGAACTCCATTGCGTAATGCACGCCATTCAAGTCACGGCCCGGAATCGGCAGGTCGCGGGGTTTTTCGGCACCGCCTGAGAGAACGACGGCATCGTGGCTATCGACAATCTCGGAAATGGGCGTGTCGCGGCCCACATGAATGCCTGTGTGAAAGGTGACACCCTCGGCTTCCATCTGCTCGACGCGGCGGTCGATATGGGTCTTCTCCATCTTGAAGTCGGGAATGCCGTAGCGCATCAGCCCGCCGATCTTGCGGTTTTTCTCGTAGAGATGAACATCGTGCCCGGCACGGGCAAGCTGCTGGGAAGCGGCCATACCGGCAGGGCCGGAGCCGATGACGGCAACCTTCTTGCCCGTTTTCACCGGTGCGATCTGGGGCGTCACCCAGCCGTTTTCCCACGCCTTGTCGACGATGGCGCACTCGATCGATTTGATCGTGACCGGATTGTCGATGAGGTTCAGCGTGCAAGACGCTTCGCACGGGGCGGGGCAGATTCGGCCGGTGAATTCCGGAAAGTTATTGGTGGAATGGAGGTTGCGGGACGCCTGCTCCCACTCGCCGCGATAGACGAGGTCATTCCAGTCCGGGATCTGGTTGTTGACCGGGCAGCCCTTCACGCCTTTCACGTCATGGCAAAAGGGAATGCCGCAATCCATGCACCGGCTCGCCTGCTCGCGCAGGTTCGATTCCGGCAGCGGGATCATGAACTCGTTGTAATTGCGGATCCGGTCGCTGGCAGGCCGGTATTTGCGGTCCTGCCGGTCGATTTCGAGGAAGCCTGTGACTTTACCCATCTTGTCTCTCCTATTCCGCTGCCACGAGAGTGCCGCGCTGGGCCTCTTCGATTTCGCGCAGCGCGCGGCGGTATTCTGTCGGCATGACTTTCACGAATTTCGGGCGGTACTCGTCCCAGTTGTCGAGGATTTCGGCTGCCCGTGTTGAACCCGTGTAATGCTTGTGGCTGGAAATCATCTGGTGCAGGCGCTCGTCGTCGAAGCGTGTCATGTCGGATGAGACGTCCACCCGCCCGTGATGTTCAATGTCGCCGCCGTGATGATGTTCGGACTCCATAAGGTCGTCCTCTTCCGGCACGGGTTCCAGTTCGACCATGGCAAGGTTGCAGCGGTTGGCGAAGTTGCCTTCCTCGTCCAGCACATAGGCGATGCCACCGGACATGCCGGCCGCGAAGTTGCGCCCAGTTTGGCCGAGTACGGCGATGACGCCGCCGGTCATGTATTCGCAGCCGTGGTCGCCCACACCTTCGACGACGGCCAGCGCACCCGAGTTGCGCACGCCGAAGCGTTCGCCCGCCACGCCGCGGAAGTAGCATTCGCCTTCGATGGCACCGTAGAGCACCGTGTTGCCGACGATGATCGAGTTTTCCGGCACGATCTGCGTCGCGTCCTTCGGCGGATAGACGATCAGCTTGCCACCGGAGAGACCCTTGCCGACATAATCGTTGGCCTCGCCTTCCACCTCCAGCGTCACGCCGCGCGCGACCCATGCGCCGAAGGCCTGACCCGTCGTACCGGTGAATTTGATGTGGATCGTGTCCTCGTCCAGCCCCGCATGGCCGTAGCGTTTGGCGACCTCGCCGGACAGCATCGCGCCGGTGGAACGGTTGTAATTGTGGATCGGCATGTCGATGCGCACCGGCTCACGGTGTTCCAGTGCTGGCTGTGCCTTCTCGATCAGGGTGCGGTCGAGAATGCTCTCCAGATGGTGGTCCTGTGTCTCGGTGTGGCGGATGCCGACATCCGGCCCCATGGTCGGGATCGTGGAACAGCTTGGAGAAATCGAGACCCTTCGCTTTCCAATGTTTCACCGCCTGCTGCCGGTCCAGCACCTCGATCTTGCCAACCATCTCATCGAAATTGCGGAAGCCGAGTTCGGCCATGATCTCGCGCACCTCCTCAGCGACGAAGAAGAAGTAGTTGATGACGTGTTCCGGTTGACCTGTGAACCGCTTGCGCAGAACCGGGTCCTGCGTGGCGACACCGACGGGGCAGGTGTTGAGGTGGCACTTGCGCATCATGATGCAACCTGCCGCGACCAGCGGCGCAGTGGCGAAGCCGAACTCGTCCGCCCCGAGCAAGGCGCCGACGATGACGTCGCGACCCGTTCGCAAGCCGCCATCGACCTGCACGGCAATACGGGAGCGCAGTTTGTTGCGCAGCAGGGTCTGGTGGGTTTCGGCCAGCCCCATTTCCCATGGCGAGCCGCAATGTTTGATCGAGGTAAGCGGAGATGCACCGGTACCACCTTCCATGCCGGAAATCGTCACATGATCCGCGCGTGCCTTGGCCACACCAGCAGCGACCGTGCCGACGCCGACTTCGGAGACCAGCTTGACCGAAATATCCAGCCGCCGGATTGACGTTCTTCAGGTCGTAAATGAGCTGCGCCAGATCTTCGATCGAGTAGATATCATGGTGCGGCGGCGGTGAAATGAGGCCGACGCCCGGCGTCGAATGACGCACCTTGGCGATGACGGCATCGACCTTGTGGCCAGGCAGCTGGCCGCCTTCACCGGGCTTTGCGCCCTGCGCCATCTTGATCTGGATCATGTCGGCATTGACGAGGTATTCAGTCGTCACACCGAAGCGGCCCGACGCGACCTGCTTGATGGCGGAGCGGCGGTCATCGGCGAAACGCTCGACCTCCTCGCCGCCCTCGCCGGTATTCGACTTGCCGCCGATGGCGTTCATGGCGCGCGCAAGTGTCGTGTGGGCTTCCGACGAGATGGAGCCGTAGGACATGGCGCCGGTCGAGAAGCGCTTCACGATATCGGCGGCGGATTCCACCTCGTCCAGCGGCACGGAGCGTCGTTCCACGCTCATCGGCATCGCGCAGCCGGAAGAGGCCACGAATGGTCAGCAGGCGTTCCGACTGTTCGTTGATGCTTTCGGCATAGGCACGGTACTTTTCCTGACTGTTGCCGCGCACCGCATGTTGCAGGTTTGCCACTTCGTCCGACGTCCAGGCATGGGCCTCGCCACGGGCGCGCAGCGCATAGTCGCCGCCGATGTCGAGGGTGTGGCGCAGCACGGGAATGTCGCCGTAGGCTTCGCGGTGGCGCTCGAAGGTTTCCTTGGCGATCTCTTCCAGCCCGACGCCTTCGATCTGCGTCGAGGTGCCGGTGAAATACGCGGCGATGAACGTCGCTCGACAGGCCGACCGCATCGAAAATCTGCGCGCCGCAATAGGATTGATAGGTCGAAATACCCATTTTCGACATGACCTTGAGCAGACCCTTGTCGATGGCCTTGATGTAGCGGGTGACCACTTCCTCGTGGTCGACTTCCGGTGGGAAATGGCCTTGCTCGTGCATCTCAGCCAGCGTTTCGAAAGCGAGATAGGGGTTGATCGCTTCCGCTCCGTAACCGGCCAGCACTGCGAAATGGTGCACCTCGCGGGGTTCGGCGGATTCGACGACGAGGCCAACGGATGTCCGCAGACCTGTGCGGATGAGGTGGTGGTGAACGGCAGCGGTGGCCAGCAGGGCAGGTGCGGCGATCCGGTCCGGCCCGAACTGACGGTCCGACAGGACGATGATGTTGTCACCGGCACGCACGACACGCTCCGCCTTGTCGCAGAGGCGTTCCAGTGCGGCTTTCAACCCGTCCGCACCACGGGACGCCGCGAAGGTCGTGTCCAGCACGCGGGAAACGAACTGGTTGTCGCCGATATCGGAGATATCCTTGATCTTCAGCAGGTCCGAATTACGCAGAATAGGCTGGCGTACTTCGAGGCGCTTTTCAGCTTCACCGCGCTGCCCTTCTCCCTGCTTGGAGTCGAACAGGTTTGGGCGCGGGCCGATGAAGGAGACCAGCGACATGACCGATTCCTCGCGGATCGGGTCGATGGGCGGGTTGGTGACCTGCGCGAAGTTCTGCTTGAAATAGCTGTAGAGCAGCTTGGCCTTGTTCGACATCGCCGCGATGGGCGTGTCGGTGCCCATGGAGCCCAACGCTTCCTGACCGGTGGTGGCCATCGGCGTCATCAGCACGCGCAAGTCTTCCTGCGTGTAGCCGAATGCCTGCTGGCCATCGAGCAACGCGTCGCCGGTGATGCGGCGCGGGCTTTCCTTGCGGCCGGGCAGGTCTTCCAGCACGATCTGCGTTTCATCGACCCATGCACGATACGGGTGTTCGGCGGCGAGTTGTTCCTTAATCTCGTCGTCCGAGATGATCGTGCCTTTTTCCATGTCTATCAGCAGCATCTTGCCGGGCTGCAAGCGCCATTTGGTGACGATCTTCGACTCGTCGATCGGCAGCGTTCCTGCTTCGGAAGCCAGCACCACCGTGTCGTCGTCCATAACGCAATAGCGCGCCGGGCGCAGGCCGTTGCGGTCCAGTGTCGCGCCGATCTGGCGACCATCGGTAAAAGCGACGGCGGCAGGGCCGTCCCATGGCTCCATGAGCGCTGCGTGGTATTCGTAAAACGCGCGGCGTTCCTCATCCATCAGCGGGTTGCCCGCCCACGCTTCGGGAATGAGCATCATCATCGCATGGGCCAGCGAATAGCCGCCCTGAACAAGCAGTTCGAGCGCGTTGTCGAAGCAGGCGGTGTCGGACTGGTATTCGTAAGAAATCGGCCACAGCTTTGCGATGTCGTCGCCGAATGCGGGCGACGACAGGGTGGCCTGACGGGCCGCCATCCAGTTCACGTTGCCGCGCTTGGTGTTGATCTCTCCATTATGGGCGACCATCCGATAGGGATGGGCCAAGCGCCAGGACGGGAAGGTGTTGGTGGAAAAGCGCTGGTGAACGAGCGCGACGGCGGAAATGAAAGTGTCGTTAGATAGATCGGTGTAATACTTGCCCAACTGGTCGGACAGCAACATGCCCTTATAGACGACGGTGCGCGATGACATGGAGACCGGATAGACGGTGTCGAGACGGCCCGAGTTCGTCGATCAATGCGTTGGAAATGACGCGGCGCGCCACATACAGCGCCCGCTCGAACGCATCGCCTGCCTCGTTTTCGCCAAGTGCGAAGAATGCCTGCCAGGAGACAGGTTCCGACGCCATGATCTCCGGGTCTTGGCTCAAGCTCGTATTGTCCACCGGAACCTTGCGCCAGCCGAAAACAGGGCAACCCTCGTCTGCGGCAGCTGCCTTGATGACCGCCTGCGCGCGCTCTTGCATGGCCTCGTCCTGCGGCAGGAAGAAAAAGCCGAGGCCGTATTCACCGGCGGGTGGAAGGTCGAAGTCCACTGCTGCGGAAAAGAAATCGTGCGGGATCTGCACCAGCATACCCGCGCCATCGCCCATGAGCGGGTCCGCGCCGGTGGCACCCCGGTGTTCGAGGTTCTCCAGAATGCGGATGCCGTCCTGCACGATCTTGTGGGACTTGACGCCTTTGATGTTGGCAACGAAGCCCAAACCACAGGCATCATGCTCGTTTGACGGATCGTAGAGACCGCCTGCGCTGTTACGCGGCGCAAAGGTGCTGTTCGTCATGGCGTCATCTCCCGCAACCCGGCGCCGGATGGCCCGTGTCTAATCGTTTAGCATGTCCCGGAATGGATACCGCAACGAGCGGGAACCGGCTATCGGGTTTATCGCGGCAGGTCATCGCATGCAAGATGGGTAAGATAGACTGTCCTAAATGCCGACAGCTTTTCATATGAAAACGGGCGCGCCGTTTCCGGCACGCCCGCCGCTTTAAAAGCCAGGATAAATCAGGCGGCTTGTTTCTTTGCAGCTTTCGCTTCGATCTGCTTGGCACCATCGTTCGTGTCGGTGCCGATAGAAATCTTCCGCGCCTTCATGGCTTCGGGGATCTCGCGCACGAGGTCGATGTGCAGCAAACCGTTTTCCAGATGGGCGGAGCGCACTTCCACATGGTCGGCAAGCTGGAAGCGGCGTTCGAAATTGCGCGCTGCGATACCGCGAAACAGCATGTCGCGCTCACCTTCGGCTTCCTTTTGCTGGCTGCCTTTCACGAGCAGGGTATGTTCCTTGGCTTCGATATCGAGATCGGTCTCGCCGAAACCGGCCACGGCCATGGAGATGCGGTAGGCGTTCTCGCCCGTGCGTTCGATGTTGTAGGGGGGATAGGCAGGCGCTGCCTGCTCCGGCTGGCCCATAGTGTCGAGCAGCGAGAAAAGGCGGTCGAAGCCGACGGTGGAGCGATAAAGGGGGGAAAAGTCGACGTGTCGCATGATAAGTAACCTCTTGTTCGAGCGATACAGTTTTCATTCGGTGTCGAAACGGCGTTCTGCCATCCACGACACAGCGCAAACCCGGTTTCGGCGTTTGCATCCATAATTTAGGATTGTCTTACTGGCGTTCAAGACGTTCACACGCGGGGCGGTGCAACTGCGTGTTGCGTCGTTCGCACGCGCGTCTTAGCAAACACCATGAGCCCAGCTTCCACCCAGACCGAACCCGTCATTTCCACCGAGACAGACGCCGGGGCAGACGATGGCCCATTCGTGCCCGCCGAAGCGCCGTTTCTGGCTGGCACATCCACGAACCCCGTTCCGCCCGGTGCGATACTCGAATGGGTGGTGACCCCGGACGGGATGCGGCTGAGAACCGCGCGCTGGCAGGGGGACGCCCATGGGCGGAACAGCGCCAACAAGGGCACTGTCATTCTGCTCAACGGACGCACGGAGTTCATCGAAAAATATTTCGAGACGGTGGGCGAACTGCGCGCGCGCGGGTTCGGCGTGTTGGCGTTCGACTGGCGCGGGCAGGGTGCATCGGCCCGCGCCATTTCAGATCGCATGAAAGGGCATGTGGACCATTTCGACCAGTATCTGACCGATTTGCAGACGGTGCTGGACACGATCGCGTTGCCGGAATGTCGCCCGCCATTCTTCATCCTCGCCCATTCGGCCGGCAGTCTCGTGGCACTTCGGGCTGCACCTGCCTTGGGCAACCGCATATCGCGCATGGTGCTGCTCGCGCCTTTGCTGTCGTTGACGGGCCTGCCGTTCAAGCAATCGACCTTACAGCGCGTCCTTGGGTTTCTGAGTTTCATCGGCTTGGGACAGGTGTCTTTCGGCGCCTGGCGCACGAAGACGGCGGCCCTGTTCGAGCGCAACCGCCTGACTTCGGACGAGGGACGGTTCGCGCGCAATCGCGGCATTATTGCGGAGCGGGAAGATTTGGCCATCGGCGCCCCGACGATATCGTGGCTGTTTGCCGCCTGCCGTGCCATGCAGCAGGTGCGCCAACGCAATTATTCCCAAGCGATCTCAATTCCGAACCTGATGATTTTGGCAGGCAGCGACGAGGTGGTCGATGTTTCGGTCAACGAGGATTACGCGCAGCGCATGCGGACCGGCGGTTTCGTGACCATCGACGGGGCGCGCCATGAAATCTTGCAGGAACGCGATAGGGTCCGCCAGCAATTCTGGGCCGCGTTCGACGCTTTTGTGCCGGGTAGCGATTAGCGCTTGAGGTGTTTGAGAACCGCCTCGTGAAGTTCGGGATTGGCAGTCGCCACAACCTGACCGCCGCGCGACGGGTCTCCACCGTCCCAACTTGTGAAGCAGCCTCCCGCTTGTCGAACGAAAGGTATCAGCCCTGCCACATCGTAGGACTGAACCCCGGTTTCGATGACGATGTCCACATGTCCGCAGGCCAGCATCATAAAGGCGTAGCAGTCGCAGCCATAGCGCACGAGGCGCGCTTCGTCCTTCATGGCTATCCAATGGCGGTCGGACGGTCCGTCCAGCAATTCGGGCATGGTCGTCATGAGCGTTGCATCGGCAGGCGCTGACGTTTGCGACGTTTGGGCATCAGCCCAGGACTGAAAGCGGCTCCGGAACCGGGTGCGTTCGCCCGGTAAGGCCATGCATCGCTCGCCGGTGAAGGGCTGGTCCATGATGCCGGCCACCGGAACGCCGTTCTCGTAAAGGCCGATCAAGGTGCCCCATACCGGCAGGCCGGATATGAACGCGCGGGTGCCATCGATTGGGTCTATGATCCAACGGTAGCGCGCGGCTTCGCGTACCATGCCGTATTCCTCACCCTCGATGCCGTGGTCGGGAAAGGCCGCCTCGATGATCTTTCGGATGGCCCGTTCGGCCCCCTTGTCGGCTTCCGTGACCGGGTCGAAGCCCTCGTTCAGCTTGTTCTCGATGCCTGCGCCTGCGCGAAACCGCGGCAGGGTCTCGCGGGCGGCGGCATCGCAGGCATCGTTGAGAACCTGCTCGATTTGCTTGGCGGAGACGCTCATTCGGCAGCCAGTGGAAGCGAGGCAAAGTCACTATCGGGGACGGATAGAACACGCGCCATGACGGAGCGGATGTCGGCTTTCAGTTGCGTGAAATGGCTGTTGGGCACCAGTCTCTCCTCGTCCAGATACAGCGCGCGGTTGAATTCCAGCTGTACCGCATGAAGCCCCTTGGCAGGGCGGCCGTAATGTTCGGTTATGAAGCCTCCGGCGTAGGGTTTGTTGCGGGCGACAGAATAACCCAGATCGCTGAAACAGCGCATGAGTTCCCGCACCACCGCACCGTTGCATGCCGTGCCGTAGCGGTCTCCGACAATGATGTCATGACGGTCCCGCCCGATATCAGCATCATTACCCGCATGGCTCGGCATGGAGTGGCAATCGATCAGGACGGCGTGGCCGAACATCATCACTGTATCGCCCATCAGGCGGCGCAGGGCGTCATGGTAGGGGCGATAGACGGTCTCGATCCGCAGCAAGGCCTCCGCCAGAGTTGGTTTGCGAGCGTAGATCGGCATGTTCTCGGCAACGAGGCGCGGTACGGTTCCAAGCCCACCGGCCACGCGCAAGGATGTCGTATTGGCGTGGTGCGGTAGGCGTTCATCGAACAGTTTGGGGTCCAGCTCGAACGGTTCGCGGTTCACGTCGAGCCATGCCCGTGGAAAATGCGCCCGCAACATGGGCGCTCCCAGGCCGATGACATCGGCGAACAGTTCATCCACCGCCACATCCTCCGACCGGCGCAATTCCAGCGGCGGAAGACGGGACGAATCGCGGAAGGCTTGCGGATAGACCGTGCCGGAATGGGGGGAGTTGAAAACATAGGGGACGCGCTGTTGCGCGGGGGCGGCAATCGAAAAGGCCGGTCTCGACGGATCGGCGAAATCGGGATGCACCCGTGGCAGCAGGGGAAGGGTGGTCTGGCTCATGCGGCACAAAGGTGCCATCGGGCTTGCACCCTGTCGAGTGGCAAGAACCGCGCGCACCGATCAGCTTCCTGTTAGGCCCATCTTTACCGGCTTGCTATTTGACTGAACCCACGAGAAATTGCGCCCGAGGGGCGACGAAACAAAGGTTCCAACGCACAGATGAACAAGATCCTGCTCGCTGAAGACGACAATGACATGCGCCGCTTTCTCGCAAAGGCTCTGGTGAATGCAGGCTATGAGGTCATTTCCTATGACAACGGAGCGAGCGCCTACGAGCGCCTGCGCGAAGAGCCGTTTACCCTGCTGCTGACCGATATCGTTATGCCGGAGATGGACGGTATCGAACTGGCCCGCCGCGCAACTGAACTCGACCCGGACCTGAAGGTCATGTTCATCACCGGCTTTGCTGCCGTCGCCTTGAACCCGGAATCCAATGCGCCGGAAAATGCCAAGGTGCTGTCGAAGCCGTTCCACCTGCGCGACCTCGTCAACGAGGTGGAGAAGATGCTGGCCGCATAAGCCAGCTTGTTGGGGACGGTTTCCCGCAAACTATTCTTGACCTGATGAACCGCGCGTGGTGTATCCGCGCCATCCCGAACAGCGGTGGCGCTTGCCTCCGCACCGTTCCTTTGTGACGGGCGATTAGCTCAGCGGGAGAGCACCTCGTTGACATCGAGGGGGTCACTGGTTCAATCCCAGTATCGCCCACCACACCAAAGCTGCTTTCAGGCCACGCCCGGGCGAAGCCGCCGTGAAAGCCACGCCATGAAAGCGCTGATATGAAAGTTCAAGGCAATTCCCTGCGCCCCGGTCACATGATCGAGCACAAGGACCGCATCTGGCGCGTCGTGAAGTATCAGGCGGCATCCACCGGCAAGTCCGGCGCTTACGCACAGTGCGAACTCAAGGACGTGGTGTCCGGCACAAAACTGAACGAGCGTTTCCGTGCGTCCGAAAGCGTGGAGAAGGTGCGGCTCGAACAGCGTCCGGCAACCTTTCTGTATCAGGAAGGCGAGCAATTCATTTTCATGGATTCGGAAAGCTACGAGCAGACGCCAATCGAGGCAGAGATGCTGGGCGATCAGTCCGCCTATCTGACGGACGGGATGGAAGTGCAGATCGAAACTTATGAGGACAAGCCCATGTCCGTCGCCCTGCCATCGCAGATCGAGGCGGACGTGGTGGAAACGGCTCCGGCCATGAAGGGCGCGACTGCGACATCTTCCTACAAGCCCGCCACGCTCGACAACGGCGTGAAGATCATGGTGCCGGACTTCATCAAGGACGGGGACCGGATCGCCGTCGATACGGCCGAATCGACCTACCTCAAGCGCGTCTGACCGGCTGATGGCGCGCCCTGAGAAAATCTTCGGTAAACACTCCGTCCGTGCGCTGTTTCTCGCACGCCCCGGTGATGTGGAGAAACTGGTAACGGCCGGGCAAGAGGAATACCACGACGAGTTTCTCAAGCTGGCGCGCGAGCACAAGGTGCCCGTCGAACACATGGAATGGCCCGCGTTTCGCAAGCTGGGCGAGTTCACCGAAGACGACAAGCACCAGGGGGTGCTGGCCTTTTCCAAGCCCCGCGTGCCGCTCGGTGACCGCGATTTGAAGGCGCTGGACGAAGACGGGATCGTGCTCGTGTGCGACCAGATTTCCAACCCGCAGAACCTCGCCACCATCATTCGCGGTGCCGCCTTCTTTGGCGCGACCGGCGTGGTGGTGATGAAGAACCGCTCCGCCGATCTTTCCCCCACCGTCGTTCGTTACGCGGTGGGCGGAGCCGAGTTCGTGCGCGTGTTCACCGTCGCCAATCTGGCACAGGCGCTGGAGGCGCTTAAGGCGAACGGGTTTTGGGTTTACGGCCTCGATGAGCGCGGCGAAGCGACATTGGCGCAGACGGATTTCGGCAAGCGTGCCGCGTTCGTCATCGGCGCGGAAGGCGAGGGGCTGCGGCCTAAAACGCGCAAGTTCTGCGATGCGCTGGTGCGTATCCCCGGCGGACGGCGCGGTGTGGAAAGTATCAACGCGGGTGTTGCGGCGACAGTCGCGCTGGCAGAATTCACACGGCTGCAAAGCTAGCGGCTCGCCAACGGTACGCCGCCGTCAGCGTCTCGCAAAAATCCGTTTGATATTATCGATGACCTGCGTCTGGTAGCGGTCGGTCTTGTCCACGTTGAAATGGTTGATGCCCTCGCGCACCGATACATCGACATTGTTCAACCGTCCGCGAAAGCCCAGACCGGCCTTGACAGACTCGCCCCAGCCATCGGCACTGAAGTAGTAGTTCGTCGATCGTCGGACATTGCGTGGAATGACGTTCTGTTTTGTGGCGGCAAACGTCACGAGAAAATCGACGCGCACGCGGTGGCCCTGCAATGCGGTCGCGATATCGACGGCTCTGTTGGCGCCAAGAGAGTGGCCGATGAGAATGACGGGCGTTTTGCGGTTCTCTTTTGTTGACGCGATAATCGCATCCAGCGCTGTGTCCCAGTCCCGGTGCCCAACGACCGTATTCTCGATGCCCGCCTCAGTAAGTTGCGCGCCAATCTCGTCCATACCACGGGAAAAAACGCCGCCCCCGCCCCCGCGCAGCAGAAACACTTGGGCCGTTGATTGTGGGAGCGTTTGCTCCGTGGCATTCGTCGTTTCGACACCCGACCGCGAACAGCCCGATGCAGCGATCAGCAAAATCGCGACGGCGGCAGAGGACAGAAGACGGATGAATGGCATTTCAGCAGGTTTTACGAGCGGTGCGTAGCAGTCTTAAATGCGCTGCCGACCGGCATACAACCGGAAAACGACGGTGGGTAAAAAGAAACCGCAGGGCCGTTGCCGATATGATTCACGCCCGCCACGGGCTTGGCACGACGCGAGGGGTGCGGGCGCAATAGGCGTCGTATTGAGCGCCAAAATGGGCACGCAACATCGCCTCTTCCTTGCCGATGCGCAGGGCGTAAAGCAGCGCGACAGACGTGAGACCGGCAAGACCGGCAATCCAGTTCGGCACCAGCAAAGCCTGCGCGATGCCCCACAGCCAGAACGAGGCGTACATCGGGTGGCGGATATGGCGGTACAGCCCTTCCGTCACCAGTTCATGGTCGTCGCGCAGCTCGAGAGACACCGACCAGTTGCGCGCGAGTTGCTTGTGGCTGGCGCGGAACAGCCACAGGAAACCGAGCGCGGCGAGAACGCCCGCAGCGTATTGCAGCGGATGTAGCGTGTAGGTCGCGCTCTGCGGCCACTGTGTGAGAAAGAAAATTATGGGCAGCGCCACCAGTCCGACGATGGTGCCGCCAAGCAACAGGCGCTCTTCCAGCGACTTGCGGTCCACCGCGACGCCCATACGCTTTGCGCGCCGCCGGTGGGGCCAGCGGATTGCCAGCCAACCAGCCAGCATGGCGAGCCAGGTAAATCCTGCCAGTTCGATACTCATGAAGTCTCCGGAAACAGGGATTCGGCGAAGGCGGAACGGTTGTTCGCCCGGTCCATAAGTGGCGCGGGGCCGAAGCAGATGGCGGGGAAATCGTACCAGTATCGCTTGGAATTTCCGAAGACGAATTGATAGTGCATCCGGAAGAAATTGCCCTTCATGCGCTTATAGGTCGCCGGGTCCACCATCGCCTTCATCCGCACAGCGTTGACGACCGGCTTACCGTGCCCGCCTGCACCCATGAGTGCGGCAGGGTCCGTTTTGTAGAAATTGATGATGTCCGGCAGCGCCTGAAATTCCGACCAGTCCCATGCCGGGTCGGCAGTGAGGGCGGCAACCTCTTTGCGGAACCAACCGGCTCCAGGGTGCAGGCCGATCTTCAACGCGGTGGAGCCGACCGTGAGGATAACCAGCGAAGACGCATGGTGTGTGTCGCCGAGCCGGTTTCGCGTGCGGGCGGCCAGCGACAGGATAAGGCCGCCACCGGTGGAATGGCCTATGAAGATAATCTCGTCGTAAGTACCGCTCCGCGCCGCCTTGGCGGCGGTTTGAGCCACACGATCAAGCTTTACATCGATATCCGCACGCGACCGATGCACGAAGTCGCGGCTGAACGACCACAGGTCCATGAGGTGCAACACATAGGTTCGCGGGAACAGGAAGCGGGTTGCGGCCCAAAAGACTGCAATGGCGGCAACCGCACCCGCCAGCGTTCCGATAATCAAACTTTCGCGGGACATAGCCACGAGCCAGCCTGCCGTAAACGCAACGAGAGTTGCCAGAATCAACATAAAAAGGGGGTAGAGAAAGTAGAGCGCGAAACGCCAGGCATGGCGAAAGAAGGCGAAGGCCGTGCCGGTCAGCACATAATCTGATGCGGTTACCATGTAGCGTCCGAGCCGCTTGTGGACTGGGCGGGCAAAATCCGTCAGCACGATGTCGTCCAGCGCGACGAAGTTAAAATCGGTCTCGCACGACCAACCCACACCTTTTGCATGATAGGCGCGTCTGGCGAGGTGCTGCGTTTCCGAAATCTTGCCCTTGGCTCCGGCATTCACGCCCCACAACCCGGAAAACCGTGTGGTTTCCCGATCCAGCCTGGCGAAAAACGCCCCGGCCGATTTCGGGTCGTAACCGCCGATATAGAAGACGGCGCGTCTGGCGATAGATTTGCTGGAAGGTGGCAAGGATCTGCGTCTTGGGGTGGCGGGAGGGACGGCCTTTCCCTAATCCGCTCCGTATGGCGCTTACAAGGCCGCGTTTACAGGCTCGCGTCGCGCGCGCCGTCTTTCAGCAGCGTAAAGACATACGGCGCAAACGAGCGCCAGCATTCCACGCGCCACGCCTGCTTGCCGGTTCGCATGAGCAGGATCTCCGCCTTGCCGAACACGGTGCGGGCACAGGCACCGACGGGAAAGGCTTCGTCCCGCAAGTCGCGGGGGCAACCGACAGCGAGGGCGTTGGTAGCGTTCGCACCCGTGAGCGTCCAACCCGTGTTGCGATGGGAAATTTCCACGATGGTATAGGCTTTCGGCAGCGCCTTTGGCATTGGAACCACGCCTGCCTTGCCGTCGATCACCATCCATTCATCCGGCCCGAGCATCAGCGCGTGATGCGCCTTGTCGGACGTAAAAGTGCCGATTGTGGTAGGCAAAGCGAAGCCCAGCGTTTTGGCATAGGCTTTCGGCGTGCCGCGCAGGGTGGTGCGCGTGGCGGGCGGGCAGGGGGCGATGGCGACACCGGTGGCGGCGTAATCGTGGCCCTCGTTGGGCAACAGGCGGGCTGCTTTAGCCATTCGATGTCTCCCCGTTCAGGCGGTCGTTGGAAGGGTCGTAGAAGACCGGGCCGGTCACTTCCACCTCGATCGTCTCGTCCACCATCGGCACGTGCAACGTCTCGCCCATCCGGTCGAACCCGCCTTCGATCAGCGCCATTGCGATGGATTTGTCCAGTGATGGCGACCAGTAGGACGAGGTGACGAAACCGAGCATCTTCATCGGGATCGGCTGGTTCGGGTCAGCGACAATCTGCGCGCCTTCCTCCAGCACGACCTTCGGATCTTTGGTCCTCAACCCGACAAGCTGGCGACGGCCCTGCTTGACGAGGTCATCGCGCAACAGGCCTCGCTTGCCGACAAAATCCGGCTTCGATTTGGCGATGGCCCAGGATAGCCCCGCATCGTGGGGCGTGACGGTGCCGTCCGTGTCCTGGCCGACGATGATGTAACCCTTCTCGGCACGCAGGACGTGCATCGTTTCGGTGCCATAGGCGCAGGCACCCAGCTTTTCGGCCCGCGCCCAGACCTGCTCCCAGACGGAGCGGCCATAGTCGGCAGGCACGTTGATCTCGAAACCCAGTTCGCCGGTAAACGAGATGCGGAACAGGCGGGCAGGGACGCCGCAGACGTCGCACTCGACCACTGACATGTGCGGAAACTTCTCGCCCGAAATATCCGCGCCACTGAACCAGCGGTGCGATGATTCGCGGGCACGCGGCCCCTGCACCGCGATGGTCGCCCATTGCTCGGTAGTGGAGGTGAGCGACACGTCGAGATGCTGGAAACTCGGTCTGGAGATAGTCTTCCATATGCACCATCACGCGCGGCGCACCGCCGGTTGTGGTGGTGACGTGGAAGCGGGTGTCGGACAGTTTGCCGACCACGCCATCGTCGTAGATGAACCCGTCCTCGCGCAGCATGATGCCGTATTTGGCGCGGCCCGGTTGCAGCTTCGCCCCAGCCGTTGGTGTAGATGATGTCCATGAAGCGCGGCGGCGTCCGGCCCGCAGACCTCGATCTTGCCAAGAGTGGAGGCATCAAACACGCCCGCCACCTCACGCACCGTGGCGCATTCGCGGGCGACAGCCGCGTGCATGTCCTCGCCCGCTTGCGGGAAATACCACGCGCGCCGCCAATGGGAGACCGGCTCGAAGACCGCGCCATTCTCCTCGGCCCATCCAGTCGATCGGTGTGCGACGTTCAGGATCGAACAACGGACCTTTCGAGTTCGCAACCAGCGCCCCGAAGGTTGTCGGGGTGTAAGGCGCGCGGAAGGTTGTGAGGCCGACTTCGGGCACCTGTTTGCCCAGCATGTCGGCGGCGATGGCCAGCCCGTGCATGTTGGACAACTTGCCCTGATCGGTCGCCATTCCGTTGGTTGTGTAGCGTTTGACGTGCTCGATGGAATGCATACCCTCGCGCACGGCCTGCCGGATGTCCTTCGATGTGACGTCGTTCTGGTAGTCCACGAAGGCTTTGGACTTGGCGTCCGGCCCTGCTGTCGCGCAGGTGCCGATCATGCCGCCAGCTGTCGAAACATCGTCCTCGATTGTTGGCGTATAGCTGCCGTTGGAGGCTTCGGCAAAGACCTGCGCCAGCGTGTCGGCGCCGTTGCACAAACCGATGGAGCGGTTGTTTTGCGGATTGACGCCGGGCAGGAAGCGCTCGGTCTCCGCGTTCCATGCGGGCTTGCCGCGCGACTGGCTGTAAAGATGAAGCGACGGTGTCCAACCGCCGGCCATGAGCAGGGCATCGCATTCGATATCCTCGCCTTTGCCGCCTTTGTGCGGCTTAATGCGGATGCCGGAGACCCGCAGATGGCCGTCCACGCGGGCGACGGATGCGCCGGTGACGACACGGATGCCGAGGTCTTTCGCCTGAGCGAGCAAGTCAGCATCGACGCTATCGCGGTGGTCCACGATCACGGCCACCTCGCTACCCGCTTCGCACAAATCGAACGCCGCAGCATAAGCCGTGTCGCACGCGGTGAACACGCCGACCGTGTGGCCGACCGCGACCCCGTATTTGTTGAGGTAGGTCTGCGCAGCGCCTGCCAGCATCACGCCGGGACGGTCGTTGCCGGGGAAGACCAGTGGGCGCTCGATGCCGCCTTGGGCAATGACGACTTCACCGGCCCGCACCTGCCAAAGCCGCTCGCGGGGTAGGTCGAGGTCCGGCTGCGCCATATGTTCGGTAATGCGTTCGGCCAGTGCCACCATGTTCTGCTGGAAATAGCCGAAGCCCGTGGTGCGGGGCAGGAGAGTGACGTTTGCCAGGCGTTTGAGGTCTGCGACCACGCTTGCCGCCCATTCGGGGCCGCTCTGCCCGTCGATGCGCGCGTCGCTGTCCGATAGCATCCAGCCGCCGAAGGCCGGGCTTTCGTCGCACAGAATGACGCTCTTGCCCGCCTTCGCCGCCGTTTGCGCCGCAACCAGACCAGCCGCGCCGCCGCCGACCACCAGCACTTCGCAATGGGCGAAGCGGTTGGTGTAGCGGTCGGGGTCAGCTTCGGTGGGCGCTTCGCCAAGGCCTGCCGCGCGGCGGATGATGGGTTCGTAAAGATGGTCCCACGCTTTGGCGGGCCATTTGAAGGTCTTGTAGTAAAAACCGGCAGAGAAGACCGGCGACAGGACATCGTTGACCGCGCCTACATCGAAATTCAGGCTCGGCCATGCGTTCTGGGAAGTAGCGGTTAGCCCGTCATACAATTCTTGAACCGTGGCGCGGACGTTGGGGACGGTGCGGGCATTGCCGCGCGAAATGCCGACCAAGGCGTTGGGCTCTTCCACACCGGCGGACAGGATTCCGCGCGGGCGATGATATTTGAACGAGCGCCCGACGAGGTGAACGCCGTTGGCGAGCAGGGCGGATGCCAGCGTGTCGCCTTCGAGGCCTTCGTAGGTTCGACCGTCAAAGGAGAATTCGAGCGGCTTGGAACGGGTGAGCGAGCCACGTGTGACGCGGTAGGGGTTATTGAGATTGGAGTTCATTGTCTCAGACCTTTACCCAAAACGTCGTCATCCTCGGCCACTGTGCCGAGGATCCGGAATGCGAGACGCGAAGACCAGTGTGCGCGGAGAAGCGCCGGATCCCCAAGGACGGGGCCCGAAGATGACGGGTAGGAGCGAGTAGCGCAGTGAAACCTCACGATGCCACCTCATTGACGTCGTTGGTGCCGACGATAGCACCGCCATCTTTCCGGCCCTCAGGCTCCGCATCGAGCAGCGCCTTCACCTCGGCATCGGACGGGCGCGGCTCGCCGGACGGATAGACCTTGAGAAACCGGTCCGTCACGGTATCACGGATGGCGTTGAAGAAGCGGTTGCAGCCGTGGGCATGGCGCCAGCGCTCCAGATTCACGCCCTTCGGGTTGCCCCGTACGAAGAAGTAGACCTCGAAATCGTGGTCGGACATGGTCGCCATATCGGTCGGACGCACAAGGTGGGCCTCACCCGCGTTGGTGAATTCCAGTTCCGGCAGGTCGGACTTGCAGTAGGGGCAATGGATCAGGAGCATCAGGCAGCATCCGACACGTCGTCGTGTGGGTAGGGTATGATGGTGTCGAGTTCCTTCACCACTTCCGGCTTGCCCATTTCCGCATCATAATTGATCTGCATTCTCATCCAAAAATCGCCGGCGTCGCCCAGTAACGCGCGGACAGGCGGAAAGCCAAATTCAACATCCATATCGGTCCAGCCGGAAACGAGATCGATTATCCGTTCTTCTCCAACGTGCAACGCTGCTGCCAATTCGTTTGTGCTCAAGCCCGATGGCTTCAGGTAGAGTTCACAATCATCTCACCTGGATGAATATCGTGCTTTACCAATGACATAGAAGTTTTCCTTCCTAGTGATAATCGACGAGTTCGACGTGTGCTGGTCCGTTCGCGGTCCACAGAAGCATAACCGCCACTGAGCATTTACCCGCATCGAATGTTGACCGTTTCGGTCGGCCTTCAACGCTTCCAGCCTATTGCCTGCCGGTACTGCGGAGGTCGTTGAGTTCAGCGGCGTCATCCAATGCAATTAACATCATACGCGTGCGTCTGACTAATTCTGCTGGAAAGCGCTTCGGCACATTGCCTATTGCAAGTTGTTCCAATCGTTTGTCCGAAAACGATACGATCATTCCTCAATGCGCCACCGCCGCCGCAGCCGCCTCGTCGATCAACCGCCCCGTCCTGAACCTGTCCAACGAAAATCCCGCGTTGATCGGGTGCGGCTCGTCCTTGGCAATCGTGTGAGCAAACACATGCGCCGAACCCGGGGTCGCCTTGAAGCCACCCGTGCCCCAGCCGCAGTTGACGTAGAGATTCTTCACCGGCGTCTTGCTCAGAATCGGCGAACGGTCGGGGGTTACGTCCACGATGCCGCCCCATGTGCGCAGCATCTTCATGCGGCTGAACATGGGATACAATTCGCAGATCGCGTCCAGCGTGTGCTGGAGGATGTGCATGCTACCGGTCTGGCTGTAGCTCAGATACTGGTCCGTGCCCGCGCCGATCACCAGTTCGCCCTTGTCGGACTGCGAAATGTAGGCATGGACGGCGTTCGACATGACGACGCAGGGGAAGCAGGGCTTGACCGGTTCGGACACCAGCGCCTGTAGCGGATAGCTTTCCAGCGGCATGCGGACGCCAGCCATTTCCATCAACACGGAGGTATGCCCCGCTGCGACGATGCCGACCTGTTTCGCGCCGATCGGCCCTTTGCTGGTCTGCACGCCCGTCACTTCGCCGGAGGGTGCGCGGTCGATGCCGGTGACTTCGCAATTCTGGATGATGTCGACGCCCATTGCGGAGGCCTTGCGGGCATAGCCCCACGCAACAGCATCGTGCCGCGCCGTGCCACCCTTGCGCTGCAGCGCCGCCCCCATGACGGGATAGCGGGCGGATTTCGAGATGTTAAGCGGCGGGCAGTATTCTTTCGCCTCGCGCGGCGTCAGCCATGCGTTGTCAACGCCATTCAGCCGGTTCGCGTGGACGTGGCGCTTGGCGGATTGCACATCGTGGACATTGTGCGCCAGCATCATCACGCCGCGCTGGGAGAACATGATGTTGTAGTCGAGTTCCTGAGAAAGCCCCTCCCACAGTTTCAGGGAGTGGTTATAGAGGCCCGCCGATTCGTCGTAGAGGTAGTTCGAGCGGATGATCGTGGTGTTGCGGCCCGTGTTGCCGCCGCCCAGCCAGCCTTTTTCCAGCACAGCGATATTTCTGATGCCGTGTTCCTTGGCCAGATAGTATGCCGTGCCGAGGCCATGCCCGCCCGCGCCGACGATGATGACATCGTATTGCTTCTTCGGTTCCGGCGAGGACCACTGCTTCTCCCAACCCTTGCCGCCGCGCAGGGCTTCGCGTGCCAGACGCAACGCGTTCCAGTTCTGCATGGGAGGCTCCTGTTAGGTATTGAATGGCGTGTGCGTGGACGATGCAATAAAGCCATAGGTGTGTGGAGGTCAAAGGTGCGGGAACGGCTGCGACATTTGTTGACACGCGAGCGCCGCCGCCCTAGCTAACCAACAGATATTTCGCGCGCCCTGCATTTTCGTGGTGGCGCGTTTGTTTTGAGACGGACCAGTGCCATGAAAGTCAGAAATTCGCTTCGCAGCCTGAAAGGCCGCCACCGCGCCAATCGCCTCGTGCGCCGCAAGGGCCGGGTGTATATCATCAACAAGGTGAACCCACGCTTCAAAGCCCGCCAGGGTTAAGCTGGGTAGAGCTGCGGCTCTATCGCGCAGTCACGCATCGATGAATTGACTAGCATGGGGTGAAGCGGGCACGCTTCACCCCATGCTTTATCGTGTTCTCCTGTCCGCCCTGTTCCTGTCCGCTTCGAGCATCGCGCCCGTGCAGGCCAGCGAGGCGCTGCCGGGCGTCGACACGGCTCCGCTCAAAAATCTGCCATACGAGAATCGGGTGGATAATGGCCTACAAGCGCAGGACCGTGGGTCGGACAATGGCGAACTGCGGACACGGGATACGAACGACACCAGCACCGATGCTTTGAAAGACAAGGCGCGTCGCGCGATCGAAGAGGCCTTGCGCGGTGCTTCGCCCGATCTCGATATCGAGATTATCCCCGTACCCTCGCCCCAGCCAACTCAACTGCCGCCAGCGAAACCTGTTTTCGAGCTTGCCGACGATCTCGACGGCCTGTTCGACCAGTTGAAACGCACTGGCGACAAGCGGCGGGCAGAACGCATTTCCGCGCAAATCTGGCAGAAATGGCAGGCATCCGACAGCCGCAGCGTCGACCTGCTGACCCATTGGGCGCGGGGGGCATCCTCCAAGAAAGACTATGCGGTAGCGCTGGACCTGCTCGATCAGGTCGTAACCTTGCGGCCTGACTACGCCGAGGGCTGGAACCAGCGGGCGACGCTGCATTACGCCATGCGGAATTTCGACAAATCCATCGCCGACATCGAGCGCACGCTCGCGCTTGAGCCGCGTCACTACGGCGCGCTGGCGGGGCTCGGTGCGATTCTGCAGCAGCTTGGGCGCAAGGAAGCGGCGCTGGAAGCGTGGTATCGGGCTTTGAACGTGTATCCGGCGATGGAAGGGGCGCAGAAGGCGGTGCTCGATCTGGAAGAGGATCTCGCCGGTCGCGGTATCTGATGCACCGTTGCGAAACCGGCATGCGCACAGCAGCGTTGCTGCGTCACGCCTGATGCCATAAGGCGGGCAACCCGCTCCCGGTTTTTCCAAAGAAGTGTTCCTTGAAGATTTTTCTCGCAATCGTCGTTCTGCTGCTGGTCGTCGGGCTAGGCCTGTTTGTCTGGACGCGGATCGAGGTCGCGCGGCTGGAGCAGGCATACCCGCCGGTCGGCGAATTTTCCGGCCCCGAGGGCACGCGCACCCATTACGTCGACATTCCAGCCGCCAGCGCTGATCAGCCGACCATTCTGTTCATCCACGGCGCGTCCGGCAGCCTGCTCGATCAACACGGTGCCTTTGCCGAGGCGATTGAGGGCAAGGCGCGCGCGCTGTTTATCGACCGGCCCGGCTATGGATATTCCGAACGTGCCGGCGCGGATGATCCGGCCAAACAGGCGGCGCGGTATCTGGCACTGATGGATGCGCTGGGCATCGAGCAGGCTGTGCTGGTCGGTCATTCCCTTGGTGCGGCATCCGTTGCCGCTTTCGGCGTTCTTTATCCCGAACGGGTTTCCGGTCTCGTGTTTCTCGCTCCTGCCACCCATCCGTGGCCCGGTGGTGTGACGTGGTATTATGATCTGGCGGCAATGCCGGTCATTGGAGGCCTGTTCGTGAACACGCTCGTGCTGCCGGTCGGGTTACGGTCTCTGAAAGCCGGTATCGAGGCGACATTCGACCCGAACCCCGCGCCCGAAACCTATGTCGAACAGGCCGCCGTGCCGCTGATCCTGAGGCCACGCAGCTTTGCGGCCAACGCGGCGGATGTAGCGGGTCTGAACGATTTCGTGACCGGTTTCGCAATGCGCTACAGCGAGATCGACAAGCCGGTGGTCGTCATCACCGGCGACAAGGACGACATCGTTGCGCCCAGCATCCACTCAGTCGGGCTGGAGCAGGCGATTGCCGATGCGGAACTTATCGTTCTGCCGGGGGTCGGGCACAAGCCGGACTATGTGGCGACCGATCTCGCCGTCGAGAAGATTCTCGAAGTTGCAAAAGGCCGTTAGTTGGCCTTCGCACCCTAATTCGCTTTTGCACCCTGGCCGTCCGAATCGACATACGCGATCCGCAGCATGTTGGTGGAGCCGGTCGTCTTCAGCGGCACGCCGCAGATGATGATGATGCGGTCGCCGGGGGCGGCCATATCCTCGTCCGCCGCGCGGCGACAGGCCTTGTCGACCACTTCCTTCAACTCGCTCGCTTCCGGCGTGGTGACGCATTTGGTGCCCCATAGCATCGTCAATCGCCGCGCGGTGGCTGGCACAGGGGAAAGCGCGAGAATGGGCGTCGCAGGGCGTGTGCGTGCCATCCGCAGGGCGGTGGAACCGGACGCGGTGAAGCAAACGACTGCTTTCAAATCGAGCGTCGAGGCAATCTCGTTGGCGGCAAAGCAAATCGCGTCGGCGGCGGTGGCTTCGGCCTCGGGGCGCTGGGCGGCCACCACGTCGAGATAGCCCTTGTCCTTCTCGATCGCCTCGGCAATCGAGTTCATCGTGGCGACCGCTTCTTCGGGATAATCACCCGCCGCCGACTCTGCCGACAACATGACTGCGTCGGCCCCTTCATAGACGGCGTTGGCGACATCGGAGACTTCCGCGCGCGTGGGCACCGGGGCATGGATCATGCTTTCCAGCATCTGCGTTGCCACAACGACCGGCGTTCCCGCGCGGCGACATTTGCGGACCATCTTCTTTTGGATGGACGGCACCAGTTCCAGCGGCATTTCCACGCCAAGGTCGCCACGGGCAACCATGATCGCGTCAGCCATGTCGATGATTTCGTCGAGACGCTCGACGGCCTGCGGTTTTTCGATCTTGGCGAGCAAACCGACACGGTTGCCGACGATCTTGCGGGCTTCGGCCAGATCGTCGGGGCGCTGAATGAATGAGAGCGCGACCCAGTCGACTTGTGCTTCCAGCACTGCGTCGAGGTCGGCCAAATCCTTCTTCGTCAACGCACCGGAAGCCAGTTCGGAATCGGGCAGGTTCACGCCCTTCTTGTCGGCCAACCACGTGCCGGATTCGACCCGCGCGGTAGCAAAACCCTTGCCGACCTTCGTGACGGTCAGCGCGACCTTGCCATCGTTGACGAGCATCCGGTGGCCCTTCTGCATGGCATCGAGGATTTCGGGGTGGGGCAGATGAACCCGCTTGGCATTGCCGGGGGTGGGGTCGGAATCGAAGGTGATCATGTCGCCGGGCTTCACCGTCAATTCACCGCCCTCGAATTTGCCCAGCCGGTGTTTCGGCCCTTGCAGGTCGGCCATGATGCCGATGGGATATCCGAGTTTTTCCTCCACACCGCGGATGGCGGCGACCGTCTCGCGCATCACGTCGTGGGATGCGTGGCTCATGTTGATGCGGAAAACGTCTGCCCCGGCGACGGCCAGCTTCTCGATCATTTCCGGTGTGTTGGAGGACGGGCCGAGAGTGGCCAGAATTTTGACGCGGCGGGTGCGGTTCATCGGGTTCAGTTCGTTTCCGGTTGCGAGGCACCGGCGGACTGTGCCGGTGTATCGGTGTTATTGTCTGGGCGCACCGCATCGTCGCGGTTGTCCGATGTGCGGCTGTTGCCAATGTCGGACAGGCGCACCTGCCAGCTGGTCTGTTGGCCGGTATCGACCTCGAAAAAGCCGGTGCGGTCATACCCACGGGCAAAACAGTCCTGCAGCCCGGTAATCTTGAACTCTTTGGGCGAGGTACACATGAAAACGCGCCCCAACCATCTTTCGCGGCCCGAAGCATCCTCGGCGTTGAGATAGATGTAGCGGGAGGTCAGGTCGCCTTCGATGACAACGGCGCATGTCTCGCCGGGAATGCGCCACCAGCCTTCGGTGATCCACGTCACATCGGTGCGATAGCCAACGGCAACGCCGACCATCTCGGACGTATCGTTGCAGATGCGCAAATCGGCCTGCGCGGGGGCGGTCATCGCGCCCGCAGCGAAGAGGAAAAAGGCCGAAAGGAAGACGCGCAACAGCATGATCGAAGGCTTACGCCAAAGGGAAATCGTGTCAACGGAAAGGAACGGCTTATCCCTGCGTAGCAACCGGACGGGGTCGCGCTATCCAGATCCCGGCAAGGATGAGCAACCCGCCACCCGCCTGAACCAGCGTGAGGATTTCGGCGAAAACGAGCCAGGCGAAAATGGCGGCAGCCAGTGCCTCGATGAAGATGACGAGGGATGAAAACGCCGCCGACAGCACGCCCAGCGCGATGGCGAGCAGCCCTTGCCCACCGGCATGGCTGATGAAGCCCAGCGCCAGAAGCGCTGCCACGCCCGTCGCGGTTTGTGGCACGAAGGAATTGCCGGAAATGAGCGCAATGACGAGCAGGACGCTGGCCGTGATGAAAGTTGAGCGGAACGTCACCGTGCCAGCCTTTGCGCTGCGGCGGGCGACACGAATGGCGAGGAAATACAGCCCGAAGAACAGTGACGTGATGACGCCGTAGATGTCGCCCCACAGCCGCTCCGGCGCGACGGTCATGCTTTCCCCGATGAGACAGGCCGCACCGAGCAGGCACAGACCCAGTCCGATGAAGACCGTCCTGCCGACCTTTTCGCCAATGAACGCACCCGAGAGCAGCGCCACCCAGACCGGCGCGAGGCAGGACATGAGTGTCGCGTTGGCGATCGTCGTGTTCATGATGGCAAGGTGCCAGAAAGTCAGATCGCCCGCGAAGAATAGACCCGCCAGCAGCGTTGCGCGGTTGAAGGCGAACGCTCCGTCCGCAGGCTTCTCCCATGCCAGCCAGAACCACAGCACCGGCAGGGCGAGCGACGCGCGCCAGAAGGCCGACGCGAAGGGGCCGATTTCCGCCAGTCGCACGAAGATCGGCGACACGCCCATGGCGATAGCACCGGCCACCAGCGCCACAAAGGCGATGGACGGCGCGAGGTCGGGCGGATTGGCTGGAATGGCGGCTGGTCGCATGGCCGCTCCTTGAACCCGCATCCGCCGCGTGACAAGACGCGCTGATGCACGCATCGCCTTTCCCCCCTTCGCCATCGCCGGACGTTGCCCCATTCGAGACGGTGGGCGCTGCGCGCGACACGAAACTCGTCATCCTGTGCGACCACGCCAGTGCCGCGTTGCCCGCGCGTTACGGTTCGCTCGGACTGCCACCGGGTGAGTTCGAACGCCACATCGCCTATGATATCGGTGCGCGGTCGCTGGCTTTGGGTTTGCGTGAGAGGCTTGGCGCCACGGCTGTGCTGTCGACATTCTCCCGCCTGCTGGTGGACCCCAATCGCGGGCCGGACGACCCGACCGTGCTGATGCGCCTGTCGGATGGTACGGTGGTGCCGGGCAACCATCCGATCGACGCCGACGAGATTGCCCACCGGATCGAAACCTACCACGCCGCCTATCACGCCGAGATCACGCGCGTGCTGGACGCTTGCGCGGAGCCGCCGCTCGTCTTTTCCATCCATTCGTTTACGCCATCGTGGAAGGGCATTCCGCGCCCGTGGCATACGGCTGTATTGTGGGACCACGACCCGCGCCTGAATTTGTTGGTGCTGGATGCCTTGAAGGCCGATGTTGCGCTTATTCGTGGGCGAAAACGAACCCTATGAGGGCGGCCTGGTGGGGGATACGATCTACCGCCACGCCACTACGCGGGGGCTGGCGCACTGTTTGATAGAGGTGCGGCAGGATCTCGTTGCCGACCAGACAGGCGTGGAGGAATGGGTCGCCCGTTTCGCCGCCATTCTTGAACCGGCGCATCGACGCGACCCGACATGCACGAGACACGTTTCTATGGCTCGCGCTTCGATGGCTCGGCCAAACCGGAGGGACATTATGAGTAATCCCAACATCGACCCTGCCACACAGATCGAACTGGAAGCGGCGGCGTTCCGCACATTGGTGGCCCATCTGCGCGAACGCACGGATGTGCAGAATATCGACATGATGAACCTGACGGGCATGTGCCGTAACTGCCTGTCGCGCTGGTATCAGGAAGCGGCCAATGCCCGCGATATTGAGCTGGACAAAGACGGCGCGCGGGAAATCGTCTACGGGATGCCGTTTGCCGAATGGCGCGAGAAATACCAGAACGAGGCGAGCGGCGAACAAAAGGCTTCTTTTGCTAAATCCCACGGTTGATCGCCTGCGCCACCTGCGCTTGAACCGGTGCTTCCTCTCACCACGATTGTTCGATTCACATGGCCGATGACATCACCAGTTCCGACTCCAGCCACGGCGTCGCCCGCGACCAGCTTCGCACCATTGTGGAGCGCATCGAGCGTCTCGAAGAGGAAAAGAAGGCTTTGGCCGACGATATCCGCGATGTTTACGCGGAAGCCAAGGGTAACGGTTTCGACGTGAAGACGCTGCGGCAGGTGGTGCGGCTGCGGAAGGTGGAAGCAACCGAGCGGGAGGAGCAGGAGGCCATGCTCGACCTCTATCTCAGCGCGCTTGGCATGACGCCGCAGCAGGACGGCTGAGCCTCACTCCCCGATAGCGATGCCTTCGCGGCGCGGGTCGGCGGCTCCGGCCAATCCGTCCGGCGTGACGGCGATGGCGTGCAAGCCGGATGTCAGAGCCTTGTTTTCGGTCTCATAACCGAGCGCTTGCAACGGCGCGTCCAGCGCGTCCGCCGCGGTACCTTCCTCAATATCGAACGTGCCGAAACGGTTGATCAGGTGCGGCGCGGACACCGCCGCCTGCACATCCATACCCCAGTCCAAAATACCGATGAGCGATTGCGCCACATAGCCGATGATCCGGCTACCCCCGGGTGAGCCGATCACGAGGGTCGGCTTGCCGTCGCGCATCACAATCGTGGGTGCCATCGACGAGCGGGGGCGCTTGCCGGGCTCGACCCGGTTGGCGATGGGGCGTCCGTCTTCATGAGTGCGGAAGGAGAAGTCGGTCAGTTCGTTGTTGAGCAGAAATCCACGCACCATCAGCCGCGAGCCGAAGGCATTCTCGATAGTGGTGGTCATGGAAATGGCGTTGCCCTGCGCATCCACGATGGAGATGTGGGACGTGGAGGGAAGTTCCAGCGACGCATCGTCGGCGTGTTTCAGCGCGGCGTGGTCCCATTCCGGCTCGCCGGGAGCGATGTCGGTAAGGGCCATCGTGCCCCCAAGCAGTTTGCCCCGCGCTGCAAGATAGTCCGGTTTCAATAGCCCCTCAACCGGTACAGGCACGAAATCCGTGTCGGCCATGTAGCGGCCACGGTCGGCAAAGGCGAGGCGGGATGCGTCGCCGATCAGCCGCCATGCCTGCGGATCGTCGCGGCCCATCGCGGCGAGATCGTACTGTTCCAGCATCCCCAGTATCAGCCCGACCGTCAGCGCGCCGGAGGACGGCGGGCCCATGCCGCAAACGTCGTTGCCGCGATAAGGCAGGCAGACGGGCGGGCGTTCCTTGATCGCGTAATTCCGCAAATCTTCCGCAGCCAGAACGCCGGGATTGACCGCGTATTCCCGCACCGTCTTCACGATGTCGCTGGCGATAGCACCGGTATAGAAACTGTCCGAACCGCTTTTGGACATGGCGCGCAGGCTGTTGGCATAGGCTTCGTTGACGAGAATTGACCCTTCGGCAATCGGCACGCCATCGGGGAGAAAATAAGCCGCAGTCGCTTCGCTGCGCGCCAACCGTTCGGCATCCGCCGCCACCAGCGCGGCGAGGCGGGGCGATACGGCAAACCCGTCCTGCGCCCGCTCGATAGCCGGTTCCAGCAACCGCTCCATATCGAGCGCGCCGAACTGGCGATTGAGCTGTTCCATCAGCTTCGGCGTGCCCGGCGTTCCGACCGAACGTCCGCCCACCACGGCATCGAAGAACTTCAGCGGCTCGCCGCTCTCGTCCTGAAACAGGCGCGGCGTTGCAGCCAGCGGCGCGGTCTCGCGGGCGTCCAGCGTTGTCAGCCTGCCTGCAGCGGCGTCGAAATAGACCACAAAGGCACCGCCGCCGAGGCCGGAGGATTGCGGCTCCACAAGCCCCAGCATGGCCTGCGCCGCCACTGCCGCATCCGCCGCCGTACCGCCGTCGCGCAGCACACCGGCAGCGGCTTCGGCGGCAAGCGGGTTGGCAACGGACACCATCCACGACTTCGATTCCACCGGGCGACCGTCATTCTTGGCAGCGAGGCCCGTAGCAATTTCAGGCGCAACGCCGTCCGCCGCCTGCTGTGCGAATGCTGGCGACAGAAGGGGGAGGGCCAGTCCGGCCAGAATGAAAAAACGGCGCATGGTTCGGCACTCGGCGAAGCAGGGAGTATTGCGGCGAGCGTGACGCAGCGCCCGCGCGTTCACAAGCCATTAACCATGACGAAAACTTTACGTGCGCCGGTTCGCGGTAAATTCACCACTAACGATGATGGTTAAGGCAACGCCCGAGTGCCCAGCAGACACGAGTTCCGACCATGCCGACCGCGCACGCCCTTTCCACATCGAAACAGGTGAACCCGCTGCGGGGTGCGCTGAAATGGATCGTGGTGTTTTCGCTCGCAACGAACATTCTCATGGTCGTGCCACCGCTCCACATGTTGCAGGTCTATGACCGGGCGCTGACGTCCCAATCCATCGAAACGCTGATCTACATTACGCTCATCGCGGTGGCGGCAATGGTGCTGTATGGAGTGGCGGAAACGGTGCGGGGCAAACTCGCCCAGCGGGCCTCGGCGCATTATACCGTCTCTGTCGCGCAGCCGTTGTTCGCGCGGCTTTCCGGTGGCGGATACGACGCGCAGGCGTCGGGCACGGCATTGCGGGACTATAACACGGTGCGCGGCTTCATCGGTTCCCGCGCCATGCTGGGCCTGTTCGACCTGCCGTTCGTTCCCGCTTTTCTGCTGTTGATGTTCCTGCTGCATTGGTCCCTTGGCATGATCACATTCGTCGGGTTAGCCGTTCTGGTGGGCATTGCGCTCGCCAACAAATGGTCGACGGCGTCGAGTTCGGCGCAATCGAAACAGGCCGATGGTGCCGCACTTTCTTTCGCACAGGCCGTTTTCATGCGGGGCGAGGACATTCGCGCGATGGGGTTGTTGCCCAATGTGATGGCGCGCTGGGGCGGGGGCATGGCGGAGTCGTTGCAGAAAGCGGACGAGTCCGCCGCCGCATCATCGGGTTGGTATGGCGCGTCCAAAAGCGCGCGGAAAATGTTGCAAATCGTCATCATGGCATGGGGCGCGTGGCTGGTGATCGACGGGCAAATTTCGGGCGGTGTGATCTTTGCAGCCTCGATGATTTCCAGCCGCGCATTGGCGCCTGTGGAACAGGTTATCGGAGGGTGGGAGCGCATCGCGCAGACACGCACGGCGCACCGTTCGCTGGAAACGCTGCTGGCGGCGGACGATATGCCGAGCCCAATCCGCTTGCCGGACCCGCGCGGCGTGCTGTCCGCTGAGGGCATCACCTACGCACCGCAGGCAGGGCTTGCGCCCATTCTCGACGATGTGTCGGTGACGGCCAATCCGGGGCAAATCCTCGCCATCGTCGGCCCGTCCGGGGCTGGCAAAAGCACGCTGGCGCGCCTGCTGGTGGGGGCAGTGCAGGCAAGCGAAGGTGTCGTGCGGCTGGACGGGGCGGAACGCTCCCAGTGGCCGGACGATCAATGGGGCGATGCGGTGGGCTATGTGGCGCAGGAAATCGCGCTGTTTCCCGGCACGATCGGCGAGAATATAGCGCGTCTTTCGGCCAGCCCGAACGAACAGCGATTGGTCGCGGCGGCGCAAGCGACGGGCATTCACGATATGATTTTGGCGATGCCGCAGGGCTACGCCACGGCAATAGGCCCCGAGGGCGTCCAGCTTTCGGGCGGTCAAAAGCAGCGGGTGGCGTTGGCGCGCGCTCTCTATAGCGACCCGCGTGTGCTGGTGCTGGATGAGCCCAACGCCCATCTCGACCCTGCCGGCGAGCAGGCGTTGATGGCAACGCTGGTGCGGGCACGCAAGGCCGACCGTACGGTGCTGCTCGTTACCCAGCGGCGGTCCGTGTTGCGGATCGCGGACCGGGTGGTGACGGTGCGCGATGGCAAGGTGATGGAAACGCCTGTCGAGACATTTTTCGCCAAGAGGCAAACCGTCAACGCGCCGTCGATGACAACGCCGCAAACGGGGCAACCGGTAACAGAGCGCGATGAGGTGCAGGTATGAGCGAGCGTGCGACACATCAGACAGATTGGCGCGATACCGTTCCGGTATCGTCGTCAGCCGTGGCGCGGGGCGGCTTGGTGTTCGTGTTCGGATTTCTCGGTCTTTTCCTGCTGTGGGCCACGCTGTTTCCGCTCTCCTCCGCTGTCGTCGGTTTTGGCGAACTGGTATCTGCGGGCGAAAACAAGCTGGTGCAGCACAAGAGCGGCGGCGTGGTGCGCTCGATTCGCGTGGCCGATGGGGAGCGTGTGGAGCAGGGGGAAGTGATGCTGGAACTGGATGATTCCGACGACCGTGCGTCGCTGACACGGTTGGAAGCCCGCCGCGCAACGCTCGAAGCCAAGCGGGCGCGGCTAACGGGGAAGACCGCTTTCGGTTTGCGCGGCGCGCAAGACAGCCCGGCGGTTGCCGATCTCAAGCAGCAACAGCAACGGCAGGGGCTGGCCATGCGGAACGGCCGTCGCGCCGCTGAAGATGCTGCCCGCGCACAGATCGCCAGCCTGCAACAGGACCGCGAGGGCACTCTGGCGCAGGTGGGCATAGGGCAGGAACTACTTGATTCCGCCCGGGGCGAACTGGCCCGGCTGCGCCCATTGGCAAGGGACGGATATGTGGCTCGAAACCGGCTGACCGAACTGGAGCGGGTCGCGCTTGAGCGGGAAAATATCTTGTCCGAACTCGACGCGCGCATCGCCTCGACCAGCGAGAAAATCTTCGAAGCCGAAGCGAAATTGAAGATGACGCTCGCCGAAGACCGACAGGAAGACTCCACCGAACTCACCGCAGTGCTGGGAGAGTTGGCGGAGATATCCGACCAGATCGAGGCGGCACGGGTGTCGCTCGCATCAAGACAACTCCGCGCCCCCGTTTCCGGCACCGTCACGGGCCTTGCTGCCCATACGCCGGGCGGGGTCGTTGCCCCGGGCGCGGTGGTGGCTGAAATCGTGCCGAAAGGCTCGCGGCTGGAAGCGCAGTTCGACATGCCGCCCGCCGACGCCAACAGCGTTCACCACGGCAACAAGGCGCGCATAGTGGTAACAGCCTTCAACCGCCGCACGGTTGCACCCATCGAGGGCGAGGTGAGCTATATCGCCGCCGACACGGTGATGGACGAAACGTCGGGCATCGCATCCTATCCGGTGCGCGTCTCGCTCGGTGCGGATGTGCCGGAAGGCCTGCGCGCGGGCATGACAGTCGAGGTCTATGCGCTGGGCGAATCCCGCACCTTCATGGGCTACGCGTTACAGCCGATCTTCGAATCCTTCGGGCGCGCGTTCAACGAAATTTAGATCGCGGATGGCGCGGGTGACAAAGCCGCGCGTTCACGACACATATCCGACAAGACAAGCAGGACCGAATCCATGCCAACCATCACCACGACTCCGTTCCACGACCAGAAGCCCGGCACGTCCGGCCTGCGCAAGAAGGTCACGACCTTCCAGCAGCCGCATTATCTGGAGAATTTCGTCCAGTCGATTTTTGACAGCCTCGACGGGTTTTCAAGCCAGACGCTTGTGGTCGGCGGGGACGGGCGCTTTCACAACGACGTGGCGGTGCAGACTATTCTGAAGATGGCGGCGGCGAATGGCTTCGGGCGTGTCGTGGTGGGGCAGGGCGGGCTGTTGTCCACGCCCGCCGTCAGTCACCTCATCCGCAAGCGCGAGGCATTCGGCGGCATCATCCTGTCCGCCTCCCACAACCCAGGTGGGCCGGACGGGGATTTCGGGATCAAGTATAACGGCGAGAATGGTGGACCGGCGGTCGAAAGCCTGACGGCCAAAATGTTCGCGCGAAGCAAGGTGATCGACGCCTACCAGATTGCCGATGCCGACGATGCGGATATCGACACGATCGGCGAAACGCGGCTCGGCAAGATGGTCGTGGAGGTCGTCGATCCGGTGGATGACTACGCCAAACTGATGGAAAGCCTGTTCGATTTCGGCGCGATCAAGGCGCTGTTCGACGGCGGCTTCCGCTTCACCTTCGATGCCATGCACGCCATCACCGGACCGTACGCTCAGCGGCTGTTTAGGGAGCGCTTCGGCGCGCAGGTCATCAACGGTAAGCCGTCGCCGACCTTCGGCGGGCACCACCCGGACCCCAATCTGGTCCACGCCAAGGAAATCTACGACATGGCGATGGCGGCGGACGGGCCGGACCTGTGCGCGGCGTCGGACGGGGACGGGGACCGCAATCTCATCATCGGCAAGGGCTTTTTCGTCACGCCATCGGATTCACTCGCCGCCATTGCCGCCAATGCCCATCTCGCGCCGGGCTACAAGCAGGGTCTCGCAGGCGTTGCCCGTTCCATGCCGACCAGCGCAGCGGTGGACCGGGTGGCAGAAGCCAAGGGCATGGCGGCGTATGAAACGCCAACCGGCTGGAAGTTTTTTGGCAACCTGCTCGACGCGGGCTGGATCACCATTTGCGGCGAGGAAAGCGCGGGCACCGGGTCCGACCATGTGCGTGAGAAGGACGGCATCTGGGCCGTGTTGATGTGGCTCAACATTCTGGCCGTTCGCAAGCAAAGCGTCGCCGACATCATGGCGGAACATTACGCCACCTATGGCCGTAACTATTACGCACGCCACGATTTCGAGGAGGTCGACGCGAAAGCGGCTGCCGATGTGATGGAAGGTTTGCGCGGCAAGTTCGATGCTTTTACGGGCCTCGAAACCCGGGCGGGCACCATCGCGCGGGCGGACGATTTCGCCTATTTCGACCCGATCGACGAAAGCACGTCCGACAATCAGGGCATCCGTATCTTCTTCGAAGACGGGTCGCGCATCGTCTATCGCCTGTCCGGCACCGGCACGGTGGGGGCGACTTTGCGGGTTTATATCGAGCGCTATGTGGGCACCGGTGGCGACCTCGGCATGGACACGCCCGACGCGCTGGCGGACCTGATCGCCGTTTCCCGCGATATGGCGTCCATTGAGCGCCATACCGGGCGCACCGAACCGGACGTGGTGACCTGATGGCGCCACCGCTTCTGGCGCTGCGGGACATACACCTCACGTTCGGCTCCACACCGCTGCTGACCGGCGCGGATATTGCGGTACATGAGCGGGAACGCCTGTGCCTTGTGGGGCGCAACGGGTCCGGCAAATCGACGCTGCTGAAGATCGCTGCTGGCCAGATCGAGCAGGATGGCGGCGAGCGCTTCTTTCAGCCCGGCACAACCGTGCGCTATCTGCCGCAGGAGCCGGATTTTTCCGACTATGCGACCGTGCGCGATTACGTGGAAGACGGACTGGTGGAGGCCGACGATCCTTACCGCGCCGATCTATGTATGGAAGCGCTTGGTCTGACGGGGGACGAGCCAACTGCCAACCTGTCCGGTGGTGAAGCGCGGCGCGCGGCGCTGGCGCGGGTGCTGGCTCCGGAGCCGGATATCCTGTTGCTGGACGAGCCGACCAACCACCTGGACCTTCCCGCCATAGCCTGGCTGGAAGAGGAACTGTCGCGGCTGCGTTCCGCCATCGTCCTCATCAGCCATGACCGGCGCTTTCTGGAAAACCTGTCGCGCAAGACGCTGTGGGTGGACCGGGGCGTGACGCGGTCTGCTCGACAAGAGTTTTGCTGCCTTCGAGGACTGGCGCGACGAGACGCTGGCGCAGGAAGAACTCGACGCCCACAAGCTCGACCGCAAGATCGTGCGCGAGGAGCACTGGGTGACGCACGGCGTTTCCGGCCGCCGCAAGCGCAACATGAAGCGGCTGGGCGACCTCGGCGACCTGCGCCAGCAACGTGCCGAACGGTTGAAGCCGCAGGGCGGCGTCACGGTGTCCGTCGTGGCGGCGGAAACGTCCGGCAAGCTGGTGTCGAAGGTCGAAGGCGTTTCCAAGGCCTATGGAGACCGCGTGCTGGTGGACGATTTCTCGTCCCGCATCGCGCGGGGCGACCGCATCGGCATCGTCGGGCCGAACGGTGCGGGCAAGACGACGCTTGCTCAACATCATCACCGGACAGGCCGAGCCGGACTCGGCACGGTCGAAACTGGGCGCCAATATCGAAATGCTGGTTGTCGACCAGAAACGCATGGTGCTGGAGCCGAACACATCCGTCCGCGACACGCTGACAGGCGGCGGCACGGATGTCGTCGAGATCGGCGACCGCACCAAGCACGTGCTGGCCTACATGAAGGACTTTCTGTTCCTTCCCGAACAGGCGCGCACGCCGACCCACGCCCTGTCCGGTGGCGAGCGGGGGCGGCTGATGCTCGCCATGCGGCTGCGCCACCCCTCCAACCTACTGGTGCTGGACGAGCCGACCAACGATCTCGATCTCGAAACGCTCGACCTGTTGCAGGAAACGATTGCCGACTACGAGGGCACCGTGCTGCTCGTGTCGCACGATCGCGATTTCCTCGACCGCATCTGCACCTCCGTCATCGTGGCGGAGGGCGATGGTGTGTGGCGCGAATATGCGGGCGGTTGGACGGACATGCTTGCGCAACGGGGTTCGCCGCCCTTTGCCGCCGTGTCCGACACCGCACCCCAACGCAGCGCTGCACAGACAACCGCCAAGCCGAAAGTCTCAAACGCGAAACTCTCGTTCAAGGAGCAACACGCGCTCGATACGCTGCCGGACACGATGACCAAGCACGAGGCCGATATCGCTAAAATCAACGCCGCGATGGCCGCACCGGGGGCTTATGAAAAAGACCCGGAACGGTTCGACAAGATGGTGCGGTTGCTGGCGCAGACGCAGGCCAAGCTCGACAAGGCCGAAGAGCGGTGGCTGGAACTGGAGGAAAAGCGCGAGGCGCTGGAAGGGTAGGAGCAGGCCGATGGCGGAAACCTTCGAGCAGATGTTGACCGGCGGGCACCCCAATTCGCTGGGGCGGACGGTGGAGGTGGTCGATTGTGTGCTGGTGAACCGGGCGCGGCTGGACACACTCTACCAGACCTATTTCAGCACCAACGAAGTGGTGCGCCTGCGCGTGTCCAGCGCCATGAAGCGGGTGACGATTGTCCATCCGGACTGGACGATGGACTTCATGGACGGCTTCCAAAGTGACGTCGCTGCCATCGATCAGGCCAGCACGCAATGGACGTTGGCGCTGCTGTTCGACCTGACGCGGGAGCGGCTGAGTGCCGTCCAGCATGAACGGGCGCTCGAAATCATGAAGCGCAATCTGGTGAAACACGACGACTGGATCGTGCTGAACAACTCAATGAAGATATTGGCGAAATGGGCCAAGGACGACGCGGATTTGCGCGTCTGGCTGCGTCCTCATTTGCAGCGATTGACGGGTGAACCCCGAAAGTCCGTCGCGTCACAGGCGAGGAAAGCGCTGGCGTTCCTCGACACTTACCAGGTCGCGCAGCGAGCCTAGGCACCATCGTGTTCAATGCTGATGGATGATGGGCGCGCCGATCGATGACGGTCATCCCGCGCTGGTGTCGGGCGGCGGTGTGTCGCAGGATCATTGTGACTGCAACCCGCGTTGTCTCATGTTGCTAAAAAAATAATATGGACGCCAAGCCACATGAAAATTTCAGATCGTACCGAATTTCGCTCCAAGCCGAAGCCCCTTCAATATCCTGAAACGACGACCGTAGAAACTGCTGTGGAGGCCATGAGCCAGCGCAATTACGGCTCGGTCATTGTGAACGGCGAGGACGGGCGGATGTCCGGTATGTTCACGGAACGCGATATCATGCGGCGCGTCGTGGCGGGCAAGCTGGACCCGGCAACCACATTGCTGCGGGATGTGATGACGCGGGAGGTGCGCGTGGCAAAAGCCGACGATGATGTGGGCGATTGGTTGCGGATCATGTCCAACGAGCGGTTTCGTCGGCTGCCCGTCGTGAACGATGCGGGTGATGTCGTCGCGATTATGACCCAGGGCGATTTCGTGTCCTACACATGGCCGGAACTGTTGTCGCAGATGCGAAGCGTCGCCCGCGAAAGTGTGCCGCAGAACTACCAGATCCACATCATCATTGGCGCAATTCTGGTTTACTCGATTGCGTTGATCTGGTTCCTTGCGGGCTGATGTTAAGGGGGGTGTTAGCCCCCCGTAACGCTCATATGACGCCCTACCGCAGGAGCCGCGCCGCTGCGGTCGATGATGAAATCGTGGCCTTTCGGTTTACGTCCGATCGCTTCATCGATGGCGGCGGACAGCAGGTCGTCGCTCTCGCTGGCCCGTAGTGGAGCGCGCAAATCGGCGGCGTCTTCCTGGCCGAGGCACATGAACAGGGTGCCGGTGCAGGTAACGCGGACACGGTTGCAGGATTCGCAGAAATTGTGGGTCATGGGCGTGATAAAGCCGAGCCGACCACCCGTCTCCGCCACTTGCACATAGCGCGCAGGGCCGCCTGTCTTGTGCGGGATTGGTGTCAATGTGTGCGTTTCCTCCAGCCTCTGCCGCACAAGGGAAAGCGGCAGATACTGGTCCGTTCGGTCTTCGCCGATTTCGCCCAGAGGCATGGTTTCGATCAGCGTGAGGTCGAATCCTTCGCCGTGCGCCCACTCCATCATGGACGGGATCTCGAACTCGTTGACTCCCTTCAAAGCCACCGCGTTTATCTTGATCGCCAGCCCGGCCTTACGCGCGGCATCCAGCCCTTCCATCACCTGACCAAGACGGCCCCAACGGGTGATGGTGGCGAATTTGTCGGCGTCCAGCGTGTCGATGGAGACGTTGACGCGGCGCACACCGGCAGCCGCCAAACCGGCCGCGTGGCGGGCGAGTTGAGAGCCGTTTGTGGTGAGCGTCAGCTCATCCAGCGCGCCGGATTGCAAATGCCGCCCCAGCGATTCCACAAGCTGCATGATGCCCTTGCGCACGAGCGGCTCACCGCCGGTCAGCCGCAGTTTGCGAACGCCCTTGGCGATGAAGGCGGAACACAAGCGGTCCAGCTCTTCCAGCGACAGCAGGTCGCTCTTGGGCAGGAACGTCATATCCTCCGCCATGCAATAGACGCAACGGAAGTCGCAGCGGTCCGTCACCGAAACGCGCAGGTAGTCGACCGTGCGCCCGAACGGGTCGATCATCGAAGGGGTGGGAATGGGTTCCATAAGGTCCTTGTAGGCCGGACGGACGCTTGCGCCAACCGCTAACGGGCAACCCGCGGAAGTGTGATTTGGCCTGCGCTGCCCGCAATGGTTGGGTGGAGCATCAAAGCCCAAGGAACCGCCGCCATGCTTCGACTAGCCGCCGCCCTCGCCCTGTCCCTCGCTTTCGCCGCGCCAGCATTGGCGAAAAACGGCAGCGGGTCGTTCTCCAGCCACAAGGCCTACAAGGTCTCCGGCACGGCGACGGTGTCGGGCTCCTCGCTGAAACTGTCCGGCTTCCGCACATCGTCCGGGCCGGACCTGTATGTCTATGTGGGCAATGGCGGGCCGTCGAAGCTGGTGGCGAAATTGAAGGCCAACAGCGGCTCGCAAAGCTACACATTGCCTGCCGGTAACTGGTCGACGGTTCACATCCATTGCAAGCGGTTCAACTCCACGTTCGGTACGGCGCGCTTGAAATAGATGACCACAAAGCCGGTGGAACGGTGGAGCGTATTGGGTCGGCGTGCGTTCAAAGTCGTGTTGAACCATTGGAACCGAGATTATGAAGACCACCATTATTGCCCTGTCGCTTGCCTCTGCCACGCTGTTGACCAGCGGCTGCACCACGAGCCGGGATGGAAACTACGTTAGCCGCTCCGAAGCGCGGGACATTTGCAAAACCCGGGGTTTCCTGCGCGGCACTCTCGAGTTCCGCAACTGCGTGCGTCGCCGTGGGGACGCAACGCCACTGGCTGTTTAGTGCCTGGAGCCTTTTGGCGCGCAGGCAGCTTTATCTGGCGATGCCGTTGTCGGGCTCGTTATTCAATACCAGCTTGCGTCGTCGTTTTGTCAGGCTTCCCAGCATGGCACCTAAGATAAGCGCCAGTAGCGCGCCGAACCCGCCCCATGTTGCGCCCGCAGCTGTCAACGGCACTGCGGGCGCAAACGTGTTCCACGCCCCGCCCAGCAGTGACGGGTCGGGATAAGCGGCCACGATTGCAGGGCGCAGGATCGGATTGGCGTTCTCCAGCGCTTCGGCCTGCTCTTCCAGTTTAGCCAGCCGCGCTAGTGTGGCGCGCATGGACTTTCCACGGTCCTGCACCAACCCCTCCGGCGACCCTTCCATTGCCGATAACGCGCCGGACTGGTTCAACCCCTGCCTGGAGGCATCCGCATCGAACGCGCCCTGAACCGTCCGCAATTCAGCCACTGCTCCCCCGATGCGCTGGCGATATTGCTGCGCGAATTCCGGCGCTTGCGAACCGACCGCACCACCGGCTGCGATAGTGGCGACGAGGAGCGTCTTGCGAATGAGACCCATGGTGTATTCCCGCAACGGTACTGGTTTTCGCCGGATAGTATGCCGCGAACGTTAGGACCGCGCTAACGGTGTTGGCCTTGGTGAGCGTCGTTTCCCGCATTGTCGGGACCCTACCGCTTACGCCGCCGATGGCTCTTCTGGCTTTTGGCGTGAAAATCCGCAGGCTTGTTGGCGATCCACTTGACGAACGCCTCCAGCCGCGGATGCGCCCGCAGCTTTTCCGGCGTGTCGAAGTCCCGCGCCAATTCCGCCTCCGTCACCGTGGCATGAATTTCATTGTGGCAGATTTGGTGAAGCAGCACAGTCGGCCCATGCGCGCCGCCTTTCAGCTTGGGGACAAGATGATGGAGCGATTGTTTGGCGTGCGGGGGGATGGGGCGCTGGCAGAGGGGGCAGGTGGGGAGCGGTTCATTCATGCAAGAGCAACGTCATTTCTGGCGATTTGCAATAAGATTTTTTAACTCGAGGATCGTCAGCGGCGGTTTTCGACGATGCACCATCGCGTGGCAGTTCGGGCACAAGGGAATGAGGTCGACTTTCGGGTCGACGGCACGAACACCTGATGCCGATCCAAGCGGGTCAATATGGTGAACGTGGATAAACCCGTCCCCGAGATCCCCGTAACTTGCGCCGAAAGAGATCGCGCAAACTTTGCAGTTGCACCCGTGGAACGCAATGCAATCTCGCCGTGCTTTGGCATTGCGTTCGATAGAATTCACCGTTACGCGCCGGGCGTTTCCTTCCATCAAAGGTTCCCCGAATTCGCCACCCGGCCCAATGTCGGACTGCTTCGTTGCGGCCCGGTGGGCGTAGAAACCGCCAGCACGCACGTCGAGGGTAGCCACTCTTACAACCTCATCGATGCGCGCTATCGATCGCGGTTCGGCAGGTGCGATGGGCTTCTTCGCATCCTGGACGAAGTACCTAAGCTCGTATCCCTCGTTCTGAACAAGGTCGATGCAGCGTCGGGCATCCCGATATCCGAGGCGTTCGTCGGGGCCGTGCAGAAGAATCAGCGCGCTCCCATCCGCTTCAATCAGATCAGACCATGCGCCGAAGAGAACAAATCGTTCGGAGTCGTTGCGGAACGCCCAACTCCACATCCAGTTGGTCGCTGTCGCTCCTTGGGCTTCAATGAAACGACGTCTGCTCATCTATTCCGCCCCCGCATCTGCTCTTCCAGCAACGCCACCAGCGCCTCCGCAGCCTTGGGAATGTTCGTGCCCGGGCCGAACACATGTTTCACGCCCGCTTCCAGCAGCATGTCGTAGTCCTGCGAAGGGATCACACCGCCGCAGATGACGATCTTGTCGGCGGCGTCGCGTTTGGCGAGTTCTTCCAGCACCATCGGGGAGAGCGTTTTGTGACCGGCGGCGAGGGACGAGATGCCGACCACATCCACGTCTTCCACCACTGCCAGATCGGCGGCCTCCGCGGGGGTCTGGAACAGGGGGCCTACGGTGATGTCGAAGCCGAGATCGCCGAATGCGCTGGCGATGACTTTCGCGCCGCGGTCGTGGCCGTCCTGTCCCATCTTGGCGATGAGCACGCGGGGCTTGCGGCCCAACCGTTCAGCAAAGTTGGCGATGGTTTTCTGCGCCTTGTCAAAGGCCGGATCGTCGCCCCATGCGGCCTCATAGACGCCGGAAATCGTCGCCACTTCGGCCACATGGCGACCGAAGGCGTTCTCCATCGCCCATGAAATCTCCCCCACCGTGGCGCGCGCGCGGGCGGCCTCGACGGCGGCTCCCAGAATGTTGCCCTCGCCGGTGCGGGCAACCTCTTCCAGCGCCGCCAGCGCGGCATGATGGGCCTCGGCGTCGCGGGTCTCGCGGATGCGGTTCAGCCGCCTGATCTGGGACTCGCGCACCGCCGCGTTGTCGATGTCGCGCACCTCGACCGGGTCCATTGCGCCGGATGTGTACTTGTTGACGCCGACAATCACGTCCTGACCGGAATCCACCCGCGCCTGTCGGGCAGCGGCCGCTTCCTCGATGCGCGCCTTGGGCATTCCGTCAGCGACGGCTTTCGTCATGCCTCCAAGACTTTCGACCTCCTCCATCAGCGCCCACGCCTCGTCTATCAGCGAGGCGGTGAGGCTTTCCACGTAGTAGGAACCGGCGAGCGGATCGACGACGTTGGTGACGCCCGTCTCGTGCTGCAACATCAACTGCGTGTTGCGGGCAATGCGGGCGGCGAAGTCGGACGGGAGCGCGATAGCCTCGTCAAACGAGTTTGTGTGCAGGCTCTGGGTGCCGCCGAGAACGGCGCTCATCGCCTCGTAGGCGGTGCGGACGATGTTGTTGTAGGGATCCTGTTCCTGCAACGAGACGCCGGATGTCTGGCAGTGGGTCCGCAACATGCGGGAGCGGTCGTTGGCACCGAATTCGCGCATGATCCTGTCCCACAGAAAACGGGCGGCGCGCAGCTTGGCGGCCTCCATGAAGAAATTCATGCCGATGCAGAAGAAGAACGACAGCCGCCCCGCGAAGGCGTCCACGTCCATGCCCTTGGCCAGCGCCGCGCGCACATAGTCGCGCCCGTCAGCCAGCGTGAAGGCCAGTTCCTGCACGAGTGTCGAGCCGGCCTCCTGCATGTGGTAGCCGGAGATGGAGATCGAGTTGTAGCGCGGCATTTCGCGGGCCGTGTAGTCGATAATGTCCGCCACGATCCGCATCGAGGGTTCCGGCGGGTAGATATAGGTGTTGCGGACCATGAACTCCTTGAGAATGTCGTTCTGGATGGTGCCCGACAGCTGTGCGCGCGAAACGCCCTGTTCCTCACCCGCCACGATGAACGAGGCCAGCACGGGGATGACCGCGCCGTTCATGGTCATGGAGACCGACATTTCATCGAGCGGAATGCCGTCGAACAGCAGCTTCATGTCTTCGACGGAGTCGATTGCCACGCCCGCCTTACCCACATCGCCGACGACGCGGGGGTGGTCGGAATCGTAGCCGCGATGGGTGGCGAGATCGAAGGCGACGGACAGGCCTTTTTGGCCCGCTTTCAGGTTGGCGCGGTAGAAGGCGTTGCTCTCTTCGGCGGTGGAAAAGCCCGCATATTGGCGGATGGTCCAGGGACGGCCCGCATACATGGTGGCCTTGGGCCCGCGTGTGTAAGGCGAAACGCCGGGGAGCGAGCCTGTGTGTTCCAGGCCTTCGAGATCGTCTGCCGTATAGATAGGCTTGACCGCGATGCCTTCCGGCGTGTGCCAGACCATGGTTTCCGGATCGCCGCCCTTCATTTCCGTCGACGCGAGGTCGAGCCAGTCTCTCGGTAACGGCGATTTGTCGGTCATGAAGCGTCTCCTTGCCCACCGATTTAACCGTGGCGCACCGCGCGCGCAAATCCGTTCGCGTTAACCCTTTCTTCACCATGCGCTTGGGGGGTACAGCCGGTGATGGTTAAGAAAGGATGAACGCCATCGGCAGATGGTGGCGCGGACGGGGAGACGTATCCGATGGAAGCAAGCAACGTGGGGCGTGGGCTGCGGAGTGCAGGGCTTTTCATTCTGCTGGTCGTGCTGGGGGACAGCGCGATGACCAGCGTGCGCGGGCCGGATGCCCGCAAGGCGACGTTCGAGTTCGCCACCGTGCTGGAGCGGCCCGACGAGGAAACCACCGGCGGCATTGCGCGGGTTCAGATTTACGTTCTGAACCCGTAAGGTCTGCCGCCTACTCGAACTCCATAATCACATCGTCCACCGCGAGGCTGTCACCGGCGGCGGCGTTGAGTTTCGACACGATGGCCTTGCGCGGTGCGCGCAGGATGTTTTCCATTTTCATGGCTTCCACCGTGGCCACAGCCTGACCGTCCTCCACCGCATCACCCTCGGCCACCGAGATGGACGTGATGAGGCCCGGCATGGGGCAGAGCAGCAGGTTGGATGTATCGGGTGCGACCTTCTCGATCATGTGCCGTGACAGGTCCGCCACACGCGGCGTCATCACATCGGCTAAAAGCGTCGCGCCACGGTAGCGCATTTCATAGCCGCTTTCGGACGGGCGCACCTTGATGGCGACCGGTTTGCCATCGACGGTGGCGCGCAGCAGGGTTTGGCCGGGCCGCCATTCGGTCAGCACTTTTAGCTTCGTGCCGTCCTCGAACTTGACCTTTGCGCCCTCATTTTTCGCTTTCACCTTCAGAGCAAGCGACGTGCCATTCAATTTCACCACCCACTTCTTGCCGACGCGGCGGGTGTGGTTCGTTAGCGCGCCGGAAATGCGGGTGCGGCGCAGTTGGGAAATCATGTTCATCACGGCAACGACAGCCGCCAGCAACCGCGTCGTGTCCCCGTCGGGTTCGACGCCGGAGAAACCATCGGGATATTCCTCCTCGATGAAGGCGGTGGTGATGTTGCCTGACGCGAAGCGCGGATGGTCCATCACGGCGGACAGGAACGGCAGGTTGTGGCCGATGCCCTCCACCTCGAAAGCGTCCAGCGCCCCGCGCATTGCCTCCAACGCCGCCGGGCGGTCTTCTCCCCAAGTGCAGAGCTTTGCGATCATCGGGTCGTAATACATCGAGATTTCGCCGCCCTCGAAAACACCGGTATCGTTTCGGACAATCGTGCCATCTTCCTGCCCGCCCTCTTCCGGCGGGCGATAGCGGGTGAGCCGCCCGATGGATGGCAGAAAGTTGCGATAGGGATCTTCGGCGTAAAGACGGCTTTCCAGCGCCCAGCCGGTCAGTTTCACGTCGTCCTGCTTGATCGACAGCTTTTCGCCCGCCGCCACGCGGATCATCTGCTCCACCAGGTCGATGCCCGTGATGAGCTCCGTGACAGGGTGCTCCACCTGCAAGCGGGTGTTCATTTCGAGGAAATAGAAATTGCGGTCGCCATCGACGATGAACTCGACGGTGCCCGCGCTGGCGTAATCGACGGCCTTGGACAGCGCGACGGCCTGTTCGCCCATCGCCTTGCGGGTCGCCTCATCGAGAAACGGCGATGGCGCTTCCTCGATCACCTTCTGGTTGCGGCGCTGGATGGAGCATTCCCGCTCGCCCAGATAGATGCAGTTGCCGTGGGTGTCGCCCAGCACCTGAACCTCGATATGGCGCGGCTGGGTGACGAATTTTTCGATGAAAATGCGGTCGTCGCCGAAACTGGCCGCCGCCTCGTTCTTCGAGGACTGGAATCCCTCACGGGCCTCCGCGTCGTTCCACGCGATCCGCATGCCCTTGCCGCCGCCACCGGCGCTGGCCTTGATCATCACCGGATAGCCGATCTGCGTGGCGATGATCACGGCTTCATCGGCGTCGGCAATCAGGTCCATATGGCCGGGCACCGTCGAGACACCGGCCTCGGCGGCCAGCTTCTTCGACGTGATCTTGTCGCCCATCGCTTCGATGGCGCCCACCGGCGGGCCGATGAAGGCGACGCCTTCCTTTTCGAGCGCGGCGGCGAATTTCGGGTTTTCAGACAGGAAGCCGTAGCCCGGATGCACGGCCTGCGCACCGCTTTCGCGGATAGCGGCCATGACCTTATCGATGACGATGTAGGATTCGTTTGCGGGCGGCGGGCCGATGTGGATCGCCTCATCCGCCATCCGCACATGCAGCGCATTGCGGTCGGCATCGGAATACAGCGCCATGGTGGCGATGCCCATCTTGCGCGCGGTCTTGATGACGCGGCAGGCTATCTCGCCCCGGTTGGCGATCAGAATCTTGTCGAACAAAGGCCAGTCCTCCCTTCATACCGTTTTGGCATGAAGGGCGAAGGCGTCAAGCGCGGTGTGGCTTTAGCGCAGTTTCACCGCCGTGCCGTTCATCGACACCATCAGCATCGAGCCGGTCTCACCGATGGCCTCGTAGTCGATGTCGATGCCGACGATGGCGTCCGCACCAAGCTCGCGCGCCTCGGCCATCATGTCGTCCATCGCGTGGCCGCGGCCGGACCGCAGCACCTTCTGATAGCCGCCTGCACGACCGCCCACGAAATCGCGCACGCCCGCGAACAGATCGCGGAACACGTTGGCACCAAGCACGGCTTCACCAGCCACGATGCCGAGGGTTTCCGCAACCTCGCGGCCCGGAATCTCGGGTGTGGTGGAGCAGGGAAGATCTTCAGGGGCGGAACCGAACATGGGAGTGTCTCATCGTGTTGCGTTCCCCAGCATGTGAGGTTTTACGCACGGGAAACAAGCCTATTTCCATTGGCTTTCGTCCACGGCATCGGGAAACGATGCGGCGGCGCGGTCCATATCGACGCGCAACATGGCCTCATAGCTCTCCGGGTCGAAGGGTGTTTCGGCGGGCACGACCTCGCGGCCCAGCAACCAACACAAACGGCCCGCATCGAGGTTGCCGCGCTCGAACGGCTCGTCGCCAAAATGCTGCACGAGGCAGGCGAGAAAGTTCGCGTCCGCCGCGCGATCCTTCGGCAAACGGTCGCGGTAGCGTTCGCGCTCGATCAGTTTCGGCGCACCCTTGGGGTTCGGGCGGCGCACGGTGAACTGGTAGCCGGTGCCGGGCTGGCCGGAGGGAAAGCCGCGATGTTTGTGCATGGGAGTGCGCCTTGCTGAGTGGTGCGTTCTGCTATCGCATTTTCCAGCGAATGGGCAACGCCGCAGGCCCGCGCACGGACAGGCCGGGTTTGTAGAGCACGTCGTCCGCCGCCAGCTCAATGGTAGCGAAACGCGCCAGTAGTTTCTCAAAGATCACCCGCATGTTCAGCCGCGCCAAATGGTTTCCGAGGCACAGATGCGCGCCGAGGCCGAAGGCGAGGTGGCGGTTGGGCGTGCGGCGGATGTCGAACGTGTCGGGGTTCTCGAATTGCGCCGGGTCGCGGTTCGCTGCGCCGTAGAGCAAACCGAACGTGGTGCCTGCGGGGTAGGTCTGGCCGCGGATGGTAACGGGTTCCAGTGCGTGGCGGTGGAAGAAGGGCAGGGGAGATTCAAAGCGAAACATCTCCTGTATGGCATTGGGCAGAAGTGTGGTGTCCGCGCGCAGATCGGCCATCGCCTGCGGGTGTTTCAGCAGCGTGTGCAAGCCGCTGCCCAGCACGTCGATCGTGGAGCCGTGCCCCGCCATGAGGATCAGCATGCAGGTGGAGATAAACTCGTCCGGCGTGTAGTGGCCCGCCAGTTCGTCCGCGATCATCTTCGAGATGAGATCGTCTTGCGGGGCTTTGGTGCGGGCGGCTTTCAGGTCGGTAAGGTAGTGATAGAAATCGCGCGTGGCGGTTTCGGCCAACGCCTTCTTTTCCGGCGTGCGGTCCACGTCGAAATACTGCACCACATCCTCCGACCATTGCCGAAGCCGCGGCGCATCTCCCGCCGGTGCGCCGAGCAGATGGCCGATAACGTGGCCGGGAATGTGGGCCGCGAAATCCGCGATGAAATCGATGGCCTCGCGGTGCTGGAGATCGTCCAGCAGGCTGTCGACATAGGCCGCGACCATGCTTTCTAGCGGCGCAACGGCGCGGGCGGTGAACTCGCCGAATATCAGCTTGCGAAGGCGTCGGTGGACGTCGCCGTCAGAGTCCAACAGCGAAAACTGCACCACCCGCTCGTGATACGGCATGTCGTGCCAGTTCAGCGAGCGTTGGAGGGCTTTGGCCTCGGCGGAGGATTGGTGCCCGTCGAGAGACCGTACCATCGCGGGGTTCGTGGCAATGGCCGCGACGTCCTCATACCGCGCCAGCATGTGCATGCCGGTGGTGGGGAAGAAGTGCGGGACGTCGAGGGCGCGGAGATTGGCGTAGGTCGGGTATGGGTTGGCGGCGAAGGTGGGTGAGAGGGGGGTGAGAAATAGCATATCCAATCTCATCTTCCTCGTAGAAGGACAGTTATAAATCAATCCATCGCACTTCAGATGTTACTAATAGTATTACTAGCATCCCCAATAACTTTCAGTCTTGGTATCGTTAGATACGGGACAAATTTTATTTATTTTAAGATTATTAGGTAAGTATTATAGGCCTGTCGGGACCATGTCTTCATAGTACCAAAGACTTTTAATTAGATCGGAATCAATATCGTTCCAGCATTTATCCTTAGCCGAGCATAAGACTGCCCCACTGACGTCAATGCTGGAGTTTTGCAAATCCGAATCTATTAGACGAAAATTGTTGTCACTCAAGTTCAGGCCCTTCAAAGATATAAAACCTATCTCGCTTGATTTTATCACCGTTTTTTTACCATCGATCAAATCAGACGCACTCGAAAAATACACTTCTTGAACCACGCTATTTTCGACTGACAAGTTGAATGCATCAATTTTTAAGTCCATGTGTAGCATTTTCGATCCTACAACTTTAATTCCTGCATCGGAGTACCAAATGTCCTCCGCAGGTGATCCATCTAAATCGTTCCGAGCTCCATCAAAACGTATGGAATTTAGCGTGCTATTGTGAAACTGAACGGAATATGGGGTAGTGTTTCTCATACTTAAATTGAAAAGTTCCATGTTATGAAACGTCACACCGCTAAACTTCGCGTAATCGAAGCTACTATGGGAGAGACTGCTTCTGGCCACGGGGTTTCCGAAGGTAGAGCCATAGAACATAATTGATCCCGGGCAATTAGAGAACTCGCCTTCAGGCGGACGTTCGATATTTCTGCAAGAAAAATCTAGGTTCGACAAAACCTGACCCCCGTTTCTCAATAATACCTCAAGAGCGTGAGCCTTCGCAGTCCTTGCCTCCCCTGACGATTCCATAAGTTGCCAAGCAGAGGTAAGCTCCTGCTTGGCTAAGGATTCTTTAGCCAAGCGAGACTGGAAGGACGTTTCATAGACACCCCAGACACCAAGGCAAATTGCAAGAGTACCGCCTACAATTCCGGCGACTTCAACCCTCAGTATCGCTCGTTTTACTCTTGGGTTGTTAAGGGCTGCTTCTAAATCTGGATCGTCCTTTCTGACTTGAGCTCCGATATTGGTAATAAAAATTGGCACTACGATTGCTAATGCAACGGTAACAATTACGAAAAATATCAGAGTAAAAACAGACGCGCTCACGTGCTAAACCCCTCACAAAGGCAAATTGTCGTGCTTCTTCCACGGGTTCTGCAAATCCTTGCCCCGCAGCATGGCAAATGCCCGGCATAGGCGCTTCCGCGTCGCGTGGGGCATCACCACGTCGTCGATGAAGCCCTTTTCTGCCGCCACGAACGGGTTGGCGAAGCGGTCCTCGTATTCCTCGGTGCGCCGCGCGATCTCGTCAGCGTCGGCCCCGCGATACAAAATCTCCACCGCGCCCTTCGCGCCCATCACCGCGATCTCGGCCGTCGGCCAGGCGTAGTTCACGTCGCCGCGCAGATGCTTTGACGCCATCACATCATACGCTCCGCCATAGGCTTTGCGCGTAATCAGCGTCACCTTGGGCACCGTCGCCTCGCCATAGGCGTAGAGCAGTTTCGCGCCGTGTTTGATGACGCCGCCGAACTCCTGGCTCGTGCCGGGCAGGAAGCCGGGCACGTCCACCAGCGTCAGCAGGGGGATGGAGAACGCATCGCAGAAGCGCACGAACCGCGCCGCCTTGCGGGAGGAGGCAATATCCAGCACGCCCGCCAGCACCAGCGGCTGGTTGGCGACCACTCCGACAGTCTGCCCCTCCAGCCGCATGAAGCCGGTGATGATATTGGGCGCGTAGGCGGCCTGTATCTCGAAGAAATCGCCCTCGTCGGCGATCTTTCCGATCACCTCGTGCATGTCGTAAGGTTGGTTCGGGTTGTCGGGGATGACCGTGTCGAGGCTTTCGTCCATCCTGTTCGGGTCGTCGAAGAAAGGCCGCGTCGGCGCTTTCTCGCGGTTGTTGAGCGGCAGAAAATCGTAGAGGCGGCGGATCTGGCGCAGGGTGTCGATGTCGTTGTCGAATGCCCCGTCCGCAACGCTGGATTTCGTCGTGTGGGTTTTCGCGCCGCCCAGTTCTTCGGCTGTAACCACCTCGTTGGTCACGGTTTTCACCACGTCCGGGCCGGTGACGAACATGTAGGACGTGTCGCGCACCATGAAGATGAAGTCGGTGATGGCGGGCGAATAGACCGCGCCCCCCGCGCACGGCCCCATGATGACGGAAATCTGCGGCACGACGCCGGAGGCGAGGGCGTTCATCTGGAACACGTCGGCATAACCGCCGAGCGACGCTACGCCCTCCTGAATGCGCGCGCCGCCGGAATCGTTGAGGCCAATGATGGGCGCCCCGTTCTTCATGGCCATGTCCATGATCTTACAGATCTTTTGCGCGTGGGTTTCGGAAAGCGACCCGCCGAAAACGGTGAAATCCTGCGCGAAGACGTAAACGAGCCGGCCATTGATGGTGCCCCAGCCGATCACCACCCCGTCGCCCGCAGGTTTGGTGTCCGCCATGCCGAAATCGGTGGCCCGGTGGGTGACGAACATGTCGTATTCCTCGAACGACCCTTCATCCAGCAGCACGTCGATCCGCTCCCGCGCCGTCAGCTTGCCCTTGGCGTGCTGCGCGTCGATGCGCTTTTGCCCGCCCCCGGCGCGCGCCTCGGCACGGCGGGTTTCGAGTTGGTCGATAATGGCGGTGGTCATGGCGTGCGCTCCCCGGGGGTGGTGGGGCGCACGGTAGGGGGAAGGGCGGGGGAATTCAATTTGGGAGTTGAGGGCGTTCTACGAACGCTGCGACTTCGTGCGAAAAGTTCCACACATTCAATTATGCGACTGACTAAATTCCGAAAACTCCTTACAATCAGTCTCGGTCGATGACCTGTAAAATTTGAATAACTCGGAAGATACACATGGAATTTAACGTCTGGATTGCGTTTATCGCGGCTTCAACAGCACTGCTTTTGATACCTGGTCCCACCGTTTTGTTGGTAATGAGCTATGCGTTAAGCCAAGGACGGCAAGTCGCACTTGCTACCGTTGCGGGCGTGGCAGTAGGCGACTTAATCGCTATGACGGCATCATTAGCGGGGCTTGGCGCTCTCGTTCTTGCCTCCGCAACGCTCTTCACGGTGCTTAAATGGGTAGGAGCCGCCTATCTAGTTTATATAGGCATTCAACTTTTTCGCAGTGCATCATCTGCCAGTATTGGTGAAATTGACCAAGGCGTAAAAGTCCCTGCTCGTGGCGTTTTTGGTCATGCCGCCGCAGTCACCGCACTGAATCCAAAATCTGTTGTTTTCTTCATCGCGTTTGTCCCGCAGTTCGTGGATCCAGAAAACGCACTACTTCCACAGTTCACAATTTTAACAGCAACCTTCGTTGGGTTGGCCGCTTTGAACGCTCTCGTTTATGCTTTGCTGGCAGACAAATTGAGGGCAAAAATTACAAAGCCATCCGTTCTCGGTTGGCTTTCGCGATTTGGTGGCGGTGCGTTGGTTGCAATGGGTGTTGCTACTGCAACTTTCAAAAGGGCGAATGCATAACGTTGCAAAAACCATCGTTTACGCGGCGTCTTCCCGGAACCAATGAAATCAATCCTTTGGCCATTGCAAAACTTGGTCGCATAAGTGTGGTGACAGGAATCTTATCCAACGCAATTTCGGGTCTGCTACCCTGACCCCCTTCCCACGCAGGAACCGGCGGATCATGACCGTCATCTTCGCCGCGTGGGGGCGGTTGTCCTGTCGGGCGGTTTAACGGGCCGGTCGGGGGGAGCGCAGGCTTCAGGGGTAAGACGCGGGTGTAACTCCCGTTCTCTCGTAATGAGGGGCTGTTCCAACATACTGGAACAGGTGGCTGCTCCGTCCGGGTGCCAGTGTCGCGGCTTGGTTCGATGAACCAGTGCCAAGGCAGGTGTCGAGACATGGTGAAAACCATGTCGGAGACGGCATCGGGAGCGAGGCCATACGTGCAGAACAACCGGGCGGGGCGAGAGGCGTCGGCCTTTGCGCAGAGACTACGGCATATGGCAGACACCTTTCGTCCCGCCGGTTCACTTTCTTGTGGTCGCTCGTGCCTTGCGGCGGCCGCTCCTCACCCTGTCGGCGGCTTGCACCGTGCGGCGGTTTTCGCTCGTCTGTTCCATCCACACTCCGTCATCCTCGGGCTTGTCCCGAGGATCTGGAGCGCCTCGGCTCGCAGCGCCCGACCGGATCCTCGGGACAAGCCCGAGGATGACGGCGGAGAGGCGGTGGATCGATGACCGAGAGGAGGAGGATGACAGGTGGCGCGAGGAGACGGTTGAGCGCGACGACTTCACCCTTTCAGCACCCGCCGATCTCCCTTATCGTGGCTCCAAACAAGGAGCCCCCCATGCTGACCGACCCACGCACCAATACGGTGATCCCAGACGACGCCGCCGCCACGCCTGAGACAGCGCGCGCAAAACCGCCGCGGCTGGAATGGGACGATCCGTTTCTGCTGGAGGATCAGCTGAGCGACGACGAACGGGCCATCCGCGATGCGGCGCGCGCCTATTGCGACGATCACCTCGCCACCCGTGTGTTGATGGCGAACCGCAACGAGACGTTCGACCGGGATATCATGACCGAAATGGGCGCGCTCGGCCTGCTCGGCTCCACGATCCCCGAGCAATATGGCGGGGCGGGTGCGAATTACGTGTCCTACGGGCTGGTCGCGCGGGAAGTGGAGCGCATTGATTCCGGCTACCGCTCGGCCATGTCGGTGCAGTCGTCGCTCGTGATGCACCCGATCTTCGCCTACGGTTCGGAAGAGCAGCGCGAGAAGTTTCTGCCCAAGCTGGCGAGCGGCGAATGGGTCGGCTGCTTCGGCCTGACGGAACCGGACCACGGCTCCGACCCCGGCGGAATGCTCACGACGGGCCAAGCAGGTCGATGGCGGCTACCGCGTATCCGGCGCGAAGAACTGGATCACCAACTCGCCCATCGCCGATGTCTGCGTGGTATGGGCCAAGTCCGACGCGCACGATGGAGCGATCCGCGGCTTCATTCTGGAGCGCGGCATGGACGGGCTGGAAACGCCGAAGATCGAGGGCAAGTTCTCGCTGCGCGCCTCCATCACCGGCATGATCCAGATGGACGATGTGTTCGTGCCGGAAGAAAACCTGCTGCCCAATGTCTCCGGTCTCGCCGGTCCGTTCGGCTGCCTCAACCGGGCCCGCTACGGCATATCGTGGGGCGCGATGGGGGCGGCGGAATTCTGCTGGCACGCCGCGCGCACCTACACGATGGAGCGCAAGCAGTTCGGGCGTCCACTGGCGCAGACGCAGCTGATCCAGAAGAAGCTGGCGGACATGCAGACGGAGATTGCGCTCGGCCTGCAAGGCTCGCTGCGGCTTGGTCGTCTGATGGACGAACACCGTGCGCCCGCCGAACTCATCAGCCTGATGAAGCGCAACAATTGCGGCAAGGCCCTCGACGTGGCGCGGCAGTCACGGGACATGCACGGCGGCAACGGTGTGAGCGACGAATACGGCGTCATCCGTCACGTCATGAACCTTGAGGCGGTAAACACCTACGAGGGCACCCACGACGTCCATGCACTCATTCTGGGCCGTGCCCAGACCGGGCTTCAGGCCTTCATGTAGCTGCTGCGCCGACCCAAATCGCACGAAAGTCATTGACGTTCGTGCGCGTGGGGCCGGTCTCGATCGTATCGCCGAGTGCGCGGAACAGGGTGGCGCTGTCGTGGGCGTCGAGCATGGCTTGCGGGTCGAGGCCTAATGCCTGCGCGCGTTTGAGCGTGTCGGGCGTAATCGTGGCACCCGCGATGCTCTCCGCGCCGTCGATGCCATCAGTATCGGCAGCGAGCGCGAAAATGCCGGGCGCACCGTTCAGTTCGAGCGCCAACGCCAGCAGATATTCCGTGTTGCGTCCGCCGCGACCGACCGGGGCACCAGGTTTGACCGTCACGGTCGTTTCGCCGCCGGACAGGATGAGGTACGGCTTGCCTGTCGCGGCTTGCTTGATCGCAAGGCGGGCATGGGCCCGTCCAACGTCACGAGCTTCGCCCTCGATTTCCACGCCAAGCGAGATGACGGTGTGCCCGTCAGCTTCGGCCTGCTGGATGGTGGCGTTCAACATATCCATCGGTCGGGAAACGAGGATAGACTGGGCGTTTGCAAATACCGGATGATCGGGTGAAGGCACTTCGCTTTCTACCGAGGCCAGATGGGCGAAAACGTGCGGCGAGAGCAACACACCATATTGGTCGATGATGGCCTTGGCATCGGACCGCGTTGTGCGCTCCGGCATCGTCGGGCCAGACGCGATGGTACCGAAATCGTCGCCCGGCACGTCGGAAATGCCCAGCGTCACGACCCGCGCCGGATGCGCGGCTACGGCCAGCCGCCCGCCCTTGATCGCGGACAGGCGTTTTCGAACCGTATTCATAGCCGTGATCGGCGCGCCGGAATGGAGAAGCGCACGGTTGACGGCGGCCTTGTCGGCCAGCGTCAGGTCGCCGCCGGGCAATGCGAGCAGGGACGAGCCGCCGCCCGATGCGAGGAACAGCAGCATGTCGTCCGCGCCCAAAGTTTCTGTCTCCGCCAGTATGCGTCGGGCGGCAAATTCGCCTCTATGATCGGGAACTGGGTGGGCGGCTTCAATGACTTCGATGTGCTGGCATTCCATGCCATGGCCGTATGGGCAGAGGGCTGCTCCGGTGACGGGCACATCGGGCCACGCGGTTTCCACCGCCCGGGCCATGCTGGCCGCTGCCTTGCCTGCCGCGATCACAAGCACCCGGCCATTCGGCAAATCGGGCAGATGGTCGGCAATGCACAAGGCGGGGTCGGCGCTGGCGACCGCCGTGTGGAACAAGCCATGTAGATATGAGACCGGGTTGTCCGTCATCGCTCTTGCCGTTCCTGCGCCTGTCCGCCATCTCAATATCGCACCAATGAGGGAATGCCCATGACCGACGCCATTCCGACCCCGACCGAAATACGCCTGTCTAAAGACAAGCGCACGTTGACCGTCGCGTTCGATAGCGGGGAGACATTTGCACTCGCCGCAGAACTGCTGCGGGTGGAAAGCCCGTCCGCTGAAGTGCAGGGGCACGACCCGAGCCAGAAGACCATCGTGCCCGGCAAGCGCACCGTGGAAATTATCAAAATCGAGCCAGTGGGCAATTATGCCGTACGGTTGGTTTTTGACGACATGCACGAAACGGGCATCTTTTCGTGGAGCGTGCTGCACCGGTTGGGTCGAAATGCCGACAGCCTGTGGGCGGATTATGAAGCGGCCTTGGCGGCGCGCGGTCTGGCTCGCTAGAACCCGCTGATGGCCAAGCTCTATTTCAACTATTCGGCGATGAATGCCGGCAAAAGCACGGTGCTGTTGCAAGCCTCGCACAATTACCGCGAGCGCGGCATGGAAACCCTGCTGCTCACCGCCGCATTCGACAACCGGGCGGGCATCGGCACGATCGGCTCCCGCATCGGGTTGGAGGCGCGGGCGGAAACGTTTTCGGAAGGCGACGACCTGACCGCCCGCATTACGGGTGCCCATGAAGCCCATGCGCTGGCTTGCGTGCTGGTGGATGAGGCGCAATTTTTGACTGAGGATCAGGTCTGGCAGCTTGCGCGTATCGCTGACCATGCGGGAATTCCGGTTATGTGTTTCGGGTTGCGGACGGACTTTCAGGGCAAGCTGTTCCCGGGCTCCGCCGCCCTGCTGGCCATCGCTGACACGCTGCGCGAAATTCGCACGATCTGCTGGTGCGGGCGCAAGGCCACGATGGTCTTGCGGCTCGATGGGGACGGGCGGGTAATCGAGGAGGGCGCGCAGGTCGCCATTGGTGGGGAGGAAAGCTACACCTCGCTCTGCCGCCGCCATTGGGATGACCGGGATATCGGTCCGCGCTCGCAGTTGCGGCTTCAGGTTTAGCGTTGGCATGTAGGCAACGGAACAGATGACGGCATGTCATGCCGCATCTTCCGCGTCATGATGCTGGCGTGACGACATGCGGGAGGCAGGGACGTGGGCCACACGAACGCATCACTTGATGCTGTCTTGCAGCCTGCTCACATTTCTATTCACGCTTTGGAAGCCGGGGTAATGAAGGCAGATGCGTCTCACAGAACGGTTACTGAGGGTGCACCGGAGACTAGATCGTTCGAAAGTCGACAACGGTGAACTTTGCGTTAACCTTTTGTTAACGAACACAACTTAAACGTGTATATACCGAACGGGCGGGTCATACGGCTCCCTAGCTCGGCGATACCGGAGACCACCCCTGCTTACGGGATCCGGCATCGGGTTCGCTTGCGGGCCACACAGGCATCAGGATCACACCGCCCGATCCAGCCTAACGAGACTGTCGCGCAGGTGGAACCTACCCCCCTCCACCTGCGCGATTTCGCCTTGTGCGCCGGTTCGTTCGGCGCTACGCAATCTGCCATGCAGAACGATGCTCACATGAACGTCTGGTGGCGCGGCCGATAGCGGCGTGCGTATCCGACACTTCGTGGATAACAAGCCGCTTCGCCCCTCCGGCGCAGGCGGCTTTTTTGTAAGCCGCTCCCGAAGGCGAAGCTGAACGGGAGACGGGCCGAATGGATGACAGCATTTCCTACCGCACGGATGGTGGTGTTCTGGTGGAGCGCAACAGTGTTTCGACGCCCTACGACAATGCGGTTTCCAGCTATGTGGACCGGCTGGACACACGGCGCGGTGCGGTGTTTTCGTCAAATTACGAATATCCGGGGCGCTACACCCGCTGGGATACGGCGATCATCGACCCGCCGCTCGGTATTGCGTCGAACGGGCGCAACGTATGGCTTGATGCCTACAACGAGCGAGGCCATGTCCTGCTCGATGCCATCGAAACTGCCTTGTGGGGTCACGATCATATCGCCACCAGCTCGCGGGCAGAACGCCGTCTCGATATTACGGTGAAACAACCGGACGGTGTGGTGGACGAGGAAATGCGCTCGCGGGTGCCGACTGTGTTTTCCGTGTTGCGCGCCATCGTGGATCTCTTCCGCTCCGATGCCGACCCGTCGCTCGCGCTTTACGGCGCGTTCGGATATGACCTCGCATTTCAGTTCGACCCGATCGAACTCAGCCTGAAACGGCCGGACGACCAGCGCGACATGGTGCTGTATCTGCCGGACGAAATTCTCGTCGTGGACCACCACGCGGCGAAGGCCTGGTTGCAGCGTTACGACTTCACGATCGGCGATACGACGACGAAAGACCTCCCACGTGGCGGTGACGAAACGCCGTTCGTTCCTGCCGATCACGACCCCGGGCGCGGGGACCATGCGCCGGGGGAATATGCGGCGCTGGTGGAACGGGCAAAGGAAAAGTTTGTACGTGGAGATCTGTTCGAGGTCGTGCCCGGGCAGGTGTTCACTGAACGCTGCGAGAGCCCGCCATCGGCTATTTCCAAACGCCTGAAGCAGATCAATCCGAGCCCTTATTCATTCTTCATCAATCTGGGTGAGGGCGAATATCTGGTTGGTGCGAGCCCGGAAATGTTCGTGCGGGTGCAGGGGCGGCGGGTGGAAACGTGCCCGATTTCCGGCACGATCAAACGCGGGCGCGACCCGATCGAAGACAGCGAACAGATCCTCACCCTGCTCAATTCCAAGAAGGACGAGAGCGAGTTGACCATGTGCTCGGATGTGGACCGCAACGACAAATCCCGCGTGTGCGAACCGGGCAGTGTTAAGGTGATCGGGCGGCGGCAGATCGAGATGTATTCGCGCCTCATCCACACGGTCGACCATATCGAAGGGCGGTTGAGGCCTGACATGGATGCCTTCGATGCCTTTCTGTCCCACGCTTGGGCGGTAACGGTGACAGGCGCGCCAAAGCTGTGGGCGATGCGGTTTATCGAGGCCAATGAGCGCAGCCCGCGGGCGTGGTATGGCGGTGCGGTTGGGATGGTCGGTTTCAACGGTGACATGAATACGGGTCTCACGTTACGCACGGTGCGCGTGAAGGACGGCATCGCCGAAGTGCGGGCCGGCGCGACATTGTTGTTCGACAGTGACCCGCAGGAGGAGGAGGCCGAAACCGAGTTGAAGGCGTCCGCCATGCTGGCCGCCATTCGCGGTACGGCATCCGCCAATGCCGGTGGCGAGGCAGGTGCCGCAAAGGTGGGCGAGGGGGTTCGAATTCTACTGGTCGACCACGAGGATTCCTTCGTTCACACGTTGGCCAACTATTTCCGCCAGACTGGCGCGCAGGTCACAACCGTGCGCTCGCCGGTGGCGGCATCCACATTCGACCGTGTCGCGCCGGGACTGGTCGTCATGTCGCCGGGGCCGGGCAGTCCGTCCGATTTCGATTGTGCGGCGACGATGGAGGAAGCGCGGGAGCGTGACCTGCCGGTTTTCGGAGTGTGTCTGGGATTGCAGGCGATGGTGGATGCGGCGGGCGGGGCATTGCGCCAGCTTGAGGTGCCGATGCATGGCAAGCCATCGCGCATTTCCGTCCAGGGCAATTCCATCGTCTTCTCCGGCTTGCCAGATACGCTGACCGTGGGGCGCTATCATTCGCTTCACGCCGACCCGGCCACGTTGCCGGAAGGATTTCGCGTTACGGCGGAAACGAGCGACGGGATCATTATGGGTATCGAACACGAGAGCCTGCCGATGGCTGCGGTGCAGTTTCACCCCGAAAGCATCATGTCGCTGGGGCAGGAGGCGGGGCAACGGATGATCGACAATGTGGTCGCCCATCTGGCGCGGCGTTAGCGTGTTCGCATGAGCGGCAACTTGCTGACAGACACTGACCTTGCGGACCTGATCGCGTTTCGCCGTGAACTGCACCGTTGGCCGGAAGTGTCCGGTGAGGAGGCGGAGACGGCCAAGACGATTGCTGCGGCACTGCGCGCGCTGGGGCCGACCCGCGTGCTGACCGATGTTGGCGGGCACGGGGTTGCGGCCGTGTTCGATAGCGGTGTGGACGGGCCGACTGTAATGTTTCGTTCCGAACTGGATGCGCTGCCGATTATAGAGCGCAACGATATCGACTGGGTGTCTCAGGTGCCCGGCAAGAGCCACGTCTGCGGCCACGACGGTCATATGACCATGCTGCTCGCGCTGGGGCGTATGATATCGCGGGCGATGGTTGCGAAGGGGCGTGTGGTGCTGATGTTCCAGCCATCCGAAGAAGATGGTAGCGGGGCGAAGGCGGTCGTTGCCGACCCACGTTACAACGAAATCAAGCCGGACTGGGTCTTCGCAATCCACATCGAACCGGGCAATCCGCACGGATATGTCTCCACCTGTGCCGGGCTGATCAACTGCGCTTCAAAAGGCTTAAAGGTCAGTCTTTCCGGCAAGACGGCGCACGCCGCCGACCCGGAGGACGGGGTTTCTCCCGCGCCGGCTATCGCGACCCTCATACCGGCCCTGAACGGGCTCTCGCAGGGTGGCAAGCTGGATGCCGATTTCCGGCTGGTCACCATCACCCATTTGCAGATTGGCGAGCCATCATTCGGTATCGCGCCCGGCGACGGGGTGCTTTACGCGACGCTGAGAACGGCGAGTGATGGGGAAATGGTCGCGTTGGAAAAGATGGCGCGTAAATTGATCGAAACGACTGCCGCCAAACTCGGGCTCCATGTCGCATTCGAGGTTGCCGATGATTTCGCCGCGTCCATCAATGACGCAGAGGCTTATGAAGTGGCGACGGCGGCGATGGATAATCTCGGCATGCCGCACGGAAATGCGGGGGTGCCTATGCGTGCATCGGAGGATTTCGGTGTGTTTGGATGGGACGCGAAGGCCGCTATGCTTTGTCTAGGGCCGGGGGAAGATTATCCCGCGCTTCACAACCCGGACTACGATTTCCCTGACGACCTCATTCTTGTCGGCAGCGCCATTTTCGAGCGGATCGCTCGTGATCTGCTGGGAACGCGGGACACCTAGTCGCCTTCGAACTCAATCAACGTCCGCACCGGCACGCCGAGCGCTTCGATGCGCTTGCGACCGCCGAGGTCCGGCAGGTCGATGACGAAGCAGGCTGCGACAACATCCGCGCCAAGTTCCTTCAGCAGCTTGACCGCGGCCTCTGCGGTGCCGCCGGTGGCGATCAAATCGTCAACGAGCAGCACCTTGTCGCCGGGGGTAATCGAGTCCCTGTGCATCTCCATCTCGTCGATGCCGTATTCCAGACTGTAGGCGATGTGGACTGTCTCGCCGGGCAGTTTGCCTTTCTTGCGGACCGGCACAAAACCGGCGGTCAACTGGTGGGCGATAGCACCGCCAAGAATGAAGCCACGGGCCTCGATGCCAGCAATGCTGGTCAGCCCGATGCCGATGTAGGGATGAACCAGCGCATCGACCGCCCGACGGAAGGCACGGGGGTTTTGCAGCAGGGACGTAATATCGCGGAAGACGATGCCGGGTTTCGGGTAGTCGTGGATTGCGCGGATGGCACCGGCGAGTTCTTCGGTAAGGTCGGTGTCCATGACAGGCTCCTGAAACGAAAAGACCCGCCGAATTGCATTACACAATCGGGCGGGTCGTTAGAAAGCGAATTTCGTTAGCGCGTTAGTGGGGGACACCCGACCAGACGCGTTTTTTCGTGAAATACAGCAGGCCGCTGAACAGCAAAAGGAACAGCACAACGACAAAGCCACGCCGCTTACGATCGTCGAGGCCCGGCTCGGACGTCCACATTAGGAACGCGGCTACGTCTTGCGAATACTGGCTGACCGTCGTGGGGCTGCCATCGGTGTAATCCACGGAACCGTCGTAGATCGGTTGTGCCATTGCGAGGGCCGTGCCCGAAATGAAGTAAGGGTTGTAGTGCAATCCCGCCTGGATTTCGACGCCTTCGGGCGGTTCCTCGTAGCCGGTGAGCAGGGAATAGATGTAGTCGGGTCCGCTCTCTGCATACATCGTGAAAATATCGAAGATGAAGGTCGGGAAGCCGCGCTCCACGGCGCGGGCTTTGGCGATGAGAGACATGTCCGGCGGCAATGCGCCACCGTTGGCCGCAGCTGCTTCCTTGTCGTTGGCGTAGGGGCTTGTGAAATAGTCTGTTGCGATGGCGGCGCGGGTGAACATTTCACCGTCTTCGTTCGGGCCGTCCTGAACCTCATACTCAGCCGCGTAGTTCTTGATCTGGTCGTCGGAAAAACCGAGGTCTTCCAGATTGCGGTAAGAGATGAGGTGCATGGAATGGCAGGCCTTGCAGACCTCTGTATAGACCTTCAGGCCGCGCTGAAGCTGGCCGATATCCCAATGGCCGAAGGGGCCGGCGAAGGACCATTCGACGTTCTTTGGCTTCTTCTTGGGATAGGACGCGGCCTGCCCGTCACCGGCGGCAATGGCACCGAACGCGCCAACACACAGGGTCAATACCAGCGCGCGCACCATGCCGGCCATTGAAAATGAAGATGAGGTCATACGAATTGTCTTCCAGTTTACCGACGTTGCGGAACTCTCTTTAGCGCCACGAACGGGCACCTGTTTCGCCCCGTAGGGGCAGGCGGGATGTGTGAAAAACACCCTCAGCCCTTGGTTTGCGGCTCGGCTGTCGACCCTGCCATATGCGATGCACCGGCTGCTGAAGCCTTACCGGTGACAGCATCCATAATGGAGGCCGGCCGTGGCAGTGGTTTTTCCAACCAACCCATCAACGGCATGACGATCAGGAAGTGGGCGAAGTAGGAGAAGGTCGACACCTTCGTCAACGGCACCCAAATGCCTTCCGCCGGGCGGGAGCCGAGATAGCCCAGAAAGATCGCGTTGGCGATGAAGATCCAGAAGAAGATCTTGTAAACCGGGCGATAGTTCGTGGAGCGAACGTCGGACGTGTCCAGCCATGGCAGGAAGAACAGCACCGCGATTGCGCCGAACATTGCCAGAACACCACCAAGCTTGGAGTCGATAAGGACAATATCGGTGAAGGGAATGCCAATGTTGAAGTCGATCGCCCGCAACACGCCGTAGAAGGGCAGCAGATACCATTCGGGCACGATATGGGCCGGTGTCTTTAGCGGATTGGCCTCGATGTAATTGTCCGCGTGACCGAGATAGTCCGGCAGGAAGAACACGAAGTAGGCCATCAGCGCGAAGAACAGCGCCAGCGCCATTGCGTCCTTGATGGTCGCGTAGGGCGTGAATGGAATGACATCCTGTTTGGACTTCACTTCGACGCCCGTGGGGTTCGTCTGGCCGACGACATGCAGCGCCCAAACGTGCAGGATCACGACACCGAGGATCATGAAGGGCAGCAGATAATGCAGCGAGAAGAACCGGTTGAGCGTCGCGTTGCCCACCGAATAGCCGCCCAGCAGATATTCACGAATGGTGTCACCTACCAATGGAATGGCGGAGAAGAAGTTGGTGATGACCTGCGCGCCCCAGTAGGACATCTGGCCCCACGGCAGCACGTAGCCCATGAAGGCCGTTGCCATCATCAGCAGATAGATGATGACGCCGAGGATCCACAGCACCTCGCGCGGTGCCTTGTAGGAACCATAATACATGCCGCGGAAGATGTGCATGTAAACGGCGAAGAAGAAGAACGATGCGCCAACCGCGTGCCATGACTGCATCAGCGAGCCGTAGTTCACGTCACGGCGCAGCAACTGCACGCTCGCAAATGCGTCGTCGACGCTACCCGTGTAGTGCATGGCGATCACGATGCCGGTGATGATCTGCGAAATCAGCATCACGGCCAGAATGCCACCGAAGGTGTACATGGCGTTCAGATTGCGCGGGATGGGATAGGACACAAAGGAATCGTGCATGAGACGGGCGACCGGAAGCCGGTCGTCCATCCATTTGCCGACGCCGGAGGTCGGATTGTATGTGGAATGTCCGCTCATGGGATCAGGCTCCTGCTTGGTCTGTGCCGATAACGAGGGTCGTGTCACCCGCGAATGTGAACGGCGGCAGAGGTAGGTTTGTAGCGGCCGGGCCTTTGGTCACACGCCCTGTTACGTCGAATATCGATCCGTGGCATGGGCAAGCCCAGCCCTCCAGGCCGACATCGACCTGCGTGGGGACGCAACCAAGATGTGTGCAGTTGGCAGCCATAACAGCCCATTTGCCGATTGCTCCGCCTGTCACACCAGCTTCCCCACCCACTGGAACGGGTGCGATTCCGGGGCCTGCGGTGCGCGCGTTCAGCGGTGCGAAATCGCGAAACAGGGACTGGTCCGCATCCTGTGCGAGCGCCAGTTCCTCGTCCGTCAGGTGACGCACGAAATACGGCGCCCCACGCCAGACAACCGTAACAACCTGACCTTCCGCAACGCCGGAAATGTCGATTTCCACCGGCGCACCGGCGGCCTGCTCACGGGAATTGGGGGCAAGCTGCGACAGCAGGGGCCAGACGATACCGCCGACCGCGACAACGCCGATTGCGCCGGTTGCGAGATACAGAAAATCGCGGCGTTCGTGGTCGTGAACTCCGTCTTCCTTGGGGTCGCCAACATGGCTGTCCACGGGTGCCGTGATCGGATGTTTTTTGTCAGCCATGTGGCATTCCTGTTTCGTCACTGTTTCGCGCCATGCGATGCGGCGGGCGCATGTGATGGCTTGGGACCGGGTCGTGTTCGGTGCGTCCTGAAATATCTGGCACGTCATGCCAGCGCGGGCAAACCGCAACTTACCGGTCGGTGTGTTTCCTTTGCGCCAAATAGCGCCATTGTCCAGTCGGTGCGGGGTCTCACGACGCTTTGTCGCAAGATTTTCCCGTCAGTTGTATAACCGTATGGCCTAAAGGCTTACCGTCACGGCACCGTCCATCATGCAGACGGTGTGCCCGTTCTGGTTCACCCCTGTCGTCTGACTCATCATCATGCCCCAGCCGGGACGTTTAGGGGTGAGGCGCTTGTCTGGTGATCGTGTTCGTGAAGCGGATCGTGTCTCCTGGAAAGACAGGGTGCCGCCAGCGCAAATTGCGGATGCCGGGCGACGGGCCGAAGACGATGGCGTTTTCAGAAACACCAGTAAGGCGCGCCAGTTCGAATTTCCGGTGTGCCACATTCAACCGCATCCAGATGCTGACCACATGCCAGCCGGACGCGCACAAAGCGCCGAACAGGCTGTCTTTTGCCGCCTCTTCATCGAGGTGAAACCGTTGCGGGTCGAACTGTTCAGCAAAGGCGATGATCTCCTCACGTTCGAACGTGTGGTTGCCGATGTCGACGACCATTCCGGGTTCGACGCGATCGTAAAAGCCGCTCACGAGACCCGCACCATGCCCATTCCTGCCACGTCGATCACCCGCTCGCCGTTCTGGTTGTCGAGGCTGTAGGCGAAGTCCACCAGCCCGAGATCGTCGTTGCTTCTTGGAACGGCGGCGGCCTGTGATACCGTGCAATGCGCCGGTCAGCGTATTGCCCGGACGCACCGGCAGCCGCCAGCGGATCGATTCGAGACCGGCGGATCCGAGCGAGGCCGTCTCCAATAGATAGGCGTCGCACATCATCCGCATCAGGATCGAACAGGTGTGCCAGCCGGACGCGATCAGCCCGCCAGTCATTTCGGCTTCCGGTGCATCCGCGTCGAGATGGAACGGTTGCGGGTCGAACTGTTCGGCGAAGGCTGATGATTTCTTCCGCCGTGACGGTGCGCGGACCGAGGCGAAAAAGATCGTCCGACAGGAAAATCGTCGTAGGTGAGCATGGCTATCCGCCTCCCAGAACGAGATGAAATAAGCCGGAACAGCGAAATAGGCACGAACAACAGGAGCAGCGCCAGCCGCACCCACCATGCGTGAAATCGTCGCCACAGCATCACGCATAGGACGAGACCAAGCGTCGCCTCGAACAACGAGAACAAGCCACCGTGATGATTGCGGTCCCAATAGGAAACTGGTGACTGGAACGTCCAGTTCGAAAAAGGCCAGAGATGGCGGTGGGCATCGGCCACGTGAACCGGGAAATCCCCTGCCAGATGAGTGAATGCGGCAAGCGCGAGGAATGTCAGAAACAACCCGATGCGGAAAGCGGCCGGCACCGCGCGCAAGAGAACGAAACCGACGATCAACAACGCGCCGTAGATGAAGATCGAATTGCCCGCCGCCACCCATTCGCTCCACGGCGGGTTCCAGTAGATTTCGCTCCAGACCTGCCGTCTCGGGAATGCCTGCCAGCTTTGGACCACGAGAACAGCACGTAGATCGCGGCGTCCGGCACGAAGGCACCGGCCAGCACGGCCGTGTTGCGGAGTGGCTTTGCCCGGGCGTGCCAGCAGCGCGGAGGCCACCAGCACGTGGGTCTGGCTCATCATAAGGCGCTTGCTCACGGCGGTGACCTTGCGTTCGATCTCGCGCTTTTCGTAGTCGCGCTGCACATCGACCATGTAGTCGCGCTGCAATGGCGCGGCATCGCGGGTGCGGGACAGTTGCATGTGGAAGACGAGTTGCGAGCCGGTGCGGAACATGGCTTCGGCGGAGATGAGATAGAACTCCCACATCCGGGCGAAGCGTTCGTCATACATGTCCTCGACCTCGGAGCGGTTCGTTCTGGAAGCGTTGCTCCCAATGCTTCAGCGTCTCGGCGTAGTGAACGCGCAGAAATTCCAGATCGAGGCACCAGAGCGAGTTCTTCTCCACACTCTCGAAGACTTCCGACAAGGCAGGCGAATAGGCACCCGGGAAAATGTATTTCCGCATGAATTTCGACGCCATGCCCGGTGGGCGACATATGGCCGATGGAATGGATAAGCGCTACGCCATCGTCAGGCATCAGGTCGTTCAGCTTGGCGAAGAACTCGTCGTAGTGGGACACGCCCACATGCTCGAACATGCCGACGGAAACGATGCGGTCGAAGGTCTCGGTCACCTCGCGGTAATCCTGCAGCCTGAACTCCACACGGTCCGACAGACCCATCTTTTCGGCGCGTTCGGTGGCCAGTTTCTGCTGTTCGGTCGACAGGGTGACGCCCACAACCTTCACGTCTTCCATCGACGCCAGATAGAGCGCCATGTCGCCCCAGCCACAGCCGATATCCAGCACGGTCTGGCCCGGTTCCAGGTTCAGCTTGGCGGCGATCAAACGCAGCTTGTTGCGTTGGGCCTGTTCCAGCAGACTCGTTGTCGTTGTGAAAGTAGGCACATGAATACAGCATGTTGTCGTCGAGAAAGAGCTTGTAGAAATCATTTCCCAGATCGTAATGGTGTGAGACGTTGCCCTGCGCCTCGCCTCGTTCTGTTCGACTGCTGCTTGCGCCGCGTCATCATGGTGACGTTGCGGATCGCCTTTTGCAGCGGATAGGCGGCGAGGTTCAGGCGGTTAATCGAGAACAGTTTCAGGAAATCGCGCAGGGTTGCGCCTTCCTCGAACGTCATCGTGCCGTCCATGTAGCCTTCGGCTGCGGCAATCTCGGACTTGAAAACCAGATCGCGGTAGAGGCGTTTGTTGCTCAGCCGCATGGTCACCTGCGGGTGCGGGGCGCTCCGCCGGTCCGGGTTCGCCCCGAAAAGTGTGGCGCTTGCCATCGGCGTCGATGACGTCGAGACGGCCTCTTTTGATAAAGGCCTTCATCATGTGGGAAAGGGGAAACATCGGCGCGACCTCCGCAGCGGTTGCCGATATGTCTAGCCTACTACGTGTTGAACTTGAACAGCATCACGTCGCCATCCTGCACCACATATTCCTTGCCTTCATCCCGCGATTTGCCGGCATCCTTGGCTGCAACCTCGCCGCCGAGACCAACATAATCCTTGAAGGCGATGGTCTGCGCTCGAATGAAACCGCGTTCGAAATCGGTGTGGATAACGCCCGCCGCTCCTGGGGCTTTCGTTCCCTTGGTGACCGTCCATGCACGGGTCTCTTTCGGGCCTGCGGTGAAATAGGTGATGAGGGCCAGCAGGTCGTATCCGGCGCGGATGAGACGGGACAGGCCGGATTCCTCCAGCCCATTCATTTCGAGAAACTCGCCTTGCTCCGCGTCCGGAAGTTGCGCGATTTCTTCCTCGATAGCAGCGGAAATAACGACGGATACCGCACCCTGTTCGGCAGCCATCACGGCAACCTTTTCCGACATCGCATTGCCGGTGGCGGCGTCTTCTTCCGCGACATTGGACACGTAAAGGACGGGCTTTGCAGTCAGCAGATTCAGCCCGTCCATGATCTTGCGGTCCTCGGCATCGAGATCGGCGAGTAACACGCGCACCGGACGGCCTTCATTCAACACCTTCAGCGCGGCTTCCATCATCGGCAGGATGGTGAGGGCTTCCTTGTCCTTTGTGCCGGCAATCTTGCGGGTGCGCTCGACGCGGCGTTCGAGGCTTTCGAGGTCGGCAAGCATCAGCTCGGTCTCGATGGTTTCCATGTCGGCGATCGGGTCCACGCGGCCATCCACATGGGTAATGTCATCGTCCTCAAAGCAGCGCAGCACATGGGCGACGGCATCGACCTCGCGGATGTTGGCGAGGAACTTGTTGCCCAGCCCTTCACCCTTGGACGCACCGGCCACGAGGCCAGCAATGTCCACGAAGGAAATGCGGGTGGGAATGATTTCCTTCGATTTCGCAATGCCCGCAATATCCGTCAGGCGCGGGTCCGGCACGGCCACTTCGCCGGTGTTCGGCTCGATGGTGCAGAACGGATAATTGGCTGCCTGCGCGGAAGCCGTGCGGGTGAGCGCGTTGAAGAGGGTGGACTTGCCAACGTTTGGCAGGCCGACAATACCGCATTTGAAACCCATCGGTTCAGTCCTTCTTTCCAAGCAGCCGGCCGAGCATATCTGCCATCGGGCCCGATTTTGGCACGGCTTTTGCAGGTGTAACACGCGCCTGCCTAATGTGGCTTTGTTGCTTCTTCGCAGTGGTTTGACCTTTAGCGCCGGACGGTTCGTTCGATTCCGTTCGCAGGGCCAAGCGGTTCATAAAACCGGCGTTGTCGGCGTTTATCAGCAAATCCGCATTGCGGGCTATTTCGTCGAGCAGCGGGTCGAGCCAGTCGTGGTCGGCCTTGGCGAAATCACCCAACACGTGGCCCGTCACCCGATCCTTGTGGCCGGGATGGCCGATGCCGATGCGAACGCGGCGATAGTCTTTGGCCGGCATATGCTGGTCCAGAGACCGGATACCATTATGGCCACCGGCACCGCCGCCCGCCTTCACCCGCACCTTGCCGGGGATGAGGTCGAGTTCGTCGTAGAACACGATCAGATCCTTCGGTGTCGATTTATAGAACCGCATGGCCTCGCCAACGGCGCGACCGCTTTCGTTCATAAATGTCGTGGGTTTGACGAGCAGCACCTTCGTGCCGCCAATCGTGCCTTCGCTGGTCATCGCCTGAAAGCGGTGCTTCCAGGGGCCAAAACCTTCATGGCGGTGGATCGCGTCCACCGCCATGAAGCCGATATTGTGGCGCTGATGCTCGTGTTTCGCGCCCGGGTTACCGAGCCCTGCTAGAATGAGCATAAGCGTCTCCGTTAGACAGGATTAGTCCTGATCTTTCAGGCCGTCTTCGCCTTCGCCCATGACGGTTTCAGCGCCCTGATTGATGACTTCGGTTTCAATCGGTTCGTCGTCGGTCTCTTCTTCTTCCTCGGCGCGGGTCGTCTGGATCGTGGCGAGAGTGAAGTCGCGGTCGTTGATCGTCGGCACGACGCCTTCAGGCAACGCAACATCCGAGATGTTCACGCTGTCGCCGATGCCGAACGGGGTCAGGTCGACCTCGAAATGCTCGGGGATCGAGTTGGCCGGACAGTTCACCTCGACCGTGTAGCGCACCACGTTGAGCGTGCCGCCTTCTTTCAGACCGGCACATTCTTCCTCGTTCAGGAACTGAACCGGAATGTCGACCGTCACAATCGTCTTGTTGGATACGCGCAGCAGGTCGACATGCATCAGCGTGTCCTTGACCGGATGCAGCTGGTAATCCTTTGGCAGCACCTTGTGCTTGGCACCGTCTGCAGTGACCGTCAGAATGTTGGTCATGAAGCCGCCGCGGCGGATCATCAGCGCGGTTTCCTTGATGGGAAGCGCGATGGAAAGGGGGGATTTCTTGTCACCGTAGATTACGGCAGGCACCATGTCGTTGCGGCGCAGTTCACGTGCGGCCCCCTTGCCGCCCCGTTCGCGCAGCTGGGCCTCGAGCTTGTGTTCGTCGCTCATGGGTCGCTCCTGAAGAGTGTTGTCGGTTGTTGAAGGTCGCCGGACAGTGTGTCCGCCTCAGCCATACGCCAGCGCGTTTGGGAAGCGGCTGGCAAAGATGGGTCTGACCCGCGTTCCCTCCAGGGGTGTCGACGCGGTGGCGGCGCTATAGACCGCCCGCAGCAAAGCTGCAAGCGGTAGCGCGCAGCTGGTGCCTAATCGAAGAGGCTGGAAACCGATTGTTCCATAGCGGTGCGGTTGATCGCTTCGCCGATGAGATCCGCAATCGACATCGCACGGATGTTGTGGGCCGCTTCCACCGCCACGCTGGGCTGGATGGAATCGGTAATTACCAGCTCCCGCAGTTGCGACGAGATAATGCGCGAAACCGCGCCGCCCGACAGGACGCCGTGCGAAATGTAGGCCGTGACACTGGTTGCTCCATCGGCCAGCAAGGCGTCGGCAGCGTTGCAGAGTGTGCCACCGGAATCGATAATGTCGTCCACAAGGATGCAATCGCGGCCAGATACGTCGCCGATGACGTTCATCACCTTGCTTTCGCCCGGTTTGTCACGGCGCTTGTCGACAATGGCGAGGGGCGCGTTGAGGCGGCTGGCCAGCGCGCGGGCACGCACGACGCCGCCAACGTCCGGCGAAACGACCATCAGATTGCCCACGTCGTAATTCGCCCGCAGGTCACGGCTCATGGTGGGCACGGCATACAAGATTGTCGGTGGGAATATCGAAAAAGCCCTGAATCTGGCCGGCATGAAGGTCCAGCGTCAGCACCCTGTCGGCACCGGCCTCGGTGATGAGGTTGGCCACCAGCTTGGCGGAAATAGGCGTACGCGGGCCGGGTTTGCGGTCCTGTCGGGCGTAGCCGAAATAAGGAACGACCGCCGTGATGCGTTTGGCGGAGGAGCGCCGTGCCGCGTCGATCATGATGAGCAATTCCATCAGATTGTCGTTGGCGGGGTAGGATGTGGACTGGAGGATGAACGTGTCTTCACCGCGCACGTTTTCGTGGATTTCCACGAATATCTCCTGGTCGGCAAAGCGGCGCACGTCGCATTTGCCGAGGGGAATATCGAGATAATCCGCGACCGACTGGGAGAGTATGGGGTTCGCGTTGCCCGAAAACAGTTTCATGGGATGAGGGCGTCCGTTTCAGCCGGGCATGTCAGCCAGCACGCTTGCGCGCCTGTGGGCATCATTGGCGGTGTCATATGGCGCGACGGGGCAGTGTGCAATCGCAACCTTGCTTTTCTAAAGCACGATCATCTCCAACGGATGCCGCGACAGGCATTCGGGCGCGCCATCCGTGGTCAGATATGTCTGGCCCAGACACATGGCGGTGCCAGTGTCGGAATCCATGATGATCATATGTGCGAACAGGCTCATGTCCGGCGTGATGAGGTGCGGGTTGGCGCGGTGCATCATAGGCCCATCCATCCAGGAGGGTGCGAAACGGGCGCCAAGATTGTAGCCGCAGGCGTTGAGGCGGTGGTTCGACAGGCCGATATGGTCGAGCGCATGGGCATGGGCGTCGAACAGGTCGCCGAATGTGTTGCCGGTCACCATCTTCAACTCGACGGCAAGCAGGGCCTCCTTCGCGCCGTCGAACAGGCGCTGGTGGTCCGGCTTCGGTTTGCCGACGATCAAGGTGCGCATCATGCACGCGTGATAATTGGCGGCGACGCCCGCCCATTCCAACGTGACCTGATCGTTTTCGGCAATCGTGTTGCGGCCGGATTTGGTGCGACAGAGCAGGGCATCCTCACCAGCACCAATGATTATCGGGTTGCCGGGGTAATCGCCTCCGTCGCGGAAGATGGACCCCTGCATTTCGGCCAGCACATCGCCCTCCGACACGCCGGGTTTGATCGTCGCGATTGCCGCATCGAGCGCCCGGTCGGCCTGCGCCGCCGCATCGCGGATGAAGGTTTTTTCCGCCGCCGATTTGGTCTGCCGCAGATCGTGAACGAGGCTGGAGGCGTCGGTCAGTTCGCCGAAATTGTCGAGATTGTCTTCCAGCAGGCGATATTGATAGGCGGTGAGCGCATTGGTATCGAGTTCGACGCCGAAATTGGCTCCGAGCAGGTTCAGCCTGGAAAGCAAGTCCCGCAGGTTGCGGGCCGGGTTGGTGTTGGCGCTGTCGATCCAGATGTGGACCTCGTCGATGTTCGAGGTACGCTCCGCCTGCCGCAAATCGGCGGAGCGAGTGAGCAGCGTGGTATGGCCGTTCGGCTGCACGACGAGACACTGGAAAAAGCGATAACCAAACGTGTCGAAGCCGGTCAGCCAATACATGCTTTCGGGTGCAAACAGCAGCAGACAATCGATCTTTTCCGCCTTCATCGCCGCCAGAGTGCGGTTCATGCGGTCGGTATATTCGGCTGGTTCAAACAGCATGGTGCAAGCTCCTTACGGGCAAACGATTGCGGAAAGTTGCCGACCGTAGTCGGGCTCTTTCGCGTGGGTTGTGCGGCGGTACGAGAAAAAATGTTCGGCGTCTGCATAGGTACAGACGGGCAGGGCGTGGGCTTTCACGCCCGCCGTTTCGAGCCGCCAGACGATGTAGGCGGGCAGGTCGAACATGTGGTGGTCGACCTGGGCCGATGAGGCAAAGAAGCGTGTAGCGTCGGCATCGCGTTCGACGAACGGTTTGGGGAAGTCGGGACCGACTTCGTAGTGCGCCGCGCTAATGGTGGGTCCAAGAACTGCTGTAATGTGGTCGCGGCTCGCACCGATCGAACGCATTGTTTCGATGGTATTTTCCAGTACGCCCCCCAGCGCCCCCTTCCAGCCTGCATGGCACGCGCCGACTATTCCAGCGCTGGCATCCGCCAGCAAAACGGGTCCGCAATCAGCGGTTACGATGCCGAGTGCCAGACCTGAGGTTGCAGTGACGATCCCGTCGGCTTTGGGGCGGTCCTTGCCGGTATGATCGTCGGCGATCACCACGTTGGCAGAATGCACCTGATATAAGCTGTGGATGGTTTGAACGCCGAGCGTTTCGGCCATATCCGCCCGGTTTTGCTCGACATTTGCGCGCACATCCCCGGAGCCGAGACCGGCATTTCCCTTTGCATAAAGCCCGGTCGAATGGCCTTTTGTGCGCGTGAAGAAAGCGTGGGTGACCTGCCCCAGTTGCGGGCTTTCGATGAAGTCGGTTTTCAGCATGGCGGTGATCTCGAACGCAGCACGGCGATATCCTAGCGGGTCACGAGAAGCCCGGCCAGCGGTTGCCGAGACTGGCGGGTGCGCCAAAGGCGAAAGCCTTGAACAGACTGCCCATTCCGCTTTCGCCGGCCAGCCGTTCCACCGATGCCGACAGTTGATCGCGCACATGCTGCGGCTTGTCCGCGCCGAGATTTCCCGCCCGCTCCAGCAGACCGAGCGAGTGAGAAACGCGCCTTGCGTCACCGGCTCGGGCACCGCGCAGCCTGCGTTTTCGCAATCGAGACCAGTGGAGCGAAGTTCACATGCACCGAAAGGTCCGCCTTGCCAGGGTCTTCCAGCGGGTCGGCGTATGCATGGTTGCGAACCGCCTGAAGGGTGTCGCCAAAGCCGGGTTTCAGCGATCCGTAGTCGCAGAACAGCGCCGCGCCGGATTGTCGTATCAGCCGCCCGGCGAGCGAGGCGACGAGCTTTTCTGCCTCGAAAGCGGTTTCCAAAACGGTGTTCGGTGCGAGTGTTTGAAGGATTGCGGACACCGAATCGTCGTTTGGTCGTGAACGTTCATCGCTTTGCAGGGTGTAAACAAGGCTTCGCTCTCCCCCATTCTCCACCGCGGCCACCAGGCGCTGATGCCACTCGCCGTCCTGCCAGACCATCTGATTAACGGGCAGGGCGTCGAGCATCTCGTTGGCAATGACGATCATCGGCATGTCGGGCAGGTCGGCAATGTCGCGCAGCCATGTGGCCTTCGCCCCCATCTTGCCGAGCGTCAGACTCTGCTGTTCCGCCAGCACCGGGCTGATCTCGACGAGATACAAATCCATCGCCTCGCGGAAGCCCGGCATAGCACGCGCAATCCGCAGCAGATCGGCCATCAGAGTGCCGCGCCCGGGACCGATCTCGACCAAGGCGAAGGGGGAGGGGGAGCCGAGCGCTTGCCAGACTTCCATCGCCCAGACGCCGATCATCTCGCCGAACATCTGGCTGATTTCGGGCGCGGTGATGAAATCCCCGCCGGTCCGTTCGGCGCTGGCGCGGCCACCGATGGGGTTATTGGCGGTGTAATATCCGTGTTCCGGGTGGGTGAGGCAAAGCTGCATGTAGTCGGCAACCGGCATTGGGCCGTTCAGCCTCTATGCGGCGGTGAATTTCGACTTCAAGTGGGTTCATTGCGATACGGCACGCGCTTCGACGCTGTCGCCATCACCCAAGCGCCAATGGCCAGCATCGGCAGCGACAGACAGCATGCCCATCGTGAGCCAGTCGAAGTGCGAGATAACCCAGTTGCGGGTCCGGCACCCGGAAGAATTCGACGAAAATGCGTGCCAGACCGTAGCCGAACACCCATGCGCCGCCGACGAAGCCGGGCGCGGCGAGTTTGCCGTGCCGGTAGATCAACCAGCATAGCACGGCGAATAGAACAATGCCTTCCAGCCCGGCTTCGTAAAGCTGGCTCGGGTGGCGCGGTTCGGGCCCGCCGGTGGGGAACACGAAAGCCCATGGCACATCGGTCGCGCGGCCCCACAATTCCGAATTGATGAAGTTCGCCAGCCGCCCGAAGAAAAGACCGAAACATGAGCCGACTGCGACGACATCCAGCAGACTGAACGGCTGGAACCCGCGCGCCCGGGCAAACAGCACCATCGCCACGATGGAACCCAACGCGCCGCCGTGAAAGCTCATGCCGCCATCCCAGATGGCGAAAATGCCGAGCGGGTTCGTGAGATAGTAACCCGCATTGTAGAACAGCACGTAACCCAGCCGTCCGCCTGCGACGATGCCGATGACGATCCACGTCACCAGATCGTCGGCGTCGATTTTCGTGATTGGCGAGGGATGAGGGAGCCACAGGCGGGGTGTCGTCACCAGTGTTCGCACGAACCACCACGCCAGCAGGATACCGGCGACATAGGCCAGACCATACCAATGTACGGCAAGTGGGCCGACGCTGATCGCCACCGGGTCGATGTTCGGGAAGGGCAGGGCTGCCTGAAGGGGAGCAATATATTCCATGCCGGTTCCATGCCTGCGGGCGGTTTCCTTCGCAATGGCCCCAGTTGATGCTTCCGGGTTTCAGACCTAGATATTGGTCTGCAACGCTTCACAGTCAGGTTATCCCATGTCCAATCCGCCCAACAGAATGCTCGACGAACTCGCCAAGCTGATGACTGACGCCGCCGGTGTCGCGCAGGGTGCCCGACGCGAGGTGGAAACCGTCATGCGCTCGCAGGCCGAACGGTTCATGGGGCAGATGGACCTTGTGCAGCGCGACGAGTTCGAAGCCGTAAAGGCGATGGTGGTGAAGGCGCGGAAGGAAAACGCCGATCTGCGCGCCGAGATCGACGCACTGAAGGCCGCAAAACCGGCCGCGAAAAAGCCTGCTGCGAAGAAGGCGGCTCCGAAAAAGCCTGCGGCCTGATCCTGTATCCACAGGTTATCCACATCCGATTTCGGCAGGGTTATGGCGTCCCGAAATGCGAGTCGTTTGAATCACTTGAATCGATGGGCGGCCCGTGTCTGATTCTGCGAATCTGTGAAGCGTGCCGAAAGCGGGCTTCGCAGGTGGTGCGTCGCGGCTATGTTGAATCCATTGATTGATTCGATTTGGACGCCATTCATGTCCGGCCCTTATTTCCCGCCCAACGACCGCAGCGACAACCCGCTCGACGCCGTGCAGGCGGTTGCCGATTTGCAGGAATGGTCCTTCGACCGCTCCCATTCCGACGAGATCGCCATTCACGCTGAAGGGACACTGGACAAGCTACCGGATCGAGTTTTCCTGGGTCGAGCAGTTCGAGGCGCTGCATGTGGGCTGCCGCTACGACATGAAAGTGCCGCGCGCCCGGCAGACGGAAGCCATGCGGCTGATCGCGCTGGCGAATGGCGAAATGTTCTGCGGCCATTTCGACCTGCGGGTGGAGCAAGGTTTCGTGGAGTTCCGCCACGCCCTGCCGCTGGCCGGTGGTGTTGAGTTGGGCGAGCGGCAAGTGGAATATCTCGTCAACGCGGTGCTGACTTCCTGCGAGCGTTACTATCAGGCGTTGCAGCAGGTGGTCTGGTCCGGTTGTTCGGCGAAGGCGGCGCTCGACAACGTGCTGTTCGAAACAATGGGTGAGGCATGAACACGCCATCCGTCTTGCTCGTTGGTGCAGGCAATATGGGCGGCGCGATGCTGCGCGGCTGGCTGGCGCAGGGTCACCCCACCGAGAAGTTGGCAGTACTGGACCCGCATATGAAGGACGACTTCGCTGCTGAAATTGCAGCGGCAGGGGTGCGCCGTATCGAGAAGGCCGACGCGGCGGACGTGGTCGTGGTCGCCGTCAAGCCGCAGATGATCGGCGATGTTCTTCCTTCGCTCACGCCTGCACTCACCAACGACAGCGTGGTGATCTCCATCGCCGCGGGCACGACGCTGGCGCAACTGGCGGCACCCTTGCCGGACGATGTGGCCATTGTCCGCACCATGCCCAACACACCAGCGCAGGTGCGTCGGGGGGTGACGGTTTGCGTCGCTAACGATGCTGTGAGCGAGGAGCAAAAGCGGCGTGTGTCCGACTTGATGGTGGCCATCGGCTCGGTGGAATGGCTGGAGGATGAGGCGTTGATGGACGCGGTGACAGGCGTGAGCGGTTCCGGCCCGGCCTATGTCTTTCCACATGATCGAAGCATTGCAATCGGCGGCTGTTGCCGCCGGTTTGCCGGATGAGATGGCGGCGCGCTCTGGCGCGGGCGACCGTGTGCGGCGCGGCGGAACTGGCCTATCAGTCCGATCTGCCAGCAGCGACGTTGCGCCAGAACGTTACCTCACCCGGCGGAACGACCGCGGCGGGGTTGGCGGTTCTCGGCGATAATGATGCGCTGACAGATTTGATGACACGCACAGTCGCGGCTGCCGCACAAAGATCACGGGAGCTTTCGCAATGAGCGAAACGATTACGTTCGATGACTTTCTCGCCGTCGATATCCGTGTGGGCACAATCATCGAAGCCGAGCCTTTCCCCGAAGCGCGCAAGCCCGCGATCAAGATGGTGATCGACTTCGGCGATATGGGCACCCGCAAATCTTCCGCGCAGATTACTGTGCATTACACGCCGGAAGAGCTGATCGGGCGGCAGGTGATGGCGGTCGTGAACTTTCCGCCCCGTCAGATCGGGCCGTTCATGTCTCAGGTTCTAACGCTCGGCTATGAGGACGAAAACGGCGCGGTCGTGCTGGCCCGGCCTGACAAGGTTGTGCCGAACGGTGCTAAACTGATGTAAGAATTAGCCACTTAACTCCTGTCGCGCCGATGCGACCGACACGATAACGATGGCTGCAAACAGTAGCGCGCAACCGGCATACCCGATCAGGTCCAACCGTTCGCCGAGCAACACTGCCCCGCCCAGAGCTGCAAACAGAGCTTCAGAAGACAGCAAAATCGCCGCCGTCGCTGGGGCCGAATATTGCTGGCAGACCGACATGATCGTGAAGGCCAGCGCGCCAGCTAACAGCGCGGCGTAAAGCAGTTCCGGCGCGGCTGCGGTGAGTGTGACGAGCGACACCGCCGGTTCGTAGCTCCAGTCGATCAGCCGCACGACAAGCAGCCCCGCCAGCCCTGCCATGCCAGCCACCGCGAATTGTCCGAAAGCCAGCGCGTAGGGTCGGCGATGGCGGCGCACGGACCAGTCGACCGCCAGCACGTGAAAGGCTGCGAAGAAGGCGCTGACGAGGATGATCCAGTCGCCCCAGGTAAATCGGTCCACACCGCCGCCACCCAGCATCCATATGCCGGTGAAGGCCAGCAAGGCGCAGGGCCATACGATCTTGGGCTGGGCCACCTTCAGCGCGAGAAACGCGATGATCGGCACCAGAACCACGTAAAGCCCTGTCAGCATACCCGCATTGGTGACGCTGGTTGCGAGCAGGCCGATCTGTTGCAGCATCATCGCCGTAAAGAAGATGAGCCCGGTGACTGCGATCGTGCCCATGTCGTGCGCGGACAGGGCCGGTTGCGCACTGCGACGTTCGAGCCACAGGACCAGCGGCAGCACGGCCAACGCGGCTATCACAAAGCGCATGCCGACAAATGTGAACGGGCCAATGTCGCGCATTGCCGTTTCCTGCGCGATAAACCCGCCGCCCCACAGGAAACCTGCGAACAGCATGAGGAGGTTGGCAACCGGGCGTGGCATGGGGCGTGTTTCGTGATGGGCGACCGCCGGGCTTTGCCCGATGTGGTGTTAGGCAACAAGGGCCGCCGTCACGCAGGCGTGTGCTGCCGAGCTGTTTGAAACCTTGCTGTCGTCGTCAGCGTTGCTAGGATTATCGCAGAAACACTCAACCGGACTCCGCCCATGACCCGTTCCATCGCCGTTCTTGCCGCCAGTGCCTTTCTCGGAGCCGGTCTTCTGGCCGCGCCTGTCTATGCCGCCGGTGAAAGCTCGACCACTACTCGAGTGCCGAACTGCAAGAAAGACATGGCTTGGGACAAGCGCAAGAAGAAATGCGTGAAGGTTAAGAAATCGAGCGGTCTGTCGGATGACAACATCTACGAGTCCGCCAGGAGTCTCGCATACGCCAAGCGCTACGACGAGGCGCTTGTCGTGCTGTCGCTGGCCGCCGACCCTGCCACGCCACGCATGTTGACCTATCGCGGATTCGCTACCCGCAAGATGGGTGACGTTGCCTCCGCCCTGCCACTTTACGAAGCGGCTTTGGCGCTGGATCCGGATTACACGCTGGCGCGTGAATATATGGGCGAGGCGTTCCTGCAGATCGGGCGGGTCGATCTGGCCCGAGAGCAGCTTGCCGAGATTGCAACGCGGTGCGGGATGACTTGTGATGAATATGCGGCTTTGGAGCGGCAGATCTTAGCGCTCGGTCGCACCTCTGGCTGATAGCGGCAGCGTATCAGCCTACCAAGGGATTGGACGCACGTTCGCGTCCACTAGCTGATAGCGGCAGCGTATCAGCCTACCAAGAAGGGATTGGACGCGCGTTCGCGGCCGATCGTGCTGGCTGGGCCATGACCGCAGATGAATTGGGTGTCGTCTGGCCATGTCATCAGCACGGTCTTGATCGAGTCGATCAGCGTGGCGTGGTCGCCGCCCGGCAGGTCGGTGCGCCCGATGGAGCCTGAAAACAACACGTCGCCCACCTGAGCGAATTTGAGCGCACGGTTGTGGAAGACGACGTGGCCGGGGGCATGGCCGGGGCAGTGGGACACCTCGAAAGTGTGCTCGCCGATGGTGAGGGTTTCACCCGCTTCCAGCCACCGGTCCGGCACAACATTGCGCACCTTGCCATTGAGCCCGAACATGCGGGCTTGGTCTTCCAACCGTCCGAGCAACGGTGCATCGTTCTTGTGAGGGCCGATGATATCGACGCCCCATTTGTCCTTCGCGTCCATCGCGGCGGCGGCATGGTCGATGTGGCCGTGGGTCAGCCAGATGGCGTCAATTGTAAAACCGGCCTCGTCCACCGCAGCCGCAATCTTGTCGAGATCGCCACCGGGGTCGACCACGACACCGCGCTTTGTGTCCATATCCCACATCAGCGTGCAGTTCTGTTGGAAGTCCGTGACCGGGACGATGGCGATCTGCAACTGTCCCATCAGGACGGTGTCACTTCGGCCACGTAATCGTCCATCATCGCTTTTGCGATGTGGCCGGGTGCGAAATTGTAGGGTCCGATTTCGGACACCGGCGTTACCTCGGCTGCGGAGCCGGTGATGAAGCATTCTTCGAAGTCCGCCATCTCGTCCGGCATGATCTTGCGTTCGACAACTTCGATGTTGCGCCGCTTGGCCAGTTCGATCACCGTCTGGCGGGTGATGCCGTCAAGGAAGCAATCCGGTGTCGGGGTGTGCAGCACGCCGTCTTTGGTGAAGAACACGTTGGCACCCGTGGCCTCAGCGACCTGCCCGCGATAATCGAACATCAGCGCGTCGGCATAGCCCTTGGCTTCTGCGGCATGTTTGGACAGTGTGCAGATCATATAAAGACCAGCGGCCTTGGATTTACAGGGAATGGTGTCCGGCGCCGGGCGCTTCCAGTCGGCGATGTCGAGGCGGATGCCCTTCATCTTCTGTTCCGGGTCGAAGTATGACGGCCAGTCCCACACGGCGATGGCGACGTTGATGCGGTTGGACTGCGCCGACACACCCATCATTTCCGACCCGCGCCAGGCGATGGGGCGGACATAGGCGTTCGACAGGCCTTGCAAACGCAGCGTCTCGCGGCAGGCATCGTCGATTTCCTGAACGGAATAGGGAATCTTGAAGCCAAGATACTCGGCTGATTTGTGCAGGCGTTCGGTGTGCTTGGTCAGGTGAAAGATTTCGCCACCATAGGCGCGCTCACCCTCGAACACGGCGGAGGCATAGTGCAAACCGTGAGTCAGCACGTGCACCTGTGCATCGGCCCAATCCACGAATTCGCCGTTATACCAGATTTTTCCGCTCATTTGGTCGAATGGAACGCCGGCCATTGGCCTAACTCCTGCTGTTTTGTGCCCGGAAAAGTCCGGTTCGTTGATTTTAAGGATGCGAACGGTGTCTTGCCACACAATTTATGTCAAGATACCTGACATAAATTGCTTTTCCGGCTGCTTGGGTATGATCATGGACGAAACGGGCGCGATTGTTGAGAGGCCGGAGGCGGAAGGCGACCTCGACCTGCAAATGGTCGAACTGTTCTTCTTTGCCTATCGGGATTTCATCGCTGAGGCAGATGCGCTGCTGGCGCGGTCCGGGTTCGGGCGGGCGCACCACCGCGTGCTGCATTTCGTCAATCACCACCCCGGCCTGCCGGTCGCGCGGGTGCTGGATATTTTGAAAATCACCAAGCAAAGCCTTGGGCCGGTACTGAAACAACTGGTGGAAGCGGGGTTGCTAGCGCAGCGGGCAGGCGAAAAAGACCGGCGGCAGCGCTTGCTTTTCCCCACCCGAAAAGGGCGCGATCTATCCTTGCAACTCACCGCCATGCAATCGCGCCGCATTCGTGCCGCGCTCTCGACGTTGGGCTCCCGCGACCGCAAGGCTATCGAGGCGTTTTTGATGGGGATGGTCGACCCAGCCGAGCGGGAAATGGTTACGGGCCTGATGGAACGCGATTTCGGCTCATTCGGCGGTCACACTGACGGCAACCAACGATACGGGTAAAGATATGCAATCCACGCTGACCGAGATTTCCGGCGATCCGGAGGCTGTCAAAAAAGGCCTTGCCGACGATGCTTCCCATATTCTCGTTATTGACGACGACCGCCGCATCCGCTCGCTGCTGCATAAATACCTCGTGGGCGAAGGCTACCGTGTCTCGGTCGCCGCCGATGCCGCCGAGGCGCGCAGGCAGTTGCAAGGGCTCGCTTTCGATTTGCTGATCGTGGACGTGATGATGCCCGGCGAAACGGGCACGGAGTTTACCGCCGGTATCCGCGATAGGCTTGACGTGCCGGTTTTGATGCTGACGGCGCTGGGCGAAACGGACGCCCGTATCAAGGGGCTGCAAGCCGGGGCGGACGATTATCTCGCCAAGCCGTTCGACCCGCGTGAACTGGTGCTGCGGATCGAAGCTATTCTGCGCCGCACATCGAGCGAGGCGGCTTTAGACATGGAACAGGTGCTGTTCGGCCCCTACACGTTCACGCTGGCCACGCGGGATCTGAAATGCCGCGGTGAGGCCGTCAAGCTGACCGACCGCGAGCAAGACATCATGGCCCTATTTGCCGCCAATGCCGGGCAGGTGGTGCCGCGGCTGGATTTGATCGGCGAAGATACCGGCGGCAACGAACGCACGGTGGATGTGCAAATCAACCGCCTGCGCCGCAAGATCGAACCCGACCCCGCCGACCCCACATGGCTACAAACCGTGCGTGGCGTGGGCTACAAGCTGCATATTGAGTAGATATGGGTTCCGCTCCTCTCGACACCAATATCGACGGTGGGCCCGCGGAAAGAGCGCGCCGCAAAGGCGTCAGACGGCGCAGGTTCGGGCAAATTTTCTCCGGCTGGATGCCGAAGGGACTGTTTGCCCGCTCGCTCATCATCATCATCGCACCGATGATCCTGTTGCAGACGGTGATCGCCTTCGTCTTCATGGAGCGGCATTGGCAATCTGTGACGGAGCGCCTTTCGGCCGCCGTGGTGCGCGATATTGCAGGCGTTGTGGATGTGATCGATTCCTACCCGCAGGACGCCAGTCTGGAGACGATTACCCGCATCGCGCGGGAGCGGCTGGAATTGCAGATGCAGATTCTGCCCGATTCGACCCTGCCGCCACCGGCACCAAAACCGTTCTTTTCCATCCTCGATTCCGCGCTGTCGCGGCAGTTGGCCGAGAAGGTCGGCAAGCCTTACTGGATTGATACAGTCGGCAATTCGGATCTGTTGGAAATCCGTATCAAGCTGAATGAGGATGTACTGCGGGTCTATGTGAGACGGTCGCGGGCCTATGCCTCCAACACCCACATTTTCCTGCTGTGGATGGTTGGCGCGTCGGTCGTGCTGCTCATCATCGCCATTCTGTTCCTGCGAAACCAGATACGCCCCATTCAAAGGTTGGCGGAAGCGGCGGAGCGGTTCGGTAAGGGGCAGGAGTCGAGCGATGACATGAAGCCGCGCGGCGCGGCGGAAGTGCGACGTGCGACGCGATCGTTCTTGGAGATGCGCGCGAGGATTGAGCGGGCGATCGAGCAACGCACTGCCATGCTGGCGGGCGTGAGCCACGATTTGCGAACGGTGTTGACCCGTTTCCGGCTGCAGCTTGCAATGTCTCCCCAGACCGACGAGACGCGCGAAATGGTCGGCGATGTGGATGCGATGCAGTCGATGTTGGAAGGCTATCTCGATTTCGCCCGTGGCGATGCGGGGGAGGCGAGCGAGGCTGTGGATGTGCCTGACCTGCTAAAGCGCTTTGAAATGCAGGCCGGTGGGCTGGGCAAAACCTACACGTATCACCACGACGGCCCGCCGACGGTTCAGGTTCGGCCAGTTGCGTTCGGGCGGTTGCTCGACAACCTCGTCACCAACGCACTGCGCTATGCCGATCGTGTGGAAGTGCGTTCGTGGCGCGGGCGCAGCGATCTCGTGCTGGAAGTGCATGACAACGGCCCGGGCATCGCGGAAGAGGATCGCGAACTCGTGTTCGGTGCCTTCGTGCGTCTCGATGCGGCACGTAATCTCGATCAAACGGGAACGGGGTTAGGCCTCTCCATCGCCCGTGACATTGCCCATGGGCATGGGGGCGAGATTACACTGTCGGACAGCGATTTGGGCGGATTGTGCGCGCGGGTCGTGCTTCCAGTCTAATACGGTGGTTAGCGGGAGACCTCGAAAGTCCGGAGCCGGTCCAACCAGCGTTCGATACGGGCACGGTTCACGCCGAGGTCGCTCTGGCCCAGCTGGCTGCGGCTGAAGACAGCAAGATATGATGTGTCACGCGGGCCGGTCAGCACCTCGACTGAAATCGTGTCTGGAAACTTCATGCGCGCCGAATACTGCACGAAGCGTAGCTTCATCGGATCGCTTTCATCGTCCACACGGTCCAGGCGCGGCTCCAGCTCAAGGCTTTCAAGCAGCAATGCCCGCAACCGCTCCGGCGGTACACCGTATTGCGGGCTGGCGAAGTCGATAGAGTCCGGGTCACACAAGTCCGGCGGGCATACGAGCGCCTCGTTGGACGGCTTGTCCTTCTTCAGTCCTGCGAATGTCACCGGCCCCAGATCGGACGGCCCAACGATGCTCGGCCAAATACGGTCCCATCCATAGCTGGTGGCGAGAGCGAACAGCACGATGAGTGCGGCGATGAAGCCGAAGAAGAATGCTAAAATACGGGTCAGCCAGATCATACTGCGGCTTAGAAGCGCTGCGTAGGGCGGTCAAGAACCTTCGCGCATGCAAGAGGAACGCCAGTGCCAATCGGCTGGCAACTTACGCGTGCAGTGTGACATAGCCAGCGATGAACACCGCTAATGTGGTGGCGAGAAGTGCTGCAACTACCATTGCATAGCCGCGTACACGCTTGCTGCTCTGGCGGTCATCGTCATGTTGGGTGTCGAACAAGTCGTCCATATTCAGCTTAGCTTTCTCGAATGTCTGCCGCGAGATACTTTATCGGCAAAATCATGTCTGAAGAACGGGTGAACGATGGCGGCACCAAGATGAACCATTACTGAATGGTTAGATGGCCTGTGTTTGACACCTGCAAACCCTTGCGAACCTTGGCTGGCCGCCATAGTTTGCGCCGCGTCGGCGGACAGTCCGCCTGCGGCATCTTCCTCCTTCTACCGAAAGCATGTTTGTCATGGCCTTCCTCGCCGAAATTCTCGACCGCGTTCAACCATCCGCCACCATCGCGGTCAGCCAGAAGGCGCGGGAACTGAAGGCCGGCGGGATGGATGTCATCAGCCTGTCCGCCGGTGAGCCGGATTTCGATACGCCCGACAATATCAAAGACGCCGCCAAAGCCGCAATCGACCGGGGGGAAACGAAATACACGCCCGTCGCTGGTATTCCAGAGCTGCGGCAGGCGATTGCCGCCAAGTTCAAACGTGAAAATAATCTCGACTACGACCCCGCGCAGGTGATCGTCGGCACGGGTGGCAAGCAGGTGCTGTTCAACGCCTTCATGGCAACGCTGAATGCGGGCGACGAGGTTATCATTCCGCGTCCCTACTGGGTGAGTTATCCCGAAATGGTCGCCCTGTGCGGCGGGGAAAGTGTTTTTGTCGACACCACCGTCGAGACCGAATTCAAACTGACGCCTGAGGTGCTGGAAGCCGCGATCACGCCTCGCACCAAGTGGTTTATGTTCAACTCGCCCTCTAACCCCTCCGGCGCTGCCTACAGCCATGACGAGTTGAAGGCGCTGACGGATGTGCTGCTGCGCCACGAACACGTCTGGGTGCTGACGGACGACATGTATGAGCACCTGATCTATGGTGACTTCAAATTCGCCACGCCGGTTCAAGTCGAACCCAAACTAAAAGACCGGACGTTGACGATGAACGGCGTGTCGAAGGCCTATGCCATGACCGGCTGGCGCATCGGCTATGCGGCTGGTCCGCTGAACCTCATCAAAGCGATGGACATGGTCCAGGGGCAGCAGACATCCGGCCCGTCGTCCATTTCTCAGTGGGCGGCTGTCGAAGCGCTCAATGGGCCGCAGGATTACGTCACCGAAAGCCGCAAGGTGTTTGAGGAGCGCCGCGATCTGGTTGTCTCGATGCTCAATCAGGCGACCGGGCTGCATTGTCCGAAACCGGATGGAGCGTTCTACGTCTTTCCTTCCTGTGCCGATCTGATGGGCAAGAAGACCGAGGATGGCAAATTGTTGGAAACGGACGCTGACTTCGTCACTGCCCTGTTGGAAGCGGAAGGCGTTGCGGTCGTTCAGGGGTCGGCCTTCGGTCTCGGCCCGAATTTTCGTATTTCATACGCCACATCCACCGAAGCGCTGACAGAGGCCTGCAACCGGATACAGCGGTTCTGCGGCAGCTTGCGCGACTGAAGACTGGCAAACGGCCACAAAAAAGCCGGGCTCGTGAGAGCCCGGCTTAAATGGTTGGATGCAGGATCTGGGAGGAAAGCCTGCACCCTGGGTTGGCGCCGAGGTTCTGGGAGGAAGACCTGGCACCTTCAGAAACGACCGGCTGGGAGGAGGTTGCCAGTCAATTTCTTCCTCCCCAAACTGGTGTTTATGACGCGTTGCGGCAATCCCCTTTTTCCACATACGAGACCTGCGTCATTTGCATAGCTTTTAGGCGTGCCTCTAAAAACGCCAGCTCTTCGCCTGGTTGGTTAAAAAATCACGGAAGGCGCCGAGGCGGGCAGAGTTTCGCAGTTCGGACGGGTAGGCGAAATAGGTGTCAAAGCTCGGCACGTCCGTTTCTTCCATCACCTTGATAAGATCGACCTCGTCGGCAATCGAGTAATCCGGCAGCAGCGCCAGCCCGGCACCGCGCTGCACGGCGCGCTTGATGGCGAGGATTGAGTTGATCTTGAGCACCGGTTCGCGCCGTTGCCCGTGGGGCAGGCCGGCGGTCAGCATCCAGTTCACATCATCCAGATAGTTCGGCGCTTCGCCACCCCATACGATGATGCGGTGGTCGGACAGGTCCGAGGACCGTTTGGGCGCGCCGAAGCGGTCGATATAGTCCTGCGAGGCGTAAACGTGGAAATGCACGGTGAACAGCTTGCGCTGGATCAGATCTTCCTGCTGCGGCTGGCGCAGGCGGATGGCGCAGTCCGCCTCGCGCATCCCGATGTCCAGCTCTACATTCGACAGTTTCAGGTCGATCTGGATTTCGGGATAGAGATCGATGAATTCGTGCATACGAATGGCAAGCCAGGCGGAGCCGAGACCGACCGTTGTGGTGACCCGCAAGGTGCCTTTTCGGGAGCCCTTGAACTCTGTCAATCGGCCCAATGCCGTTTCCACCCTGTCGCGCATGTCGCTTGACGCACGGAAAAGAATGTCGCCCTGTTCGGTGAGGATGAGACCGCGCGCATGGCGGTGAAACAGGGGTGCGCCGGTTTCCGCTTCCAGCGCGCTAATCTGACGGCTGATGGCGGATTGCGACAGGTTCAGCGTTTCCGACGCATGGGTGAACGAGCCTGCCTGCGCCACGGCGTGGAAAATACGCATCTTGTCCCAGTCGACGGGCATTGTGAGCTTTCAGGCAATGGCGGTGTTTGCAACGCCTTCCTGTGTGCGGGGCAGGGTTGCCGTTGGCAAGGTGGTGGCGACTTTAATGCCGCGCTGCGGCGATAGAATACGCCTATTCGGCCGCTTGCAACGTCACGTCGCTTTCCAGCGCGGCCAGATATTTTTCGGCCTCCAGCGCCGCCATGCAGCCCTGTCCGGCAGCGGTAACGGCCTGACGATAGATGTCGTCCGTCACGTCGCCCGCCGCATAGACACCGGGAATTTCGGTCGCGGTGGAATCCGGTGCGGTCCATAGATAGCCACTGTCGCGCTGGCGCAATTGGCCTTCGAAGAGGGCAACGGCCGGTGCGTGGCCGATGGCGATGAAAATGCCGTGGGCGTCGATGCGCGATGTTTCGTCCGTCTTGCGGTTGAGAATGCTGGCCCCGTCGACCGATTTCATCAGCCCGTCCGAACCGGTGATCTCGGTCAACTCGCTATCCCAAACGAGCGTGACATTATCCTTCGCCATGAGTCGGCGTTGAAGGATTTGCTCGGCACGCAACTCGTCACGGCGGTGCACCAGCGTCACATGGCCCGCGATGCCGGAAAGATACAGCGCTTCCTCGACCGCCGTGTTGCCGCCACCGACCACGATGACGCGCTTGCCCTTGTAGAAGAAGCCATCGCATGTGGCGCAGGCGGACACGCCGAAGCCCATGAAGGTTTGCTCGGAGGGCAGCCCCAGCCACTTGGCCTGCGCGCCGGTGCAGATGACGACACTGTCGGCGGTCCATGTCGCGCCGGAATCGGTTTCAAACCGGAACGGTCGCTTGGAAAGATCGGCCTCTGTGACAGTATCGGTCACGATTTCCGTACCGACATTCTTCGCCTGCGCCAGCATCTGCTCCATCATCCACGGGCCCTGCACGGCGTCGGCATAGCCGGGGTAATTCTCCACATCAGTGGTGATTGTCAGCTGCCCACCCTGCTGCATGCCGGCGATCAGCACCGGCTCCATCATGGCACGTGCGGCGTAGATGGCGGCGGTGTACCCGGCAGGACCGGAGCCGATGATAAGCATTTTGACGTGGCGGTGTGAGACTTGACGATCTGGCATGGCGGCTTTCCTTTTGCTGCCGCGAACCTAATGACGCCATGCTTGCCACTCAAGACAGCAAGGGGTTCGGACACAGTATTGTGCCGTACTGCCGCGTGTCCTAATGCGTGGCGCAACAGGAATGGAGAATTCGGATATGGTCAACGCTGCCGACATGAAGGCGTCTCTTTTAAGCGCAATTTCGAACGCCCAGCGTAACGACAGCCCCTATCCGTGGTTTTTGCTGAGCAATTGCGTGCCTGCCGCTGCCGTCGGCCCGCTGCGCGACCTGCCGTTTCCCGCTCCGGAACTCGGCGGCGTGTCCGGCACCCGCGAGGCGCACAACAAGTCGCGGAATTATTTCGACGTGGAAGCCCGCAGCCGCCATGATGTGTGCGACGCGCTGGCCGTGGCGTTGCAGGATGTCGAGGTCGTCGAGGCGATCGAAACAACGTTCGGCACGGACCTTTCCGGCACCAATCTGCGTATCGAATACGGGCAGGACACGGACGGATTCTGGCTGGAGCCGCACACTGATATCGGCGTGAAGAACTTCACCATGCTGATGTATCTGTCGGACGGCCCGGGCCACGACAAACTGGGCACGTCGATCTATTCGGACGCCGATACCCATGTGGGCGAAACGCCGTTCGCGCCCAACTCCGCGATGGTGTTCATCCCATCCGATGACACGTGGCACGGCTTCGAGGCGCGGCCCATCGAAGGCGTCCGCAAGTCAATCATCATCAACTACGTGACGCCCGAGTGGCGCGCGCGGGAGCAACTGGCGTTCCCGGACGAGCCGGTAAAGGCCGCCTAGGTTTTGAGACTACAGACCAACGCCGTCATCCTCGGCCTCCGCGCCGAGGATCTGGAATGGTATTATTGAATGCCGCGGTGGGAGATCCTCGGGACGGGGCCCGAGGATGACGGCATCTGGGTAAATGGCGTGCCTTACCGCTTCGCCTCTTCAACGATGATCGAGCCTATGAGGCGGCAATCGTGCACCGTGAACGACAGCGGCACGCGCATGTCGATGAGGCGGGCGAGAACGGCGCGGGTGTTGGGCAAATCCTGCTTCGGCGCGTAGGTCCAGGAATCGTATCGGCTGGTGAAGCCCGCCGGTTCCGCTGCGCCGAACCATTTCAGTTCCACGCCCCGTTCTGCGCATGCGGTCATGAATTTTCGAATTTCGTTCTCATCCCATTCCGGCGTGAAAAACTGGAACGAGGAACCGACGCGCACAGATTTCGCGTGTTGCGCAGGCAGGGTGAGATGCGACGATGCGCTGACAATTTCTGCGAGTGATGCGTGCCGCTCCGCCCAGCGGGCAACGCTTGCTTCGAGTGTTTTGAGTTGCGGGCGCAGAATGGCGGCGCGCAGATTGTCGAGGCGGGCGGAACAGTTCGGGCTTTCGTATTTCGCCGCTGCGTATGCGGCTTCATCCGGCCCGGCCCCGTGGCGCGGGAATAGCATGTAGGAGCCGGACATGACGGTGGCGCGGGCCATGAGGTCCGCATCGTCGCTCGCGAGAAATCCGCCTTCGCCGGAATTGATGTGCTTGTAGGTCTGCGCCGAAAAGCAGGCGGCATGGCCGAACGAGCCGCTGCGTTTGCCATCGAAGGTCGATCCCATCGTGTGGGCGCAGTCCTCGATAACGGTGAGGCCGTGCCTTTCCGCCAATGCCGTCAGCGTGTGCATGTCCACCATCTGCCCGCGCATGTGGGACAGCATGAGAACTGACGCCTGACCGGCCTTGGCGGTGAGGTCGTCGAGGTCGATGGTAAGATTGTCTGTCGTTTCAACGAAGACCGGCACGCCACCGACCGCATGGATCGCGCCGGGGACGGGGGCGAGGGTGAAGGCGTTTGTCAGCACCCTATCGCCCGGCTTCACGCCGCAGGCGCGCAGGGCCAACTGCATCGCCTGCCCGCCGGATGTGGTGGCGAGCGCATATCGTGCGCCTTGCCAGCGGGCAAACTCCGCCTCGAGCAGCGCGGCCTCGCTCTCCTCACCCGGCGCGGTGTTGTAGCGGTGCAAACGGCCGGATCGCATGACGGCGACTGCCGCTGCGATGGCATCTTCGCCGATCGGCTCCTGCTGAGTGAAGGATTTGGTGAAGCGGGTCTGTGTCATGGTGCCGATCATGCCACGGCTTTCAACCGGATGCGACGGCCTGTTTGATCCGCTCCGCGATTTCCGCACTGGCGTCGATGCGCTTGCCGACGAAGGTTATGAGCGACGCGGTGAGGGGTCGGATGGCGTCGTGCTGTTCCATCGCGTCGAGAAAGGCGTGCAGCTTTCTCTGCAATTTCGGCGGGCGGTGGACATAGACTGGCGCGCCGGTCGCCAATGCCTCGGACACCATGTTGTGGCTGTCGCCGGTGACGATGAGGCGGTCTGCGTTGGCGAGAATGGCGAGATAGGCCGAGCCGTCGATGTCAAACCAGGCTTCGGGCAGGGCGCTTCGCACCGCGTTGCGCAAAACCGGCGGTGTGCGACGGGATGTCGTCACAAGTACGGTTCCGCCATCGGCTGTCAAGGGCTTTCGCCAACAGGTCAGCAAAAGCTGCCGAACTCTTCGTGTTCCACTTTACCGCGCCGGAATTGCCGCCGAGAATGATGCCTGTGGCCGGGCTTTCGGTCCGGTTGAAGGGCAGGGTTTCCTTTGCAGCCTCCAGCCGTTCGGCCGTGAGGCCATGAGGCGACGTGTGGGTCTCCAGCAGGTTTCCTTTTCGGTCCTTCACACGGTCATGCACGGGTGCCCAGACGAAATCCGCCGCCCGCCGTCCCAAGAGACGCGGATTTTTCAGGAACACGATTTTCGTGCCGGGCGAGCGGGCGCGGATCGTTGTCAGGTAGGGCAGGGTGCGGCGGCCCGATGCGATCGACCACATCCGGGTAGGGCGGGGCGATGGGGCTGTCGGTCTGGTCCGGCCGTCTCGTTGGGCGCGACCGGCATCATCGGCAGGGGCAGCGCCCACATGCCGCGCGCTCGAACGGTTCGCTCGCTGATTTCGTCGGCCCCGAGACGCGCTGCCACGCCCCGGCACTGGACGAGATCACCGATCTTGCCGTCGCTCAAGATCCAGACGGTGCCGATGGTGGCCACCTGCGCCCCCTAAACCTTGGGAATATCGCCTTTCGTCGGCACGTTCCAGCCGGCCTGCACACCGGCGCGCGCGGCGACGACCTTGTACCAGCGCACGATGTTAGGAAACTTCTTGATGTCGACCTTCTGGTACTCGAACGACGCCGCCCACGGGAAGATCGCCATGTCGGCGATCGAATATTCGCTACCCGCAACGAACTCGTTGTCCGCCAGCCGCTTGTCGAGAACGCCGTAGAGGCGTTTCGCCTCGTCGCCGTAACGTTTTTCAGCGTAATCGGACTTGCCGGGATTGAACTTGATGAAGTGGTTGGCCTGCCCGAGCATCGGCCCGAACCCGCCCATCTGCCACATCAGCCATTCGATAGCAGCCCAGTGTTCTTTCGGGTCTTTCGGCAGGAATTTGCCGGTCTTCGTGGCGAGATAGTAGAGGATCGCGCCGGATTCCATCATCGACACGCCGGTCTCGTTATCAACAATTGCCGGGATCTTGTTGTTCGGCGAAATCTTTAGAAATTCCGGCGCGAACTGCTCGTCCTTCATAATGTTGATGGTGTGGAGTTTGTAGTCCAGCCCCATCTCATGCAGCCCGATGGACGCCTTTTTGCCGTTTGGCGTGCCGAATGTGTAGAGGTCGATCATGAGATGGGTTCCGGTGAAATGGTTGGGCGCAATCTAGGCATCGCGCGCGCGCATTTAACCCTCTATTGCGCAAAAATGCCCCTCCGCGAGAGGCTCAGATATACTGAACCGACACGACTTCGTAGGACCGCGCCCCGCCGGGTGCAGCAACTTCGACGGAATCGCCCTTTTCCTTGCCAATCAGCGCACGGGCGATGGGCGAGGAAATTGAAATTTTACCGGCCGACACATCGGCCTCTTCGGCACCGACCAGCTGGTAGTGCTTTTCGACCTCGGTTTCCTCGTCGATCAGCTTGACGGTGGCGCCGAACTTGATCGTGTCGCCCGACATTTTCGACACGTCGATCACTTCCGACCGGCCGAGCATGTCCTCGAGTTCCGCAATGCGGCCCTCGTTGTGGCTCTGCTGCTCTTTCGCGGCGTGATATTCGGCGTTTTCCGACAGGTCGCCGTGGGCGCGGGCCTCCGAAATCGCCGCCACGATAGCGTGGCGGTCGGTGCCCTGACGGCGCTTCAATTCTGCTTCCAGCGCCTGATGTCCGGCGATGGTCATGGGGACCTTTTGCATGATGCAGGCCTCCCTTTCTATGAGTGCGTAAAACTAAAAAGCCCCGAAACGCGGTGTGTGCCGCCGGATCGGAGCCGTGATCGCATCGAAATGCGTTGGGGGATTATATGGGTGGGGGATTTGGGGCGTCAAGGCGGGAACAGTTGCGACTATATTGAGAAATACTCCTGCAACGCCCGCACCTCGATCTTGCCCCCATGGAGCGCCTCGATCGCATCTGCCGCTGCCAGCGCCCCTGCCACGGTCGTGTAATACGGCACTTTGTTCAGCAGGGCCGCTTGCCTCAGTGACCGTGAGTCCGACAGAGCCTTCGCGCCCGCTGTGGTGTTGAACACGAGGTCGATCTGTCGATTGCGGATGGCGTCTTCGGCGTGGGGGCGGCCTTCCAGCACTTTGTTGATGCGGGTGGCTTCGACGCCCGCCGCCTGAAGTTCCCGCAGCGTGCCGCCGGTGGCGACGATATCGAAGCCCAGCGCCACCAGTTTTCGCGCAGCGGGCACGATGCGTTGCTTGTCGTCGCCTTTGACGGAGATGAACACTGTGCCCTCATGGGGCAGGGACACCGACGCGCCGAGCTGCGCCTTCGCAAATGCCATCGGGAAGGTCTTGTCGAGACCCATGACCTCGCCGGTGGAGCGCATTTCGGGGCCGAGCAGGGTGTCGACGCCGTGGAAACGGGCGAAGGGGAACACGGCTTCCTTGACCGCGATATGGCCGAGATCGCGGGTTTCCGTATTGGCGTCCCACACGTCCGACAGCCTTGCGCCCGCCATCAGCCGGGCCGCGATGCGTGCGACCTGCACGCCGATAGCTTTGGCCACGAACGGCACGGTGCGGCTGGCGCGGGGGTTCACCTCCAGCACGTAGATGACGTCGTCCTTGATGGCAAACTGCACGTTCATCAGCCCGATCACGCCGAGGCGTTTGGCCAGCGCAATAGTCTGCGCCTCGATGTTGCCCAGCATTCCACCGTCAAAAGAGCGTGTCGGCAGGGTACAGGCAGAATCGCCGGAATGGATGCCGGCTTCCTCGATATGCTCCATGATGCCAGCGACGACTGCGTTGCCGTCGGCGTCGCACAGGCAGTCCACGTCCACCTCGATGGCGTTAGTCAGATACGTGTCGATCAGCACAGGCGTGTCACCGGATACGACGACTGCCTCGGTGATATAACGCTCGAACTGGGCGTCGTCGCGCACGATTTCCATGGCGCGCCCGCCCAGCACGTAAGACGGACGGATGACGACGGGATAGCCGATGCGGGCTACGATCTCGCGGGCTTGTTCGGCGCTGCGGGCTATGCCGTTGATGGGTTGCAGCAAGTCCAGCTCGTCCAGCAAATCCTTGAAGCGGTCGCGGTCTTCGGCCAGGTCGATGGCGTCGGACGGGGTGCCGAGAATGGGGATACCTGCGGCTTCCAGATCAGCAGCGAGTTTCAGGGGTGTCTGCCCGCCGAACTGCACGATGACACCGAGGAACTCGCCGTCCTGTTGCTCGGTGGCAATGATTTCCAGCACGTCCTCGGCCGTCAGGCTTTCGAAATAGAGGCGGTCGGACGTGTCGTAATCGGTGGAGACCGTTTCCGGGTTGCAGTTGACCATGATGCTCTCGATGGCCGCGTCCGCAAGCGCGAAGGCGGCATGGCAGCAGCAATAATCGAACTCGATGCCCTGTCCGATCCGGTTCGGGCCACCGCCCAAAATCATCGCCTTGCGGCGGTTCGATATGCCCGCTTCGGACCGCACGGAACCTGCGAAGGGTGGTTCGTATGTGGAATACATATAGGCTGTTGGAGAAGCGAACTCGGCGGCGCAGGTGTCGATGCGTTTATAGACGGGGCGCACGTCGAGCGCGTGGCGGGCGGTGCGAATGTCAGCTTCGGTGTCGCCGGTCAGCGCGGCCAGACGGGCGTCGGAAAAGCCCATGCCTTTGAGCGCACGCAGGTTGGTTGCATCTTTCGGACAGGCCGTGGGCGCGAACACGCTCTTCCTGCGCGATGATGGCGGCCAGTTGGTCGAGGAACCACGGGTCGATGCGGCAGGATTGGTGGATGTCCTCCAGGCTCATGCCGAGGCGGATGGCTTGCGCGACCTTCAACAGCCGGTCGGGTTTGGGGGTGCCGAGGGCGGCGCGGAGGGCGTTACGGTTTTCCTTTTCGTCACCGTCTTTCGTCCAGCCGTCGATCCAGATTTCGTCGAGTCCGGACAGGCCCGTCTCCAGTCCGCGCAGTGCCTTTTGCAGGCTTTCGGCAAACGACCGACCGATGGCCATGACCTCGCCGACGGACTTCATGGAGGTGGTCAGCGTGTCGGAGGCGGCGGGGAACTTCTCGAAGGCGAAGCGCGGAATTTTCGTCACCACGTAGTCGATGCTCGGCTCGAACGCGGCGGGGGTCGCACCGCCTGTGATGTCGTTGTCCAGCTCGTCCAGCGTGTAGCCGACTGCCAACCGCGCGGCGACTTTTGCGATTGGAAAACCGGTGGCTTTCGAGGCCAGTGCCGACGACCGCGACACGCGCGGGTTCATTTCGATGACGACCAGCCGCCCGTCCGCCGGGTTGACGGCGAACTGCACGTTCGAGCCGCCGGTTTCCACGCCGATCTCACGCAGCACCGCGATGCTGGCGTTGCGCATGATCTGGTATTCCTTGTCCGTCAGCGTCAATGCGGGTGCGACGGTGATGGAATCGCCTGTGTGGACGCCCATCGGGTCCACGTTTTCGATGGAGCAGACGATGATGCAATTGTCCGCCTTGTCGCGGACGACTTCCATTTCATATTCTTTCCAGCCGAGCACACTTTCCTCGACGATCACCTCGTTGGTGGGGGAGGCGTCCACGCCGGTCAGCACGATGTCGTACAATTCCTCCAGTGTGTAGGCGATGCCGCCGCCGAGGCCGCCCATGGTGAACGAAGGACGGATGATGGCGGGCAGGCCGGAATGTTCGACGGCGGCGAGTGCTTGCATCTGTGCGGTTAGTCGGTGGCGTTCGATGCGGAGGTGTTCGCCGGAGTCCCAGGTCTTTTCGGTGCCGCCATCCACCAGATGAGCCTTGTGATCGGCCTCAAACTGCTTCTGCAATTCGCTGGTGTTGACGAAGCTGGATTTGGGCGTCGCAAGCCCGATCGCGGTCATGGCCTGCCGGAACAGGTCGCGGTCCTCGGCCTTGTCGATGGCTTCCGCACGGGCGCCGATCATCTCGATGCCGTACTTTTCCAGCACACCCATCTTTTCCAGCGAGAGCGCTGTGTTCAGCGCCGTCTGCCCGCCCATCGTGGGCAGCAGCACCAGTTTTTCGTCGGGGTGTTCGTCGCGCTCTTTCGCGATGATGCTGGCGACCACTTCCGGCGTGATCGGCTCGATATAGGTGGCGTCGGCCAGTTCGGGGTCCGTCATGATCGTGGCCGGATTGGAGTTGACCAGCACGATCCGGTAGCCCTCGTCGCGCAGCGCCTTGCAGGCCTGGGTGCCGGAATAGTCGAACTCGCAGGCCTGCCCGATGACAATCGGCCCCGCGCCGATGATGAGGACAGCGTCGATATCGGTGCGTTTGGGCATGGTCTGCTCGCATGATAGCCCGGCAGATGCGCGAAGGCATCCGGTGGGCAGGCAATGGGTCTGGCTAAAGCCGTTCTATAGGCAAGGGTGCGGGCGGGCGTAACCCCCACGGGGCCGGTTTGAACGGTTAATGAAGGCCTGCTTCGCGCAGTTTGGGCGCATGGGTGCGGCTGACGGGCAGAGACAGTGCCGTCCGACATGGTGACACTGCGCTGGCCCCTGGCACTGTCGACGGATGCGACGTGATTGCGGGACACCCAGTGGGAGCGGTGGATTTGCAGACCGTCTTCCGGCGGCATGGCCGCGATGGCGTCCGCGAGCCGCATCAGCACGAGTTCGGAGCCTTTCGTGGTCGTTACCTGCACGTAGTGGTCCTGCATCGTCATGTGCAGGATGGGGCCGCGCCTGGACACGGGAAGGCGTTCCAGCAACGGATTCGGGGAAGACGGCTCCATCTCGACTTCACCCGCATTCCGCGCGGGTGGGCGCAGCATAGTAATGGACAGCAACGACCGCCAGCGAAATCGCACCGCATTGCAGAGCCAGTACCCACAAGGGAGGTCTGCACCGACGCCGCTGAAACCGACCACGAAGACGTTGAGCGCGAGAATGATGACGATAACCGGAATGGACGCCGCCAGTCCGCCGAGTGCCCAACTCGGCAATTCCGGCATTCCCTTCCGCAGCAGCGATACGGCAACGAACATGGAAACGAACGTCGCCGGGAAATATGTCGTCACGCAGATCGCGCTCCAATAGGCGAGAAGCTGCGGGAACGTCAGTTCTTCCGACGTGCGGAAAGGCGCGGCAATTGCCAGCACGATGGCGACGGCCAGCAACACGCCCCAGAAGCGCGGCGTTACGGCCATCATGTGCATTTCACGAAGCGCGAGTTGCAGCGGCGTGGCATCGGCGTATCGGCGCGGCCCGTTGGCGGAAGATGTGTTGTCGGCTTTCATGGCCTGCGACCCTAGCGTGACGGTGAGACTGTTTGAACACCGGATTGCCCATGAATATCACGCCTTTCTTCGAAGCCGACCTTGCCACGCAAATCCACGTTGTCGCTTGCACTCGTGGCGGTGGTGTCCGGCTTTGCCGTTTTCGCCATCCGCAAGGGCACGCGAACCCATCGTCTGCTCGGTCGGGTGTGGATAGGTGCGATGGTCATCGTCGCCCTGTCGTCCTTCTTCATCCACGGCTTGCGGGTGTGGGGACCGTTCAGCCCGCTGCATCTGCTGTCCGTCTATACGATTGCGACGGTCGTGTTTGCGATCGTGATGGTGCGGCGCGGCAATATCCGCGCCCACAAGCTGTCGTTGATCGGGCTGTTTCTCGGCGGCGTCGTCGGGGCCGGATCTGCTGACCCTGTCGCGTGGCCTGCTGATGAGCCGCATTCTGTTTCCCGATGGCAACAGCCCGATACCGCCGCCCGCCCACCTGCCCGGTGGGCCTATCGGATTTGCGGTCGGTATGGCGCTTACCATCACTGGCGGCGTATTCTTCTTCGGCTGGTTGTTCGATGAAAAGCGCGCAGCGCAGCGCGCGTGGATGGAGGCATAGACATGGACCGGCGGATGGAGTTGCTCGCCGAACTGACCCCGGCGATTGGGGTGCATGTCATTGCTGCATTTGTGGCGCTGGTGCTTGGCGCTTTCGTGCTTTGGCGACGTAAGGGCGACCGGCGGCATCGGTGGATGGGGCGCGTCTGGGTGGCGACGATGGTGGTGGTGGCGGTTTCGTCCTTCGGCATTTCGACAATCGGTGTGGTTGGCCCGTTCAGCCCGATCCATCTGCTGTCGATCTATACGCTGATATCGCTCGCCACGGGTGTCGGCGTGTTCTTTTGGCCGTCCTCGCTCAGCCGGGCGGCGCGGCTCCATACGCACCGCATAACGATGCAGTCGCTCTATGCGGGCGCATTGCTGATTGCGGGTGGCTTCACATTTTTGCCCTACCGATTTCTCGGACGTCTTACATTCGGCGAGACCATGCCCGCGCTGAATTACGGGATCGTGGCAGGCATGACCGCCGCCGGTATCTGGCTGATCGCGCGCGCTTACGGGAGCGCTGGAAAACGGGCTGCGGGTAAGGTCTCGTAAAGCCGAATGCCGGCGCACGGGAACCCGGAGCGGTGCGGCACGTTGGCAATCCATCAAATGCCCCTATGATGGCGGCGTCGGTGGCATGGCTGCCATGAGGGAGTAGTGCCCATGCGTTGGCGCGGTCGTCGGGAAAGTTCCAATGTGCAGGATGTTCGGGGTCGCAGTTCCGGCCGGAGCGGCGGTTTTCGCATGCCCGGCAGCGGGCGTGGTGGCGGGTTCCGCCTGCCTATCCCCGGTGGTGGAGCGCGGCGTGCCGGTGGCGGATTGAGTTTCGGCACGATCGCCATTCTCATCATCGCGTTTTTCGCCTTGCGCGCCTGCGGCATCGACCCGCTGGCGATGCTCGGCGCCGGTGGACCGGCGTCGACCGGCGGTTACACGCAATCGGCACCGTCTGCCTCCGATGCCGGTCCGAACGACGATATGAAGCAGTTCGTCGGTGTGGTGCTGGCTGAAACTGAAAACGTTTGGAACGGTGTGTTGGAACAGCAGGGAATTGATTATCCGGAACCAACGTTGGTGATGTTCAGCGATGCGGTGCGGTCCGCCTGTGGCAATGCCACATCCGCGAGCGGTCCGTTCTATTGCCCGACCGATTCTCGCATCTATCTCGACACCAGCTTCTTCGACACGCTGTCCCAGCGGTTCGGCGCGTCCGGCGATTTCGCGCAGGCCTATGTGATTGCTCATGAAGTGGGGCATCACGTGCAAAACGTCATCGGCGTGCTGCCGAAGTTCAATCAGATGCGCGGGCAGATGAACGAGGCCGACGCCAACGCCATGTCCGTGCGGGTCGAACTACAAGCGGACTGCTTCTCCGGCATTTGGGCGCACTACACTGGCCAGAAAGGCTTGCTGGAAGCGGGCGACATCGACGAGGCACTGAACGCTGCGCAGCAGATCGGCGATGACACGATACAGAAGCGGACGCAGGGCTACGTCGTGCCGGAAAGTTTTAGCCACGGCACGTCCGAACAGCGCAAGGCCTGGTTCTATCGCGGCTACGAAGGTGGACGACTAGCGGACTGCAACACGCAGGTGTTCGGCTAGGCGTTTTGCTCTAGGCGTCTTCCGGCACCGCCGCTTCACCCTTTCGCTCGCGCAACATGTTGACGAACCGCTGAAACAGGTAGTGGCTGTCTTGCGGGCCGGGCGAAGCTTCCGGGTGGTGTTGGACGGAAAAGACGGGTTTGCCAGTTAGCCGCAGGCCGCAATTCGTGCCGTCGAAGAGACTAACATGCGTGGCTTCCACCTCGGCAGGCAGACTGTCGGCATCAACAGCAAAGCCGTGGTTCATAGACACGATTTCAACCTTGCCGGTGGTGTGGTCCATGACCGGATGGTTGGCACCGTGGTGCCCCTGATGCATTTTCAGCGTCTTGCCACCGAGAGCAAGCGCGAGAATCTGGTGGCCGAGGCAGATGCCGAAGACCGGAAGGCCCGCGTTGATCAAGTCGCGGATAATTGGCACGGCGTAGGTTCCGGTCGCCGCCGGGTCTCCGGGGCCGTTCGACAGAAAAATACCGTCCGGTCTCAGACTCAGAATATCGGCCGCGGATGTGTTGGCAGGCACGACCGTAACGCGGCAATCGAGACCGGCGAAGAGGCGCAGAATGTTGCGCTTCACGCCGAAATCGAGGGCAACGACATGGTGCGCCTCGTTCTCCCGTTTGTTACCTCGGTCGCCATAGGTGGACGCAATATCCCACGGCGTCTGGGTCCACTCGGATTGCTTGTTGGCGGTAACGCCGGGCACCAGATCGCGCCCTTCCAGCCCGCTCCATTCGGCGGCCTGCTTTTTCAGGGCGTCCACATCGAACTCACCATCGGGATCGTGGGCGATGACGGCGTTGGCGAGGCCTTTGTCGCGGATGATCGCAGTGAGCGCCCGCGTGTCCACGTCGCAGAGGGCGATAATGCCGCGAGATTTCAACCAGTCATCGAAATGGTCCGCCGAGCGGTAGTTGGACGGGCAGGTGATCGGCTGGCGGAACACGGCCCCGGCCACGCGCTCGGTCGTGGTCATGTCCAGCGTTTCTATGTCTTCATCATTCGTGCCCACGTTGCCGATATGCGGGAACGTGAAGGTGACGATTTGGCCCGCATAAGACGGGTCCGTCAGCACTTCCTGATAGCCCGTCATGGCGGTGTTGAAGCACACTTCGGCGACCGCCGTGCCTGTCGCGCCTGCGCCGCGCCCCTCGATCACCGTGCCATCGGCCAAAACGAGAAGGGCGGTGACGGGGGTTTCCGTCCACGGTTGGGGAGAAAGGGTATCAGTCATAACGGCGGCTCCTTGTGCGCGGAACAGGTGCTATGGAGCGTAACGATTTGCAAGCCGCATTGCTCCAGAGTTACCCCATGGCTTGCCTCAGGTGCATGGCTGCCATGCCGTGCCGCTTGCTTGAACGGCGGCGCTGGTGCATCCATCTGCCCAATCATAACGGGGAAGCGGACGATACACAGCCCGCCCAAGACCCCGAACGACTGACAACACACATCGCAACCGATCGAGGCAGGCACGGCCTGCGTCTTGATTCGGGGTGACGACAAGAGGATCGCAGCCATGCGTACCGAACTGATGGACTCCATGAAAACCGCCATGAAGGCCGGTGAAAAACGCCGTGTGGGAACGCTGCGGCTGATCAATGCTGCCATCAAGGACCGCGATATTGCTGCCCGCGGCACGGGTGGCGAGCGGGTCGGTGATGACGAGATTCTTGCGATTCTGGTCAAGATGATCAAGCAGCGTGAGGAAAGTGCCACGATTTACGAGGAACAGAGCCGCCTCGAATTGGCCAAGCAAGAGCGCGAGGAAATCGAGATCATCCGTGATTTTCTGCCCCGCCAGATGGACGAGGACGAGACTCGTGCTGCCTGCGCCGCAGTCGTGTCGGACGTGAATGCCGAAGGTTTGCGCGACATGGGCAAGTGCATGAATGCGCTGAAAGAGCGCTATCCGGGCAAGCTGGACGCGGGCAAGGCAAGCAAGGTCGTGAAGGAAATGTTGGGTTAGGCTGCTGACTCTGTCCACAGGGTCGAGCGCGTAGTCTTTCACGGCTATTAAATCACATTGCGCGGTATATATACCCTATGCGCTTCACTCCGTCCTTCCTCGAAGAAATTCGCGACCGCATTCCCATCGCCGATGTGGTGGGGCGTCGGGTCTCGTTCGATGCCAAGAAGTCGAACCCGTCCAAGGGAGATTATTGGGGCTGTTGCCCGTTCCACGGCGAAAAAACACCGTCCTTCCACTGCGAAAACCAGAAAGGCCGCTACCACTGTTTTGGTTGTGGTGTGTCAGGCGACCATTTCAAGTTTCTGACTGAGCTGGACGGCCTTTCCTTCCCGGAAGCGGTGGAACGGTTGGCAGATGAGGCGGGCATGGCACTGCCAGCGCCGGACCCGCAGGCGGCGGCGAAGGAAAAGGCGCGCGCCTCGCTTTATGATGTCATGGATATGGCGACCGCCTTCTTCCGCGCACAACTGCACGAAGCGGGCGGCGCACCGGCGCGGGCCTATCTGCGTGACCGTGGTTTGTCCGCAACTGTGCAGGAGACGTTCGGACTGGGTTATGCGCCCGGCAGCAGGTCTGCGCTCAAGGAATATCTTGGCTCCAAAGGCGTGGAGAAAGATCAGATCGAGGCATGCGGGCTGGTGGTTTCCGGGCCGGAGATTCCGGTTTCCTACGACCGGTTCCGTGACCGCATCATGTTCCCGATCCATGACCCCCGCGGGCGGGTGATCGCTTTCGGCGGGCGAGCGCTTTCACCGGATGTGCCTGCGAAATATCTCAACTCGCCGGAGACCGATCTCTTCTCCAAGTCCAATGTGCTTTATAATTACGGTCCTGCGCGAAAAGCCTTGACGCGGGGCGGCAATGTGATCGTGGCCGAGGGCTATATGGACGTCATCGCGCTCCACGCTGCCGGTTTTGAGAACGCTGTCGCACCGCTGGGCACTGCTTTGACTGATCGGCAGCTCGAATTGGCGTGGAAGGTCGGAGGCGAGCCGGTTCTGTGTTTCGATGGTGATGAGGCGGGTGTGCGGGCAGCAGGACGCTCGCTCGACCTGATTCTGCCGCACCTGTCGAGCGATAAATCGGCCCGTTTCATCGAATTGCCGGAAGGGCTGGACCCTGACGATTTTATCAAGGAGCGGGGCGCGGCAGCGCTGAAAACGGTCGTCAACAACGCAATGCCTGCGAGCCACTACGTTTTGCACCGGCGTTTGCGTGGGGCGATACTGGAAACGCCGGAACAGAAACTGGCGCTTGAGAAGACGGTAATCGCCGATATCGAGCGCATCGAGGATAAGGGAATGGCGCATCATCTGCGCCAGTTCATGCGACCGCAGTTAGCGGCGTTGTTTTATCAACGGGATGGTCAGCCGCCAGCGTCGAATGTGCTGGGTGACGCCAAGCGGGGCGTCGTGCTGCCAAATGGTTCAACCCTGCGCGAAACGCTCACCTTGGGCATTTGTGTGGAATACCCCATCCTGCTGTCGACTTATATCGAAGAGCTGATGCTGGTGGACTTCACCACCAAGAAATATGCCCGTTTTCAAAGGGAGCTGCAAAAAATACTGGGCGATCTTGCTGATTTCACAGTCGCGGAAATATACAAGAAAATCGACCCCGTCTTTATTGACGTCATGGAAGATGTTCACGGCTTGCCGCGTGAGCCAGATGAGGAAGGCACCATTCCTTTTTCCAAGGAGCGGGGACACCGGCTAAAAACGCTGTTCCCCATGTTGCGATACGATCCGCCTTTCGCGCTCGTGGAAGAGTTTCTGGTGCTGTTGTTCCGCCAGTGGGAAGAAAAGCGCATGGAAATCGAGTTGGACGTCTCGTCTGCCGTCGATGATATGGAGCGCTACCTCTTGCAGATCGAAGATTTGCGGAACCATCAATCGGAAACCGCACGGCGCGAGGCGGAACTGGATGAAAAGATGCGAGAGCACGCGAAATATTATCGGGCAGCCGATGCTTCGTTCGGAATTGCGGCATAACCTTCGCTCACGCCGCCGCTAGAAGCCGCGACACCAATACACTTTTGCTATTTCGCCCCACTTGAGTCATAGGGACACCAATCCCATGTCACACACGGGCCACCGTGACGCATTGCCGTCCATCAGGCCCATTGGTCGAGAACCGCGACAGGGTTAATCGAACCTTAAAACAACCCGCTTGTATAATAGCGGGAATGAGATGTGCTGATTCGCGCCTCTTGCCATCGCTCGCATTCGCGGCGCTGGCTGGATGGTCGCAGATCGCAGGCAGCTTCCCAGCGCGCCCGCGAAACCGATGAGAAAGTGACTGTATGGCCACGAAGACCGCCACAAAGCCAGCCGCGAAAAAACCGCTGCCGGTCGATCCGGCAGAGCGGGCAGGCGACAAGCCGCTGCTCGACCTGAACAACGATTCCGTCAAGAAGATGATCAAGGCTGCGAAAAAACGCGGCTATGTCACCGTCGACGAATTGAACGCGGTCATGCCGTCGGAAGAGGTTTCGCCGGACCAGATCGAAGACACGATGTCGATGTTGTCGGAAATGGGCATCAACGTGGTGGAAGAGGAAGAGGCCGAAGAGCAGGTCGAGGAAGTGTCCTCCGAACTGGTCGAGACCGGCAAGAAGGCGCTCGCCACCACCAAGAAGAAAGAGCCGACCGACCGCACCGACGACCCCGTCCGCATGTATTTGCGCGAAATGGGCAGCGTCGAGTTGCTGTCGCGCGAAGGCGAGATCGCGATTGCCAAGCGTATAGAGGCCGGGCGCGAAACGATGATCGCCGGCTTGTGCGAAAGTCCGCTGACGTTCCAGGCCATCATCATCTGGCGCGATGAATTGCTGGAGGAAAATATCCTTCTGCGTGACATTATCGACCTCGATGCGACCTATGCCGGGCCGGATGCCAAGCAGAACGTGCCGGTGAACCCGAACGCGCCTGCATCTGTTGCCGAAGCTGTGCGGCAGGGTTCCGGCGGCGAACACTCGCCTGAAGCCCTGGCGCGCAAGAAGCTGATTGCCGAGGGTAAGGATCCCGATACCGGCCGTCCCGCGCAAAAGCTGGATGGTGCCAAAGAAGACGATGACGACGAGGACGACGAGGCCGCGCTTTCGCTTGCCGCGATGGAAGCGGAACTGCGCCCCAAGGTGCTGGAAATCTTCGATTCCATTGCCGACAATTATAAAAAGCTGCGTCGTCTTCAGGACCAGTATGTCGAAAAGCGCATGGCGAACGAGCGGCTTGTCGCCGTCTCAGGAACGTCGCCTGAAGCAGCTGAAGGAAGAGATCATCGTGAGCGTGAAATCGCTCGAGTTGAACATCAACCGCATCGAGGCGCTGGTCGAGCAGCTTGTATGACATCAACAAGCGTCTCGTGCAGTCCGAAGGCCGCCTTATGCGGCTTGCGGAAAAGCACGGTGTGACGCGCGAAAACTTTCTGGAAGAATATCGCGGTTCCGAACTCGACCCGAACTGGATCCGCCGCATTGCCAATCTTGGAGCGAAGGGCTGGAAAGAGTTCAACAAGAAAGAAAAGACCGACATCCACGAATTGCGGGCCGACATTCAGATGCTGTCGCACGAGACTGGTCTGGAAACGTCCGAGTTCCGCCGCATCGTCCATATGGTCCAGAAAGGCGAGCGGGAATCACGCGGTGCCAAGAAGGAAATGGTCGAGGCCAACCTGCGCCTCGTCATCTCCATCGCCAAGAAATACACCAACCGCGGCTTGCAGTTTCTTGACCTCATTCAGGAAGGCAATATCGGCCTGATGAAGGCGGTCGACAAGTTCGAATATCGCCGCGGTTACAAGTTTTCGACCTATGCGACCTGGTGGATCAGACAGGCGATCACCCGGTCCATCGCCGATCAGGCCCGCACGATCCGCATCCCGGTGCACATGATCGAGACGATCAACAAGATCGTCCGCACCTCACGCCAGATGCTGCACGAGATCGGTCGCGAGCCGACGCCGGAAGAGTTGTCGTCAAAGCTTGCGATGCCGCTGGAAAAGGTCCGCAAGGTGTTGAAGATCGCCAAGGAGCCGATTTCGCTCGAAACCCCGATCGGGGACGAGGAAGATTCGCATCTGGGCGATTTCATCGAGGACAAGAACGCCGTTCTGCCCATCGATTCCGCGATCCAGTCCAACCTGCGCGAGACGACGACACGGGTTCTGGCGTCGCTCACGCCGCGCGAGGAACGTGTTCTACGGATGCGTTTCGGTATCGGCATGAACACCGACCACACGCTGGAGGAAGTGGGACAGCAGTTCAGCGTGACCCGTGAGCGTATCCGCCAGATCGAGGCGAAAGCACTACGGAAGCTGAAACATCCAAGCCGGTCGCGTAAATTGCGCTCGTTTTTGGATAGCTGATCGTGGGGTTCTTCTCGAAACTATTCGGTGGCGGCGCTGCGCAGCGAAAGAGGAAGCGCCCGCCGCCGAGGCCATTCACGACGGCTACACGATCAAGGCCACGCCGATGGAGGATGGCGGGCAATTTCGGCTGCACGGCACCATCTCGAAAGGCGAGCAATCGCACACTCTCATCCGCGCCGACACGTTCGGCTCGCGGGAAGATTGCGCCGCTGCCACGATCAACAAGGCCAAGCAAGTTATCGCCGAACAGGGCGACGGTATGTTCCGCTAGGCTGTGCCGGTCTCTCGAGATCAGTATCTCGACGTGCGGACCGGGGCTCTACGAGTTCACGGATAAGGCGGCCGCTTTCGTGCGAAAGCAGGAAATCGACGAGTGTCTTCTCACGCTGTTCGTTCGGCACACATCGTGTTCGTTGCTGATACAGGAAAACGCCGACCCGGACGTGCAGCTGGACTTGCAGGCCTATTTCTCACGTCTTGCGCCGCCAGCCGATGATCCCGCCATGTCCTACCTGCGCCACCGTGCTGAGGGGCCGGACGATATGCCGGCGCACATTCGCGCTGCGCTGACAGCGGTGAGCCTGTCGGTGCCGGTAGCGGACGGGCGCATGATGCTCGGCACATGGCAGGGCATCTATCTGTTCGAACACCGCGACCGCCCGCACACGCGCAAGATCGCGCTGCATATCGCGCCCTAGATAAACGCCTCGATACGGGCGACGAGATCGTCCGGCACGTCAACGCCATCGGCAGTTCTGTCGCGCGCGGCAACGCGGCGGGAGCCGGGTAGCCGGGTCCCATCCTGTTCCGTCAGCGCGTCCACTAGCGCTGCAATCCGCTCACCGAAGGCGCCGCCGGACAGCGGCTCCGGGTCGATGGCCAGGAAGGTCTGGCCCGTCATGGGCGGCCCGCCTGCTGTGCCCGAAAACGGGCTGGCGTCCTTACCCAACACCGCGCCGGACAGGGCGGCGGCAAAGACCTCCACCATCAAACCCGCCCCGAAACCCTTAGCGCCGCCGGACGGCACCATCGAGCCTTTCAGGGCGGCGGCGGCGTCGGTGGTCGGGTTGCCGTCCGCGTCCAGCGCCCAGCCTTCCTCTATGGCCTCCCCTTCGCGGTTGCGAAGCATGATCTCACTTTTGGCGATGGCGGAGGCGGACTGGTCGATGACGAAAACTGGTGCGCCATTCCCCGTTTGCCCGGGCACGCCGAGCGCAAACGGGTTGGTGCCGATGACGGGTTTCGACCCGCCTGTGGGTGCAATGGAGGCGGGAGCGTTGGTGAAGCACAGCGCCAGCAGTCCGGCTTCCGCAATGCGTTCCGCGTGGTGGCCCAGCACGCCGCAATTATAGCTGTTGAAAATACTCATGACGCCCACGCCCTGTGACCGCGCAGCATCGACCATCGCGTCGAAACCGGCGTCGATCGCGGGGTGGGCAAAACCCGTGCGGGCGTCCACTCGCACCAGCGCCGATTTCGGCGTCGAGACTTGCGGCTGGGCCTTGCCGTCCACTTTTCCACACGCGACATGCTCGGCGTAAATCGGCACATACATCAGCCCGTGGGAGCGCACGCCGTCGCGTTCGGCGCGGCGGGTGGAACGGGCGACGGAGCGGGCGTTGGTCTCGCTGGCGCCCGCGCCCTGCAACGCGCGGGCGGCAAGATCTTCGATGGAATCAAGTGTCATGTGGGGCATGGTGTGTCCTTAGTCGTTATCGTTGTTGCCCGCGCCAGCATCGCCGCGTGTGGTGTCGTTGGCTGGTACGAGCAGGTTTTTAGCGTAGCTCTCAAGTGCCAGCCAGTCTGATTGCATCACTGTTAGCGCGGTGGGGCGGAGCAATGATTTGTCCGATTTCGCCGGCCGCAAGCAGATGGCACAGGGGCCATTCGGTTGCGCTGAAACGTCCGCGCAATCCAGCCAACCGGATGTGCCGATGGCGATAGCGAAGGCTTCAGGAACGGCGAGTGCGCAGGCGAGCAGCAGGACCGGTTGGTCGAATGTGCCTACAGAAACGGCTTGGCCGTTAGTGGCGAAATCAACGATTGACGGGGCGTCGTTCAGGGCGGTTGCCTTGTCGGTGGTCCAGCCGGACGCTGTTTCCGCCCAATCGGCAGTTTGGGCATCGTAAGCGTCCAGCGCGTCGAGCAACGGTGGTAGCAACACGAAACCTTGCGAAGCGGCGGCCAGCGCGCCGGATGCGATATCGTCTGCAACTCCACGGGCGACGCCGGCACCGATGCAGGCCTTGCGGATCGTGACCGTGAATTCATTGGCCGAGACGGTCAGCGTCTTCATGTCATGCGGTGCCGAAGGCTGGCAGAAATCCATCGTCGGCATTGTCGACGGTCAGCTCGTCGGCACAGGGCGCGCCCTGATACAGCACGATGCGGGTCCACAGGTCGGAACGCGGGTCGAAACGGGCCGCGCCGAAGAAAGCCAGCTTGCAGCGCAGTGGGTCGATGGGGCGTACGCCGTCGGCCACCAGATTGTCGCGGATTTCGCCGTAGGGATGGCGCGCGACGGTCTGCACCCGCTTAACGGTGGCGCGGTGCTCCATGTTGCGAGAGAGGAACGCGGCGACGGTTTCATTGTCCCCAGCGGCTTCGAGGTCCGCTGCCAGCGCCTGAACGCGGTGGGGAATGTCGTGGGGCATCCTGCGGTGTTCGTGTGGAACTGCTGCCGCGTTACCGAGTCTCGGCTCCAGCTTTTCCTCGCTGACATACCACGCCTTTGCGCGTGCGGTTGGTTGATCTACGTCCATGACGGTCGCCCAGCTGTAATGATCGCGGATCGCGGCTTTCAGGTCGGCGATGGTCTGGCGCGGATCGATGCGTCCATCGTCATCCGCGCCCATGCAATCGGCCAGGCCGTCTATCAGGTCGCCGTGGGGTTCCAGTATCAGGGCGGAAACGAGTTCCTGCAGGCTTTCGCTACCGCTTTCGGCGCGGCGCATGACAGCGTCCCACGGCTGGTCATGCGCCAGCGACTTGTCGAATGCGGCCCATTCCCTGCGTAGGGCTTCGATGCGCGTTTGTTCGATTACGTCATCCACATTCCACTCGGCGAGATGTTTGGTCGCGCGGTCGCACAGGGTTGCGAGCTGATCGTGCTTGTCGGTCGTTGGCAGAGCGCGCACGCGGGCCAGCGCCGTTTCGCGCACCAGCATCCAGTTGTTGAGCAGAACGGGATGGCTGACGAGGAAGGGTGCCATGCCGAGCCCTGTGGAATTGCCGATGCCTAAAATGCGTTTGGAAGCGTTCGACAATGTTACCGCTGCGACGTTTTTCGCTTTCGCCACATGCTCCACAAGATCCAGCGTAAACTCGCGGATGAGATAGACCGCGAGCATCTCCAGCCGGAATGGCCGGGCACCCGGTGCGCTGTCCGCCATACCGAACTTGCCGTTGCCATATACTGCTGTCGTTCGCATCAAATAGCCGGTGGCGGCGAGGCTTTTCGGGTCCGGCTGTCGTCCCGCGGCCAGCGCTTCGGCGACATGGTCGAACAGGCGCACGGACTTGTTGGCTCGGGAAACGACCAGAATGCGCGGGTCGTAGCGCCCGGCTTCCTGCACCGACGCGTGATGGTCCAGCGTGGCGATGTCATCGGCGGTCGGCACGCCGTCGAACAGTATGAAACAGGCGTCCCATGCGGTTGCAATCACCCGGTCCGTGCGGTGTTCCTCGTCCAGTGGCGAGGTCCACGCGATCAGCGTCAGTTCCCGCCCGTCCAATGCGATGCGGTAGGTCGCGTGGCCGTAGCCCTTGGCGTCCCATTCGCGTTCGTCACGATCCAGGCGTGCATTTTGCGCCGCTAGATCGCGCAGGAGCGAACGCAGAAAGGAGAGGCGCGTCGGGAATGATGCACCCATGCGTGACAGGCGCATGATGGTTTCGGGCGGTCGAAGCTCTGTCTGCGGGAGGAGCGGTTCGAGGTTGCGCGCTTCGCTCATAATCGTTTCTCCGGGCCGAAACCGGCGTCGTAAAAGCGCAGCCAGTTGCCACCCATGATGCCGTCGATTTCCGGCCCTGAGAACCCCACATCCTTCAAACCGGTCCGCAGATTGCCGAAGTCGCGGTTGTCGCGAAACCAGTGCGGCTGGTCGGGGAACCCGGCATTGCCGGCGCTGCCTTCGCCGTAATCCATCTGCTTCGACCAGCGCCCGTTCCGCATCCATTCGACCACGCTATCGGGCTGGTCCTGGCACAGGTCCGAGCCGATGCCGAGATGCTCGGCTCCGTAGCGTTCCGCCGTGTCCGCGATCATGCGGCAGAAACTGTCGAGCGTGCACCCGGTCCCGTCGGCCAGATGGTGCGGATACATGGAGAAGCCGAGCATCCCGCCGGGTTCCGTCAGCGCCCGCAAGACGGCGTCGGACTTGTTACGAAGCGCCGGATGCCACTGGTGTGGATTGGCGTGGGTGATGGCGATAGGGCGGCTGGAGAGGTCGATGGCCTCCAGCGTCGAGCGTTCCGCGCTATGGCTCATGTCGATGACCATGCCGACGCGGTTCATCTCCGCAATCGCCTGTTTTCCGAACCGCGTGATGCCGGGATCTTCGCTCTCGTAACAGCCCGTCGCAAGCAGGCTCTGGTTATTGTAGGACAGTTGCATGAAGCGCCCGCCGAGGCGGTGCAGAACTTCGATGAGGCCAATGTCGTCTTCCATCGGGGAGGGGTTCTGGAAGCCGAAGATGATGGCGGTGCGGCTTTCGCGCTGGGCATTGCGCACATCGTCGCCGCTGAAACCCTGAAAGATGAGGTCTGGAAACTGCTCGAACCAGCGATTCCACGCGGTAATGTTGCGAACGGTCTCCGCGAATGTCTCATGGTAGGCGATGGTGACATGGACCGCATCGACGCCGCCTGTCACGCATCTGACGGAAGACGGTTTCGGACCAGTTGGCGTATTGCAGGTTGTCGATAAGCGGTGCGGTCATGCCTGCTCCCTAGCACAGGGGCAGACCACCCGCTAAGGTGGGGAAACGACATTTTCGGAAACTCACATGTCTAAAATCGCACTCGTTACCGGCGCGGGCTCCGGGATTGGCCGCAATGCCGCACTGGCCCTCTCGAAAGCCGGGTGGACCGTTATAGGCACCGGCAGGCGGCAGGAGCCGTTGGATGAGACGGCGGGAATGGGCGATAATATCTCCGCTATCACGAGTGACGTGACGGATGAGGCGAGCGTCGATGCGTTGTTCGCCGCCATCAAGGATCAGCACGGGCGTCTCGATCTGCTGTTTAACAATGCGGGCAACAACGTGCCGCCGACCAATTTCGGCGACGTGACGCTGGAACAGTTCAAGCATGTGGTCGACGTCAATCTGGTGGGCGCGTTTCTGGTGGCACAGCGGGCCTTTGCGATGATGCGTAATCAGTCGCCGAAGGGCGGACGCATCATCAACAACGGGTCGATTTCCGCCACCGTGCCGCGCCCGGGGTCGGCACCTTATACCGCATCGAAATTTGCGATCAGCGGACTGACCCGTTCCATCGCACTCGATGGTCGTCAGCATGACATTGCCTGCGGGCAGATCGATATCGGCAACGCGGCTTCTGACATGACGGAAGCGATGAAGAAGGGCGTTCCACAGGCGGATGGCTCCATGAAACCGGAACCGACGATGGACGTGAACCATGTGGGCGCAGCCATTGTCCACATGGCATCGCTGCCCTTGGAAGCTAACGTGCTGACCATGAACGTCATGGCAACAAAAATGCCCTATGTCGGACGTGGTTGAGCCCGCGCGCCGCAGCGTTGCGGACATATTCAAAGGGTCGGCCGCTGCTTTCGGCACGTCCGGCCTGCGCGGGCTGGTGGACGATCTCGATGACGCGACCTGCATCGCTTACACGACGGCGTTTCTCGACTTTCTGAGTATGCCCGCAGGGGGGCAGGTCTGGGTCGGGCACGACTTGCGCCCGTCTTCCCCGCGCATAGCCGCCGCAGTGTTGGCGGCCATTGCCGCACGGGGCTGTAAGGCGGTCTTTTGCGGTGAAATACCGACGCCGGCGCTCGCTCAGGCGGCGCTTTCGCGCGCGCAGCCCGCAATCATGATCACGGGCAGCCATATCCCGTTCGACCGCAACGGTATCAAGTTCTACCGCCCCGATGGGGAGTTGATGAAGGCGGACGAAGAACCGATTCTCGCGAGCAAAGCGACCATGCCGGATGTGACGGCGGAAGCGCTGCCCGAGGCCGATACCGTCCCGGCCGACGAGTGGACCGAACGGTTCATTTCGACGTTTCCGGGTGTTTTGGACGGCTGGCGTGTCGGGCACTACCAGCACAGCGCGGCGGGTCGGGATCTTGTTGCCAGCATTCTGTCAGCGCTCGGTGCTGAAATCGTGCAATTGGGGCGCAGCGATACATTCGTGCCGGTAGATACGGAAGCCGTAAGTGCCGCCGACCGTGCGCAGGCGCTGGAATGGGCGCAGAAATACGGGCTCGACGCCTTGGTTACGACCGATGGTGACGGGGACCGCCCCTTGTTGGCCGACGAGAATGGCACATGGTTTCGGGGTGATACGCTCGGCATATTGGCCGGCCATGCGCTTGGGGTGACGTGCATGGTCACACCGGTATCCTCTACCAGCGCGGTGGAAGGGAGCGGGTTCTTCAAGCGTGTCATTCGCACCAAAATCGGTTCGCCTCACGTGATCGCTGCGATGGGCACGGCAACCGGCCGCGTGGCCGGGTTCGAAGCCAATGGCGGATTTCTGACAGCATCGGAATTGGAGGGCGCGGCCGGGGCGCTTTCGCCACTGCCGACGCGGGATGCGCTGTTGCCTGTCATCGCCGTCATTTCACTGGCCCGCAAACGGGACGAGAAGCTGTCCGCGTTGCGGTACCTGCTTCCTTTGCGGGCCACGGTCAGCGACCGGCTTGAAGCGACACCGCAGGAAGCGTCGACGGCTTTGCTCGCCGCACTTCGGAGCATTCCGGCCAATGCGGGTCTCTACCATCCGGAAGGACTGGCCGCAGTTTTCCGCGACGACACCGACGGGCACCGGATCACATACACGGATGGCGCGATCGTTCACCTTCGCCCCTCCGGTAATGCGCCGGAACTGCGGGTTTATGTGGAAGCCGAAAGCGATGCGCGGGCAGATGGTCTGCTGGCGCACGCGCTAAGCGTTGCCAAGCGGGAAACTGGTGGGTCTGGAGGGACTTGAACCCCCAACCAATCGGTTATGAGCCGACGGCTCTAACCAATTGAGCTACAGACCCGCCGGTGGTTGGCTATCGCAGAACGCCGGTTGCGGCAAGCGTGACGTGCGACACAAGCCGCCATGTGGCCGTATTCACATCCGAGGAGGGGAACAACCCAAACGGAGTTTTCTCTCATGCGCCTTCCCGCACTCGCACTTGCCGCTCTGGTTTTCTCTTTCCCCACCGCCGCGCTGGCAGATCAGCCGGTACCGACAATTTCCCTGTCCGCAACCGGCAATTCCATCGTGGTGCCCGACATGGCGGAGCTTTCGCTTTCCGTCGTGCGGGAGGCGGCAACGGCGCGGGAGGCGCTGGATGCCAACAACGCCGCAATGGCCGAAGTGCTGGCGGCCATGAAGGAGGCGGGCGTTGCCGAGCGGGATCTGCAAACGAGCCAGTTTTCCATCCAGCCGCAGTACCGCTATTTTCAGCCAAACCAGCAGGGTGTGGTGCAGCCACCGGAAATCACCGGTTATCAGGTGACGAACGGCTTGACGGTGCGGGTTCGTGCGCTGGAAAATGTGGGCGCGGTTCTCGACCGCGCAGTAACCCTGGGTGTGAACAGTGGGGGCGGGATCAATTTCACTACGTCCCGGCCTGAAGCGGCGCTGGAGCAGGCGCGGAAGGATGCTGTCGAGCGGGCGATGGCCAAGGCAAGAACGCTGACGGAGACGGCAGGCGTTGGACTCGGACGGATCGTCAATATATCGGAACAGGGCGGGCGGCAGCCGCGTATGAAGCAGATGGCGCGGATGGCTGAAGCGTCTCTCGCACGGGATATGGCCGTTCCGGTGGCAGCAGGCGAGGGCAGCTATTCGGTGACGGTTTCGATCTCCTGGGAAATCGCCCAGTAGCGCCAAAGATAGTCGACCCGCCGCACGGACCGCCCTTCCGCACGATGGGGGAGGGAAAGGCGTTGGCGCGACGGGTCTTCCGGTCGGCACTCCAGATGGGTGGATAGCGACCGACCGGAATGGGGGCGCTTACCAGCCGCGCGAGCGGACGAAACGCACAGGGCAGGACGGGTGGCGACCGAAGCCGACCACGACGCGCTCACCGCGCTTACGGCCGGCGATCACGACACCGCGTCCATCGACACGCCGCACGAAGGCCCGGCGCAATCCGCGGCGTTCAACCTTGCGAAGCGCGCGCTCCGGCGAACAGGTTGCATGACGCTGGCTGCGACGGTCGCCACGGTTACGGAAGCCACGGTCGGAGCGCTGACCGTCGCGGTAGTGGCGGCGGTCGTTCCTGTAGCGACGCTCTTCCACATAGCGTTCCTTGTGTTTCAGCGAGCGGACCTGAAGGGTAATACCGCCATTGTCCACGATAACGGATGCCCGGTTACCGGCTTCGGCGGCGACGGGGGACATGCTGGCGACACCAAGGGCGATACCGGCAGTGATAAGAAGGGTTTTGAAGGGGGATGCCATTTTGGACCTCTTTCCTGCGTGGGCTGCCGGTTTGTCCGGGCCCTTGTTGATGATGCAGAAATAGAGGGGCCGGGCTGAACGGTGCTGGAACGCGCCATTCATGCAGCGTTCAGGTGGAAATCGGTCGGGGCGGTCAGTCGTTAAAGTCGAGACAGGTCTGCGGTTTTGGATCGGGAATATCGGCGCAATCGACGGTGCGCGGTTCGTCCCGACCGGCGGTGGCGATGGCTTTCGTTCCACGATAAGCCAGTTTTGTCGTGCCAACGGCTACCTTCGCTGCTCCGCCCACTGCCGTGGTTGCAACCTTAGCGGTGGTGCCGACGACTGCGCCGGTGATGATGGCAGCCGCACAGCCGGACAGTGACAAGGCAGCGAGCAGGACGATCAGGATACGCATTGGGCGATTCGTGGCAGCGGTATGAGTGGCCACGATAGCGAAGCCGGGTTAATTTTCGCCACCCCCGCCCTGTTGCATCACCGGCAGCGGCTCCTTGAACGTGAGAGTGCGATACGGGAACGGGATTTCCAGACCTGCATCGTCCAGCCCGCGTTTGACGGCGGTGACGACCTCGTCGCGCGATGTGCGAATGTCCACCGGTTTAGAGCCGGTCCACCAGGTCACTTCGAAATTGATGGATGAATCGCCGAACTCCTGCGCAAAAACCTGAATGGGTTTCTCATCCTGCATGACCGTATCGCAGGACGCGACCGCCGTGCGGATGACGTCGCGGGCTGTGTCGAGGTCGACATCATAGGCCACGCCGCAGATGATCGTGGTGCGGCGCAGGTCGAGGTCGGTGCGGATGGTGAGGGGGTTCTTGAACAGCATCGCGTTTGGAACGATGACCAATTCGCCATCGGTTTCGCGGATATGGGTTTCCCGGATGGAGATTTCCTCCACCCAGCCTTCGATATCCTCGCATTCGATAAAATCACCGATCCGCATGTCCTTGCGGAGAAGGATAAAGACACCGGCGAAGAAGTTCTCGAAAATATCCTTGAAGGCAAAGCCCACAGCCACCGTGCCGATGCCCAGCCCCGCGATCATGCTCGCGGGGGTGAGATCCGGGAAGATGACGACGGCCGCGATCATCAGTCCGACGATCCATGTGACCAGACCGGCAAGCATCCGCACAAAGCTGATGAGGCTGGGGCGCAGATGGGCGCGATGGGCCAGCCGAGTGGCCAGGCTGCGCATGGCTTTGACCAGCAGCCAGGTGAGAATGATGATGACGATGCCGACGACGATCTGCGGCACCATTTCCACGGTGCCGATCCACAATTCGTTTACCTGCTTCATCATACGCGCAACGGGATCTCCGATCCGCAGACTGTCTGCGGTTTCCGAGGCGATGCGACCTGCGGCCTGTCCCGTGGTTTCCTCTTCCATCGATACGCTCCCGATCAGGCCGCATCGATGGCGCGCTCGGCCGCCACCGTTTCGGTTGTGATAGTGGGGTCGTCGATCTCACGCTCTTTTTGCGCCATCAAATTGCGCTGGTAGCGGCTCTGCACGATGTCCACCAATAGCATCACGACCAGCACGAAATAGAACGTGGTCTTTGCCATTGGTTCGACCGCGTAGCCGAACAGTTTCAAATGCGCGAGATGCCCGCCTTCCGACACGAGCATGATGCCGACGATGAACAGGATGAAGAGGCCCAACACCTCATACATCCGGTTTTTGGCCAGAAAGTCCGACATTGTGTCGGCGAGAAACAGCATCATGAGACCGGAAATGACGATGGCGATGGCCATGACCATGAACACGTCGGTCAACGCGATGGCGGAGAGAATGGAATCGAACGAGAAAACAAGGTTCATCAGCACGATCATAAAGACAACCGACCCGACCGATTTCGTGTTGCGGGCTGCTGCCCCGTGGGGGTCGTAAACGGCCAGTTTGTGCATGATTTCCTTCATCGCCGTGTAAATGATGAAGGCACCGCCGAACAGCACGATGATGGAATGACCGTTTATATCCCCCTCCAGAATGCCGGTGAACGGCAGCGTGAGCAGCGGGTCCTGAAAATAGACGATGGCCTGTGTGACGACGAACAGCAGCACGATCCGCAGCGCGATTGCGAGCAGGATACCCATGCGGCGCACCCGCTTCTGGTGTTCCGGCGCGACCCGTTTCGACTCGATGGAAATGTAGAGCAGGTTGTCGAAACCAAGCACCGCCTGAAGCAGAATGAGCATCAGCAGCGTGAAAAGATTTTCAAGTGTGAAAAGGTCCATGTCGTTCCCGGCCTGTAAACATGCGGCAGGATGAAACCGCGACGCGGGCCATCCGTTCCTGTAAGCGAATGACAGTTCTTTTGCACGGTGTTGCCCCATGACCAAACCCACTTGGAAAATTGCCTGGCTGACGGGCGCAAGTTCCGGCCTCGGTGAAGCTGCCGCGCGGCGTTTGGCAGACGACGGCGTGACGGTCTGTATTTCCGCCCGGTCGGAAGACAAGTTGGACGCGATCGCCGCTTCATCGCCCAACATTCATGCCTATCCGGCAGACGTGACGGACGCGCAGGTGCTGGCTGATCTGGCGGCACGGATCGAGGCCGAGCATGGGCCGATCGACTTGGCACTTTTCTGCGCGGGCGCATGGTTTCCATCATCGATTACCGACATGAAGATCGACAATTTCCACAAGACGTTCGATGTGAACGTAAACGGTGTCGCCAACGGTCTCGCCGCCGTGCTGCCGTCCATGATTGCGCGTGGGCAGGGGCATGTTTCGTGGATTTCTTCAGTTGCCGGGTATGGCGGCTTGCCGAACTCCGCAAGCTATGGAGCGACGAAAGCTGCGCTGATCTCGTTTGCCGAAAGTGTGAAACCGGAGTTGGAAGCCAAGGGAATCGACGTCACGGTCATCAACCCCGGCTTCGTGGAAACGGACCTGACGGCGAAGAACGATTTTCCTATGCCGTTCCTGATGAAGACGGGCGAGGCGGGTGACGCGATGATTGCGGGGCTAAAGAAGCGGAAGTTCGAAGTAGCATTTCCGTGGCAGTTGGTAACGATCCTCAAGTTTCTGAACCTGCTGCCTTATCCGCTGTATTTCTGGTTCATCAAAAAATTCATCATGCGCTAGCCGCGCAGGATGCGGGGTTCCGGCGGCGCTGGGCGTGTTTTCAATGTCATGCCCTTGAGCCAAAGTTTTGCCGCTTCCCAATGAATGCCACCGACGATCTTCGCCGTCATGGCGGGGTAGGCGAAAAACATCTTCAGCAATGCCGCATCGGTCAGTGCGGTGGCGGTGGCGCGAAAATGTGTACGAAGAATTGGTCTGCCGGTCTTGAGCGCAACGCCTATGGTCAGCTCATCGACCGGTGCGGTGACATGGAAAGTGTAGTCGCCCTCCACATCGTTGAAGGGTGAGACGTAGAAAGCCTTTGCGATGCCGTGGGTCCACGCGACGCCGTGTCTTTCACCGGCTTTCAGCACGTAGGTAACATCTTCGCCAAATGTGTTGCGAACCTCGTAGATCATCAACAGCGGTTCGCCGCTGGCATCGAGGCACCAATAAACGGTAAGCGGATTGAAAGCGAAACCAAGAATGCGCGGATAGAGCAGCACGACGCTGCGGGCAATACGACTTTCCAACCCGGCTTCACATATCTGATCTGCCACGAACTGCGCCAGTGTGCTGCCATCGCGGTGGCCGTGGTCGCGTTGGTGCAGGCTGAACAGGTTGAAGCGGTCGATGGAAAACAGGCGGAGGCGTTTGCCGGTTTCAGAAACGCGGTTTACGTCCAGCAAGAGCGAAAAGACACGGTAGCACAGTTTGTGGGCAACGGGGTGCAGTCTGGCGTGGACGACTTCGCCGCGATAGATCGCTGCGTCCACCGCCTTCCCCATCAATCCGCCTCCTATTCGGCAGCCAGCGCCAGTGCTTGCCTGTCCTGCACATGGATACGCCCGCTCTCATTGGCAACCGTCCAAGGGCGGCGCACGTTGCCGAGCTGTTCGGCGACGGCCAAGCCGGACTGCAATCCATCCTCGTGGAAACCAGCGCCAAAATGGGCACCGCAGAACCATGTGCGGTTGGTACCCTGAAGGCTCCACAGGTTGCGCTGTGCCGAAAGTGACGCGCTATCGAAGATAGGATGCTGGTAGTCGAACCGTCCGGCTTCGCCCGCGATGTCCATATCAGCCGGCGGGTTCAGGGAAACGAAAACATCTTCCTTCGTCGAAAGGCTTTGCAGCGAGTTCATCCAGTATGTCAGCGCAGGTTCCTTTGCGCCTGCGGGCTCGACATAGTTCCAGCTTGCCCATGCCAGCTTCCGCTTGGGCATCAGGCGGGCATCGCGGTGCAGCACGGCGGTGTTGCTGGAATAGGCGAACGTGCCGAGCAGGTCCGTCTCATCTGCGGACGGGTCGGCCAGCATCGCCAAGGCTTCGTCCGCGTGAGTGGCGATGACGACATGATCGTAGCGCTCCCCATCGACCGTCACGCCCCCTGCATCGCGCTTTACGGACCGGACCGGAGTGCTGGTGCGAACCTTCATGGTGCCATCGGCCAGCAGGCGGTCGTGATAGACCTTTGAGCCGCCAAGCACCGTGCTCCATTTCGGGCGGCCTTCGACCTGCAGCAGGCCGTGGTTGGCGAAAAAACGGATAAACGCTTTCGCCGGATAGGACGTCATATCGTCTGTGCGCGACGACCAGATGGCGGCGGCCATCGGCAACAGGTGCCGGTCGATGAAGGCGGCGCTGTAGTTGTTGACCGCAAGATACTGCGCCAGTGTCACATCGTCGGTGAGGTTTTCGGCATCTGTTGGCGCCTCGCGGAAAAAGCGCAAAATGTCCTTCACCATGCGCCAGTGGGAGGGGCGGAATGCGTTGGTCGGCTGGGCCAAAATGCCGAAATAGGTGCCGCCGGAATATTCGTAGCTGCCGCCACCCAGCGAGGCTGCAAAGCTCATGGTCGTGTCGTGGGTCGGCACGTCGAGATGGTCGAACAGGGCGACGAGGTTGGGGTAGCTGACGGAATTGTAGCAGATGAACCCCGTATCGACGGGCACCGGCACCCCGTCCACATCCATCACGACCGTGTTCGTATGCCCACCGGCACGCGTGTCGGCCTCGTAGAGCGTCACGTCATGGGTTTTGGAAAGGAGCCAAGCGGCGGATGCGCCGGAAATGCCGGAGCCGATGACCGCGATGCGAAGGGAATGCATGTATTGAAACGCCGTAAGTGTATCGGGCTGTGTCCATCATATACGGCGCGCGGGCAAGAGTGGTTTCCCGCGACCCGTTGGCCGTTTTGTCTTATCGACGTAGCGCCAGCATCCAGTTCAGTTCCCGCCGCCAATCCACCATGCGGATCGGGGTGCCGTGCTTGCCGGTGTCGAACATGACAAAGCGGGCGGGATAAGCGCCGCTAGCCTGCATAATGTTCTGGAAGAACGCCTTTTGCCGTTCGGGGGCAAACACCGTGTCGAACGTGCCGTGGCCGAAATAGACGGGCACGTTGCGTTGAAAGGCTGGGCTGCCGATGAAACTGTCGGACCAGTGAGAGCCGAGCAGGAACAGTCCGTCGAGCATAGGTGCGACTGCGGGATCGTCCGCCAGTTGCCAGCACACGCCACCGCCCATCGAACCGCATGCAACAATCAGGGCTGTATCGGGATTCTGTGCTTTCCGGTCCCGGATAAGCGCTGCAATATCGGCGGTGCCGGACGGGCCGAAATCGGCATAATCAGGCGTAAGCAGCAGGCCGTCGTTGCGAACCATGAGGTTTTGCAGGCGGTTGAAGTTGCCGCCGAATGTGTTGTCGTTGGCACCCTGAAAACGGTTTCCACCCTGCCCATAAAGATAGATGATCGTGACCTTCGGACTGCGCCTGTCGCCAATGGCAAACATCTTTTGTTCGCCAAAAGCCGAACGGTAGGTTCGCACCTTGCGGGACCAGCGGGGCTTGCTGGAAATATACTCGCGCTTGGCCTTCCGCAGCGGGATTTCGTCGCGTTCGTAGATGTCGCGCTGCTTGTCGTAGGCGACTTTCAAGTAGCGTCCATCGTAGGCCTGCTCCTGCACGGCGGGGTAGGCGAACAGAGCATCCTTGTAGGGCTTCAGTTGTAGCTGGGCGGCGTGAGCCGGGACCGCGAAAAGCACGGTGATGAGGAGAATGAAAAAGCGCATCAGACCATTTTGGTCGCGTTTGCTGGCGGAATCGTGGCGGCCCCCCGCGCCTTCATTTCCCGGTGGGCGATCCATGTAGCCGCGGCGACGATGATGCCGCCGCCAAATATGACGAACGGGTCGACCGCCTCGCCGAACACGACGATGCCGAGGATTGATGCCCAGACGAGTTGCAGGAATGTAATCGGCTGGGTGACTGAAATCGGTGCTGCCGCCAGTGCGCGTGTCATGGCGTAGTGGCCGAAGGTTGCGACGATGGCGCATATGAACAGCCACATATAATCGTTCAGGTCCGGTGTCTGCCAGTCAAGCAGGGCAATGGGCAGCAGGAAGATCGTGCAGCACAGGGTTAGCATGGCAACGATCGCGCCGCTTTCGGCGCGGCCTGTCAGGCCCTTTGTGATGAGGTAAGACACGGCAAACAAAGGTGCCGCGCCGAGCTGGGCGAGCTGTCCCATTGAGATTTCCTGAAAGCCCGGCCGCAGGATAACAAGCGCGCCGAGAAGCCCGATCACGACACCGGCCACACGCCGCGCACGCAGCTTCTCGCCGAGAAACAAAGCTGCACCGATCGTGACGAGGATGGGCGTGAGATAGCCAATGGCGGTAACCTCCGCGATGGGAATGCGCGCCATGGCGTAGAACCAGAGCGTGACACCCAGCGCATGGGCGAAGCCGCGCAGGGTAAAGGTTTTTAACAGATCTAGTGCCGGTGGATTGCGCGCCAGTTTAATGAGGGCAGGTGCTAGCACGAGCAGCCCGAAGGCATAGCGGATGAATGCCGACTGACCGGCAGGCAGGTCCGAGCCGAGATGGCGCACGATGCCGGTGATGCCGACGAAGGCGAGCGTCGACAGTACCATCCAGAAGATGCCCTGCGCGGTTCCGGTGCCATCGAAAATGCCGGAGCGCGCTGGAGTGTTGTCCGCCGAAGCGGGAGATGCTGGATCGGTCGTCATAGTGAAACTATCAGTCGAGTAGGGCGAGGCGCGCCGCGCTTGGAGGCAAGGGGGTCATGGCGGCGAACCTGAACATGTTTGGCAATGTCGCCGCCGGGCATCCCTCTTCCTGATCGCGCCAGAAGGGCACGTTCTGGGACATGACGCATTTCGCCTGAAACGAGCGGCTGCCGATAGTGAGGCAAATGATGTCGCCAAGCTGGCGCTTCAAACCCTGTTTGTCCGTGCAGAAACAGGGGGCCGCGCCGGGCATTTCGGTCCATCCGGATGCCTTTTTGGGGAAGATAATCGCTGTGCTTGCGGGCGTTGCAGAACCCGCCCGGTCCGCCGCGAAAGCGGTCGAGCAGAAAACGACCAGCATGAGTGCCAGAAGGGTTCGCATCCGCATAGCTTACACCTGATTGCATGGAGCGCAAGTTTTGTGTCTCAGGCAAAGCGGGTATCCAGCCACGCGATGAAGCCGCGCGTCGTCTCATCCCGGTTAATCTCGTTGAGGCTTTCGTGGCGTGTGTCAGACAGGATGGTGGTGGTCACATTGCTCATGCCCGCACGCATCATCCGCTCCTCGATGTGTGTGATCGCCTTGCCGTTTTCGGAGCATGGGTCTGCCGCGCCCGCAAGCAGGTGAACCGGCAGGGTGGCTGGTAGGCGGGCAAGGTTCGTGTCGTTCGCACCGAAGCGCACCCCCTCCAACACATCCAGCCACATACCTGTCGTAACGGGAAATCCGCAGAGCGGGTCGGCCACATAGGCATCCACTTCCGCCTCGTCCCGCGAAAGCCAGTCGAAGCCGGTACGGTTGGGAGCGAATTGCTTGTTCCATGTGTCGAAGGTGAGGGATTTCGCCAGTGCGGACGGCGTGTCGGAGCCCTTGAAGGCCTTTTGCACCTTGAGCAGCCCACGCAGAATGGAAACAAGCGGTCCATTCTCGACACCACTATTCCACACTGCGAGCGCGTCTGTCTTTTCCGGCCTCCGCATGGCGAGGTTGAGCGCAAGAATGGCGCCCATCGAATGTCCGAACGTCACGACAGGAATGCCGGGAAACCGTTCGCGGGCCATGTCGCCCACAGCCTCGGCATCGGTGCAAACCTTTTCCCAACCGTTCCGCTGGCCGAAATAGCCGAGCGATGCGCCCTGCGCTGTCGTCGCTCCATGTCCGCGATGGTCCTGCGCCACAACAGCATATCCGGCATCTGCCAATGCCGACGCGAAGCGTCCGTATCGAGCAGCATGTTCGGCCATGCCGTGGTTGATGTGGATGACGGCCCGCAGATTTTCAGGTTTGATGGTGTAGATCGCTGCGTTCGTGCCCGTTTCGATGTCAGTGTGAACGGGCGTCCAAGTCATCATATCGCGCATCGTGCGGCCTTTCGCAGTGTGGGTGTTTGGTGTTGCCTACGCCTTGTTTCGCCAAGTCGCCACGGCTACATGCCCTTAACACATTCTATCCAGCGCAGACCGTCCGTTGCGCCGCAAGAAACAAGCGGAGGCACGCCCTATGGCACGCCAGTTCATCTACCACATGCAGGGCCTGACCAAGACCTATACCGGCGGCAAGAAGGTGCTCGATAACGTCCACCTGTCGTTCTACCCCGACGCCAAGATCGGGGTGCTTGGCCCGAACGGTGCGGGTAAATCCTCGCTCCTGAAGATCATGGCCGGGATCGACACCGAATGGCAGGGTGAGGCTTGGGTCGCCGATGGGGCGCAGGTCGGTTATCTGGAGCAGGAACCGCATCTCGACCCGGACAAGACGGTGCGGGAAAACGTGCTGGAAGGCGTGTCCGAAAAGACGGCCATCATCGACCGCTACAACGAGCTGATGATGAACTATTCCGAAGAGACCGCCGACGAGGGCGCAGCGCTTCAGGACCAGATCGACGCCGAAGGACTTTGGGATCTCGATGCCAAGATCGACATGGCGATGGATGCACTCCGCTGCCCGCCCGCCGATGCCGATGTCGTGCCTTTATCAGGCGGTGAACGTCGCCGCGTGGCGCTCTGCAAGCTGCTGCTGTCCGAGCCGGACCTGTTGCTGCTCGACGAGCCGACCAACCATCTGGACGCCGAGACTGTTGCGTGGCTTGAAAAGCATTTGCGCGAATTCAAGGGGGCCGTGATGATCGTGACCCACGATCGCTACTTCCTCGACAATGTGACCGGCTGGATTCTCGAACTCGACCGCGGAAAGGGCATTCCCTACGAAGGCAATTACACGGCTTATCTGGAGAAGAAGGCCAAGCGCATGGTGCAGGAAGGCCGCGAGGACGACTCGCGTATGCGCCAGTTGAACCGCGAGCGCGAGTGGATGGGCAAAAGCCCGAAGGCGCGGCAGGCCAAGTCCAAGGCCCGCATCAACAAATATGAAGAGCTGCTGGAGAGCGCCAGCGCGCGCAAACCGTCCGACACGCAGATCGTCATTCCCATTGCCGAACGGCTTGGAGGTGTCGTGATCGAGGCGGAGGGTCTGTCGAAGGGCTACGGCGACCGGCAGCTGATCGAGAACCTGAACTTCAAGCTGCCAGCCGGCGGGATCGTTGGTATCATCGGGCCGAACGGTGCCGGTAAGTCGACGCTGTTCCGCATGATTACCGGGCAGGAAACGCCGGACAGCGGGTCGATTAAGATCGGCGATACCGTCAAGATCGGCTATGTCGACCAGAGCCGCGACTCCCTCGACCCGAATGCGACCGTCTGGGAAGAAATTTCCGGCGGTGCCGAAGTCATCAAGCTCGGTAAGCATGAGGTCAATTCGCGCGCCTATGTGGGCTCCTTCAACTTCCGCAAGGGCGACCAGCAGCAGAAGGTCGGCACGCTATCGGGCGGTCAGCGCAACCGGGTGCATCTGGCCAAGATGCTGAAGTCCGGTGCGAACGTGCTGCTGCTCGATGAGCCGACCAACGATCTCGACACCGAAACGCTGTCAGCGCTGGAAGACGCGCTGGAAGAGTTCGGAGGTTGCGCAGTCATCATCTCGCACGACCGCATGTTCCTGGACCGTCTCGCCACGCACATGCTCGCCTTCGAGGGCGACAGCCATGTGGAATGGTTCGAGGGCAATTTCGAGGACTACGAAAAGGACAAGATCAACCGGCTGGGCGACAACGCGCTGACGCCGAAGCGGATTCACTTCAAGCCGTTGGGGCGTTAGAAGCAGTACGGCTTTTACTTGGCCTAAACCGCGATCAATCCACGCGCAATGGCCAACGCGACCGCCTGTTCCCGCGTCGCTGCCCCAAGGCGTTTGCGTGCGGACTGGATGTGGAAGGCCACGGTCGCGTTGGTGATGTTCATGCGGTCCGAAATACGGTCGGTCCGGTATCCCTTCGCCAACCACAGCAATGCTTCCTGTTCGCGCAGGGTAAGCGGATTGTCTTTCTGCCGGACGTTTTTGAACTCGAATATCTCAGGAACGGTCGATGCCTCTTCCAGCATGTCGGACAGGAATGCTGCTGCCAGACAGGCAGACAAAGACAATGTGTCTTTGTATTCGTTTGCCCAAATACGAAATTGCCGGTCATTCTCTCCGGACCAGACATTCATTCCGATGCAGGACGCTTCAGTGGTCATTCCAGGCAACAGGACGGAACCGCGAAGGTCGCTCTCCATCATCTCGTTGCACAGCCGTTCGACCTTCGACTTTCGTTCAGGAAACAGTTCGCTACGGCGTTTGTGGGAATAAACAACTGGAGATTTCGTTTGAAGTGCCATCGCAGCCCAAGGATCGACGGCGGCATAGTTTTCCGCGGCGTAGTGATCCAGCCAAATGTCCGGCAGATCAAGCATAGCACCCGTGAATGCTCCGGAGGACCGGTCGATACGACCACACAGCACGCCATCCAGACCAAACCCGCGGAAGTGGCGGGTAACCGTCTGCCAAGGATCAGGCGGCCCGGACTGCAGGGCGGACAGCAAGTCTAGAACCTTTTGCAACAGTCTCGCCCCCAAACAAGCGCTAGGGTCACATATTGTCGTCAAAAACGACAGCAGTTTAATTTGAATTGCCAATTTTCGTTCGAAGTTAACGAACGACTGTGATTGACAATTCCTAGAGCCTAGCGGTTTCGATAGCTTCTCAATACATTGATGACGCTATTTGATGTCGGCAGGGCGTCGGCACCGCTTGGATTTAATGCCCCAAATCTGGGCGGTGCCGCCTCCCGCCTGATTAAGGTGTTCGGCTTGGCCTACGGCTTTGCGAAGCCGAAACCTTCTTTAACCTCAACCCTTTGGTTCGAGCTTCAACAACCGCGCGCCGTCCTTGTCTTCCAGCACATAGACGGCGCCGTCCGGCCCCTGTTCGACTTCGCGGACGCGTTTGCCCCATGCATAGCGTTCGGCTTCGGTCGCACTGCCGTCTGCGGCGATGTTCACTCGCACCAATGCTTGTGAAGACAGTCCGCCCAACAGCGCGTTGCCTTTCCAGTCCGCAAACATGTCACCTTTGTAGATAACGAGGCCGCTCGGCGAGATTGCGGGCACCCATGAAATTGCGGGTGCAGCGAAGGACGGGTCGGTGTCGTGGTCAGGGATTGGGACGCCGGAATAATTGTCGCCGTCGGAAACCTCCGGCCAGCCGTAGTTCTTGCCGGCCTCGACACGGTTCAACTCATCGCCGTGGCGTGGGCCCATTTCCTGTGTCCAAAGTTGACCATCGGCGTCGAAGTCGATGCCGAGAAGGTTGCGGTGGCCGATGCTCCAGAACTGTTGAGCAATGCCGCCTTCCGATGCATATGGGTTATCGGCAGGCACGGAACCATCTACGTTGAGGCGGATAACTTTCCCCAGATTGACACTCATGTCCTGCGCCGGTGTCTGCTTCTGCCGGTCGCCGGAAGTGATGAACATGAAGCCTTCATGTTCGCTGCCCTGTGGACCGAATGCGATGCGGTGGGAGAAATGGCCCTTGCCAGGCAGGTGCGGCTCCTGTTCCCAGAGTTTCTTGATGTCTTCCAGCTTCGGCGTGTCGCCACTCATGTCGAGCCGGGCTTCGACCACCGCTGCGCCTCTCGTGGCACCTTGGTCGAGGCTTTCCACGTAGGAAATATAGATCTTGCCGTCCTCGGCGAAATTGGGACCGACCACGACATCGCCCAGACCGCCCTGGCCGCCAACGGATGGCTTGAACATATTGCCGACCGACTTCTTGGTACCGTCCGCCGAAACGTGAAACAAGCTGCCGGGCTTCGTCGTCACCAGCATCGAACCGTCAGGCAGGAATGTCATCGCCCACGGCTGATCAAAGGTGGCGATTTCAGTGGCTTCCAGCGTCGTGCCTTTAGTTCCAGTAATTTCGAATGCGTAAGCCGACGTTGTGAGAAGAGCGGCGGCGAAGGCTGTGGTAAGGCGTTTCATGGCATGGGTCCTGTGGCGTTTGGAAAGCAACGAGTTTGACGTGGCGCGCGTTCCGGCGTGTCGATCACCAAAACGTAAACGACGCATTAGTCCGTTTCGAGACCGCGGGGTGCCCCCCATTGGCGCAATTGTTCATCGATGGCATCCGCCACGAAAAACCGCGCGCTGTCGTGGTCGTAACCCTCATCGCGCAGGTCGTCGTAGTCGGTGTAGCAGTGCCGGATATGAGCAATGGTTGCGAGAAACGCACCGTCGACCGGCGCAAGGTCGCGCATGTGCCTGCCGCGCGCAGCCTCAGCGATCGGCTGGAAATCCGACAGGGGCGCGTGCGGGATCAGGTCACGCAGCGCGCGATGTATCGCCTTTTGGCGTGGCGTGTTGGCTTTCATCGCCGCTTAACCTGTTCCAAGTCTTGGCGTTCCCCGTTGCTTCGCCCATAGATGTGCAGCGTTGCGGTTTTTAGCACATGCAGCGCAACCGGAGATAGGGATTGAACGAGCGGGGCACGGGCGGACAGAACGAACCCGAAGGGGTGGTGCATGCCTCGTTCGAGGACGTGCTCGGCTGGCTGCGCGCCGGCGGGGAGGCGACGCGGTTGCGGCTGCTGGTGCTGCTGGACCGGTTGGACCTCACGGTAAGCGATCTGACTGCCATTCTGGGCCAGAGCCAGCCGCGTGTTTCCCGCCACCTGAAGTTGCTGGTCGAAGCCGGTTTGGTGCGTCGGTTTCAGGAAGGGGCATGGGCCTATTTCCGTGTGGTCGATACCGGCCCTGCGCGTGCCCTGTTGACCCAGTGGCTCGATGCGGTTTCCAACGATGATGTGGCCCTTGCAGCGGACCTGCAGGCGCTGGAGCGTATCCGCAGTCGGCGGGCGCAACAGGCGGCAGACTATTTTGCGGGCAATGCGGAGCAGTGGAACGCAATCCGCAATTTTCATGTGGCGGAGGACTCCGTCGAGGCCGCGATGCTGGAACTCGCCCTCGCGCGCCAGCCACGCACATTGCTCGATCTGGGCACGGGCACAGGTCGTATCCTGCAACTCCTCGGCCCCCATGTGGCGCGCGGCGTCGGGCTGGATACGAGCCGCGATATGCTGTCCATCGCGCGTTCCGCGTTGGAAACGCCGGATACCGCGCATCTCAATGTCCGTTATGGCGATGTTTACAGCGCCGACCCGGAACGCGGGTTGCCAGCCGGTGTGCGGTTCGACCTCATTGTGCTGCATCAGGTGCTTCATTTTCTGGAAGACCCCCTGCTGGCGCTTCGCAACGCCAAGGGCTCGATGGAACGGGACGGGCGGATGCTGATTGTGGACTTCGCGCCCCACGATGTGGAATTGATGCGTGAGCGCCACGCGCACCGGCGGCTCGGTGTCAGCACCGGGCAGCTGGAGCGCTGGTGCGAGCTGGCAGGTTTGGCCGTGGTCGAGGAGCGGTCGATGCCCCCGCTGCAAGCGGGCAATCTCACCGTGATGCTTTGGTTGATCGGCCATGGCGATGACGAAGGATTTCGCAGAGGCGATTAGGCGTCGATGCCTTGTTTCTCGATCCAGTGCGCGGCTTGCAGTGCCAGCGCGTCCTGCCCGAACGGGGCGACGACCTGCAAACCGAGGGGCAGACCGTTTTCGCCACGTAGGCCCGACACGTTCACGCAGGGCAGGCCGAGCAGCGTCCAAAGCCGGTTGAAGCGGCTGTCGCCTGTGCTTTCCAGGGTTTCCGGCGCTGCACCCGGCGCGGAGGCCACAAGCAGCACGTCGCATTGTGCGAACAGATCACGCGAGGCTTTCCGCGCGCGTTTGGCCGTGCGGCGGGCGGTGTCGTAGGTTTCCGGCGACACCTTCTTTGCCGTGTCGAGATAGGCTCGAAGTTGCGGCGACAGGACGTCCGCGTGGCGCATCGCTTCATCCGCCAGCGCCTGTGCGGCTTCGAAATCCTGGATAGGCGCGTGGGCAGCATGGGCGGCTTCGACGGAGGCAATGGAATCGACGTCGACCACCGTGGCACCGGCAGCGCGGCAAGCCTCGGCGCAAATTTGTAGTGCTTGCGCCATGTCGGCACTCATATGGTCGTCGATTGTCGAGCGGTAGAGGCCGATGCGGAGCAGTCTTGGCTCATGTGCCACCTGCAACGGGCGGTCGGACAGGATGGCTGCGAAGGCGGCACAGTCAGCGACCGTTTTCGCGAAGAAGCCGGGCGTGTCGAGAGACCAGGAAAAGTGCTTCATGCCCACGGTCGGGAACAGGCGGAATGACGGTTTGTAGCCCGCCACACCACAAAACGAAGCCGGGCGTATGACCGACCCGCCGGTCTGGCTGCCGATGGCAACTGGAAAGAACCCGGCTGCCACACCTGCCGCCGACCCTGACGATGAGCCGCCCGGGGTGTGGCCGGTATCGTGCGGGTTGCGGGTGACATTGGGTGTCATCCACGCGAACTCGGTGGTCACTGTTTTGCCCGCGATTGTAGCACCGCATCGCCGCAAACGGGCGACCAGCGCGGAATCGGCGGGCGGTCGATGGTTGTCGTAGATTGGGGAGCCGTGGCAGGTCGGCATGTCGTGGGTGTCGAAAATATCCTTCACGCCGACCGCGATACCGGAAAGCGGACCGTCATTCGATGGCGCGTCGTCCCGGCGATGGGCAAAAACCTGCAGGGTGTCTTCGAGCGCGTCGGTGCGCTTGCGCTGGGTAGCCAGCGCCACATTCCGCTGTTGCGGCGATGCGGAAAGCAGGTCGCAAAGAGATACCGGTGCGACGGTTTTCACACCTTGCCTTCCAGCACCTTCACCCGCCGCCAGAGCGCCAGCGTGTAGGCGAAAAGGAACCAGACGATAAACAATTCCTGCATTTCGCCCGGGCGCAGCAGGCCCATTTCATCTCCTATGATCGGCACATCGACATGCAGGAAGATGTCGCTTGCCAGCACGGCGATAGCCAGCGGCGTGAGCCAGAGCGGCGGGTAAAGCATGTCGAAGCGGCGCATCACGAGGTGCGGCCGGTTGAGGATGAACCACGGAAAGATGATGCCAGACACCGCAATGCCGACGATAAGCAGGGCACGGGGTTTTTGGTCGAACCAGTCGGACACGTTGTGCAGGTTCGTTTCGCCCTGGTCGTTCAGGCCCTGCCAGAACTCCGGCGTGCCCCACTGCCAGAACCACTGGCCCCAACTGATTTCTTCGCCCGCAATGTAGATGGAGCCGAGAACAATGGCAGACATCCACAGGGTAAGCAGCCAATCGGCCCGCACCGAGCGGGTCGCCAGCATACGCAAGGCGAGAAATGCCGTTGCCAAGGGCAGGGCGAAGCCAACCATTTCCAACAGGCCGAATGGTTCACGCACAAGCCAGATCACCGTCCATTCCGGTGCGACACGGGCGCAGATGATCAGGACTGTGAATATGACAATGATCGCTACTGCCATTGCCCATATCGCCGAACGGGGGCTCTCGGCACGAAAGTTGGCGGGCGGCGCTGTGAAGGCGGTATGCATTGTGATGGCTTCGATGGAGACGCGGGCTGCCGCCTTATACACCCGACACGGTGGCCTTCAACGGCTGCGGAACAACCGCCCGTCGATGGCCATAAGGCCAATCACGATCAGTGTCAGACCGATGGCATGGCGCAGCGCGATCTCCTCACCCAAAAAGACGATGCCGAGAAGAATGGCGGAAGGCGGAATGAGAAATGTCACGAGGGACACATTCGTCGCGCCGACCGTAGCCAATATGCGGAAGAACAATATGTATGCGAACGCGGAACACACCACGGCCAACGCTATGGTGGCACCTATGGCGGTGGACGACGGCAGGGTGGCGCTTCCAAGATCGCCAAATAACAGGACAGCCGGTGCGATAATCACGGTGGATGCCGTGAGCTGCCCGCGCGCGGTCTCAATTGGCGGCACTTTGGAAAAGCGCCTGCCGAAAACACCCGCGATACCATAGGAAAGGGTTGCCCCCAGCACGGCGATCTGTGCGATGGCCGAGGCCTGCAAACCTGTCAGAGCCGCTGTGCCGATCAAAACCGTTACACCTGCAAAGCTGGCCGCAATTCCAACCATCTTGCGGCGCTGCAACCGTTCATCCGTGGTTGCCAGATGGGCAATCAGCGCCGTCCAGATCGGCGTCATACAGTTGACGATGGCCGCCAGGCCTGCGCCGATTTCCTGCTGGCCGTAGAAAATGAGGCCGAACGGCACGATGTTGTTGAGCAGCCCCATAACGGCGAAATCCCGCCACAGGCGAGGCGAATGGCCGGAATATCGCGCCATGAAAATCAGCACGATGTTGAGGGTAAGGGCAGCCAAGCCAACGCGGGCGAAGACGAGATTGAGCGGCGATATTTCCTGAACAGCAATGCGTCCGAACAGGAACGAGCTGCCCCAAATCAACGACAACAAAACGAGCGCGCCCCACGTGGCGGCGGTGATGGAAGGGGCAGGGGATTGAGACGGGGCTGGCTGCATGAACGCCGTCTAGTGTGCGGGGCCGACCTCCGCCACCCGAAAAAGGATTACTCGCAAATACGATACGGGTTTTTCTTGTCCGGGATCATGCGACCCGTATCGAAATGCAGGTGCGTCGCGTGGGCAGCGTTGGAACCCGGGCCGAGCACGGTCGTGAACGTGCCGCAAGCCGCGACGCGTGTGGCGTTGAAGAACGCGGCACGGGCTGCGTCCATATCCGCCGATGTGCGGACCGGCAGGTCTTTGCGGCCATCGAACGAGAAATTGACAACGTCTATGGCCTTGCCGAACGAGTGTTCCGACCATTTGTCGCCGCTCGTCAGACTGTTGCGACGGCGGCAGACAAACCCTTGGCCGCTTCCGATCTTCGTCAATTTCGTGCCGATGTGGTGGCGGGCCAAAGGTTGCACCGTATCCGTGGTGAAGCGCACCAGACGCAGCGCGAACGGGCAGGAAAGCAGCAGCCCCTTGGTATATTCAACCGGATAGGAACCAAGTGTGGCTTTCAGAATGACAGGATTGTCGATGATACAGGCGTCGTCGGCGTCGATAGGCTGATCGGATACGTCGATGCTGGCGATGGAGCGCAATTCTTCGACGCAGGATGCTTCGGAGATGGATGGGCCGGACCCATCGGACTCCGGCAGGTCGGGCAATTCGACCGTATCGCTCACTGCTTCCTGAGCGTCATCGGTATCGGCCTCTTGCAACCCTACATCCTTGTTTTCGAGCGGATCATCCTGCGCTGGCGCGGCTGGCTCCACACCGGGGGTTCTCAGAGTAGGAGCTGGCACATTGCTGCCAAGAAATTTCAGCCTGTCTTCAACAGGGCCGGCTGAAACCGCGCCGCTGATGCTGCACAGAAATGCAATGACAGTCAGCCGTGCAATCCGGTTTGTGGTGGGCAATTTCATCATGTCTCGTCGCAGCGCCTGATAGGTATTTTCAGACGATAATGCCTTGAAGCCACCGTCGTTGCCAATTGCCGTGTTCCAATGTGCCGCATGTTAAAATGGCAACGCCGAAGCGCCGCCGTGTGAATGTGTCAAAACCGCTTCTGCGGTCTAGGTATAGGCGCTGGATCCTTCGGTGTGACTAACGCCACGTGCAATCGCGCCGACCATATCGTCGATCGTGACGGAACCGACCGGCACGCCGTTGTCATGCACGACGCCGGACTGCGCCCGGGCGTTGGTGAGGACCTGTAACGCTTCCTCGATCACCATCTTGCGGTCAATCGTCGGTCCGGGGACCTTGGTATCGGAGTGCATGATGGAGCCGACTTCCAGAACACGACCGCGGTTGATGTCCTTAATGAAGTCGGAGACGTAATCATCCGCCGGGTTCATCACGATCTCCTGCGGGCTACCAGCCTGCACCATCACACCATCGCGGAGGATGGCGATGTTGTCGCCGATCCTAAGGGCCTCGTCGAGGTCGTGTGTGATGAAGATGATGGTCTTATGCAACTCGCTTTGTAGATCGAGCATGACGTTCTGCATGTCGGTGCGGATGAGGGGGTCGAGGGCGGAAAACGCCTCGTCCATCAGCAACACTTCGGCATCTGTAGCCAGCGCCCGGGCGAGGCCCACGCGCTGCTGCATACCGCCGGAAAGCTGAGCGGGATAATGGTTCTCGAACCCTGACAAGCCGACCCGGTCGATCCATTTCTGCGCCCGCTTCTTCGCTTCTGCTTCCGGCACGCCTTTGATGGTGAGGCCGTAAGCTGCGTTTTCGGCAACGACACGGTGGGGTAGAAGCGCGAACTTCTGAAACACCATGGACGCTTTGGTGCGCCGGAACTCCCGCAACTGCTTGTCGGACATGGCCAGCACGTCCTCATCATCGATGATGACTTCGCCCGCTGTGGGATCGATCAGCCGGTTAATATGGCGGATGAGCGTGGATTTGCCGGAACCGGACAGACCCATAATCACTTGAACCGCCTTTTCCGGCATCTTCAGGTTGATATTGTTGAGACCGAGAACGTGGCCGTGTTCGGCAAGCAATTCCGGCTTGCCGACGCCGCCTTTCACCCTGTCCACATGCGCCTTCGGGTCGGGCCCGAAGATCTTGTAGAGGTTCTTGATCTCGACTTTGGTTTTACGCGATTCAGACACCGTGGCCTCCTTCACGGTGCTTCTGCAGCCGCTTGCCATAGGCCTGTGAGACCCGGTCGAAAATGATGGCAATGACGACGATCGCCATGCCGTTGAAAATGCCGAGTGCAAGATACTGGTTGTTCACCGCACGCAGCACGGGTGTGCCAAGGCCGGAACCGCCGATCAGGGCGGCAACCACCACCATCGACAGCGCCATCATGATCGTCTGGTTCACACCGGCGAAAATGTTGGGTAACGCGAGGGGTATCTGCACGTTGAACAAACGCTGGAAATAGGCCGAACCAAACGAGTTGGCGGCTTCCAGAACTTCCTTGTCCACCAGCCGGATGCCCAGATTGGTGAGGCGCACGATGGGCGGAATGGCGTAGATGCATACGGCGAGCAGGGCGGGTGCTTTGCCGATACCGAGCAGCATGACCACGGGAATGAGATAGACGAAGGACGGAATGGTCTGCATCACGTCGAGAATAGGCGTGATGATCGACTGAAGCCGGTCCGAGCGTGCCATCAGAACGCCGAACGGAATGCCGAGGCCGATGCATATGAGCGTGGCCACCGAGACCATTGCCAGCGTGACCATCGTGTCTTCCCACATACCAAGCCAACCGATCATCAGGAAGGCGATGGCGGTGAATGCAGTCATCTTCCATGATCGTGAACCGAGCCATGTCAGGCCGCAAAGGGCCAGAATGACAATGGGCCAAGGGGTGCTAAGAAGCAGGTTTTGGAACCAGAGCAGGAACCACTTCAGTGGATCGAAAATCGACTCGATCAGCTCACCGTTTGCGCGTGTGAAGTCCAGAAAGTTCGAGTCGATCGCCTTTCTGATATCACGCAGCGCTTCCCGGCTGAGCTCTGGAAATTCTGTCAGTATGTTGGCCAAAACTTAGTGCCTTCCCTCAATCTTCCGCAACATGCGGACCACTCCCCAAACCTTACGAAAAAGCCCGCCGACAGGAAACTGCCGACGGGCTCTTATCTACAGAGCCCGCATAATTCGTAGCGGGCAATCGTTCATTAGCTGGCCGAAAGGGCCGCTTTCACCTTGGCGGCAACATCTTCGGAGACCCATGTCGTCCACACGTCTTCGTGCTTCTGAAGGAACTCGATCGTTGCGTCTTCGCCGGTTGCCTGCTCGTCGGTCATGAAGGCGAGTGTCGCGTTCATCACTTCGCCTGGAATGACGCGCTTGCTCAGGTAATCGAGAGCAACGCCGCCCTTTTCCTCGAATTCCTTGGTCACGACTGTGAACACTTCGGATTTCGTCCAGGACGTCTTTTGCGGGCTGTCGCAATCCTGCTCTGCAAGCGCGATGCAGCCGTCCCAGTTTTCCTTACCGGCATATTCGGCTTCGAACGGCAACATCTTCATGTTGTATTTGCCGATCATGGCCGTTGGCGACCAATAGTAACCGAACCATGGCTCATCACGTTCGTTGGCCTTTGCCATCGAGCCGTCAAGACCGGCTGCAGAACCCGGATCGACCAGTTTCCAACCTTTGGCTTCCATGTCGAACGCGCGATACAGGTTCGCGTTGACCAACTGGCAACCCCAGCCTGGAGGGCACGTCATGAATGCGCCTTTGGACGGGTCTTCAGAATCGGGGAAGAGGTCCGGACGTTCCAGCATTTTTTCGACGGTGTCGATTTCCGGGTGCTTCTCGGCAAATGCAGGTGTAATCCACCAGCCTTCACCAAGACCCGTGATCGGACCTTCGATTGCGATCTTCATACGGCCTTCGCCAACGGCTGCGTCGAGCTGCTCGCGCACGGCGTTGACCCAAAGCTCACCAGCCACTTCCGGGCTGCCTTTTTCGTTCATCGCGGCAAAGATCTGCGTCGTGCCGCCCTGAATGAGGGTCACGTCGCAGCCGTAGCCGTTTTCGAGAATGAACTTGTCGAGGTTGGCCATCAGCTCACCGGATGCCCAGTCGAACTCGGCAACTGTGATGTCGCCACATGCGTCCTGCGCGAAAGCGGCAGGGGCGGCAAGGGTGATTGCAGCGGAGGCTGCGAGTGCAAAAATTGTCTTCTTCATATGTAGTCTCCCGTTTAGTCGGTAGATGTGTAGTTACGGTTCCAACCACGTGTTGGTTCGCTCGCTCCACACAAATGTCCCGGATACGTTCCGGGATTGGGTTTGCAGCATAAGGCGGTGGTGCCTCTTGGCAACAGTTAAGAAGCAATTAACGTGGAATGGTTACCGCGTGGCGCTGCGAGGGTAATCAGTGTATCATTTGAAGCCAAAGCGACGGATTTTGGGTTCATTGGTCTCATTTCACGAGCACTTTTCCCCATCCGCCAGGGGTCGGAACCGTCAGAACGACCGCATCTCCCGCTTCGACTTTCGTCTCGTCGCAATGATCGAGTAGGTCAACGACCCCGCTTGCGCGGCGAATTTCCGTGCGGCCAACCTGCCCGTCGCCGCCTCCCGCGAGGCCGCGTGGTGGCCGGTGGCGGTGGGAGCCGAGAATGGCGCATGTCATGGGTTCAAGAAACCGCATGACGCGGCGTGTGCCGTCCCCGCCGGGGTAAGCGCCGGGACCGCCTGAGCCGTGGCGGATCGAGAACTCCTCCAGCACGACCGGATAGCGCATCTCGAGAATTTCCGGGTCCGTCAGTCGGGTGTTGGTCATGTGGGTGTGAACACCGTGAGCGCCTGCAAAGGGTGTGCCATCGTTTGTGCGGCCCGCCGGCGCGCCGGAGCAGATGGTCTCGTAGTTCTGATAGCGCGCGTTGCCATAGGAAAGATTGTTCATCGTGCCCTGCGCGTTGGCGATGGCTCCCAACGCCTCGAACAGAGCGTTGGTGATGTGCTGGGACGTTTCCGTGTTTCCTGCGATGACGGCTGCCGGATAGGCAGGGCGCAACATGCAGCCTTCGGGGACCACGATATCGAGCGGGCGCAGACAACCTGCGTTCATCGGCACGGCGGCTTCGACCATGACGCGGAACACGTACAGCACCGCAGCGCGGGTGATCGGCAGCGGTGCGTTGAAATTGTTGGCGCGCACTTCGCTGGTGCCGGTGAAGTCCACCCGCGCGCTGCGGGTTTCTCGGTCGACGGTGATGGCGACCTTGATGACCTGACCCGTGTCCGTTTCGTACCTGGTCGGAACAATCCGACAGGCGGTCGATCACGCGGCGCACGCTTTCTTCGGCATGGTCCTGAATATGCAGCGTGTAGGCGTCCACCGTTTCGCGCCCGAACTGCGCCACCATGCGGCGCAATTCTGCGACGCCTTTTTCGTTGGCGGCAACCTGCGCGCGCAGGTCGGCCATGTTTTGGTCCACGTTGCGGCAGGGGTAGGGGTGGTCGGTGAGAACCTCACGCATTTCTATCTCGCGAAAGGTGCCCCGGTCCATCAGTTTGAAATTGTCGATCAGCACGCCTTCCTCGTCCACATGGGTGGCGCGGGGGGTGGCGGAGCCGGGGGCCATGCCGCCGACATCGGCATGATGACCACGCGATGCGACGTAAAACGCGAGATCGTCGTCGATATAGACCGGCGTGACGACCGTGATGTCCGGCAGGTGTGTGCCGCCGTTGTAGGGCGCATTCAGACACGAACACGTCACCGGGGTTCATCTGCGGATTTTGCGCGATGATCGTCTGCACCGAGGAATCCATCGACCCCAGATGCACCGGCAGGTGCGGGGCGTTGGCGACAAGATCGCCCTGCGCGTTGAAGATGGCGCAGGAGAAGTCCAGCCGCTCCTTCATGTTGACGCTGTAGGACGTGTTTTGCAGCGTCACGCCCATCTGTTCGGCAATCGACATGAACAGGTTGTTGAACACTTCCAGCAGCACCGGGTCAGCCTTGCCGTGCGTGCCGATAGCGGCCTGTCGTGGCAGGGCTTCGTCGGCGGGTCAGGATGATGTGGTCGAGAGCATTGACCACCGCCTCCCAGCCGGGCTCGACCACGATGGTCTGATGGTCCTCGATGATGAGCGCCGGGCCGGTGATGCGGTTGCCGGGTCGCAAGGGCGGCGCGCGAGAACTGGGTGGCGTCGTGTGTTTCGCCGTTGGAGAAAAACAGCGCGCGTGTATCGGAGGCCGTCGCGGCATCTTCGAGCGGGTGTTCCGTTTCCTCCGTCGGTGCGCCGCCGCCAACGGCTTCGACCTCCAGCGCCTCCACAACCACCGGTCTGTCGAAGGCGAAACCGAATTGCTGGCGGTGGGCCTCGTGGAACGCCTCACGCATGGTCGCTTCGTCCGCGAGCGTGACGGGAATGGCGGTGTCCGTGCCATCGTAGCGCAGGTGAGCGCGTGCGAAAACGGTGATGGCGGAATCGCTTACGCCCTGTTGCGAAACCTCGCCGCGAACCGTCTCTTCAAGTGATGATTCAAGTGTCGCCGAGCCGTTTCATCGCCTCCGCATCGAGAGGAACGATCAGCGCCTGTTCGGTGCTGGCGCGAATGTCGGCAAGGCCCATGCCGTAGGCGGACAGGATGCCGGAATAGGGGTGGATCAGCACGGTCGTCATGCCGAGATTGTCGGCCACCGCGCAGGCGTGTTGCCCGCCTGCGCCACCGAAGCAGGTGAGCGCATAGCCGGTCACGTCATAGCCCCGCTGGACGGAAATCTTGCGGATGGCATTGGCCATATTGTCGACGGCGATCCTCAGGAAACCGTCCGCGGCTTCTTCCGGGGTTTGGTCGAGACCAGCCGCAAGCGCGGCGAATTTATCGCGCACGATATCGGCGTCGATCGGCTGGTTCTGGTCCGGTCCGAAAATGGCGGGAAAATTGTCGGCGCGCAGCTTGCCGACCATCACGTTGGCGTCGGTGACCGTAAGCGGCCCGCCGCGGCGATAGCAGGCCGGGCCGGGGTCCGCCCCCGCGCTGTCCGGCCCGACCGAGAAGCGTGCGCCATCGTGGTGCAGGATCGACCCGCCACCGGCAGCGACGGTGTTGATGTTCATCATCGGCGCGCGAATGCGAACGCCAGCCACTTCGGTTTCAAAGGCCCGTTCGTATGCACCATCGTAATGCGAGACGTCCGTGGACGTGCCGCCCATGTCGAAGCCGATGATGCGGGTGTGACCGGCCAACGCCGCCGTTTCGACAGCGCCCACCACACCGCCCGCCGGGCCGGACAGGATGGCGTCCTTGCCTTGAAACATATCAGCCGCAGTCAGCCCGCCGGAAGATTGCATGAACATCAGCCGTGCATCGCTGCCGAGGGCACTTTCGACCTGCGCCACATAGCGGCGCAGGATGGGGGAGAGGTAGGCATCCACCACGGTCGTGTCGCCGCGTCCGATCACTTTGGCCAATGCCGAGACTTCGTGGCTAACTGAGACCTGCGGAAAACCCATTTCGCGGGCAATCGCGCCGGCGCGCTGTTCGTGGTCGGGGTATGCCCATGAATGGAGGAAGACGATGGCGACGGACTCGTAGCCTGCGTCTTGCACCACTTGCAGCGCGTTTCGCACTTCGGTTTCGTCGAGCGGCGTTTCCACCGTTCCGTCCGCCAGCATCCGCTCGTCGATTTCGGTGACGCTGGAATAGAGCTGCTCCGGCAGCACTATTTCCTTGGCAAAGATGTCCGGTCGCGCCTGATAGCCTATTCGCAAAGCGTCGCCGTGACCTTTGGTGATGAGCAGCGCGGTCGCGTCGCCCTTGCGTTCGAGGAGCGCGTTGGTAGCGACCGTCGTGCCCATCTTGACGGTGCTAACGAGTCCGTCGGGGATTGTCGCACCGGATTCGATTCCGAGCAGGCGGCGGATTCCCTCGACGGCTGCGTCCGCGTAGCTTTCGGGATTTTCCGACAGCAGCTTGTAGGGATGGAGCGAACCGTCCGGCGCACGGCCGATGAGGTCCGTGAACGTGCCGCCACGGTCGACCCAGAAATCCCACCCAGCCATTGCATTTTCCTTGAAACTGCTTGTGCGCCGTGGCTAGCGTCTCCCACTTCGCCCGCCAAGGACAATCTGCTCTATGACCACCTTGCTCGACGGTTTCCGCGCCGCGCTCTACGATTTTAGTGAAGGCGCTCTCCGTGCCGAGATCGAACGGTGTTTTACGCCCGATGCGCCGATCCATCTGGCGCATCCGTTCGAAACGCTCGTCTCACCCATGGCGCTGGTGGACGATGCACTGTTGCCGTTGAAGCGCGCCATGCCCGATCTGGAACGGCGGGACTGGATTGTGATGGAAGGGGATGTCGCGCGGGGTGATTGCGCCGGTAGCCGTTGGATCGGCTGCGGCGGGCATTACACGGGCACTTTCACCACGCCGTTTCTCGACATTCCACCCACCGGGCATCAGACGGCGATGCGTTTCCACGAGTTCTATCGTGTCGAAAGCGACAGGATCGTCGAGTTTCAGGCGCTTTGGGACATTCCTGAACTGATGATGCGCTCCGGCGTGTGGCCGATGGTGCCATCGCTCGGACTGGAATGGCTGGTGCCATCACCCGCCACACAGGACGGACTGGGGCCGCATCACGATGCGCGAACCGATGCAGCGCATGATCTCGTCTGGTCGATGCTGAACGGGCTGACAAAACACGCCGAAGGCGGTGTCGAAGCGATGGGGCTGGATGCCTATTGGCACCCGAAATTCAGCTGGTACGGCCCTGCCGGTATCGGCACGACGCGCGGCATTTCCGGCTTCCGCAACTGGCACCAGATTCCGTTCCTCAACGCGATGCCGGACCGTGTCGGAAGCGCTGGCAAAGGTAACCTGTTTGCCGAGGGCGACTATGTCGGTTTCACCGCATGGCCGGGCATGCACATGACGGTGTCCGGCGACGGCTGGCTTGGCATTGCGCCTGCGAACAAGCGAATCACCATGCGGTCGCTCGATTTCTGGCGCTGCGAGAACGGGCTGATCCGCGAAAACTGGGTGCTGGTGGACCTGCTGGATGTTTACCACCAGCTCGGTGTCGATGTGCTGGGGCGGATGCGGGAGTTCAACAAGGCGCGCAGGCTGCTTTAGGCTTCCAGCAACAAACGCACCCGTTCGTCGATACCGCTCAACATCGCATTCCGGCTTTCGCCGCTACGCGCGCGCACGGCTTGCGCCTGCATGAAATCCAGCAGGATACTTGCGCGAGATTTAGGGTCAAAATCATTCGGCACATTGCCTGCCGCTCTTTCGGCGGCAAACCGGCTTTCGATCAGATCGAGCATCTTTTGCCCGTTCTCACCCAATCGGGCCTGCAGGCACGGATTGGGTTTGCCTACGATCTGCGCGCAATTTGCGATGAAGCAGCCCTTTGCGCCGCCGTCGCGGGTTTGCAGAAGGGCCGCTTCGGTCAGGAAAAGACGCACGGCCATTTCGATGTCCGGTTCGGCCTGAAAGGCGCGCATCGCCCCGCCGCCAACTGTTGCGCCGTAATGATCCAGCGCCTGCTCGAATAATTCCCTCTTGCATCCGAAGGTCGCGTAGAGGCTTGGGCGGTTGATTCCCATCGCTGCGGTCAGGTCGTCAAGGGAGGTGCCGTCATAGCCCTTGAGCCAGAACGTCTCCATTGCGGCATCGAGCGCCACCAGCGGATCGAACGCCTTGCGCCGCCCGGAACGCGCCTGCGGCGACGTGTCAGATTTATTTTGTATCATTCGGTATAAATCCTCTTGACCAAACCTTTGCCACCTATTTTATATCGGTTGGTACAAATAACAAGGTCACACCCTCATGCCTCACGTTCTCAAAGTCGATTCCTCCGCCCGCCACGACAATTCCAAGTCACGCCCGCTCACGGAGAGGCTGGCGCAAAAGCTGGCTGACGGAGGCACTATCGTCGCCCGCGATGTGGCGGATTCCGTGCCGCACGTCAGCGAACCATGGACGCAGGGTGCCTACATGGCGCCAGACGACCGCAACCCGGCACAGGCCGGTGCGCTTGTCATGTCCGACACGCTGGTGGACGAGTTGGAAGCGGCCGATATTCTGGTGATCGGTGCGCCCATCTACAATTTCGGCATGCCTGCCGCGTTGAAGGCCTGGTTTGACCAGATCTGCCGCATGGGGCGCACGTTCAAATATACCGAGCAGGGTCCGAAGGGTCTTCTCGAAGGCAAGAAGGCTTACATCGTGGTCACGTCCGGTGGCGTGTCTATCGGCAGCCCGGCTGACTACACGACGCCACACCTCAAATTTCTCATGGGCTTCATTGGCATCACAGATGTTACGATCATCGAAGCTGATGGCCTGATGGGCGATGAGGAAGCCGGTCTCGCCAAGGCGCAATCGCAGATCGAAGCCATCGCAGCGTAGGGGCAGCGTAGGGTCTGTCGAGCAAGCCGTCTCGCCAGCGGTCCGCTCGACAAGGAAATACGGCGTCGCCAAATCGCCCTTGTGCGGTGTAGGATAAGCTCATGGCCATATGGAGCGACATACGCGATCTTCTCGCAGGCGACCGCAACGGTGCGTTTGCCGCCGTGGTGGAGCGCGTGAAACGCGCATTTGTGGGCGACCCGCAAACGCGCCGTCGTGTGGCCTTCTCCGTCGCGCTGATCGCGCTTTCCGCAAAAATGGCGAAGGCGGACGGGGTGGTCAGCCCCTCGGAAGTTGATGCGTTCCGGGATGTATTCGATGTTCCCGATGCCGAAATGAAAAACGTGGCCCGCCTCTACAATCTGGCCAAGCAGGACGTGGCCGGTGCGGAAGCCTATGCCGCACGAGTGCGATCGCTGTTTCCCGGCACGAACGAGGGTGACGAGGCGGTGCTGGCCGATGTGCTGGACGCGCTTTTCCATATCGCCAAGGCCGACGGTGTGCTGCACCGCGACGAGCTGGCATTTCTGGAAGGTGTGGGCGAGGCCTTTGGATTCGATGAAGCGCGGTTTGACAGCATTCGCCGACGGCATGGGGACGAAGATGGATCGAACCCCTATGCCGTTCTGGAAGCAGACCCATCCTGGTCATTCGAGCGGTTGCGGGCGCAATATCGCAAGCTTGCGGCCGCGTGCCATCCCGACCGCATGATGGCGCGGGGCGTGCCGAGCGAGTTCATCAAGCTGTCGAACGACAGGCTGGCTGAAGTGAACGATGCGTGGGCGATCATAGAAGGCCGCCACAAGTTGCACCGCACCCGCCCTGCAGACGTAATGGCCTAAATCCGCCCCCAATGTTCGAGGCTGATTCCCAACAGGTTGAATGTATTCGCCCCGCTACCAATTTTGGCGCGCGGGCGGCGGACACCGACATCGACATTCTGTTGATGCACTATACCGGTATGGAAAACGGGCAGGGGGCGGAGGATTGGCTGTGCTGCGCGGAGAGCGGTGTTTCCTGTCATTACATTGTCCACGAGGATGGCCGCGTCGTGCAGATGGTGCCGGAAGCTGCTCGCGCACACCATGCCGGTGAGGGATCGTGGGAAGGGCGGGGCGATATCAATTCGCGCTCCATCGGCATTGAGATCGTCAATGACGGCCATAAGCCGGACATAGACCTGCCGACATTTCCGGATGCACAAATGAAGGCCGTTGCGGCTCTGTCAGCGGATATCATCGCGCGCCATGAGATTTTGGCGCATCGCGTGCTGGGCCATAGCGATACCGCGCCGGGGCGGAAAATCGATCCGGGCGAGGCGTTCGATTGGGAGTGGCTGGCAACGCAGGGCGTGGGTGTCATCCCTGCAAATGTTGCCGCTGGCGGCGGACGCTATTTTCAGCGAGGCGATTCAGGCGAACCGGTGGAAGCGCTGCAGGCCATGCTCGCTCTGTTCGGTTATGGGGTGCATGTAACCGGCACTTTCGACGCGGCGACCGAAATAATCGTGACCGCTTTTCAACGGCATTACAGGCGCAATCTGGTCGATGGCGTGGCGGATGCGGGCACGATTAGTGCGTTGCACACCCTGCTACGTGAACGGGCGGATGCGGATTTTCCTGTCCAAAGGGGTTGAACCGACCATACCAACTTGTTTGAAGAGCATACCGGCGCTGTCCAATTGGCCCCGGGGAAAAGTGGCAGACAATCACGATCCCGCCATCTTTTCTCCGCACTGAGGCGGACATCGGACGAAATGTGAAATTTCTGTCAGGATTTGGGGAACAGAATGCGATTGTCGATGGATCGGACTGGACGTATCACAAGACCGGCTTTTGCGGTCGCTGTCGCACTGCTTCTCACCGGTTGCCAGAGTGGCGGCACGGCAGTTTCATCCTACAGTGGCGCGCAGTTCGCGGACGCGATTACGACCAGTCAAAAGAATTTCAGGGTTACGACACATGACCGAAATTCCTCCACGCGGTCGGGCAAGAAACTGGCGAAGGCGGAAAAGGTTCCGCTTCCAGATGCTTCTGAAAGAAATTCCGATGCGCCTGTTCAATCAGCCGCGCTTGGCACGGACGCAACCGCCACTCCAAGCGCCGGTGTGATCGTTACCGACACGGCAGCGCTATCGGACAATGGTCCGACTGTCATTGCGGCTTTGCGCAGCGACCCCATGGCGACGTTGCCCGGTGTCGGTGATCCGTTTGCGCAGGTGACAGAAGAGGGTGTGCTGCCCTCGGCGCGGCCTGACACGGTTCCAAGCAAGCGTGAAATCAACGGGGCCGACATGCCCTTGCTGGCAACCTCGAACCCGAAGGTTCATCAGCGCCGCGCGAAATATGCGTCCATCATTCGCAAACATGCACAGGCGCATGGCGTGCCGGTTAAACTGGCAATGGCGGTCGTGCAGATCGAAAGCATGTATCGTCCCGGTGCCGTGGGCACGTCGGGCGAGATCGGGCTGATGCAGATATTGCCCCGCACCGCCCGCTTTATTGGCTATAAAGGGTCGATGAAGGCGTTGCACGACCCTGAGACCAATATCAGTTACGGTATGAAATATCTCGGCAAGGCGCACCGTCTCGGTGGCGGCTCCACCTGCGGCACCATTTTGAAATACAATGCGGGACACGGGGCCAAGAAGATGAATTCCGTCAGCCGCGAATATTGCCGCCGCGTGTCGCGTATTCTCCAGGAAACCTGATCGCGCCCATCATTGCCGAATTCGTGAAAGACCCGCTCCGGTAAACCGCAGCGGGTCTTTTGCTTTGACGCTGCAACCCGCTTGGGCCAAGACCATTCCGTCAGCCGACTGGACGGCCGCCCTGCACACCCATCGAAAGGTGGAGCGCCGAAAGGTGGTGCGGGGAGGAAAGTCCGGGCTCCACGGAAACACGGTGCCGGGTAACGCCCGGCGGGGGTGACCCCAGGGACAGTGCAACAGAAAGCAGACCACCGGTTCGCCTCTGGCGGAACGGCAAGGGTGAAAGGGTGGGGTAAGAGCCCACCGCGCGTCCGGCAACGGAGGTGGCACGGTAAACCCCACCGGGAGCAAGACCGAATAGGGACGCCATGTCTGCCCGCGAGGGCAGGTCAGCCCGTTTCCGGGTGGGAGCGTCCGGGTAGGTCGCAGTGAGCGTTGCCGCAAGGTTGCGCCAAGACGAATGGCCGTCGTGTGCCATCCTCTGCTTGCGGAAGATGGCCGGACAGAACCCGGCTTACAGGTCGGCTGACATTTTACCTTTTGCCTGCCCCCCTTGCTGCCATCCAACAGTGAAAAGTAACCATCCCTTAACACTCCCTGTTCAGGGTCCGTTTACCTGCCGGGCGTCGCCTGTGGCGGGTAGCGTGCGCCGTATGCGCAGCGCATGGCGGTATCGGCAAAGGCGGGGACACACCATTTCATGTATCGCGACACCCTGCTGGACGGCCGTTCCGGCATGAATGCCGACGTTCCGCACATTCCTGTCATGCTGCCCGAAGTGCTGCGCGCGCTGGACATTCAGGCTGGCGAAACCGTGGTGGATGCAACATTCGGCGCGGGCGGTTACACGCGGGCGTTTCTCGATAATGGCGCGCATGTGGTGGCTTTTGACCGTGACCCGTCCGCCATTGCGGCGGGGTGGGAATTGGTTAGCGACAGCGACGGCAAACTGCGCCTCGTCCATGCCCGTTTCGGAGACCTTGCGGGCCACATCGAAGGGCAGGTCGATGCCATCGTCGCCGACATCGGCGTATCCTCCATGCAGATCGACCAGCGCGAACGCGGCTTCTCTTTTCAAAAAGACGGTCCCCTAGACATGCGCATGTCCGACGACGGGCCAACCGCAGCGGATGTGGTCAATAACGCCGACCGCCCGGATCTGACGCGCATCATCGGCATTTTGGGCGAGGAGCGTCAGGCGTCCCGCATCGCTGCCGAAATATGCGCCGTGCGGGACAAAAAGCCGTTCGCCACCACGCTGGAACTGGCAGGGCTTGTGGAGCGGGTAATCGGGCGGCGACAGAGCGACCGCATCCACCCCGCCACGCGCACGTTTCAGGGCCTACGGATTTTCGTGAACCGCGAGTTGGAAGAATTGGCCGACCTGCTGCTGGCCGCCGAAACCGTGCTGCGCCCCGGCGGGCGGCTGGTGGTGGTGTCGTTCCATTCTCTCGAAGACCGTTTGGTCAAACGCTTCTTCGTCGACCGCAACGGCGGCGGCGGTGGCTCACGGCACCTGCCGCAAATTGAGGAAGTCGTTTCCACATTCGACCTGGCCAAACGCGGTGCAATATCCGCCAGCGCGGACGAGGCAGCGGTCAACCCGCGCTCACGCTCCGCGAAATTGCGCTACGGCGTTCGCACCGACGCACCGGCCCGCGCCACCGACCGCGCACTTTTCGGCCTGCCACGCCTGCCGGATCCCTATGAGATAATGGGAGGGAGATGACAACATGAGCCGGTTGACCGACGCCCTGTTCATCGCTGCTGCCATCGGCGGTGCGGTGTGGACCTATCAGATCAAGCACGAGGCTGACATCGCCGCGAAGGCACTCGGTTCGCTGCGTGTGCAAATCCGCGCCGAGGAGCGCAAGATGACGCTTTTGGAAGCCGACTGGGCCATCGCGACCGCGCCGGACCGGCTGCGCGCAGTTGTGGCGGCGCACGGTGACCAGCTCAATTTGGAAACTCTCGACACCAATCAACTGTCAACGCTGGACGACCTGCCACCCATGCGGCCCGTGCCGGAGGTCGATGAAATGCAGGCCGATGCCGGTGGTGAAGACAGGCTGACGACCGGCAGCATCGCCGATCTGCTCAAACGCTCGGAGCGACTGCAATGATGAACTCCCTGCATTTCAAGCGCCTGCTTATGAGAACACCCCGGCAGGCGACTGTCACACCCAATGCCCGGTTGGCGGCTGACGGCACGCGGCAGCGGCTGGTGTTGATCGTCTGCGCCATCGCCGCGACCTTTGTGGTCATACAGGGACGTTTGGTCTGGCTTGGCACCAACCCCTCCACTGGTCCAGCCAGCCGTATCGCTGCTGATATGCAACTCGCCGCCGCCCGCCCGCGTATTTTGGACCGGAACGGCGAAATACTCGCCCTCGACATCCGCATGAAATCCCTGTTCGCCCAGCCCAAGCTGATCGAACGCCCCGAAGAGACGTTCGACGCCCTGAAAACCGTGTTGCCGGACCTCGACTACGAACGCACCAGGCGCCACCTGACCAGTGGCGCCGGTTTCCGCTGGATCAAACGGGAGATCACCCCGCGCCAGCACGCCGATATCCTGTCTCTCGGCCTGCCGGGCATCGACTTCCGTGAAGAGGGCAAACGCTTCTACCCGTCCGGCGCGACGGCGTCTCACATTCTCGGCAACACCGATATCGATAACCGTGGCGTGGCGGGGCTGGAAAAGCATCTCGACGACACATGGCTGCGGCCTCTGCACGAATCCGGCTTTGCGGTCGGGCAGGTGTTCGAGCCGGTCAAAACGTCAATCGACCTGCGTGTGCAGCATTTCGTGCGTGAAGCGCTAACGACCGCGATGGAGAAATATCGCGCCATTGCCGCTGCCGGTGTCGTGCTGGACGTCAAGACCGGCGAGATCGTCGCCATGTCGAGCCTGCCGGATTTCGACCCGAACCATCCAAAAAAGAACGACGAGAAGTTGAACCGCATGTCGGGCGGAGTTTTCGAGATGGGGTCCACCTTCAAAATGTTCACCACCGCGATGGCACTGGACAGCGGCAAGGTAAATCTCAACAGCCAGTTCGATGCCCGCAAACCCATCCGCATCGGACGTCGCACGATCACCGACTTTCACGGCAAGAAGCGGGTGCTGTCGGTGCCTGAAGTATTTATCTACTCGTCCAACATCGGCACCGCCAAGATGGCGGACGTCGTCGGCATTCCGGGACAAAAAGAGTTTTTGACCCGCATCGGCCTGCTCGACCGGATGGAAGGGCTGGAGATCCCGGAAGTCGCAACGCCCCGCCAGCCGAAGGTCTGGAAACAGGTTCATGCGATCACGATTTCCTTCGGGCACGGGGTTTCCACCACTCCGTTGCAGACCGCAGTTGCGGCCGCTGCGATGGTCAATGGCGGTAAGCTCATTCCGGCGACATTAATGAAGCGGACGGAGGCTGAAGCCGCGCAGCTCGCAAAGCAGGTCGTGAGCGCGGAAACATCTGACGCCATGCGCTATATGATGCGGTCTGAACGTGGTGCGTGGCTCCGGTCGTCGCGCTGATGTTCCCGGCTACATGGTGGGCGGCAAGACCGGCACGGCGGAAAAGGTCGTCAACGGGCGCTACAGCCGGGACAAGCGCTACAATGCCTTTCTTTCCGCTTTCCCCATCGACGATCCGCGCTATGTGGTGCTGGTGACTGTGGATGAGCCGAAACCGGAAAAGGGCGAGCGCTACGCGACCGCCGGCATGAATGCCGCACCGACCGTGGCCGAGATCGTGCGTCGGTCTGCGCCGATCCTCGGCGTTAAACCGGACCACACCGTCCGCGATACGGCCCTATTGTCGGCTTACCGCCGCTAGAGGGCGGAGATACGGAAGAATGCAATGCGACTGAGCGACCTGGCCGACACAATAGCGACGATTACCGGCACTGGCACTGGCGACGACCCCGATATTCTCGGTATCACCGCCGACAGCCGCACCGTGCTGCCGGGCATGATTTTCGCCGCTTTGCCGGGCACGAGGGTTGATGGTAGCGCATATGTGGACAGCGCGGCAAAAGCGGGTGCGTCTGCAATACTTGCCGAGACAAACGCGGCTCGTGCCGGCCGTCGATTTGCCAATCCTTCTAGCCGACGACCCCCGCCGCGCACTGGCGCTGATGGCGGCGCGGCTTCACAGGCGGCAGCCGGATATCATGGCGGCGGTGACGGGCACGGCTGGCAAGACCTCCGTTGCGTCATTTCTGCGTCAGATATGGGAAACGACCGGAACGGCCGCAGCGATGATCGGCACGACCGGTCTGTTCGCTCCGGGGCGCAGCGATTATGCCGGGCTGACCACGCCGGACCCGGTGCGGCTGCACGAATTGCTCGATGCGCTGGCGCGGGACGGAGTAACGGCCTGTGCAATGGAAGCGTCGTCCCACGGCCTGCAACAAAGGCGGCTGGACGGAGTGCGCCTTTCCGTTGCGGGCTTCACCAATCTGGGCCGGGACCATCTCGATTATCACGAGACTATTGAGGACTATCTGGCCGCCAAGATGCGCCTTTTCGATACGCTGATGACGCGCGGGCAACCTGCTATCGTCAACGCCGATGACGCCTTCAGCGACCGTGTGATCGCCGCCTGCGAAGCGCGGGGGCTTAACGTGCTGACGGTTGGGCACAAGGGCACGTTTCTCGCGCTGAAACGGGTAGAGCAGCACCGTACTGAACAGGTCGGCGAGATCGAGCATGAGGGGCAGTTGTATCGCGTGCGCCTGCCGCTGGCGGGCGAATTTCAAATGTCGAACGCGCTGGTAGCCGTCGGCATGGCTATCGCTACCGGAACGGACGCGGCGTCGGCGTTGAAGGCGCTGGAAACGCTACAGGGTGCACCCGGGCGGTTGGAGCTTGTCGGCAAGACCGCGCAGGGTGCGCCGGTCTATGTGGATTATGCTCACAAGCCCGAGGCTTTGGAGCAGGTTTTGCGCGCGGTGCGGCCTTATACAACGGGCAAGCTGGCGCTGGTGTTTGGCTGCGGCGGAGACCGTGACCCGGGCAAGCGCGCGATCATGGGGGAAATAGCCGCGCGGTTGGCCGACACGGTGATCGTGACCGACGACAACCCGCGCACGGAACACGCGGCGACTATACGCGCTGCGATCATGGCAGCCGCGCTGGGTGCGACGGAGATCGCCGACCGTGGCGAAGCCATTGCGGCGGCTATCGCGCAGTTAGGTCAGGGCGATACGCTGATCGTGGCCGGCAAGGGACACGAGAAAGGGCAGATCGTGGGGGACGTGACAATCCCGTTTTCCGACCATGTTGCCGTGCGAGACGCATTGGGAGTGACGTGATGAGCAACCCACTCTGGGCCATTGAAGACATACAGGCAGCGACCGGTGGCGAGATGCGGGGCAATGCCTGCGATGTTACAGGCATTTCCATCGACAGCCGCACACTGAAACCGGGCGAGGGATATTTCGCCATTCTTGGTGATGTCCATGACGGGCACAAATTCGTTGGCGCGGCCCATGAGGCAGGCGCATCGCTTTGCGTGGTGGCTCGGGGACAGTTGGAAAGTTGGTCCGGTCCTCTTCTGATTGTAGACGACGTGCTGGCAGCACTGGAAGATCTTGGGCGCGCCGCGCGGGCGCGCGCCACGTGCCCGGTGATCGCGGTGACGGGCAGCGTCGGAAAGACGACTACGAAGGAAGCGATGCGGACGGCGTTTGAGGCCTGCGGGTCGGTTCATGCGTCCGCCGCGTCTTTTAACAACCATTGGGGGGTGCCGCTCACGCTGGCGCGGATGCCCAGCGACACCGCTTATGGCGTCTTCGAGATCGGCATGAACCATCCCGGCGAGATCACGCCGCTCGTCGGTATGGTTCGGCCTGATATTGCCATCATCACCAACGTCGCGCCCGTCCACCTCGGCGCCTTCGACAGCGTGGACGCCATTGCGCGCGCCAAGGCCGAAATCTTTTCCGGTGTCGTGCCCGGTGGAACGGCAGTGCTGAACGCCGACGACCCGCGCATTGCCATGCTGAGCGGCTGGGCAGGCGAGGCGGGTGTCGCCAACATCGTCACGTTCGGCGAAGCGGACGGTGCGGACGTGCGGTTGGAGAAAATCGTGGAGAAAGCGGACTGCTCCTGCATCGATGTCGACGTTATGGGCACGCCCATGACCCTGCGCGTCGGCACACCGGGTCGCCATATTGTTCAAAACGTGCTGGCGGTTCTGGCAGCGGTGAAATTGAGCGGTGCCGATCTGGCCAAGGCTGGATTGGCCTTGGCCGATCTTGGTGCCGTCAAAGGTCGCGGACAGCGGCATGTCCTGCCGTGGAATGGCGGAAATATTCTTCTGATCGACGAAAGCTACAACGCCAATCCCGCCAGTATCGCCGCCGCGCTGACCATGCTCGACGCCGGAGCGGGGGGGCGCCGCATTGCCGTGCTGGGCGACATGCTCGAACTTGGGTCGGAGTCACGCGCGCTTCATGCGGGCCTCGCCAACAAGGTGCGCGCCACCTGCGACGCGCTCTATCTGGTAGGCGCAGAAATGGGTGCGCTCGGCGAGGAAGTCAGCGGGGAGCTTCCGGTCATATATGGCACGGACGCCGACGAATTGGCGCGAATGCTGGCGCGTGACTTGTGCGCGGGCGACACGGTGATGGTGAAAGCCTCCAACTCGTTGCGGTTTGCCCGCATTGTCGACTATCTTGTCACCAAGGCGGCTGTCGGCGGCGACTCCGGCTGACAAGACGTCTTCTGCCCGCTGCCCGTCGAACGGACTCTCCATATGCTGCTTTACCTCTCCCAATTCGGCGATGCGCTGCCGGTTCTCAACGTCTTCCGTTACATTACATTCCGGGCGGGCATGGCGCTGTTCACCGCCGCGATCATCGTGTTCCTGTTCGGCCCCCGCATCATCCGCTCCCTGCGCGGTCGTCAGGGCAAGGGCCAGCCGATCCGCTCGGACGGGCCGGCGACGCACTTCAAAAAAGCCGGCACACCGACGATGGGCGGGCTGATGATTCTCGTCGGTATTGTCGGCTCGTCGCTGCTGTGGGCGGACCTGTCGAGCATCATGGTCGTATCCGTATTGCTGGTCACGCTCGGTTTTGGAGCGATCGGGTTTTACGACGATTACCTGAAAGTCACGAAATCGAGCGACAAGGGCTTTTCCGGTCGTATGCGCCTGTTGCTGGAGTTCATCATCGCAGCAACTGCGGTCACGGCCATCATGCTCTACGGCGAACAAACCGGCACGGAACTCGGGCGCGACATGTCTTCGGCGCTGACCTTTCCTTTCTTCAAGGAGTTGATGCTGGAACTCAGCTGGTTCTTCGTTGTCTTCGGTGCGTTCGTAATCGTGAGCGCGGGCAACGCGGTCAACCTGACGGACGGTCTCGACGGGCTGGCCATCGTGCCGGTGATGATAGCTGCGGCGGCTTTCGGTATCATCGCCTATTTGGTCGGCAACAAGGTTTTTGCGGATTACCTGCAAGTGCATTTCGTGCTCGGAACGGGTGAACTTGCCATCATCTGCGGTGCCGTCATCGGCGCGGGGCTTGGGTTCCTGTGGTTCAACGCGCCGCCGGCGGCCATCTTCATGGGCGACACAGGCTCGCTTGCGATGGGCGGTATGCTCGGCACCATCGCTGTCGCTACCAAACACGAGATCGTGCTGGCCATCATCGGCGGGCTGTTCGTGATGGAGGCGGCGAGCGTCATCATACAGGTGGCGTCGTTCAAGATGACGGGCAAACGGGTGTTCAAGATGGCACCCATACACCACCATTTCGAGCAGTTGGGCTGGACGGAAAGTCAGGTCGTCATCCGGTTCTGGATCATCTCGATCATGTTCGCCATGGCCGGTCTGGCGACGCTGAAACTGCGCTAGATGATTGCGGTCACGGCACTTTCCGGCAAGCGCGTCGCGCTGTTCGGGCTCGGCGGGTCCGGCCTCGTCACAGCCTCGGCATTGCTTGCAGGCGGGGCGGAGGTCGTGGGATGGGATGATAACCCCGCATCGGTCGAAAAAGCGCAGGCGCAGGGTGTCGAAACGCAGGATTTGCGCACCATCGACTGGAGCGCCATCGACCTTTTTGTCGTCGCCCCCGGCGTGCCGCTGACCCATCCGCAACCCCACTGGAGCGTCGACCTCGCCAAGCGCAGCGGTGTGGCCGTTGCAGGTGACATCGATCTTTTCTTTCGCCAGATGGAAATGGAAAACCGTTGTGCGCCGGTGGTGGCAATCACCGGTACGAACGGCAAATCCACCACCACCGCACTCATCGCCCATGTGCTGTCGAGCGCCGGGCGGGAGGTGCAAATGGGCGGCAATATCGGCCGCGCCGTGCTGGACCTTGCGCCGGTTGCGGACGGCGAAGCGGCTGCCAATCAGGTCTATGTGGTGGAAGTGTCATCCTACCAAATCGACACTGCGCCTAACATCAAGCCGCACGTGGGCGTGTTGCTGAACCTGACGCCGGACCATCTGGAACGGCACGGTACGATGCAGAACTACGCAGGCATCAAGGAACGGCTGGTCGCGGCCAGCGATCTAGCGATCATTTCCGTCGATGATGAGCATTGCCGTGCGATAGCCGGGCGGGTCGATCAGGCTGAAACGCCGGTTGAGCGGATTTCAAAATCGTTTGATGGTCATGTGCGCTACGAGGACGGCGCGCTGTTCCACAGCGAGGGCCACTGCCTTGCCGACCTGTCGAAATCCGGCGCGTTGCGGGGTGTCCATAACGGGCAGAATGCTGCTGCCGCGTGGTGCGCTTGCATTGCGCTTGGTCTTGCTCCGGAGGAGGTGCAACGCGGGTGCGATACATTCGGGGGCCTGGCGCACCGGATGGAACAGGTCGGGCGCGTGGGCGACACGCTGTTCATCAACGACTCGAAAGCGACAAATGCGGAAGCCGCATCTCCCGCGCTCTCAAGCTTTGCGAAAGTGCGGTGGATCGCGGGCGGATTGGCGAAATCCGGCGGAATCGAAGCGCTGGCGGACAAGTTCGACCGCATCGAAAAGGCTTATCTGGTAGGCGAAGCGGCCGGAACCTTCGCCGCGCAGCTTGGTGATACCATTCCTTATGAAATTTCCGGCACGGTGGAAGACGCCGTTAACCATGCGGCCGCCGATTCCGCACGAGCCGGGGGCGAACAGGTCGTATTGCTGTCACCGGCGGCGGCCAGTTTCGACCAGTTCCCCAATTTCGAGCGGCGCGGTGATGCGTTCCGGCAGGCCGTCGAGGCCTTGAACGGGTTTGTTTCTGTAGGCTGACGGGCATTGTCCCCGTCGAGACGGGGTTGTTTTCCATGATGTCACGGGCACGCAAAGGGCTTATTTCCGACTGGTGGTGGACCGTGGACAAGTGGTTGCTCGGCAGCACGCTGTTCCTCATCGCCGCCGGTTTTCTGTTGTCGCTGTCGTCCAGCCCGGCGGCGACAGCACGCATCGGTATCGACGATCCGTTTTATTTCATGCAGCGCCATGCGTTCTTTGTCGTTCTGGCGAGCGTGGCACTCATCGGTGTGTCGTTCTTGAAAGTGTGGCAGGTCAAGACGCTGGGTTGGCTGGGTCTTGCAAGCATGGTCGTCGTTTTGATGGCGCTTCCTCTGATCGGTTATTCAGCGAAAGGCGCGACGCGGTGGCTTTCGCTCGGCCCGTTCCTGTTGCAACCGTCCGAGTTTCTGAAGCCGTGCTTCGTCATAGCCAGCGCGGCGCTGTTTGCGCGGGCGGTGGAGGAGCAAGCACTCGTATTTTACGGCGCGGCCATCGCATTGATGGCCTTATGCGCTTCGCTGCTCATCATTCAGCCTGATCTCGGGCAGACCGTTTTGCTGGTTTCCGTATGGGCGGGACTATTCTTTCTCGTCGGTCTGCCGTGGATCTTTGTAGGCGCTCTTGGCGGCTTGAGCATTGCCGGTTTGGGCTCGGCCTATATGTTCATTCCCCATGTCACGACCCGTTTCGACCGGTTCATCACCGGTTCGGGGGACAACTTTCAGGTGGACCGCGGAATGCAGGCGATAGAGGCTGGTGGCTGGCTTGGGCGTGGTCCCGGCGAAGGGCTGGTGAAGCGCGGTCTGCCGGACAGCCATACTGATTTCATCTTTTCTGTGGCAGCGGAGGAATATGGCATCGTGATCGTCATGGTGCTGGTGTCAGTGTTTTTCTTCACCGTGCTGCGCGGGCTATGGCACGGGGCAGGCGAGCGCGACCGGTTCGTGCAGCTTGCCGTTTGCGGGTTGGCGTTGCAGTTCGGGTCTGCAGGCGACCATCAATATCGGCGTGAACCTGCAACTGCTTCCGGCCAAGGGCATGACCCTGCCGTTCATCTCCTATGGAGGATCCTCGATGCTCGCCGTCGCTCTGGGCATGGGTTTCCTGCTGGCTCTCACCCGACGCCGCCCCGAAAGCCTGCGCCGCTCCGCGGTTCGGTTTGGTGAGGCCTCCATTCATACGCGCTATGCCGGGCAGGGAGCGTAATGCCGACGGCTCTGCTTTGCGCCGGTGGAACCGGTGGACATCTCTTTCCCGCCGAGGCGCTGGCGACCGAATTGAACAAGCGTGGCTGGACCTGCCATCTGGCGACGGACGAACGCGGGCTTCGGTTTGCGGAGACGTTTCCGGGGCAAGTGACCGAAATTACGTTCCGCCCGCCATCGTTGCGGTCTCCGTTTGGGGTACTGAAAGCCATTCCAAAAGCCACGTCCGCCTACTTGCGAGCGCGGCGGTTGATTTCCAGTGTTGGGCCGGATGTGGCAATCGGCTTCGGTGGCTATCCGAGCCTGATGCCGATGCTGGCCGCGTCCCATCGCAGCAAACCCACAGTTTTGCATGAACAGAACGCAGTGCTGGGCCGCGCCAACCGCGCCCTGAGCCGGGGAGCCGACGCTATTGCGGGTGGCTTTCCGATCAAGGGCCGTAAGGCCATCGTAACCGGCAACCCGCTCCGGCCCGCCGCCCATGACGCGGCGACGGTGCCTTATCGGGAATCGCTGGATAACGATCCTTTTCACCTTCTTGTGTTTGGTGGGTCGCAAGGTGCCAGTTACTTTTCAGAAGTGGTGCCTGCAGCGCTTGCATTGATGACGGAGTCAGACCGCAAACGTATCCGCCTGACGCTGCAGGCCCCCGAAAACGCTGTCGGTAAAGCGCAAAACGCGCTGAGTGAATTGGACATCACTGCCGACGTTGCGCCTTTCTTTGCCGACTTACCGGCCTTGATCGCCGCTTCGCAGGTGGTGATTGGGCGCGCTGGAGCATCGACCGTGGGCGAACTGGCGCTGATCGGGCGGCCCTCGCTGCTCGTGCCGTATCCCCATGCGCTCGATCACGATCAGGCTGCCAACGCCGCCGAACTGGCCGCGACCGGCGGGGCGGAAGTCGTGCGGGAAAGCGATTTGACAGCGCAGGTTCTGGCGGACCATTTGCGCCATTGGCTCGACAATCCAGCCGATCTCGCACACAAGGCGCAGGCCGCGAAAACGGCTGGAAAACCGGATGCGGCGGCACGGCTCGCCGATCTGGTGGAAGACGCCGCGCGGCGTCGCGCGATTTGAACTTTACGCAGGACGGACCAACGACATGCCAATGAAGGACGATATCGGGCTGGTGCATTTCATCGGCATCGGCGGCATCGGTATGAGCGCGATCGCCGAAGTGCTGCACAATCTGGGCCGCAAGGTGCAGGGGTCGGACGCCAACGAGGGTGCCAATGTCGAGCGCCTTCGCGCCAAGGGCATCGACGTGTTCGTCGGCCACAAGGCGGAGAACCTTGGCGATGCTGCCGTCGTCGTCACATCGACCGCCATCAAGGCCGGACAATCCCGAACGCATGGCTGCGCGCGAAAAGCATCTGCCCATCGTGCCGCGTGCGGAAATGCTGGCCGAAATCATGCGCTTCAAGGCGGGCATCGCGGTTGGCGGCACCCACGGCAAGACGACGACGACTTCGTCTGGTCGGTCGGCTTGCTGATCGCGGGCGGGCTCGACCCGACGATCATCAATGGCGGTATCCTGATGGATATCGGCACCAATGCCCGGATGGGCGATGGCGACTGGCTGGTGGCGGAAGCCGACGAGAGCGACGGTTCGTTCCTCAAACTGCCTGCCGAAATCGCCATCGTGACGAATATCGACCCGGAGCATCTCGATCACTACGGCACGTTCGACAAGGCCAAGGAGGCGTTCCAGCGGTTTGTCGATGCGGTGCCGTTCTACGGCTGCGGCGTGCTGTGCATCGACCATCCCGACGTGCAGGCGCTGGCGGCGAAACTGCCGCAAAAGCCGATCCTGACCTATGGTGCGAACCCGCAAGCCGACGTGCGCTATCTCGATGTGCGGCCGGAGGGAACGCGCACATTCTTCGACGTCGTGTTGCGCGACAGACGGACCGGAGACAGCCGCCGGATGGACGGCCTGATGCTGCCGATGCCCGGTTTGCACAATGTTTCCAACGCCACGGCGGCCATCGCGGTGGCGGACAGGCTCGGCGTGAGTGAAGACGACATTCGCAGCGGCCTTGCGGACTTCAAGGGTGTCGGTCGTCGCTTTACCCATACGGGAAGCTGGAAGGGTGTCGAGATTTACGACGATTACGCCCACCATCCGGTCGAAATCACCGCCGTGCTGAAAGCGGCGCGGCAGGCGGTGCGGTCCAAGCGTAGCGGTCGGGTGATCGCCATAAAACAGCCGCACCGCTACTCGCGATTGCACGATCTGTTCGACGGGTTCTGTTCCTGTTTCAACGATGCCGACACGGTGCTTGTCGCACCCGTTTATGCGGCGGGCGAACAGCCGATCGCGAAGGCGCGATTCCGCGTCGCTGGCGGACGGCTTGCGCGTCTGCCGGACACCGCGATGTGCGTTTGATCGACGGACCGGAAGCGATTGCGCCGATCATTGCCGCAACGGCCAAGGAAGACGATCTGGTGATTTTTCTCGGCGCGGGCAACGTCACAGCATGGGCCCATGCCCTGCCGGACGAACTCGCCAGACTGGGATGAGCGGCGCGGCGCTGAAAGAACGGCTCGGCGATGCCCTGAACGGCGTTCGCGGGCGGCTGACCTTCGATGCCCCCATGTCGAAGGTGACGTGGTTTCAGGTCGGCGGTCCTGCGGACCTGATGTTTTCGCCTGCCGATGAGGATGATCTGGCAGCGTTTCTAACGGCCATTCCAGCGGACGTGCCGGTCATGGCGGTCGGCAAGGGCTCGAACCTGCTGGTGCGGGACGGGGGCATCGAAGGTATCGTCGTGCGCCTCGGCGGGCGCGGTTTCGGGCAGGTGGAGCGGGTTGGTGAGATGCGGCTTCGGGCCGGTGCCGCCGTGCCGGACAAAGCACTGGCAGCGGCGGCTTTGGAAGCAGGACTTGGTGGTTTTGCATTCTATCACGGCATTCCCGGCTCCATCGGCGGCGCGTTGCGGATGAATGCCGGGGCCAATGGAACTGAAACGACCGACCGTGTGGTCGAGGTTTCCGGCGTGGCGCGTAACGGTAAGCGTCGCACGATTACTCATGCCGACATGGGCTACACATACCGCCATTCGGGAGCGCCGGATGATGTAATCTTCACGTCTGCCTTGTTCGAGGGCAAGCCCGAGGATGCAAGCACCATCCGCGCTGCGATGGATGCGGTACAAAAGCACCGCGAGGAGGTTCAGCCGATCCGCGAGAAGACGGGCGGGTCCACCTTCAAGAATCCGCTACCCGATTCATCGTGGAAACTGATCGACGAAGCCGGTCTGCGCGGCCATCGTGTCGGCGGTGCGCAGATGAGCGAGATGCACTGCAATTTCATGCTCAATGCCGACAATGCGACCGCATACGATCTCGAATTGCTGGGCGAGACGGTGCGTCGCCGGGTGCATGAATCGAGCGGTATTCTGCTTGAATGGGAACTGAAACGCATCGGGCGATTTGCCGATGGTCGCGTGGTCGAACCCTTCCGCGTCTAGCGCCGGACGATCTTGCGTTAAAAAAGGTTAACGCAGCCTAGCAATGTGCCGTTTGTGAAAGCGGGAGTCTTTTGAGTCCGTTACTGGCGCAAGCGTGTGTGCCTCCTGAACTGGCTGTCCGAATAGTTGGTCCCTCGCGCTTGAAGCGTTGAATCTCTTGTGATTCTGCTATGCACGAGGGGATTTACGGAGCGCACATCGCAATGAAACACGTCGCGGTGCTGATGGGTGGGTGGTCGTCGGAACGGCCGGTCAGCCTGTCTTCCGGCAAGTCCTGCGCCGATGCGCTGGAGGCCGAGGGCTACCGCGTTACCCGTGTCGATGTGGACCGCCACGTGTCCTCCGTGCTCGCCGATCTGAAACCGGACGTCGCTTTCAACGCGCTGCACGGTCCTTACGGCGAAGACGGGATGATTCAGGGTATTCTGGAATATCTTGACATTCCCTACACCCATTCCGGCGTGATGGCCTCCGCCTTGGCGATGGATAAGGAACGCGCCAAGATTTTAGCCCGCAAGGTCGGCGTGCCGGTGGCCGAAGCGAAGATCATGCACCGGCTGGACGCGGCGAAGAAACACGCGATGCCGCCGCCTTACGTGATCAAGCCGGTCAACGAGGGTTCATCCTTCGGCGTGCTGATCGTGAAGGAAGACCAGTCCACTCCGCCTGCCGAACTGACATCCGACGACTGGCCCTATGGCGACATCGTGATGGTGGAGCGATTCATTCACGGGCGGGAACTGACCTGCGCCGTGATGGGGGACGTGGCGCTGGGTGTTACCGAAATCGTCGCTGCCGATGGCGGATGGTACGATTACGATGCGAAATACGTCGATGGCGGGTCGTCTCACATCCTGCCGGCCGAAATTTTACCAAATGTTTACCAAAGAATACAGAAGGTGTCCCTCGACGCGCATCGTGCGCTCGGTTGCCGTGGAGTGAGTCGTTCCGACTTCCGCTTCGACGACCGAATCAATGGAACCGGCGAATTGGTCTGGCTGGAAGTGAACACCCAGCCGGGCATGACGCCCACATCATTGCTGCCGGAACTGGCGGCCCATGCGGGCCACCCCTTCGGCGAATTGATGCGATGGATGGTGGAGGACGCGACTTGCGGACGCTGAGACGGCCACTTCCGACAGGATTTGCAAACGGGCTCGGCAGTGCCTTGCGCTCCATTCCGCCGGTGCGGTCCGGCGCGGGAACGGCGCTGGCGCTGTTCGTGGTTGCATCCGCATGGGGCATGGGCGCGCTGCATGGCGGCCTCGGCCCGAGCATGGTGGCCAGTGCGTCCGCAGCCGTCGGGCTGACGGCATCGAGCGTCGATATTACGGGGCAGGTGAATACATCCGACCGTGACATCGTCGCCTCGCTGGCATGGCCGAAAAGTGGCTCGCTGGTGGGCTACGATCTCGACACCGCCCGCGCCCGTCTGGTGGCGTTGCCCTGGGTCGAGGATGTCACGATCCGCAAGATATACCCGGGGCGGCTCGCCGTTTCCGTGAGCGAAAAGCAGCCCGCCGCCGTCTGGCAGGCCGACGACAAGTTGTGGGTGATCGACGGGCAGGGCAACCGCATCGCGGCGTTCGGTATTACCGAAATGTTGAACGAGCGCTTCTCCCATCTGCCCCATTTGGTCGGCACGGGCGCTGATGAACACGCCGCGGATATTCTGCCGCTCGTTGCCGCCTATCCGCAGATCGCGGGGCGGGTGCAGGCTTACCTGCGTCTCGGCAAGCGCCGGTGGGATCTGCTGCTGGCCGGCAATGCCGAAACCACGGTTCGTGCCGCGTTGCCCGAAGTCGGGTTGGCCGACGCGCTGGACCGGTTGGCCGCGCTGCAGGACCGGCGTCAAATTTTGGACCGGCAAATCGCCGGTGTCGATTTGCGGTTGGCTGACCGGATGGTGTTCGACCTGGAACCGGAAGCTGTAGAAGCGCGTCGTCTGCTGGTGAAAGACCGCGACAAGGCCGTGCAGCGGTTGAAGCGCGATGCTGCGGAGCGTCCCGTATGACCGGTCGAAACTCCAAACGCGACGCAGTCAAAGCCGCCAAGCCACAGGTCGTTTGCGCGCTCGATGTCGGCTCCTCCAAGGTTTGCGCCGTTATCGCCCGCCTGACACCGCGTACTGACGGAACGCTGCTTCCCGGTCGTCGCAATGCCATCGAGGTCATGGGCTTCGGGCACGTGCGGTCCGGCGGCATCAAATCCGGCATCGTGACAGACATGGATGCGGCAGAAAACGCCATCCGCATTGCCATCGACACCGCGGAACGCACGGCTGGCGTGACGATCGATTCGCTGACCGTCGGCATCAATGCTGGCCGTATCGGTAGCGATACGTTTTCATCCTCCATCACAATCGATGGCGATGTCGCCAAGCGTGATATTCGCACCCTGCTTGCCGCAGGCCTCGACCATGCGGCACGGCCGGACCGGACGGCGCTTCATGCCCTGCCGATCGGTTATTCGCTCGACGGCGAGCACGGCATCGACAACCCGGTGTCCATGAGTGGCCGTGAGCTTGGCGTCGATATGCACGTGGTCAGCGTCGACAACGCGCCGGTCGCCAATATCGAGGCCTGCATCAACCGTTCCCACCTTTCGGTGGATGGTCTGGTGGCTGCTCCTTATGCCAGCGGGCTTGCCGCGCTGGTGGACGACGAGGCGCGGCTCGGCTGCGCGGCAATCGACTTCGGCCACGGCACGACGAGCGTGGCGATTTTCATGAACAACCGTCTGGTGTTTGCCGATGCGATTGCGGTCGGCGGCAACCATGTGACGATGGATCTGGCGCGGGGTCTCGGTATCTCGATGGCCGATGCGGAGCGGCTGAAAGTATTGCACGCAACGGTGGACGAAGCCGGTGCGAGCCAAGAGGACACGGTATCCGTTGTCACGATTGGTGACGACGCGCTGGCTCACCCGAAGGCCGTCACGCTCGGGCAGATTGCGGCTATCGCCGCGCCGCGTGTGGAGGAAACCATTGAACTGATCCGCGACCGCATCGCCCGCTCCGGTTTCGGAGGGGCTATCGGCAAACGGCTGGTGCTGACCGGTGGCGCAAGCCAGCTTTCCGGTCTGCCCGATCTGGCAGCCCGCATCTTCAATGCCGACGTCCGGCAGGGTCGTCCGCTGGGCGTTTCCGGCCTGCCTGCCAACGCCAAGGGTGGCGCGTTTTCCACCGTTGCCGGACTTCTCGTCTATCGCCAGGTCGCCGACGACGATCTGGCCGGGCAGCGGTCTTCGTTCACCAACACTTTCAATGCCTTTGGGCTGGGCCGCGTCGGCGCCTGGCTGAGGGCAAGCCTTTGAGCCGCGCGGATAACGCGCACAACCAGAAGCCGCAGCGCGGCCCAAACAACGACCCGGAAGGACATTCCATGACCATCAACCTGCAGAAGCCTGACATTACCGAACTGAAACCCCGCATCACCGTATTCGGTGTGGGCGGCGGCGGCGGCAACGCCGTCAACAACATGATCTCGTCGGGACTCGACGGTGTCGAATTCGTCGTCGCCAACACCGACGCGCAAGCCCTGTCCATGAGTCAGGCCGAGCGTGTCATCCAGATGGGTGTGCAGGTGACGGAAGGTCTCGGTGCCGGTTCGCAGCCTGAAATCGGCGCGGCGGCTGCCGAGGAATGTCTCGATGAAATCAAGGACCACCTGTCCGGCACACACATGGCTTTCGTTACCGCGGGTATGGGTGGCGGCACCGGCACAGGAGCAGCTCCCGTCATTGCCCGGGCTGCGCGCGAAGCGGGCATCCTGACGGTTGGTGTCGTCACCAAGCCGTTCAGCTTCGAAGGCAAGCGCCGCATGAAGCTGGCCGAAGACGGCATTGCCGAATTGCAGGCCAACGTCGACACGTTGATCGTGATCCCGAACCAGAACCTGTTCCGCGTCGCCAACGACAAGACGACCTTTGCCGATGCCTTTTCAATGGCTGACCAGGTGCTTTATTCCGGCGTCGCCTGCATCACGGACCTGATGACCAAGGAAGGTCTCATCAACCTCGACTTCGCGGACGTTCGCTCCGTGACCCGCAACATGGGCCGCGCCATGATGGGCACCGGTGAAGCATCCGGCGAAGGCCGCGCCCGCGCTGCTGCGGAAGCTGCGATCTCCAACCCGCTGCTGGATGAAACCAGCATGTCCGGTGCGATGGGTCTGTTGATTTCCATTACCGGTGGTCGCGACATTACCCTGTTTGAAGTGGATGAGGCAGCGACCCGCATTTCCGAGGAAGTCTCGGAAGACGCCAACATCATCGTCGGCGCAACCCACGACGATGCGCTGGAAGGCGTTATCCGCGTGTCGGTGGTGGCAACCTCCATCGATACGGCCAGCATTCAGGCCAATCCGGCCAACGAACAGCGCATGAAGCTGGCGGCGGATCGCCTGCTGCAGTCCACGCAGACTGGTGCGCCTGCGAAGGATACCGACGAATTGGCCGACAAGCCGAAAGCGCCAATCATCGCCCGCGCACCCACGTCAAACGAAACCGCAGCCGCGCCCGTCGCTGCAGCCGTAAAAGCGCCGTTTGCCGCTCCGGCACCAGCCGCTCCGCAGCCGATCAGCGATGCCGCGTTCCAGCATGAGCTTGAAGAGCAGCTTGGCCGCACGGTCGCACCAGCCGCCCTTCAGCCCGCGCCGGTGCAACCGGTCTCCATGCAGCCAACTGCGGCTCGGATGCCCCGTGCGGAAGACTTTCCGCCGATTGCGCAGCAGCGTATGGACCATGCGTCCTCCGAGCGTTCCGGCCACGACGAGCAGGGTGCCGTTGGCGGTCTGTTCAAGCGCCTGACCTCCGGTTTCGGTGGTTATCACGGCGAGAACAGCGCGCAGCCGGCTCCGGTTCGCCAGCCGGTTCAGCCAGCCGCGCCAGCGCAGGCCGCACCGGTGCAGGACCGCAACCCATACGCACCGGCCCGTCCGACACTGGACGATCATGGTCGCGCGGTCGCACCGCAGCAGTCCCGCTCCTTGAGCGACGAGGAACAGTTGGACATTCCCGCATTCTTGCGCCGTCAAGCCAACTAACGCTTCCGGGCCGTTAAACCCACCCCGCAAGCAACGTAACAAAGCCCCCGGAACGCGTGTCGTTTCGGGGGCTTTCTGCGTTTTGGCGCATGATGAAAATCAGGGTTAACCGATTGTTACCGCTTTTAATTTCAGTTGTGTCAAAGGGTTCGGTTAATGAACGGTGCTGGTGTTACGTTTGGGTAAGAAAGCGTGATTTGTTGAGACCGGTCGAGGTCGCTAGGTTCCGCAGCAATCGGAAAGATGACTCGTGTTGTTATGGGTCGCGGGTCTCCGGGAATGCCAGAGCATCGGCATTTCACATGTTCAGGGGGTGGCACCGGACGGGTGCTTGATGAACAGGACCGTGTTTTCTGAAACTGATAATTCTGAGGTGCTATTTATTGGCACCGGTTGGGGTGAAGCATGATTTCCACGGCTACAGGCAACCAGACCACGCTTGCCGACCGTATCGAGCTTTCGGGCGTTGGCGTTCATTCCGGTAAACCCGTTTCAATCACGCTTCTGCCAGCCGATGCCGATACGGGCATCGTGTTTCAGCGCAGTGATGTGGACGTTCCCCGCCAGGTCGATATTCCAGCGCTCGTTTCCTCCGTCGGTGCCACCGATCTCTGCACAGTTCTGGGCGACCCGCGCGGCGTGCATGTCAAGACGGTCGAGCATTTGATGGCCGCCCTGATGGGGCTGGGCGTCGACAATGTGCTGATCGAAGTCGATAGCGCCGAGATTCCCGTGATGGACGGGTCGTCGGAGGCTTTCGTCACTGCAATCGACGCCGTCGGACTGAAAATGCAGTCCCGCACACGCCGCTATTTGCGCGTGCTGAAGGAAGTGCGTTTCGATATGGGCCCGTGCTGGGGCATGTTTACGCCACATAATGGCACACGCTACGAGGTCGAGATCGATTTCGACGAGCCGATCATCGGTCGTCAGAAACTGGATATCGACCTGACGCCGGACACGTTCCGCCGCGACATTTCCCGCGCCCGCACCTTCGGCTTCATGAAAGATGTCGAGCGCTACTGGGCTGCCGGTTTCGCGCTGGGTTCGAGCCTCGAAAACTCGGTCGTCATCTGCAACGATCACAACGTTATCAATCCCGAAGGCCTGCGCTACGAAAACGAGTTCGTGCGCCACAAAGCCTTGGACGCGATTGGCGACCTTGCACTGGCCGGTGCGCCGTTCCTGGGGTGTTACAAGTCCTATCGCGGTGGCCACAAGGTCAACGCATTGGCGTTGGCCGCATTGCTGGCCGACCCGACCGCCTATGAATGGACCGACGTGCAGGCTCCGAAGCGCGAAACTGCTGTTGCCCGTGCCGGTTTTGCCGCTGTTTCCGCTGCCGCTTTTTCCGCCGACAAAAGCTGATCGTCGTTAACGATTTCGGCGGCTTTCGGCGTCGCCATAAAAAAGCACCATTGGCGTTGCAGTTGAACGGCGCTAGAGAAAGCAATGCGGCGCGTGCGCCGGGGGAATGCTTTTCAACGGTCTCATGAGTTTGGGCAAGATTATGCGATATTTCGGTCTTTTATGCGCTGCGGGCGTTTTGGCACTGGCTGCCGGTTGCGCGAAAGACAGCGACGAAAACGGATTCGCAGACCCGACCGTGCCCGCCGACCAGCTTTACAACGAGGCATTAGCCAACATCGATGTGGGCGACTACAACGAGGCGCAGCTGAAATTTAAGAAGCTGGACCGCCAGCATCCGTACTCCACATTCGCCCGCAAATCAGGCGTGATGGCCACGTATCTCGCTTATCGCAAAAACGACTTCGGAGAAGCCATCGCGCGCGGTAATCGGTTCGTAGAGCTTTATCCCGCCAACAAGGATGCGCCTTACGCGATGTATCTGGTGGGCATGAGCCACTTCAAACAGATTGTTGACGTGACGCGCGACCAGCAGGAAGCGCGGGATACGTACAAGACGATGAACGATCTTGTGCAGCGCTATCCCGAGAGCGAATATGTCGAGGACGGCAAGCGCAAAATGCGCATTGCGAAGGACCAGATCGCAGGACAGGAAATGACCGTCGGTCGCTACTACCAGGAGCGCCGTGAACATCTGGCCGCCGTTAACCGGTTCCGCAATGTGGTGGAGCGTTTCGAGGACACCCGCCATGTGGAAGAAGCATTGGCGCGGTTGACCGAGAGCTACTACGCGCTGGGCCTGACCAGCGAGGCGCAGACCGCCGCTGCTGTTCTGGGCCACAACTTCCCCGACAGCCAGTGGTATAAGGACAGCTACGCGCTGCTGGAAAAAGGTGGGCTGCGGCCGATCGAAAATCAGGGCTCCTGGATTTCCCGCGCTGCCAGGACGATTGTCGGCGCATAAGCGTCACACGCTAATCGTGCTTTCATGACGGGCGGAAACGGTTTATTTCCGTTCTATGCTGTCCGCGCTTTCCATCCGCGATATCGTTCTCATCCGGGCGCTCGACATCGAGTTCCGCAGCGGCTTGGCCGTGCTTTCCGGTGAGACGGGTGCCGGTAAATCCATCCTGCTCGATTCGCTGTCGCTGGCACTTGGCGGACGGGGAGACGGCGGGCTTGTGCGCGTCGGCGCCAAACAGGGGCAGGTCACGGCTGTGTTTGACATGCCGGACAACCATCCGGTTCTCACACGGTTGGAGGAAGAAGGGCTGGCTGGAGAGCCCGGCGAGCCGCTGATCCTGCGCCGCACGCAGGGCGCGGACGGGCGCACACGCGCTCATGTTAACGACCGTCCCGTCAGCATGGCTGCTCTGCGGGCTATTGGCCGCGATCTGGTGGAAATTCACGGGCAGCACGAGGAGCGTGCAATGGTGGACCCCGCAGCCCACCGTGACCTTGTGGATGCGTTTGGCGGATTGTCCGGCGACGTGGAGGCCCTGGTGGAAGCCTATACAGGCTGGCACGCGGCCGCGCGGGCGCTTTCCGTTTTGCGCGCACGGGTGGATAAGGCGGCGCAGGAAGCGGACTATCTGCGCGCTAGCGTCGAGGAACTCGATACGCTGGCCCCGCGAGAGGGCGAGGAGGAAGACCTTGCTGGTCGTCGGCAAACGATGATGAATGCCGAGAAGGTCGCGGGCGATATCGACGAGGCGTATCAGGTGCTTTCCGGGCAAGCATCGCCGGTACCAACGCTGGCCAACGCGATGCGGAAACTCGAACGGAAGGCCGATGGTGCACCAGGGTTGCTGGACGCCACAATCGAAGCGTTTGGGCAGGCTTTGGATGCATTGGCACAGGCCGAAACGGAGCTAGAGCAGGCTTTGCGCCTTTCCGAGTTTGACCCGCACGAACTGGAAGCAGCGGAGGAACGGCTGTTCGCCCTGCGGGCAGCGGCGCGGAAATACAACGTGCCGGTTGAGCAGTTGCAGGCCCATGCGGAAAGTCTGCGCGTTTCGTTGGCCGAACTCGATGCGGGCGAGGGGCGGATCGGTGAGTTGGAAGAAGCGGCAAATGCGGCGCGGGCAACGCTGGAAGATGCAGCCAAGACGCTAGCCAACAAGCGGCGCGATGCAGGCGAACGACTGTCGGCGCGGGTGATGCGGGAATTGCCATCGCTGAAACTCGACCAGGCCCGTTTCTTCGTGGAGCAAACCGTCGACATGGACAGCGTGTCGGCAGAAGGCTGCGACTGGATGGAGTTTCACGTGCAGACCAATCCCGGCACACGCCCCGGGGCGTTGATGAAGGTCGCGTCCGGTGGCGAATTGTCGCGTTTTTTGCTGGCGCTAAAGGTCGCGTTGGCGGACCGCGGTTCGGCGCCGACTCTTGTGTTCGATGAGATCGATACCGGCGCGGGTGGCGCGGTGGCGGATGCCATCGGAGCGCGATTGGCACAGTTGTCGGAGCATGTTCAGGTGTTGTGCGTCACCCACGCCCCGCAGGTGGCAGCGCGTGCGGATGTACACTTCCTCATCGCAAAGGGCAGTGGTGCTGAAGCGGCTGTGGAAACCCGCGTTGGGCGGATCGACGGGTCGGACCGGCTGGAGGAAATCGCGCGCATGCTTTCCGGTGCGCAGGTGACAAGCGAAGCCCGTGCCGCCGCCGCGCGGCTGCTGGACGCGGCCTGACATGGTCGAGCCGGAAGCGGTCGACGCGCTGAGCGAGGACGAGGCGCGCGCCGAATTGCAGCGTCTTGCTGGCGAGATCGCCACGCATGATCTCAGCTATCATGGCGAGGATGCACCGACGATCAACGATGCGGACTACGATGCGCTGCGTGCGCGCAACGCGGCCATCGAGTCGCGGTTTCCGCATCTCGCAAATGCAGCTTCGCCATCTGCGAAAGTCGGGAGCCGGGCGAGCGGGCGGTTCGAGAAGATAGCCCATGTCGTGCCAATGCTCTCGCTCGACAATGCGTTTGACGAAGAGGACGTGGCGGATTTCGTGGCGCGGGTAAAACGGTTTCTGGGTCTCGATGCGGACAGCCAGCTGACTTTTACCGCCGAACCGAAGATCGACGGGTTGTCGCTGGCGTTGCGGTATGAGGGCGGGAAACTGGTCAGCGCCGCGACCCGGGGCGACGGGTCGGTGGGAGAAAATGTCACCGTAAACGCGCGCACGATCAGCAATATTCCGCAGCGGCTTGCGGGCGAAGGCTGGCCGGATGTGATCGAGATACGGGGCGAGGTTTATCTTAGTAAGGCCGATTTTCTCGCGCTCAACGAGCAGATGCAGGAAGCAGGCAAGCCCACATACGTGAACCCGCGCAACACTGCTGCAGGCTCGCTAAGGCAGCTCGATCCCGCCATCACGGCCTCCCGCCCGCTGAAATTTTTCGCCTATGCGTGGGGTGCGGTCTCCAGCCTGCCTGCCGACCGGCAATCGGCGATGGTGGGCCTGTTCGAAAGGTGGGGGTTTGCCACTAATCCGCTGATGGAGACATGCGGCAGCGTTGAGGCGATGCTGGCCAGCTATCGGTATATCGAGGAACAGCGGGCGACGCTCGACTACGATATCGACGGGGTGGTTTATAAAGTCGATGATTTGGCTTTGCAGGAGCGGCTCGGTTTCGTGGCGCGGTCGCCGCGCTGGGCCATCGCGCACAAGTTTTCAGCCGAGCTGGCAACCACCGTCTTGCAGGACATCGAGATACAGGTCGGGCGCACGGGTGCCCTGTCACCTGTGGCGCGGTTGGAGCCGGTCACGGTCGGTGGTGTGGTCGTATCGAATGCCACGTTGCACAACGAGGATTACATCGCGGGCGTCGGCTCGGATGGTAAGCCCATCCGCGAGGGTCGCGATCTACGGGTTGGCGACACGGTGACGGTTTTTCGCGCGGGGGACGTCATTCCCAAAGTGCTGGACGTGGATGTGACGAAGCGTGCAGCTAACAGCGTCCCGTTCGATTTTCCCGACACATGCCCGGTTTGTGGAAGCCCAGCCGTGCGGGAGGGGGATGATTCCATCCGCCGTTGTACAGGCGGGCACACGTGCCCGGCGCAGGCGGTGGAGCGGTTGCGCCATTTCGTGTCCCGCGCGGCGTTCGATATCGACGGGCTGGGTGAGAAGCAGGCGGAAGCTTTCTACGGGCTCGGCTGGGTTACCGAACCTGCCGATATCTTTACCCTTGTGCAGCGTCATGATGACGGAGCCATACAAAGCCTGCGGAACCTTGAGGGTTGGGGGAAGACCAGCGCGGACAATCTGTTCGCAGCCATTGAGGCACGGCGCACGATACCGCTCGACCGGCTGATTTTTGCGCTTGGAATCCGCCATGTGGGGCAAATCGTTGGGAGAATGCTGGCGCGGCATTATGAGACTTGGGACGACTTCGTCTCCGCCATCGATGCAGCCGGGCCAGCGGCTGAGGCGCATCTGGCCGGGGAAGCGTTGGTTCGCGCCGAGCGTGCGGCAGCGCTTGCGGACGGACGCCGTGCGCGCGTTACCGAAACGGCGAGCCATGCCTGGCAGGATGTGCCCGCCAGCGCGCTGACCGCTTGGGAAGAGATGAAGGGCATCGACGGTATCGGTGCAACCGTGGTCGTTTCCCTGGCCAAGGCATTTGGTAATACGCGCGAGCGGGCGTCCATCGACAGGCTGGTTTCGGAACTGACCATTGAGAGCGTCGCTGCAGTGCCGATGCGCGATTCGCCCGTGGCGGGAAAGACGGTCGTGTTTACAGGATCGCTGGAAAAGATGACACGCGATGAGGCCAAGGCAATGGCTGAACGGCTTGGAGCCAAGGTCGCCGGATCTATCTCTGCCAAGACGGATTTGCTCGTCGCCGGAGCCAAGGCCGGGTCGAAGCTGAAGAAGGCAGCCGAGCTTGGGGTCGAGACGACCGACGAAGACGGCTGGCTTGCGATGGTGGGAAAATAGCGGGCAGGCGCGCTTTTCCCGTGTTCTTTCCAGCGGCCCGCGTTAAGCGACAGCCATGACCGACACCCCACCAGACACACGCCGTTCCGACTGGCTGGACGGGTTTCGCGACACGCTGCCGGTGATGATCGCCATCGTGCCCTTCGCCGCTTTGTTCGGCGCATTGGCGCGGGAGGCCGGGTTTTCCATCGCGGCAGTCATGGTCACGTCCGCGTCCATCTATGCTGGTGCCAGCCAATATGTGATGCTCGACCTGCTGGGGCGGGGGGCTGCGCCGTGGACCATCGTGCTCGCCGTTTTCGTGCTGAACTTCCGCCACGTACTGTATTCGGCGTCGCTCGGGCGGCGCATGGACGCGTTTGGGCCGGTCGGGCGTTACGTGGCGTTCTTTTTTCTTGTCGATCCGCTTTACGGGGCTGCCGAAAAGCGCCGGCGCAGCCACGGGTTGCGGCCGGCCTATTATGCGGCCTGTACCATCGCGCTCTATTCGGTGTGGATCCTGTCCAACCTTGCGGGCGCTCTGTTCGGCGGGTTGATCGACGATCCGGCGCGCTACGGGCTGGATTTCATCCTGCCGCTCTACTTCGTTTCTCTGCTGCTATCGTTTCGCCAGTCGGACCATTTCAGCATCATCATGGTGGCGAGCGCGGGCGTGTCGCTGGCGACTTGGGCCCTGTTCGACGGCACCTGGTATATTCTGACGGGCGGGAGCGCGGGGCTGTTTCTGGCCGCCATGCTCAGCAAGCCGCCGGAGGCGGCACCGTGAGCGACGATCCGTGGCTTCTGATCGCCGCTTGTGCGCTGGCGACCTATATGACCCGTGCTGGCGGGCACATCATCCTGTCGCAGTTCGGCGCGCTCAACCATCGTGTCGAGGCGGCGTTGGAGGCCGTGCCCATCGCGGTGTTGGCGGCATTGATCGCGCCCTATCTCGTCAGCCGTGGCGTCGCGGAATCACTGGCGCTTGTGTTTGCGGGGCTGGTGGCCATCCGCTTTTCGATGATGACAACGACCGCATTGGGGCTGGTCGCGGTCGTGGTATTGCGCGCACTTATCGGGTAAGCGGGGCGCAGGCGGCTTTAAGCCAAGCGGTGTCGGGAACCGCGCCGGACAGCGTGTCCCAAACGCGGACGTGGTAGGCGTCGAGCCAGTCGGCTTCCTCGTTGGTCAGCAAGCCGGTATCGATGAGCCGCCGGTCGTAGGGTGTCAGCGTGAGCGTTTCGAACGACAGCATCGGTATTTCGTCACCCTCGACTGAATCCGCCTCCCGCACCAGCAGCAGGTTTTCGATGCGGATGCCAAACGCCCCTTCGCGGTAGTAGCCCGGTTCGTTCGAAACGATCATGCCGGGGAGCAGCGCCCCCATGCCGCGTTTCGAAATGCTCTGCGGGCCTTCGTGAACGGCGAGATAGGAGCCAACGCCGTGGCCGGTTCCGTGGGCATAATCCAGCCCCGCTTTCCACAGGGGCAACCGGGCGAGGGGGTCTATTTCCACGCCGCGTGTGCCGCGTGGAAAGCGTGCGGTTGAAACGGAAATGTGGCCCTTGAGGACCAGTGTATAACAACGGCGCTGGTCGGCGCTCGGCTCGCCGATTGCGACGGTGCGGGTGATGTCGGTCGTGCCGTCTTCATATTGTCCACCCGAGTCGCAGAGATACAGCTCACCTGCACCAAGCATGCGGTTGGTGGCTTCTGTCACGCGGTAATGAATGATCGCTCCATGAGGGCCGCTGCCGGAAATCGTATCAAAGGATATGTCGCGCAGCGGTGTGTCGCCCGCCATATTGGTGCGGAAGGATTCGAGCCGTTTGGCGGCGGTGATTTCGTCGATGCTGCCCGGTGCCTGATTGTCGAGCCACGCAAAAAAGGCGCTGACCGCAGCACCGTCGCGGATATGGGCGGCGCGGGTGCCGTCGATCTCGGTCTCGTTCTTGATGGCACGGGGCAGAACGACCGGATCACGACCGTTGACGACCGTGCCCCCGGCTTTCTCGATCGCCAGTGCCAATGCGTATGGAGCCTGATCGGGGTCGAGCATTACGCGGGCTTTGTCGGACAGGCGGGACAGGTGCGCCAGCAGATCGGACGGTTCGCGCAGTTCGGTGACTTGCGTGAGAAAGGCGGTGACTTCCATATCGAGTTTCGCCGCGTCGATGAACAGGACCGGTTCGCCCTCTCGCGGGACTATCGCGTGGGCCAATACCAGCGGTGTGTGGGCCACATCGCTGCCGCGTATGTTGAACAGCCACGAAACGGATGCGGCATCGGACAGGACGCATAGATCAGCGTCGGCTTTGGTAATGGCGTCCCGCACAGCTTCCAGCTTGTCGGCGGTGAGCATTCCGTTGCGCGCGAACGGGTGGATCGACACCGCGCCCTGCGGTTCCGCCGGACGGTTCTGCCATGCGGCGTCGATAGGATTTTCATTGAGCGCGACCAGCGTGGCCACCTTCTCCAGTCGCTCGATCTCGTTCTGCGTATGCATCCACGGGTCATAGGCAAGGCGGGCGTTGCGGCCTTCGAGCCATATATGGGGTGGTTCATCGACGAGACTGGCAACGGTCCAGCCGTTGCCTGCCGATTGGTCGTGCGCCTGCAAAGTGTAGCGCCCGTCTACCAACAGCACCGCATCTGTTTGGGTAACGATGGCTGCGCCTGCCGAGCCGGTGAAGCCTGTGAGCCACGCCAGACGCTCGGCATTGGCTGGTAGATATTCATTCCGCTGGGCATCGGCATGAGGCACGATGAGGGCATCGGCACTTTTGGCGAGCAGCACGGCGCGCATGACGGACAGACGGCCTGCGCCGCCGGTATCGGTGGCGGGTGCGTCGAACGATTGAAACATGGGTGAAGCGCCGGTGGTGATTTGCGGCAACCCTACGGCAGCATTAACCGCCCGTTAAGCGTGCATGCGCCTGCTGCACGGCGGCTGTGCGTTTTGACCCCTACCTGAACGGCTTTGAAAGCCTAGCTTGGGGTCATCGCACACCCCGCTTCCCTCGGCGGACCACCCAAGGAACAGACCGATGAACCTTCGCTCCACATTCGACCGCATGATCGCCGCCCGTGAAAAGCAGGCCCGCCGCTACGTTGCCGGCGCATTGCTCGGCATGGATGACGAAACGCTGCGTCGCGCCGGTATCGACCGTAAGGATTTGCGCGCACAAGGTGCTACTTTCCTGCCGCTGTAAGATATCTCGACTGAACACGCGAGAAAGGCGGGGCTTAGGCTCCGCCTTTTGCGTTTCGGAGCCAGCGTTTCAGGGGCGGTGCATCAAGAGGGTCAGCCAGCCATCGCGAATGAGGGCGCGGCGCAATATCATTCCCTGCACACGGTAAGCCGCGACGATGCGGGCTTTCTGGTGCGGCAGGAGCCCTGACAAGATGACGTGACCACCCGGCAGAACATGCCGCGACAGGTCACGGGCAAGGCCTTCCAACGGACGGGCGAGAATGTTGGCGAAGACGAGGTCGGCGGGGCGAAAGGCAGGGTGGTTCATGCCCGTTGCCGTGATGCAGCGGACCAATCCACCCACCTTGTTCAGGCGCGCATTGCCGCCAGCCACTGTCTCGCAAATAGGGTCGATATCGCTTGCGACGGCTGGTTTGCCGGTTGCCTTTGCAAAAGCGATGGCGAGCACGCCGGACCCGGCACCGACATCGAGCGCGTGACGTGGACGACCACTATCGTGCTCCAGCCGCAAGACGCGCTCCAGCATGTCGAGGCAGCCTGCGGTCGTGCCGTGATGGCCGGTGCCGAACGCCTGTCCTGCGTCGATAAGCACCGGAACAGGCGCGTGGCGTGCGGCCTCACTGTCGTGGGAACCGTGGACGAGAAACCGGCCGGCGCGCACTGGAGACAGGTTTTGCAGGGTTTCGGCGATCCAGTCCGTGTCCGGGATTTCTTCCTGCTGAAACCGGGTATCGGGCGCATGGTCGGCAATTACCGCCTCGGCCTCGGACAGTGCGTCCAACGGCACATAGACCGTGTAAGCCCAGTCGTCGGAATCCTGTACGGTTTCGAACAGCGCCGTCGGCCAGCCCCGTTCCTCCCAATGCGGGTCAAGCGTTTCGGACAGGGCGTCCAGCTTGTCCTTTGGCGTATCGCGAACGGCGAGTGTAATTTGTTCGGTCACGCCGTCGCGTCCCTTTCCGCGGCACCGTTGCCGTTCTTGCGCTTGGCGAGTTCTGCCTTTTCCTGCGTGCGTTCCGGCTTTGGTGAGGGGCCAAAGGCCAGCACAGTGTCGCCTGCCACGGGCTTGGCGTCCTCATTCGTTTGCCGGAAGACAATGCTCTTGTCCGGCTTTACCCAGAGCAGTACGGCGGTGTCGTCGGACCTGTTTTCGCGGAAATCGGTGTAGGTGTATTCTTCGGTAATGAGGGTCGAATGAAAACCCCAGCCGCGCCACATGGAATTGCGCAGGGTGGCAAGGTCGCGCCCGTTATCAAACATTGCCCGACCACCGAGCGTGAAGTTGAGCGCCTTGCGGTCCGTTTCTTCGCCACGGGCGCCGATCTGGAACACATTGTTGCGACCCAGTTCCGGGCCGAATTCGGTGCAGACGAGGGAATTGTAGGCGTCGTTGTCCGTCATGGCGATCAGGTGGCTGTAACGGTTCAGCGTGATGTCGTGGTGCGCCTGTTCGGACAGCACTTCACCGAAATAGACAGGCACATCCGCCAACCGCGCTTTTCGTAGCTTGCTATAATTGCCGTCGGCGATCAGCACCGGTAATTCCATTTCCTTCAGCTTTTCGGCCAGTTCATCGGCCACGGCGGAGCCTCCGACCAGCAACACGCCCGGTGTATCGGCGGACTTTAGGCCAAGGCGGGTGGCGAGCGGCTTGAGCGTGAAGCCGTGCAGGAAGATGGTGGCAGCAACCACCGCGAATGTGAGAGCTGTAAGCTGTTCGCCGTCCGCCACGCCCTGTTCCACCAGCGCGCTGCCGAACAGGCCGGACACGGCGACTGCCACGATGCCGCGCGGAGCGATCCACGAAATCAGCAGCCGTTCCTTCAACGAAAGGCTGGCGCCGATGGTTGAGGTGAAAATGGCGAGCGGGCGCACAACGAACATGATGAGCAGCACGAAGAACAACGTGCCCCAACCAAGCTGGCTGAACGTCTCGACCTTCACCGATGCCGTCAGCATGATAAAGAGGCCGGAGACGAGGAGAACCGTGACCGTCTCCTTGAACCGCCGCAATTCACCAAGGCTCGCAACGCGGCTGTTGGCGAGCGTGATGCCCATGACGGTGACGGTGAGAAGGCCGGATTCTTCCAGCACCGTATCGGAAATCGCATAGGCCACGAGGACGGTCGTTAGCAGGACCGGGGATTTGAGATATTCCGGCACGTGGCCCTTATGAAACACCCATTCCAGCGCCTTGCCCGCCAGATAGCCACCGCCAACGGCCACGACTGCCGCGATAACGATGGTGACAAGCAGCGACACCAGCGTGTGTTCGCCATGCAGCACCAGATAGACCTCGAAGGCCAGCACCGCGAACAGCGCGCCGATCGGGTCGTTCACGATCGCCTCCCAGCGCAACAGGGACGCGGGGCGGTGGCCAAGTTGGGCGTTGCGGAGCAGGGGCATGATGACGGTCGGGCCGGTGACGACCAGAATACCGCCCAGCACAGCAGCGGCCGGCCACGACAGACCCGCTGCGTAATGGGCTGCGAGGGTGGAAAATAGCCAGACCAATGGCCCGGATATCAGGATGATCCGCTGGACGCCCTTGCCGGTTTCCTTGATTTCCTTGAAATTGAGGGTGAGCCCGCCCTCGAACAAAATGATCGCGACGGCCAGCGCGATGGCCGGTTTATACAGCTCGCCGAACTCCGCCTGCGGGTTCACGTAGCCGGTTATCGGCCCGAGAATGATGCCGGATATCAGCAGCAGCGCGATGGCGGGAATACGAAGTTTCCAGGCGGTCCATTGCGAGCCGATACCGGCAAGACCGATAATAGCGATCTTGAAGAGAAGTCCTGTCATGGGGAGGGCATACCGGTGCGTCTGAAAATCTGAAAAGCACTATGGCGAAGACCGCTCGTCATTGCACTAGCTTCCAGCCGCCTGTTCCGCTGGACATGAAAGCCGCGATTGGGCACGGAAAGGGCATATGCGCCGGACGATCCGGCCAGTTGGAGACATCACTATGACCGACACCCGCATCGAGACCCACGGACTGCACGTTTCCGCCGATATGCACGCTTTCATCGAGAACGAAGTGCTGCCGGGAACCGGTCTGGAAGCAGACGCTTTCTTCGCCGCGTTCGCTTCGCTCGCCAGACGATCTGGCTCCCAAAGAACGCGGCGCTTTTGCGGACGCGGGACGAGATGCAGGACAGGATCGACGCGTGGCACCGTGAGAACAAAGATGCGTTCTCGGACATGGAAACCTACAGCGCGTTTCTGCGGGACATCGGCTACATCGTGCCGGAAGGGCCGGACTTTTCCGTTGAAACGTCCAATGTCGATCCGGAAATCGCCGATATTGCCGGACCGCAGCTTGTCGTGCCGGTGATGAATGCCCGCTATGCGCTGAACGCTGCCAATGCGCGGTGGGGTTCGCTTTACGATGCGCTCTACGGCACCGATGCGATTGCCGAGGATGGCGGCGCGGAAAAGGGTAAGGGCTACAACAAGGTGCGCGGCGACCGCGTGATTGCCTGGGGACGGGATTTTCTCGACAAATCCGTGCCGTTGGCCTCTGGTTCGTGGAGCGATGTGCAGGGCTTTTCCGTCGAGAACGCACGCCTGACTGTCGCAATGTCTGACGGCGGCACGACCGGCCTTGCCGATGGGGACACATTTGCAGGCTACAAGGGCACCGAGATGGGGCTGGATTCTATCCTGCTCGTCCACCACGGCATGCACATCGAAATCGTCATCGACCGCCAGCATCCGGTGGGTGAGACGGATGCTGCCGGTATCGCCGATATCGTGCTGGAATCGGCGCTGACCTCGATCATGGACAACGAGGATTCCATCGCCGCTGTCGATGCCGAGGACAAGATTGTCGCCTATCGCAACTGGCTCGGCTTGATGAAAGGCGATCTGGAGGAGGAGATGGAGAAGGGCGGCAAGACCATCACCCGCCGCCTCAACCCCGCGCGCGACTATCTCGACCCGACCGGCAAGGAGATCGAGTTGAAAGCGCAGGTGCTGATGCTCACGCGCAATGTCGGGCACCTGATGACGAACCCCGCGATCCTGATGAGCGATGGCGGCGAGATTCCTGAAGGTATCATGGACGCGATGATGACGGCTGCCATCTCCATCCACGATGTTGGCCGCGAAGGCGTGCAGGGTCGTCACGCCAACTCGGCCAAAGGGTCGATGTATGTGGTGAAGCCGAAGATGCACGGGCCGGAGGAGGTCGCCTTTGCCGACGAATTGTCCGCCCGCGTGGAAGACGCGTTGGGCCTTGCACGCAATACGATCAAGCTCGGCATCATGGACGAGGAGCGCCGCACCACGGTGAACCTGAAAGAGTGCATTCGTGCCGCGAAGAACCGGGTCGTGTTCATCAACACAGGCTTCCTCGACCGCACAGGCGATGAGATGCACACGTCAATGGAAGCGGGGCCGATGATCCGCAAGGCGGACATGAAAGCGTCGAATTGGATTGCCGCCTACGAGGACTGGAACGTTGACGTAGGCCTCGCCTGCGGCCTCGCCGGACGGGCGCAGATCGGCAAGGGCATGTGGGCCATGCCGGACCTGATGGCCGCGATGCTTGAACAGAAGATCGGTCACCCGAAGGCCGGTGCCAACACCGCCTGGGTGCCGTCGCCAACGGCCGCGACCCTGCACGCGACCCATTACCATCAGGTCGATGTGCATGCGGTGCAGGCGGAGTTGAAGGGCCGCAAGAAGGCGAAGCTGGAGGACATCCTGTCCATCCCCGTCGCGTCGCGCCCGAACTGGTCGCCGGAGGATATTCAGGCGGAACTCGACAACAACGCGCAGGGCATTCTGGGCTACGTCGTTCGTTGGGTCGATCAGGGCGTCGGCTGCTCGAAAGTGCCTGACATCAATGATATTGGCTTGATGGAAGACCGGGCCACGCTGCGGATTTCGTCGCAACATATGGCGAATTGGCTGCATCACGGCGTGGTGGGCGAGGAGCAGATCATCGGCACGATGCAGAAGATGGCGAAGGTCGTTGACGGGCAGAATGCTGACGATCCCCTCTATGAGCCGATGGCGCCGAACTTCAATGAGAGCATCGCGTTTCAGGCAGCACTCGATCTGGTGCTGAAGGGCCGCGAACAGCCAAGCGGGTACACAGAGCCCGTGTTGCACCAGCGCCGGTTGGAGAAGAAGGCGGCGGCGTAGGCCGTTGCTGCACCTAAAGCCTGACACCGCGTGACGACGACCGTCTTTCTGGCCGTCGTCTTCGCCGCCGTGCTCCATGCGACATGGAATGCGGTGGTGAAGGGCGGGCGGGACAAGACGTTGTCGATGGCGGCAATCGTGCTGGGCCATGCGCCGTTCGCGCTTATCGTTCTGCCGTTCGTGCCCATGCCAGCCCCGGAAAGCTGGCCGCTGATCCTTGTCAGCACCGCCTTGCATATCGGCTATCAGTTCTTCCTGCTGTGGTCCTATCGCACCGGCGATCTCACGCAGGTCTATCCACTCGCACGGGGCAGCGCGCCGTTGATCGTGGCGGTCGTTTCCGTCGGCTTTCTCGGCGTCGCGCTGGAACGGCTGGAAATCGCTGGCGTCGTCATCATCGCGCTCGGTATCGTGTCGCTTGGGCTGGTTCGCCAGCGAGATGGGCAGCGAAACCCGGCGGCGACACGGCTGGCGTTGGTGACGGGGTGCTTCATCGCAGGCTATTCGCTGGTGGATGGACTGGGCGCGCGGCAGGCGGGCACGGCGCTGGGCTATTATGGCTGGTCGACCATCCTGAACGCGATAATCACCACGACCATCCTGTTATTCTACGACAAGTCGGTTCTGAAACGTATTCCACGAGAAGGGCTGCGGGTGTTCATCATCGGCGGCGGTGCGTCCTATCTCGCCTATGCGCTGGTCGTGTGGTCGTTCACGCAGGCGCCGATCGCGCTGGTGACGGCGTTGCGGGAAACGTCGATCGTCTTTGCGCTGCTCATCGGTGTATTCGTGCTGGGCGAACGGCTCAGTCTGATGAAGGTCGTCTCCACTGCCATCGTGTCTGAGCGGCGTGGCGCTGATGCGGTTCGGGCGCAGCGGGTAGGGCGGTTCAGGACTTGAGCGACGGCACGATGGGCACACCGCCATCGCGGGCCAGATAGACCGTCTGCGACGGGAAGGCGAAATCCACGCCTTCGCGCTCGAAGATGTCCATGAGACCAAGCAACAATTCGCCCTGCACCTCGAACGAATGCGGAATGTCGTCGGCCAGAATATAGGCGAAGATTTCTATGGACAGGCTGTCGGCTGCCAGCGAAAGAAACCGCACGCCGGGTTCCTCGCCCTCGATGTTCGGGTGCTCTGCCAGATAGTCGAAAATCGCCTGTTTGACGCGGCGGATGGCAGACGCTTTGGTTTCGTAGCGTGCGCCAAGCGTATGGCGGAACAGGTATTTTTCGCGCAGCGTGTAGTTCTCGATCTGCATGGATGAGAACGAGCCGTTCGGGAATCGTCACCAGCGTGCGTTCCAGCGTGCGGACGCGGGTGGAGCGGATGCCGATATCTTCCACCGTGCCGAACACCCCTCGAACTGGCAGAAATCACCCACCCGAATTGGACGGTCCACCACCAGCATGACGGAACCGACGAGGTTCTCGATGGTCTTCTGCGCACCGAGCGCGAGCGCCAGCCCGCCGATACCAAGCGCCGCCAAGCCCGTGGATACATCGAAGCCGAGATATGTCGAGGATGATGACGACGCCGACCACGAGCGCCACGGCGTTGGCCACCCGCGATAGCAGCTTCGTGACCGACACCACCGACAAATGCTCCCGCAGGGACATGCTGTTGAGCACCATGCGCGAGACCGTCGCGGTGATGACGAAGAACAGCCAGACCACCGCAACAATGGAAAAGATATCCACCATCCACCCGGCCCATTCCCGAGCGATGACGGAGATTCCGAGACCGACCGCACCCGCCTTGAACCAGGCATTCGACAGGATGAACCCCAGCGGCCAGCGGGCGCGGTGGAAATCCATCGTATGTTCGCGGTGGCCGGAACGGCGCAACAGGAGCGCTGCGATCCAGAACAGGACGAGGGCCACGAGATAGCCGGCCACCAACGCGCCTGCCGCGAGAATCACGATGGCAGCCCAATCGGCGATGGACACGCCGAAGAGATACGACCCGCGCCACGCCTCAGGCGTCAAGCGCTCGACAAGGCTGCGTTCCGCCGTTTCCAAAATCGAAGGAATAGCGTCCAGGGTCTCGGCGGATACCAGCCAGACCTTGGCGCCGTCGACTTCCTTGCGGAGGAGAAGAAGTGGAATGGGTCCGTCCGCACTATTCAGCGTGCCGACCTGATCTTCATACGCGGACAGTCCGTCTGCGGTCTGGCCGGTCGGTGCGTTGCTGACTTCGATCGTGGGATACAGCCGTCCCGACCGGCTGAGCGCAAGGCGCAACTGGTCGGTCAGGCGGCGGGTGCGGAAGGAGCCGTATTCGGCATCGAGATAGCGCATGGCGCGCTCTTCATCGCCACGGGCGACAGCATCGATGTAGCCCTGAATGGTGCCACGCGGCGTTGTGCGACCGAACGGATCGGCTGCGATATTCTCCTCCGGCACCGCTGCCGGTGCACCAGGCGCGAGCTGTGCGAAAGCCTGTATCGGCAGCAATAGGAGGAACAGAATGAGGACGATACGGGTCATGGATGGTGTCTATCCGACTTCTGTGCCCCTGCGCCAGAGATGCCGCACCGATGGCGGCGAACCGGCAGCTTGAACCGGGTGTGTGGAGGCCTACGTATGAGCAAGCCACACCGGCAGTCGAACAGCGAGGTCGCCATGTCTTTCAACACTATCAAGCCTTTCGGCTCCGCAACGGAGTTCGCCGTTTTCGGCAAGCGCTCTTTCGCTTACATGCGGCCCGTGAAATCCGACGACATGAATGCGACGTTTCCAAACGATGTGGAACTGCCGAGCGGGCTCTCGCTCTGGGGCCTGTTCGACGCGGACGGTGAGCCAATCGCGGTTGCTGACGAACGGGCTGCCTTGGTGGAGAACGCTGCAGAAATGGACCTGATGACGCTTGCGCGTCACTGACATCAAGGGTTCAGGCGGCGTTGGCCTGTGGTAACGACGTCAGTTCCTCATAGAGCTCGGAAGCCGTGGTCAGGTTCCGCAATCGCGCTATCGTGTCGGGGTCTCGCAACAGGCGGGCGATGCGCGACAGGGCTTTGAGATGGTCCGCGCCGGACCCTTCTGGTGCTAGGAGCGCGAAGACAATGTCGACCGGCTCGTCGTCCATCGCGTCGAAAGATATGGGCTTTGCCAACCGTGCGAAGATGCCTGTGATACCGGGTAGATTTTGAAACTTACCGTGTGGAATTGCGACGCCGAGGCCCACACCGGTGGAGCCGAGCCGTTCGCGCTGAAGCAAGGTATCGAAGATCACACGATCGTCGATACCAGTCGCAAGCGCCGCCGTTTGAGCTAGTTCCTGAAGCAACTGCTTCTTGGAACCAGCCTTCAAGCCTGGCAGCACACGGTCCAGTGTTATGATGGATGACAATTCCATGACGATAGAGGTCTAGCTGTCCGCCGATACGGTGGCCGGGTCGATCCAGCCGACATTACCGTCCGCACGGCGGTAAACGACATTTACCACGCCGGATCCCGCGTTCTTGAACACATGCACCGGCTCATCCATCAGTTCCAGCTGCATAACCGCTTCGGCAACCGAGCTGGCGCGCAGCTGGCGCACGCTTTCGGCCACGACGACGGGGGCGTAATCTTCCGCCACTTCCTCATCGTCCGAATGGGTGGACATGATGGTGTAGGCGGCATCGCTGTCGATAGCTTCCGCACGGCCGGTATGGTTTTTCAGCTTGCGGGTATAGCGACGCAAGCGGGTCTCGATGCGTTCGGCGGCGCGGTCGAACGCTGTGGTCGGGTCGGTTTCGCGGGCGGAGGCCTGCAGCGTGACGCCGGAATCGAGATGCACCATGCAATCGGATGAAAAGAAATTGCCTTCCTTTTCCACCGTGACGTGGCCGGAATAGCCTTTGCCAAAGTATTTTTCGACGGCGTCCTCGACACGGACCTCGATGCGCTCCCTGAGCGAGTCACCGATATCCATATGCTTTCCGGAAATACGCAGAGCCATGCAAAAGTCCTCTCAGTGGGACGGCGAACCGCCGGGATTGATACTCGAAATACGAACACGCGCCGGGCGGTGTAACCCGAACCGCGAACCATGACTCTACTCGCCCAAAACAGAGGCAACCAGACTTGACAGTGAGAAATGATGGCTACGAGCCGGGCCCGCCAAACAATATCAGGCCCGTTTAGGCGCGCGATAGGCAAAGTCAATGGAACTGGAGCAACGTGCCAACCGGGTGGGGTGAAACGTGCTCAGGCTGCCACAGGGTTCGCGGCGGCGCGGGCCAAAGCGCGCTTTTCGCGGCGTCTGCGGACGGATGATGGGATCTGCATGCCTTCGCGGTATTTCGCAACCGTGCGGCGGGCGATGCCGATGCCGTCGCCATTCAAGATGGTAACGATGGCGTCGTCTGACAGGATTGCGGTAGCCGTTTCCTCGTCGATTAAAGTGCGAATGCGGTCGCGGACAGATTCGGATGAATGGGCATCGCCCGAATCCGTCGACTGGATGGTGGTGGTGAAGAAGAATTTCAGCTCGAAAATACCACGCGGCGTTTCTACGTATTTGTTGGACGTAACGCGGCTGACCGTAGATTCGTGCATGTCGATGGCGTCCGCCACCTGTTGCAGTGTCATCGGGCGCAACTGGCGAATGCCGTGCAGCAGGAAAGCGTCCTGCTGTTTTGCGATCTCGGTCACGACTTTCAGAATGGTCTGCGCCCGCTGGTCGAGGGACTTTTCCAGCCATCCCGCGTCGGCCAGACAGCGGTCAACGAATGTGCGTGTTCTGGCGTCACCGGTCCGGCTGACAGTGCTGGCATAGGTCCGGTCGGTCAATACGCGGGGCAGCGTCGCCTCGTTAAGACGGATAGCCCACGTGCCATCGGGCGCTTCGCTTATGGTCGCGTCGCAGCAGATATAATCGTCGTGCCCACCTGCAAAGGCCGTACCGGGCTTGGGGTCGAGACGTCTGATCTCGGACAAGGCGTCGAGGAGGTCCGGTTCCGACAAACCGCTGGCCTTGCGAAGTGCCGGAAAATCCCGAGCCGCGAGCCGGTCGAGATTGTCGATGACGGCCTGCATTCCCGGGTCGAGCCGGTCATTGCGTTCCAGTTGCAAAGCAAGACATTCCGCCAGCGAACGGGCCGCGATGCCCGCCGGTTCGAGCGACTGCACGGCCTTCAGCGCGTCCAGCACATCGCCCGCGAGGCAGCCGAGATGGTCGGCGGTCTCGGTGATGCTTTCGCGCCAGTAGCCCGCCCCGTCCAGCTGGGCGACGATATGGGTGGCGACGGTGTGCACCACCGGTTTCAGGCCCATCAGAGCGAGTTGTCCGCGCAAGGTGGAGTGGAGCGTTTCAGGTTCCGCCACCGCTTCGGCGACCGAAAAGTCACCGGTGTCGCTACCGGCCGTAACCCGCAATCCACCGGATGACAGGGACGGGTGGCGCATCTCCGCGGCCGTATCGCGGTTCGTGGACGTGGTTGTCGGCGTATCACTGTCCCAGACATTGCCTGCATTGCTGCCGAGATCGGCTTCAAAATCCGCTGCGGACACGGGTAGGGTTTCCGCGTTCTCCGGTGCTGTGTCCTCTGGACCGGTCGGCAAGCCGTCACGTGCATCGGCACCTTCGTCCGGCGCACGCTCGAGCAATGGATTGCGTTCGATTTCGGCGTCGACAAAGGCTGCGAGATCGATATTCGACATGGCGAGGAGCTTGATCGACTGGCTCAACTGCGCCGTCATCGCGAGCGTCTGGCCGGTGCGAAGCTGTTGCTTCATCTGCCCGCGCATGGCTTGTGTCATCGCATGACCGGCCATCGGGAAACTCCTGCAACGCAACAAACCGGCGCGCCATGCAACCGGCGTGCCAGTTCTAGGATATCTCGGGGAGGGTATGCAAGGCGGCAGTGCCTAAAGGGTAAATTGTTCGCCAAGGTAGAGGCGTCGCACGTCCCGGTTGGCGACGATTTCGCTTGGTGTGCCATGGGTCAGCACCTGGCCGGAAGCGATGATATAGGCGCGGTCGATCAGCCCCAGCGTCTCGCGGACATTGTGGTCGGTTATCAGCACGCCGATACCGCGCCGTGTCAGGTGGCGGACGAGTTCCTGAATGTCACCGACAGCGATGGGGTCGACGCCTGCAAAGGGTTCATCGAGCAACATGAATGCGGGGCGGGACGCCAGTGCGCGGGCGATTTCCAGCCTGCGTCGCTCACCACCGGACAGGGCAATGGAGGGCGATTTGCGAAGATGGCCGATCTTGAACTCGTCCAGCAATTCGTCGAGCTGTTCCTTACGCGCCGCGCGGTTCGGTTCGGCGACTTCCAGCACGGCCTTGATGTTGTTTTCCACAGACAGGCCGCGAAAGATCGAGGCCTCCTGCGGCAGATAGCCAATTCCCAGACGGGCACGGCGATACATGGGCATGGCGGTCACGTCGTGGCCGTCCAGTTCGATGGTGCCAGCATCAGGGCGCACCAGACCAGTTATCATGTAGAAACAGGTCGTCTTGCCCGCACCGTTGGGGCCGAGCAGACCAACAGCTTCGCCCCTTCGAACGCCGAGGCTCGCACCGTCGACGACCGTGCGTTGCTTGTAAGTCTTCATCAAACCACGGGCGACGAGCAGACCGGCATTATCCTGCCCGCCTGTCAGCGGCACGGCGCTGTCGATAGCTGCACTGTTGGGATGGGCGTTCACGTGCGGGCGTTCAGTTCGAGCCCGGCTTGAAGACCGAGCGGACACGGCCCTTCTGGCCATCGCAGGCCTGCAGACGCGCCTTGTTCGTCTTCATATTGGCGACCAGCTTGCAACCTTTGGCGATGCTCTCACCCTGGCTCACGACGACATCGCCCGTCAGAGTGATGTCCTCGGTGGTGACAAGATACGTGCCTTCTTCAGCACTGATCGTGTTGTTGTCGGACGTGACTACGAGACCGCCAGACAGGTCGAGCTTTTCAATGTCGTTCTGACCGCCGTTGCCGCCTTTGAGATAATGCACGACGAGACGGCTGGTGACGATAAGACTACCGCCCTGACGCACGTTCACATTGCCGGTGAAGATGGCGCGGGCTTCGCCGTCCAGTACTTCCAGATCGTCGGCCTCAATGGAAATGGGTTCGTCGGAACTGCCGCGAAATCCTTCAAAGGCTTGCCCGGAAACCTGGGCTGTTGCTGCCGTCAGGAAGGCGAACAGAACGCCAATGGCCACTATGATACGCATGGAAAACTCCGTTTTGCGGGTTGGTTCGAACCCGCTGTTACTGGGATGGCAGCCCGCGGGGCGCGGGGCGTTCTATCGTCATACGCACCCTTTGTGAAAATACGATGCGCTTGCCTTCGTCATAGACGCGCAATGTGTCGGCGGTAATCTCTGCATCGTCGGAAATGACGCGTACGGGTTCGTCGCTTTGCAATGTACCGGACTTCATGTCGATATCGGCGCGTTGCAATTCGATATTTACCCCGTCGGCACCGGTTACGGTAACGCCGCCGGACAGAACCAATGTTTCCGCTTCGCTATTGTAGCGCCCCGTTCCGGCTTCGACCTTCACATCACCCGCCTGGCTGGAGCCGATTTCGGCGCGCACGGATTCGAGGTCGATAATGTCGGTGTTCTTCAGGTCCTGAAGCGCACGGTCTGCGGTCACGAGATAGGGCTTGTTGTCCTTGTCGAACCCTTCGAGCTTGGGTTGGCGCATAACCAGCTTGCCATCGTCCAAGCCGATGCCTGCAATATCCAGCACCGTGAACGGGTTGTAGGACAGGGCCACCATCGCAGTGAAGCCGATAACGATAAGCGCAGCGGTCAGCGGCAATGCCTTCCGGAGCACACGAACAAGCGTGGAATGACGGCGGGCACGGGTAAAATCCCGTTTTCCCCGCATGACCGGATCCAGTGTATCCGCTGCTTGCATGTGTGCCGTAACCTCTGTCTGCCCATTCAATCGAGTGCCGATGAAGTAATCGGCAGACTGTATACGTCGGTCTATTTCACCTCAATATGGTTACACTTTGTCACGCAGCGTGAACAGCGATCACGAATGGGCGAAGATGTCGGTCTCGTCCCATCCGGCCAAATCGAGCAAGCAGCGGTCCGGAAGGAAATTGAAGCAGGCCTGCGCGATACCCGTGCGGTCCTCGCGGGCTAAACGCATGTCGAGCGCCTCTTTCAGTCGGTGCAAATAGAGAACGTCGGAGGCGGCATAGGCGGCTTGTGCATCGCTCAAGGTCTCAGCCGCCCAGTCGGACGATTGCTGCTGCTTGGAGATATCGACGCCGAGCAATTCCTTGCACAATTCTTTCAAGCCGTGCCGGTCGGTGTAGGTGCGGGTGAGGCGGGATGCGATCTTGGTGCAATAGACGTCGCGGGAGAGCACGCCGAAAGCATTGTGCAAAACGGCGATGTCGAAGCGACCAAAATGGAACAGCTTGGTCACGCCCCGGTCGGCCAGCAGCGCCTCGATGTTCGGCGCACTGGTCTGGCCCTTTTCGATCTGCACTACGTCCGCAGTGCCATCACCGGGGGAAAGCTGCACGACGCAAAGCCGGTCACGGTGCGGCTTCAACCCCAACGTTTCGGTGTCTATGGCGACGCTGTCGCCGTAATTGGAAAGGTCCGGCAGGTCGCCGCGATGCATTCTGATGGTCAATGTCATTGCTTTCGGGGTGCGGCTGTGGGGAAAGCCGGATGTTTGGTGCCCAGGAGAGGACTCGAACCTCCACTTCCTTGCGGAAACTAGCACCTGAAGCTAGCGCGTCTACCAGTTCCGCCACCTGGGCATCAGGAGCGTAAGCTGGCCGGTGTTTAGGAGCCGTCCTGCAACCTGTCAAACGGAAAGACGCGGCCCTTTCCCGTTTGCCGGAAGGTGGCTAAGAACGGGCTCAAGAACAGCTCGTTCACGACGTTATGGAAAGCCTTATGGCCAGCACTGCCGGACCCAGAATTGCAAACGACACGCTTGTCACCGTCTTTGGCGGGTCCGGTTTCATCGGGCGCTATGTCGTGCGCGCGCTGGCCGCGCGGGGCTACCGTATCCGCGTGGCGTGCCGCAGGCCGGACCTTGCCGGACACCTGCAACCGGCGGCCAATGTGGGGCAGGTGCAACTCGTTCAAGCCAATCTGCGCCACCGCTGGTCCATCGACCGGGCGGTCGAAGGGGCCGACGTGGTGGTCAATCTGGTCGGTATTCTGGCCGAGGGCGGCAAACAGACCTTCGACAGCGTGCAGGCGCGCGGGGCAGGGTGGACCGCAGAGGCTGCTGCCGATGCGGGCGCGCGCATGGTGCAAATGTCTGCCATTGGTGCCGATACCGGCTCAAGCGCATCCTATGCCCGCACGAAAGGTCGCGGCGAGGCAATGGTGCGGGAAGCGGCGCCCGGTGCGATCATCCTGCGCCCCTCCATCGTGTTTGGACCGGAGGACGATTTCTTCAACCGATTCGCCGGTATGGCGCGTTTTGCACCCGTGTTGCCGCTCATCGGCGGTGGCGAAACACTGTTTCAGCCGGTTTTTGTGGGTGATGTGGCAGAGGCCGTGGCCAAAGCCGTGGATGGATCGCTGGAACCCGGCTCCACCTGGGAACTCGGCGGACCGGAGGTTTTGACCTTCCGCGCCTGTTTGGAACGGATGCTGGGCGTGATCGAGCGCAAGCGTGGCTTCATTTCGCTGCCGTTCGGCATTGCCAGCGCAATCGGTGCCATCGCGCAATATCTGCCCGGCGCGCCGATCACGCCGGATCAGGTGGAAATGCTGAAGAGCGACAACGTCGTGTCACAGGACGCGCAGGATGCCGGGCATACGCTGACCGGCATGGGTGTTGAGCCGCGTACGATCTCGTCCGTTCTGCCGCTCTATCTCGTGCGTTTCCGCAAACACGGGCAATTCGAAGCCAATCGCGGTCTGTAGCGCCTGCTTGTCGGGTGCGGCAGGAATGCAACATCCGCCCATTCCTGTCGGGATGATCACGGGAAATTTGGTTGTGGGACACCATCGCCATATTCATCGTTAAGGTAACATTCATCACGCGGGCGCGACAGTGCACTTGATGGGGCGACCGTGTGAATGGCGCTGCGGCACGAATGGGAAAATTGGATAATGCGTAGAACTTTAAGTGTGCTTTTGACGGCCTCCTTCATGGTCGCTGCACCAGCCATCGTTCCCGCGCCCGCTCAGGCCCAATCCTTGCTCGAAAACCTGTTTCCCCGCGCTGCCGAGCGGCGGAGGGAAAAACTTCAGCGCCGCTACGATCGCCAGTTACGGGCAGAGCAAGAGTGGGACCGCCTCCGCAGGGCGGAACAGAAACGCAAACGCCAAGCGGCCAACAAACGTGCCCGCAAAAATGCACGCGCTGCCGCGCCGGTGCAGGTGAAAGCGCCGACCTTCAAAACATATGTAGCCAACCCCGTTCGCCGCATCGATTTCGCCAGCCTTGCCGGGCCGTTCGGCAAAGCGGCGGAGCAAGAGGTTGTTGCCCGTTTGGTCGGCCAGCGGGACCTTGCTGCCGCGCTGATTGCCAAAGGGTATTCGCTGGACAGCATCGCAGGTGCCACCCGCTCCGATCGTAGCGGCGGGCTTACGCTGATTTCCGGTGCCGACTATCTTGGCACTGTCGAAGTCAATGCCGAGAGTGCGTTGGCGAAAGCTGTTCTGGCCCACTACGAAGCCAATGCGGCCTTCCTCTGGATCGACGGTGGCGGCCAACCGAACGACAAGGCCACCGCACTGCTCGACCTGTTTTCGGATGCCGCCGCTTTTGGTTTCGATAGAGGCGACTACGCCGTTCCGACGCCGGATGACACACTGACCACCGCAGCACTCGGAGCGACCGAAGACAACGCAGCAACACTGCGGAGCGCGATGCAGTTCGAGTTTGCGATGACGGCTGCCGCGTTGCGCTACGGTCTCGATGCACGGCACGGGCGTGTCGACCCGGACCGGCTCAGCGGCTACCACGATTTTCGCGCCAACAAGCGCAAGCCTGGCGAAACGCTCGCTGCACTGGCTGTGGCAGACGATCCCGCAAAACTGCTGCTCGATGCCCATCCCCGCGACCCATCGTTTGCTGCTCTGAAAGCCGAGTTGACGCGTCTCGACATCGCGCCGAAGGGCCCGCCGCCCGTCCGCATCGCCGATGGTACGTTCATCCGCCCCGGCCAGACGAGCGACCAGCTTGCCGCAATCGTGGAAGGCATTCGCCGCAAGAGCGACGCGGAAATGCTGGCGAAGCACGCCGCCGTTTTCTCCAACCCGCCGCTTGACGGGTTTGTACACTTCGGAAGTCGTGGCGCTGGTGCGGGACTTTCAGACTAGCTCAACGACTGGGGCCTGACGGGGTCGTCGGCAAGAATACGATTGCCAAGGTCGTTGGTGTGACCAGCGAGAACAAGCGCGAGAAGGTCGTTCTGGCGATGGAACGGCTGCGCTGGCATCCGGACACGCTTGGATCTACCCACGTCTTTATCAACCAGCCGGCCTATCGTGCCACGCTCATTCGCGGTGGCCAGCCCGAACTGACAATGCGCGCTATCGTCGGCAAGGTTTCCAACCAGACGAACTTCTTCCACGACACGATCGATTACGTGGAATACAACCCGTATTGGGGCGTGCCGAAGTCCATTCTGGTCAATGAGATGCTGCCGAAACTGCGTAGCAATCCCGGTTATCTCGATCAGCGCGATTACGAGATCACCACACTGTCCGGTCGTCCGGTTTCCGGCTGGAACGTGGACTGGTGGGGCGTCGGCGGTAATTTCCCTTACAATGTTCGCCAGCGCCCGGGCCCGAAGAACGCCTTGGGTGAGTTGAAGATCATGTTCCCCAACAAGCATCACATCTACATGCACGACACCCCGTCGCGGAACCTGTTCCAACGGGATGCGCGTGCACTGTCCCATGGCTGCGTGCGGTTGGCGGACCCGAAGGCCATGGCTGCTGCGGTGCTCGGCTCCACACGCGACGACGTCCAATCGCGCATCTCTTCGGGCCGCAACAACACGCAAAAGCTGCAGCGCAAGATGCCCGTTTATGTCGCCTACTTCACCGCATGGCCGGAAGCGGACGGCACGGTGAACTATTTCGGCGACATCTATGGCCGTGACGATGCGCTGGCGAAAGCGATGTCCCTGACCCGTCAGGCGAGAGCGCAAGCAAGCAACATCTAACGCTTCGACGAGAGGCTTCATTGGCCATTTGCCGTTGACACCGGCCCGCTGCATACCGATATGCAGCGGACGCATTCAGGCTTACCGCGATAGTGTTGGCCCTTTCTCTTCCCTAAGAGCCAATATTTTGACCGACCAGACAACACCTGCACCCCGCGGTGCCGATGCCTTCATGGCATTGGGCCTTTCCGCGGACGTGACCCGCCCGCTCATCAAGCTGGGCATTTCCAAACCGACGCCCATTCAGGACAAGGCCATACCGGTCATCCTCGAAGGCCGCGATGTTATGGGGCTGGCGCAGACCGGCACCGGCAAGACCGCCGCTTTCGGCCTGCCATTGGTCGAACGGTTGATTGGCGATAACGAACGCCCGCAACCGAAATCCGTCCGCGCGCTCATTCTCGCGCCGACGCGGGAACTGGTGAACCAGATCGCCGACAATCTGCGCGAATACGTGAAGGGCACAAAAATCTGGGTGTCGTCCGTCGTTGGAGGGCAGTCGATCAACTCCCAGATCAAGCATCTGGCACGGGGCACGGACATTCTTGTGGCCACTCCAGGCCGGTTGATTGATCTTACGGACCGTCGCGCGGTGATGCTCAACACGGCGCAGTATCTCGTGCTGGACGAGGCCGATCAGATGCTCGACATGGGCTTTATCCACGCGCTGCGGAAAATCGAGCGTCTGCTGGGCACGCCACGCCAGACGCTGCTGTTTTCGGCCACCATGCCGAAGGAAGTGGCCGAGCTTTCCAAGTCTTATCTCACCGACCCTGTCCGCATCGAGGTTTCGCCTCCCGGCAAGCCTGCAGACAAGGTGCGCCAGAGCGTTCATTTTGTCGCTACGAAGGACAAGTCAGCGCTGCTGAAACATCTGCTGGGCGAACGACCGGATGATCTGTCGCTGGTGTTTGCCCGGACGAAGCATGGTGCCGAGAAGCTGATGAAGCACCTCGTGGCCGAGGGTTTCGAGGCGGCGTCCATTCACGGCAACAAAAGCCAGGGCCAGCGTGACCGGGCGTTAAAAGAGTTCAAATCCGGCAAGACCAGCATTCTGGTCGCCACCGATGTGGCCGCGCGCGGGATCGACATTCCCGGCGTCAGCCACGTCTACAACTACAACCTGCCGGAAGTGCCGGAGGCGTATGTACACCGCATCGGGCGCACTGCGCGGGCCGGACGGGACGGGGAGGCGGTTGCCTTCTGTGCGCCGGACGAAAAGCCGTTGCTGCGCCAGATCCAGAAACTGCTAAACATGGAGCTCGACGTGGCAGGCGGCGACCCTTCCGCCCGCATGGGCCTCGACGATGAGCCCGCAGCGCCGCCGCAACGCGGTCGCGGTGGACGTGGCGGTGGCGGTGGCGGTGGCCGTGGTGGTCCTGCCCGCGCCGGTAAGCCTGCCGGTAATCGCACCGCCACGCGCAGTGCGGATGGCGAAGGGGCGGCGCGTCCGGCGCGGAAGCCACGGCCTGCGCAGGGCGATGGCGCCGGGAATCCCGGGGCAAAACCCGGCGGACGCGGCAATGCAAAGCCCGGCGGTAGAGCCGGTGCCCGCGCCGGTGGCAAACCGGGTGGCGGAAAGCCGGGCCAGCGCTCCGAGGGGCGGTCTTCAGGCCCGAACCCGTCGGCTCCCGGCAATCGCCCCCGCCGATCAACACGCAGGCCCGGTGCGAAATAGGGCCAGCTTTCCAAGTAGGAATCGAAGCGTTTACGCGTCATCACGCGCTGTTGTGCATATGTCACGTCAGGCATGTTCCTGCCAAAGTGAGCCACGTTAGGTATTGGAAAATATCGGTTTTCGACTACGATTCGATGGAGTCCTGTTGCCGGGTCCGATAATCCCATTCCCATACGAAGGATCATGACACATGGTTTCCTACAGGACATTCCTGCTCGCTTCCGTATCCACTCTGGCGCTTCCGCTAGTGCTCGCTCAAACGGGCACCGTTCACGCCGCATGCGTTGTCGACGGCACAATGATGGCCGGTAATGTACCGACTTCCGGCCAGACGATCGTCTGCAAGGACAATCTCGATACAGACGGAGTTGTGGCAATGGGTGCCAACAACGTGACTGTCGATGTGCAAGGTCCGGCTGGTGGCATTTCCACCACTGGCGCTGCGGGAATCGTCCTCGGCAGCGGCGCGACAATCACCGTGGCCGGACCGAGCCGCCCCGTAAATACGGCTGGCGATAATGCGAACGGCATTATTGTTGCCGACGGCGCAACGATTACGGTCAACGGACAGGTTGCCACAACCGGGGAGAACTCGCGCGCGATCGACACGGGTAATGGCGCGACCGTAACCGTCGATGGCGGCGTGGTGCGCACTGGTGGCGGTATGTCTTCGGCCATTTCCGTTGGCTCCACATCCAATATCATGGTCATGGGTAAGTCCCGTGTCGTGACGGGCAATTCCAATTCCGATGCGATCGTTTTGCGCGGCGAGGGCAGTACAGTCACGGTCGGTAAGGAAGCTGTCGTCACCACGTCCAGCGGCATGTCGAACCCAATTCAGGTCGATGGTGCAAACGGAACGGTCAATGTTTCCGGCGAAGTGAAATCGTCCTCCGGGAACGCCACCGCCATACTTGGTACCGGCGACGGTATGAAGGTCAACATCGAGGATGGCGGCTTCGTCACCGCTCAATCGTCCAACTCCAACGCAATCGAGTCGCAGGGCAGTGGTGCGACGATCACCATTGAGCGGGGCGGACGCGTCGCAATATCATCTGGGAACTCCATCGGCATCGTTGGTGGAGCGATGGGAACCGTCAACATCTCTGGCGAGGTTCAGGCATCATCGTCCATGAGCCAAGGCGTTGTCCTGGGCGACAACGGCACGCTGAATGTTCGGTCCGGCGGCGTTATCAAAACGTCCTCTTCCGAATCGCAAGCGGTTCTGGTCGATATGGCTGCTACCGAGCGCCAAAATAACCGTCGAACGCAACGGCATGATTGATGCTGTTGGCGCGCAGGCTATTGTGGCCCGCGGCATGACGGCGACGAACATAACCATCGATGGCGTCGTCTTTGGTGGCTCGTCCGACCCGGTCATCGACCTGTTTGCAGGTGACGACGTGGTGACGATCAACGGCACAGTGCGCGCCACATCCGCCAGCCCTGTGATCTCACTCGGCGCGGGTGACGATACGCTTAACAACAATTCCAGTCAGACGATCGAGGGCCCCGGCGTCCTAGTGGATGCCGGCCCAGGCAACGACACGGTCAACCAGAACAACGGGATGGAAAACAACACTTCGCGGTTCACGAATGTGGAAACCACAAATGTGGGCCGCAACATGAACCCGAACGATCCGGCCAATGGCATGATGACGACAGTGAACGTCGACAGCGCGTTAAACGGTGGCACGGTGAATGCCAACGAAGGCGGCTCGGTCAATGTTTCCAATGGTAAGACTTCCGGTAGGGGCACTGTGAACGCCAACAGCGGCGGTCAGGTCTCTGTCACTGCCGATAATGCCCAGGGCACAGGGTCCGGTCAGAACGAAACGCGCATCAACACCATGTCCGGTTCGCAGGTGAACATCACCGGCGAATCACGCGCGGGCACCCAAAACCAACGCGTTGAAGGCTCCAATTTTGGAAACGGGACTACGGTGCGCCCATCCTCCGGGTTTCAGCGTGGAACGGCTGCAGGTGACTCGATCACACTGAATTCCGATTTCAGCCTTGGTGGTGCTTCCGGCAACGATGCGTCGGTCGGTGCGGCTTTGAACAATCTTGTTGAAAGCGGTATTGCAACTGCCGCACAGCAGAACGCGCTCGATGCTCTCATCGGCTCCACTATAGATGGTGGACAGCGTGCTGTGACCGCTGTCGCTTCCAGTGAAGCTGCAGTTCAGTCGGTCGGTGCGGGCTTAGTAGCGGCTGGTTCGTTCCATTCTGCACTTCGACCGTCTCCAACAGCGATCGGTGCGCGCATTGACAGCGCGTTCGGCCTTCAGGCCGATACGGCTACTATCGCAGCCGCTCCGCAGGTTTACGGAGCTGACATCATCATTTCCGACCCCGTGGTCGTTGCTCCCGAGCCGATCGATATGTCGGGCATCTGGGTTTCCGGCTTCGGCTCCTACCTTGATGTCGATGCAACGGCCCTGTCCAATGGATACCAAGCTGACATCTACGGCGGTGCGATTGGTCTGCAGCGGTCCGTTCGTCTTGGCCTGCTTGGCGAAGGCATTGGCGGCGTTGCGGTGGGCTATTCTTTCGCCGACGTCGATGGTTTCGTCGGTGGCGGCGAAGTGGACACCTATTCGGTCGGTGCTTACTTCTCGGCGGTTTCCGGCCAATTCTCCAGCGATTTAGCAGCGTCCTATTCCTATCAGGATATCGACACGTCGGTCGGCGATACAGATGCACACACGTTCATCGGTTCCGCTGAGGGCTTCTACGACGTGCTGGCCGACACGCAGTATTTTGCCGGTCCATTGGGCCGTATCGGGTTCGTCTATTCCAACGTGGATGGCTTTACGGCTCCCGGCGCCTTGGGAGCGCGGTTCTCCGATACGGACGTTTCGCAGTTCACTGCAGCTATCGGTGGCCGGATCGGAGCTGACTTCGACACACCAGCCGGAGCTTTGGCGCTGAGCGTCGATGCGCTTTATGAATTCGTCAGTGGCGACGATACAGTGTCCTTTGCAGGGCAGTTCGGCGCGGGCAACGTCGGTCAGTTCACGACTGCCACACCGTTTGCCGATGAAGATCGGCTTGTTGTAGGCGTCGAGGCAGGCTTTGCCATAACGGATAACGCGACACTGTCCCTGCGTTATGAAGGAACGTTCGGCGATGACGTGCGCCAGGACACCGGCAACGCCAAACTGACCATCCGTTTCTAAGGTCACTCAAAATCGTGGAGGGAGGTTCAGCCCCCCTCCACAAAACTATCCAGCACCCGCTTCTGCCCGGCTTTGTCGAATTGCACGGTCAGCTTATTGCCGTCCACGTTGATCACCTCGCCATAGCCAAACTTCATGTGGAAGATGCGGTCGCCCAACACGTATTTGCTTTCATCGGCACCGATGACCGACTTCGCCACCAGCTCGCCTTCGATGGTGCGGGGGCCGCCGTTGTAGGTGGTTTTGTGGCCGGAACGGTTGCCCCATGCGGTCTTTTCGTCGCCGGTCGCATTGGCCTGCGCGCGTTTCCAGCCGGGGGAGGTGTAGCCGGAGCCACTGAAGCCGGATTGGTCGAAGCGGCTTGCGCCGTAGCCGCCGTTGGCCGCGCCCCATTGGCGGCCTCCCGCCACTACCGCCAGCGCCGTAGCCGCCATAGGTGGACGACGGTTCGATGACCTCCACGTGGGCCTCGGGCAATTCGTCGATGAAGCGGGACGGGATGCTGCGACTGCCACTGGCCGTGAATGCGGCGGTTGGAGACGAACCAGATGTGGCAGTTGGTTTTCGCCCGCGTGATGCCAACATAGGCGAGGCGGCGTTCCTCCTCCAAACCTGACCGCCCACCCTCGTCGAGCGAGCGTTGGTGCGGAAACAGCCCTTCCTCCCAGCCGGGCAGGAACACCGTGTCGAACTCCAGCCCCTTCGCGGAGTGCAGCGTCATCAGGCTGACCGCATCGAGGTCCGGGTTGTTGTCGGTGTCCATGACCAGCGAGACGTGTTCGAGAAAGCCGCGCAGGCTTTCGAACTCGTCCATGGAGCGGATCAGTTCCTTCAGGTTTTCCAGCCGCCCCGGCGCTTCCGCACTGCGGTCGTTCTGCCAGAACTCGGTGTAGCCGCTCTCGTCGAGGATCATTTCGGCGAGCTCGGTGTGGCGCATCGTATCGAGCAACCCCGCCCAGCGCTGGATATTGAGATGGAACGTCTTCAGCGTGCCGCGCTGCTTGGGCTTGAACTCCTCGCTCTCCACCATCTCGCCGGTGGCAGCGAACATGGGGATGCGACGGGCGCGGGCGTGGTCACGGATCTGTTTGATGGTCGCGTCACCCAGCCCGCGCTTGGGCGTGTTAACGATGCGCTCGAAGGCGAGATCGTCCGCGTGCTGACAGGTGATGCGGAAATACGCCATCGCGTCGCGGATTTCGAGGCGTTCGTAGAAGCGCGGTCCGCCGACGACGCGGTAATTGAGACCCAGCGAAACGAAACGGTCCTCGAATGCGCGCATCTGCGCGGACGACCGCACCAGAATTGCGATTTCGTTCAGCGGGTGCTTCTTGCGCTGATAGGCCTCGATATCCTCGCCGATTGCGCGGGCTTCCTCTTCACTGTCCCACCCGGCAGCCACACGCACCTTGCGCTCGTCGGGGTCGTTCTGCTCCGTGAACAGCGTCTTGCCGAGGCGGCCTTCGTTGTTGGTAATGAGGTGCGAGGCGCTGGCGAGAATGTGGGATGTGGAGCGGTAGTTGCGCTCCAGCCGGATGACTTTCGCGGTCGGAAAGTCCTTGTCGAAGCGCAGGATGTTGTCCACTTCCGCCCCGCGCCAGCCGTAGATGGACTGATCGTCATCGCCGACGCAGCAAAGATTTGGCGCAGCCAAATTTTTGCTGCCTGGCCTTGCGCTCGCGCTGTCGGCTTCGCCTTCGCTCCGCGGGGGCGGGCCATCAGGCCCGGCGGCCTGTTCGACCGCTTGGGCAGTATCCCCGATAGAACGGGGCGATGAACTCCCCGCCAATAAACGCAGCCACATATATTGCGCGACGTTCGTGTCCTGATACTCGTCCACCAGCATGTAGCGGAACTGACTGCGGTATTTTTCCAGCACGTCCGGGTTCTCGCGGAACAGGCGGATGCACTCGACCAGTAGGTCGCCGAAATCGCAGGCGTTCAGCACTTTCAGCCGATCCTGATATTCGCGATACAATTCGCGGCCGCGACCTGCGACATAAGCGCGGGCCTCGCCTTCGGAGATTTGGTCCGGGGTCATCGCCTTGTTTTTCCAGCCGTCGATGGCATTGGCGAACTGGCGGGCGGGCCAGCGTTTGTCGTCAATATTGGCAGCTTGAATCAGCTGTTTCAGCAGGCGGATCTGGTCGTCGGTATCGAGGATCGTGAAGCCGGATTTAAGGCCCACGAGCTCTGCATGGCGGCGCAGAATTTTGACGCAGATGGAGTGGAACGTGCCGAGCCACGGCATGCCCTCAACAGCCTCGCCGACCTGACCGGCGATGCGTTTGCGCATTTCGCGCGCGGCCTTGTTGGTGAAAGTGACGGCGAGGATCTGGCTCGGCCATGCAAGGCGCAGGCTGAGGATGTGGGTGATGCGTGTGGTCAGAACGCGGGTTTTGCCGGTGCCGGCCCCCGCAAGCACCAGAAGCGGGCCTTCGGTCGTCAGCACCGCATCGCGCTGTTCGGGGTTGAGGCCTTCAAGATAGGGCGCGCCTGCGCCGTCCGGCAGGGTGGGCTGGCGCATGGCGCGGGCGGCAATACCGCCGCCTGCCGGAGGACTGGACGGTTGATTCGAGGAGGAACTGTTCATGGTATGGACTTAGGGGCTCATGGTCCCTTTGCCTATGCCGTGAGGCACGTTGGCTTGGCCGTGTCAGGCGTGTACCGGTGTTCCCGTCGCCCGCGCTATACGGCGCTGATAAGGAGATAGCGTGACGGACGGCGACGGCCCTTTCACTTTCCAAGCCTGCAGAAGCGTGTCGACGCCCGTGTCGGTGATACGCCACAACATCCATGCGAGCAGGAAAGGCACGGCAACCGCTGCTGCGAGAGCGAGATATTTACCCACCAGCGGTGCCGTTTCGTTCAGCACCAGCGCACCGATGTTCTGGTGCAGCAGATAGAGAGGATAGCTGATTGCGGCCAGACCGAGCGAAAGCCGCCCAGAGCGTTGGGGCAAAGCGATGGCCAAACCGAACACAGCGAGAATGGCGGCGTTCGCAAACCCGGCGGCCATCACATCCGGTTGCAGGCCGAACTGCATCACCAGCAGGAGATGCTCGGAAAATGTTGCGTGAAAACTGGCAACGAGAGCCAGCACAAGCACGCCCCATGCCTGCCAGTGCGCCGGGTGGACACGCAGGTGGGCGGCGAGCATACCGATGGCGAACCACGGCGCGTAGCGGGTGATGGCGACGATACGCAGCCCGCCATCGTTCAGCAGGAGTTCGTTGCCAAGCGAAACGGCCATCCAACCGGCGATTGCCGGCACGAGGAAACGCGGCAGAATACCTGTCAGCAGAGCCAGCGCAATCCATCCATAGAAGATGAGCTCCAGCACGAGCGACCAATAGACACCGTCCATGAACGGAAGGCCAAACGCCGGTGCGACGAAGGTGAGATTGGCGAGCCAACCGGCCCATGAAACCGCATCGTTCGCACCGGTTTCCAGCCACATGGCGCAGGCGGTAATGGTTACGCACAGTGCGTAGGCGGGCCAAAGGCGCAGCAGGCGTTTGCGGGCGAAGGAAACCGCTGTCCTGTCCACCAGCGTTGCTGCGATCACGAAGCCGGAGATGAGGAAGAACAGTTGCACCGCAAAGTGACCGTAGCGCAGCCAGAACCCGCTGGCGAAGGTCACGTCCGTATAGGCATCCGCGCCCAACGCGCCGCGCCACATCATGTGATAGAGCACGACGGTGAGTGCCGCTGCGATGCGGAGCCAGTCGAGAGAAGCGAGACGGGTGGTGGGTGCTTTGGTCATGCGCTGACCGTAAACCGGCGATGACACTGGCGCGCTGGAAAGGTGAAAGAAACCTTAACGGGGAACCATCATCTTTCACGACTTATGACGTTCCTGCAAAAAAACACAGCGAGCGCGATTTTTTCGTGCCGTTCATATGCGGTTCAACCGACAGGCGTCATAGAGGCATTGTGACGAGACGAAGCCGCCCACCGATCCGGATACCGGATGCGGAGAGAGCCGTTCCCGATCCCTTCCTGCGAAATCCGGAATTGTCCGGTATCGACCCATTTGCCTGGTTCGCCCTGCGGACCCGGCCCCTTTTCGGAGACTGCTTCCATGTCCACGTTTCTTCGTAAATCGGTCGTCGGTGTCCTGTCCGCCGCCGTTCTGATGACCTCTTTCTCTACAGCCTATGCCGGTAAGCGTGAGCGCGACATCGCCATCGGTGCGGCAGCCGGTGTGCTTGGTGCCGTCGTCGTCGGCGGGCTGGTCGCGGATTCCCGCGCCCACGCCGGACAGCGTCCGGTTTACAACACCTACTCCGCGCCGCGCCCTGTTTATCAGGAGCCGACTGTCGTTTACCGCGAAGTGCCCGTTTATCGCGATGTGCCGGTCTATCGCGAAGCGCCGGTCGTGTATTACGAGCAGCAGCGCCCGATTTACCGCGAAGCACCCCGCTACCGCAATGTGCCCCGCTATCGTGAGCAGCGCTACGTCGCGCCCGAGCCCCGCTACAGCCGCGTGGCTTTGAGCGACGCACATGTTTCCTATTGCTACGACCGCTACCGCTCCTACCGTGAGAGCGACAATACGTTCCAGCCAAACCACGGCCCACGCCGCCAGTGCCGCTAGGACAAATGCAAAAAGGCCCCGGCTATGCCGGGGCCTTTTCATTAGTTTGTAGATTTACCGTTTAGCGGCGTGTCATCGAATATTCGATCGTGCGGCGCTTGGGCAGTGCTGTGACCTGACGGAAATCGTATTCCGGCAGAGCTTCCAGCTCTTCCTGCGTCATGGTCGGCAGGACAAACTGCTCGTCACGGACCACAATCTGCTCCAGCGGCATTGCAACTTCATGCTCGCCCAAACCGAGGAAACCGCCGACTTCGAGGATGGCAACGACCTTGTCGTTCATCAGCACGATATCGGAGATCTCGCCCACGTCATCACCGTTTTCACCGATAACGTCCTTGTCGATGAGATCGACGACCCGCATGCGGTAAAGCGGATTGCGCTTCAGGCCGGTCAGGTAGGCGCGATTCTCGGTTTCCGCGACGACGGCTACTTCTGCCGCTTCACGTTCGACGCGCTCACGCTCTTCCATATCAGTAATGCGGACTGCAGCATCTTCCTGCATGACATTCACATCAGCAGCGCCAGCTGATTCAACGGCGACCTGCGCTTCTTCCTGCACCACGTTGACCTGCGCTTCGCCTTCGCTGGCAAAGTTCACGACCGGTTCAGCCTGCTCAACGTTAATGGTTGGCTGTGCGTCGGTGCCGGTCATTTGCACGTTGGCCTCAGCCTGCTCGACGCGGATTTCCGGCTCGGCACCTTCAAATACAATGCGTGGTTCGGGGCGCACGAAGCGAATGATTGGCTCCGGCTGCTCGACTTGCACCTGTGGCTGGGAAACGTCCACATTCACATCGGGTTCCGGCATACGCACGGTCACGATAGGCTGCGGGATGTTCACAGTGACGGTAGGCTGCGCCTGCTCGACCGTAATGATTGGGGCTGGCGTCGTCACGTTTACGATGGGCTTGGCCTGACGCACAGTGATTTCCGGCTGCGGCTGCTCAACAGTGACCTCCGGCTGACGCTGGTTGACTGTTACGGTCGGATCTTCCTGCGTGACGGTAACTTTTGGGTCCTGCTGGTCGACAACAACTTGGCCACCGGCGACGGGAGCCACGGTACCGGCTGCTGGTGCTGTAGTCTGGGCGAAAGCTGGTGCTGAAAGCAAGGCAGCCACGCCGACGGTTGCGAAAAAGTTCTTGGTTGTGTTTGTCATATGAAACTCATTTCCGTTTGGATTTGAGTATCAGAAATGCCTTGGACGTTAGGTCGTTCCCGAAAGGTCCAAAAAAAGTCGCCACACAGCGACACCATCAACATAGATGGAAATTCATACCCGTAACATTCAATCCATATTGAATTTGATACTATCGGTGTTCTTCTACACTGATATCGACCAGCGCCTGATTGTAGGCGTGTAGTGCTGCATTCTGAGTCGTACTGCCGACAATATATGTGTCGTCTGAAGCCTTGCAGACGAGCAACCGCGACTGTCCGCTTTCATCGAAAATGCGTAGCGCCGTTTCCAGCGTCGTATCCGGACGCAGTACGGGGCGTTGGTCTTCGGTGTCGCGTAGAGATGGCTCGTCTTCACCCAGCATTGTCATGAAGGATGCCACGGTTGTGTTGCGGACGACGAACTTGTGCGGTCCGTCCATCACAAGCAGGCCACGGCTTTCCAACTGCCACTGGAAAAAGGAACGCCCCGACACAGCCTGGTTGATGCCGACCGCGATGGAAACGGTGAGCAACAGTGCGATGGAGAGCGTGTAACCGCCGGTCAGTTCGAACACCATGACGGCGGTGGAAATGGGCGCGCCGATGACGGCGGCAGCGACGGCCGCCATGCCGAGGATTGCGTAAAGCCCATTCGAGGACGCCAGTTCGGGGAAGGCGTAAGCTGCCATCAGCCCGAATGCGGAACCGGTCATCGCTCCCACATAAAGAGAGGGCGACACCACGCCTCCACCGAAACGCGAGGCCAGCGTGATGGATGTGGCCGCCACCTTTGCGACGATCAACGCCAACAGAATGGCCAGGGGGATCTGGTTGGTGAGCGCTTGACCCGTCGCCTCGTAGCCGACGCCCAGTACCTGCGGGAAGGCGAGGGCGATCAACCCGACCATGAACCCGCCGATGGCCGGCCGCGACCACAACGGCAGCACAAGCGTGCGGGCCACGCGGTCCGTTCCGACCAGCGCAAACTGGAACAGGATGGCTACGGCAGCGCAGACGAGGCCGAGCAGGGCGAAGGCGGGGAATTCGAGGTAGGATGTGATCTGGTAGTCGGGAATGGCGAAGGCCACCTCATCCCCGAACCATAACCGCGAAGCGATGGTGCCGATCGCGGAGGCAATGACGATTGGCACGAAAGACCGTTTGGCATAATGTTGCAGCACGACTTCGTGGGCAAACAGCACGCCCGCGATGGGCGCATTGAACGAAGCCGAAATCGCCGCGCCCACCCCGCATGCCAGCAATGTGCGGCGGCCCCAATCTGGAAACGAGAACTTGTGGGCGAGCGTGGTCGCAATGGTGGCACCCAGATGCACCATCGGCCCCTCACGCCCCGCGCTTGCGCCGACACCGAGAGAAAATGCGCTGATGCCAGCGGTGGCAAGACCCGGCATGAGTTCGATATTGCGCCCGCCGTGGGCGCGGGCCTCGATGACATCCGCAACACCCCCCGTGCGCCTTGCGGGCAGCAGCGTTTCCAGCATCCAGCCGACGAGCAAGCCACCGAGCGTCGGCACGGCGATGATCCACACCCAGTGAACATTCTCAGCCGCCGAAGCCACGCGCTCGATCGCATCGGGCAGCCAGAGGCTTTGCACCAAATCGATAGCGAGACGGAATATGACGGCGGCGATTGCCACCAACAAGCCGATGATCGTGCAGGCAAGCCAGACCTGCGGCTCACGCGAGCGCATGAAGCGTTGTGTGTTCGGCAGCACCGCAGCGACGATGGTTGCGGGCAGGTCACGCAGCAGTTTCAGCACGGGCCGTCTCCGCTTGCCGTGCCGGTCCGGTTCACCGCCGGATGGCCATAGGGCGACCGGCTTCCTCTACAGGGCCGAGCGATGCCTCGGCTTCCGCAGTGGCTTTTAGCGCATTCAATATAGCGTCCGGCATCGGCGCGACCTTGGGCCCGCCCGGTGCTTTTTGGTCCACATGCAGCGTCATCACCTCGCATGTGGCGGCGACCCAGCCATCGGTGGCGTGGTGCAGCCATGCGAAGGTGTGGATACGCTTGGCGTCGTGGTCAAGCAAACGCAGGCGCACCTGCACACGGTCTTCCAGATGCAGTTCGCGCAGATATTTCACATGGGCTTCGGCAGAATAAGTCGTTGAGCCGGTGCGCTCCCGATAGGCTTCGCCCAAGCCCCAATTATCGAAGAAATGGTCCATGCCGCGGTCGAACAGAACATTGTAATAGGCCATGTTCAGATGGCCATTGAAGTCTATCCATTGCGGTTCGATCGTCTGCACCGGCGCGGTGGAATCCGTCACGCTGCCCCCTTTGACCGGACCTGTAAAATACCGCATCCCCAAGCTGGTGGACGGTGGTGGCCCGTATGCTAGGTTTGGTGCCTCAAGGCGGTCGTTTTTTCAAGCGAATGCTGCCTTCCATATCGACTTCCGCGCCCATCCGCGCCGACGAAGGGACCATACACGTGGCACTTGCCGATTTGCAGGACGCACAACGCAACGAAGACGGCATCGCTGCGGCCATCGGGATTTTGAAACAGCGTTTTGGCGAGCGGCTTTCGACCGGGGCGGATTTGCGGGCACAACATGCCCACACCACGACCTATATTCCCGCCCAGTTGCCGGATGCCGTAGTGTTCGTCGAACGGACTGAGGAGGTGGCGGATATCGTACGCGTGTGCGCCGAGCATCGCGCGCCGGTCATTCCCTTCGGCACCGGCACATCACTGGAAGGCGGCGTGAACGCGCCCGCTGGCGGTATTTGCGTCGATCTGATGGGTATGAACGCAATTTTGTCGGTCAACGCGGAAGACCTCGACGTGACGCTCCAGCCCGGTGTGACGAGAGAAGAACTGAACGTGCATCTGCGCGACCAAGGATTGTTCTTTCCCATCGACCCCGGTGCCAACGCCTCGCTTGGCGGCATGGCGGCAACGCGCGCGTCGGGCACCAATGCTGTAAGATATGGCACGATGCGGGACAATGTGATTTCCATAACCGCCGTGATGCCGGACGGGCAGATCGTGCGGACCGCTTCGCGCGCGCGTAAATCGTCGTCGGGTTATGACCTGACGCGGCTGCTGGTGGGCGCGGAAGGGACGCTCGGTATCATCACCGAACTGACGCTGAAACTGTATGGCATACCGGAAAATATATCCGCCGGTGCCTGCCAGTTTCCAACCGTCGTCGACGCATGCAACGCGACGATCATGGCGATGCAGGTCGGCCTGCCGCTGGCGCGGATTGAGCTTGCGGACGCCCTCATGACGCGCTGCATGAACGCCTATTCCGGCCTCGACTATGCCGACACGCCGACGCTGTTTGTGGAATTTCACGGCACCGATATCAGCGTCGCGGAACAGACCGAGCAATTTTCCGAGATCGCGTTGGAGAATAATGGCTCGCCCGTGGCATGGGTCTCCACGACAGAGGAGCGCAACCGTTTGTGGAAAGCGCGCCACGACGCCTATCCCGCCATGCTCGCCCACCGTCCGGGGTGTCGCGGCATCGCGACCGATGCCTGCGTGCCAATTTCACGACTTGCCGATTGTTTGGCGGAAACGGTGGCCGATGTGGAAGAACTCGGCCTTATCGCGCCGATCATCGGGCATGTGGGGGACGGCAATTTTCACGTCTCGCCACTCATCATGATGGACGATGCCGACGAGGTGGCGCGGGCCGAAACGATGATCGAGCGGTTGAACCTGCGGACGATTGCAATGGATGGCACCTGCACGGGAGAACACGGCATCGGGCAGGGCAAGCGGCGGTTCCTGCAACTGGAGCACGGCACGGGTGCGGACGTGATGCGGACCATCAAGACGGCGCTGGACCCGCACAATATCATGAACCCCGGCAAGGTGGTTTGAGGCGCGTTTTGACGGTTCGCTTCGCATTATACGGTAGCGCCCGATGAGGGTTTTCGCCTGGGTCGGGTCGCTGGTCGTGCTGCTGATCGCGGCTGCATTCATCGTGCCGCCTTTTGTGGACTGGAACCGCTTCAAGACACAGTTCGAAGCCGAAGCGAGCCGTGTGCTTGGGCAGCGGGTGGAGGTGCGTGGCGCCACCTCGGCACGGTTGCTGCCGACGCCGTCCATCACATTTACTGATGTGCGCGTGGGTCCGGCGGATGCACCGCACCTGCTGGCTGCGTCGTTCGGTATGGACCTCGACCCGGCTCCGCTGTTGAAGGGCGACGTGGTCATCCGCGACATGCGGCTGGACGCCCCACGGATAAATTTGCGTATCGACGAGAATGGGCGGCTGGCCGGCAATGCCGGAGACGGTGTGGTTGTTGGCGGCACAGTGGCAGTAGAGAATATCACGATTACCGATGGGGTCATTCGCTTCGTCGACGCGCGGATCGAACGTGAGGTGATACTGCGAGATATCGATGCGACGGCCTCTGCGGATGCGTTGAACGGCCCATGGCGTGGCGACGGGTTTGTCACCTGGCAGGGGGAGCGGGTGCGGCTTGGCCTTTCGACCGGCCAGTGGCGTGAGGCGGGGGGCATCACGCTCAAGGCCTCGGTGGAGCCGCAATCCCGACCGTTCGACCTGATATTCGATGGCCCCCTCGATCTAAGTGACGGGCTGCCGCATTTAACGGGGCTGCTTCGGATCAATCGCGCGCCGGAACAGACTGCGCAGGACCGTATCGACTTTCCACGTGACAGCGCAGGCATTGGCTTGCCGGTTCGGGTGGAGGCCGACCTCGACGTCACCCCCGATCTGTTGCTCGTGCCCGCCTATGAAATGGAAATCGGGGCGGCGGAAGACCCGTATACGATCACCGGTTCCGGACAGGCGACGCTCGATGAGGTGCCGTCTTTTGTGTTGCGGGCGCAGGGTCAGCAGGTGGACGTGGCGCGCCTCGAGGCGACACTAGGTGTGGCGCAGGACAGCGCGCAGGGACAGACGGTCGAGCAGCGCCTTGAGGCATTAGCCGAAGCGCTGAGAGACATCCCTCGTTTCGCAGCCAAGGGTGTCGTCGAGGTCGAACTGCCCGCAATCGTCGCCGGCGATACGATCGTGCGCGATGTAAAGGTGCAAATCCGTCCGGTTGCGGGACAACAGAGCTGGCAGGTGAGCGGGCTGGAAGCGCAGCTCCCCGGACGCACGGAATTGCGTGCCGATGGTGTGTTGTCACTTGATCCGTCGCTCGGTTTTTCGGGTGATCTGGCGCTGGCATCGAGCCAGCCTTCGGGCTTTTCCAAGTGGCTCGGTGCGGGGGACGACGTTGTCATCAGCGCGATGCGGAATGCCGGATTCGAAGCGAAGGCGGAGATCGGCAACGGCGCGTTCAGGCTCGACGATCTGGAGATCATCCTTGATGGCTCGCGGTTGCAGGGCGCGTTGGTACGGGAAGCCGGGCAGGCAGAGCGCGATTTGATCGATCTGACCCTGCGCGGCAAACAGGCCGATTTCGACCAGCTGGCGGCATGGGCCGCTTTGTTTGCGGGCACTGATAGCGGTGCGGTGACGGCGGGCCATGACTTACGGGTCGACCTCGATGTGGCGCGCGCGCTCTATGACGGTTTGAGCGCAGACAAGGTCGTTGCCCGTGTCGGGCTGCTGGAGGATGTGCTCGATATCGAATTGCTCGAAATCGGCGATCTGGCGGGCGTTGCCGTTTCGGCCAACGGGCGGCTGGTGGGGTTCGACGGTGCCGCGCTGCCGAAATCGGGCACCATGACGGTGGCCTTGTCCGCCAATGAAATCGGCGATGCTCTGGCGCTGCTCGACCAGCGGTTGCCGGACACCATTTCGCTGGATGCCCCGATCAGCAATGCTGCGCTTTACGGGCAGACCGACCTCGTGTTCGACGTGAAAGCCGATGGAGGATCGGTTGAGATCGACGGGGCTGGAGAGATTTCTGGAACGGAAGTCGATCTTTCCGTGAAGGTGTCACCGCTGAGCAGGCTGGATGCACGGCTGGTGCTACAGGCGGACAATGCGTCGGCCATGCTGGCGCAGGTGGGTGTGCCGGTCATCGCTGGTGTGGAGAGCGGACGCGGGGCGTTGCGCCTCGCACTGAATGGTCCTCTGGACGGTCCTTTCCGCAGCGACGCGACCCTGACCATGCGAACCGGTTACGCGACCGCGGCCGGGGACCTGACCTTCGCACTAAGGCACGGCGCATTGCGCCCGTCCGGCCAGTTGGCAGTCACGGCGGATGCCACCGACCTCGACCCGTTTGTCGCCATATCCGGCCTGCCGCTGCCTGGGTTCGGCGAAGGCCATGGCTTGAAGTCGTCCATGCAGTTGGCATTAGCTGAAAACGGTTTCGCGGCGGACGCGATATCCGGCACGGTTGCTGGTTCGAACGTCACCGGTCGCATTGCCGTAGAGTCGGGCCTGGATGGAAAGTCAGTGCTGAGTGGCAGCTTGACTGTGGACGCCCTGTCTGCCGCCATCGTGGCCGATAGCGTGTTGAGCGACCAACAGTTGTTCGATGGTTTGAGTGGCATGGTTGATCTGTCAGTCGCCGAACTGTCGCTGCCGCAGGAGGGCGCTCCGCCGGTGCGCGATGCGCGCGGACAGGTCATACTCGAAGATGGGGATTTGGCTATTCGAGACGCCAGCGGGCGTTGGCTCGATGGCGTGGTCGAAGGCGATATCTCACTTGCGCGTAGCGGTGCCAGTAATCTTGTCAGCGGCACGGTGTCCGTAAGCGGGGCCAATATCGCAGACATCGAAGCGGCCTTCGATCTGCCAGATTTTGCGACCGGACGACTGGACGGGTCCGGCAGTTTCGAGGCGTCGGCAGGGGAGGGTGAAAGCCTGCTGTCGACCCTGACAGGCAGCGGGAGTGCGCGGCTGACGAGTGGTGTGCTGCAGGGTGTGTCGACTAAAACCCTGCAAATAGCACTGCAAGCGGCGGATGCGACCGCCGATGCCGACCTTCCGGCGCAAGCAGGCGCTATCGTCCGTTCCGCACTCGCCGGCGGGTTGGATTTCGGTGAAACGCAGGTCGCGGTTGCGGTTGCGGGCGGCGCAGCCCGGGTGGACAACGTGCCGCTTTTGAGCGGCAATGTGAGCGCCATCGGGCGCGGGCGCTACGATCTGGCGTCCCGCACATACGAGGCGCGGCTGGACGCCACGTTCGACCCTGCGCGTGAAGCGGTCGTCGGTTCGACGCCCGGTGTGTCCATCGCTGTGACGGGCGGGGGTGGCGCGCCCGATGTCGCCGTCGACTCGACGGAGTTCGAGACGTTTCTCAACATGCGCCTCACCGAACGGCGCGAGCGCGAGTTTGCGGCCAGACAATCAGCCATCGCCCAGCGGCAGCGCATCGCGGACACGGTGCGTCTGTATCAATTGAAGGCGCTGGCCCAACAGCTTTCGGAAGAGAAAGCCGCTCGTGAAGCAGAAGAAGCCGCGCGGCTGGAGCGGGAGCGGGTGGAAGCGGAAAGGGTGCGTTTGCTGGAGCGCGAGCAGGAAGCGGCACGCGATGCCGAGGCCGAACGGCAGGCGCAGGCTGAACGTCGGCTGCAACTGCAACGGGCGCTTGAGCGAGACGAAGAACTTCGCAGTCGCGCGCAGGAAGCATTGGACCGGTTGCGCCCGCCTGTGGAGACCGAACCACAGCTGGATTTCCGCAGCCTCGGCGGGACCGACTAGGCGTTCGCCTTCAACGTCTTGAGAACGTGCAACCGCAACGCTGACGACAGAGCATGTTTGGTTCCGCGCTCCCGGTCGATACGGGCGATAAGCGCTGCAAGGGACACGTTCTCAGTGAAAGCAATGGATTTGAGTTCGTCCCAGAATTCATCTTCGAGTGATACGGACGTGCCGTGGCCGTCGATGGATACGGACCGCTTGCGCCCCACGGGCTATTTCTTGCGAAAAGCGTCCAGCGACACGACGTCCGCCGAGGCGGGTGACGCATCCGCATCATCGCCATCGCTCTCTTTTAGGGTCGGTGCTGGCAGAGCGCCTATAGTAGCCGTCGTTATTTCGCTCACAGTCCCGCCGTTTTCCGCAGCTTCGTCCGGCGGCGTGTCGAATTGCAGACCGAACTGGACGGACGGGTCGAAGAAACCGCGAATTGCGGGGAAGGGGACCAGCAGGTTTTCCGGTATGCCATCGAAGGAAAGCCCGATGGAAAAGCCATGTTCAGTGGTTTCCAGATCCCAATACTGGTGCTGAACCACGACCGTCATTTCCTCTGGATATTTTTCCTTCATGCGCGACGACATGCGCACACCGGATGCCGTTGTATCGAAGGTGATGTAGAAATGATGGTCGCCTGGCAGGCCGGTGCGGGCCACTTCCGTCAAGACCTTACGCACAACAGACCGCAAGGCTTCCTGCGCCAGCACATCGTAGCGGATGAGGTCTTCCGGCTCCGGCGGTTTGGTGTCGTTGGACATGGGAAACTGGCTCCAGAGCCGTGGGTCGAGTGTTGGCGCACCATGCAACAGGCGCGAACAGGGGGCAACGCAAAGTGGTGCGGCATTCGCAAATGGCGGAAAAGAAAAGTGAAGGCTTCTGTTGCCAGGTGCCTCCGGACCCCGCCCTACAGTGCGAACCGCAGGGGCTTAATTTGAAGACTTAGCACCGCTTACGCGGCGATCCGTGCTTCCGCATAGTTGTCATTTGCAACTACTAAATGGCCCGATATCGGTGGGTACCATGCCGAGCAAAAGCACTGTCTTTACACCCTCGTCGATCCTGTTTCGCCCCCGCCAAAACGCCTGTCGAGGCACTTTGGTGGAGGCGCCGGGTACCGCCCCCGGGTCCGAATGGTTTATTACACAGACCGTTTATCGCCATATCCGGATCGCTCCGGCACGACCGATATAGGATGGCTGGAGCGTGTTTGCAAAGGGCGCGTCTTGGTAGGGAAGTGACGCGGGTTTGATGAACACGGGGTGGTGCGTGAACAGGCCCGCCGGTATCGGTAACCTGCACCGCCGCACTTCAGGACACAGCAATGACCAAACGACGCGCTATTCCCATCCTCGTTGCTGCCATCGCGGCGGCGGCGGTTTTTGCCTACATGCAGTTTATGTCGCCCGCGCTGGCCGGTGCCGTGTTTCAGGGTACCACGCCGGGGGTGGCGATCAATGGCTACGACCCTGTCGGCTATTTCGAGAAGGACGCCGCAGTGAAAGGAAGCGCGGCGCACAGCGCGGAATGGAACGGGGTGTTGTGGCACTTCGCGTCGGACGAGAGTCGCGCGACGTTCCTGGCCGACCCGGCGCGATATGCGCCGCAATATGGCGGTTATTGCGCGTTTGCGGCAGCGCGTGGGCAACTGGCCAAGACGGAGCCGGATGCGTTCACGGTCTATAATGACAAGCTCTATCTGAACTTCGACCAGCCGATCAAACGGCGCTGGGAAAGCGAGAGAGACAAGTTTGTTGAAACAGCAAACGAGAACTGGCCGGAGCTCGAAGAGCAGGCAGCCGCACGCTAGGCGCGACTGCCGCGTCAGAGGCCAAAATCAGCCGTAAACGCTTTCCTTGCCGAGCTCTTTCGTGACGAGATAATAGAAGACCGCCCGGTATTTCGTGCGGTTGGATTTGCCGTAGCGTTCCAGCGCCGCATCAACCGCCGCCTTCGCCTTTTCATGGTCAGACACGCCAAGCTTCTTCATGGCAAAATTCTTGACCACGCGCTCCATTTCCTCCGGATCGCCGCCGGACACGGTTTCGGAATCGCGTTGATAAATTGTCGGGCCACAGCCTTTGGTGACCTTGCGGAGCAGATCGACATCTATATCGTCGCCGATCTTGCTCTTATAATCGTCTATATATTTGCCGACTTTTTCGTCCAGTTTGCTCGTCATGAAAAATCCTCCTGATGAAGCCGCCGGTCGTGCGACGCCTTGGCGCACACGCTAGGGCATGAATTAACCATGTCCAGTGCGAGCCAGCCGAAAGCAGGGGATTTACCCCAAAGGGATTCGACTCCCGTCTGCTCGTCTGGATTCGTGTATCCATGCGCCAGTACCTCGATCTCCTCCAGCACGTCCTTGACAACGGCATCGACCGTGGTGACCGGACGGGCACGGGCACGCGGTCGATCTTCGGCACACAGATGCGGTTCGACCTGTCGAAAGGGTTTCCCGTCACCACGACGAAAAAGCTGCATCTGCGCTCGATCATCCATGAATTGCTGTGGTTCCTGAAAGGCGACAGCAACATCGCCTATCTGCGTGAGAATGGCGTCCGTATCTGGGACGAATGGGCGGACGATGATGGCGATCTCGGTCCGGTCTATGGGGTTCAGTGGCGGTCTTGGCCGAAGCCGGACGGCGGCACGCTGGACCAGATCACGCAGGTGGTCGAACAAATCCGCACCAACCCCAATTCGCGGCGGCTGATGGTGACGGCGTGGAACCCGGCGCTGGTGGACGACATGGCGCTGCCGCCGTGCCACTGCCTGTTCCAATTCTACGTGGCGGACGGCAAATTGTCGTGCCAGCTTTATCAGCGGTCCGGTGACATCTTTCTCGGCGTGCCCTTCAACATCGCGTCATACGCGTTGCTCACCATGATGGTGGCGCAGGTGACGGGGCTGAAGCCGGGGGAGTTCGTGCATACGCTGGGTGACGCGCATCTCTACGCCAACCATTTCGAGCAAGCGCGGGAGCAGCTTTCACGCCTACCGGGTGACCTGCCGGTGATGCGGATGAACCACGACGTGACCGACTTGTTTGCATTCACCTTTGAGGATTTCGACCTGCAAGGCTATGAGCCCCAAGCGCATATCAAGGCGGCGGTTGCGGTTTGACCTTACCTGTCGAAATGGTAGTCGCGGTTGCGGAAAACGGTGTCATCGGTGCGGATGGCGGGATGCCGTGGCGGCTTTCTGCCGACCTGAAACGGTTTCGCGCTCTCACTATTGGGCGGCCGATGGTGATGGGGCGCAAGACCTTCGAGTCCATCGGCGAGGCGTTGCCGGGGCGCACGTCGATCGTCGTCACCCGAGACCGGAACTGGCAGGCGGAAGGCGCGGTCGTCGCCAAGGACATCGAACAGGCCATGACGCTGGCTCAGTCTATCGGTGCTTCGACGGGGGCGCCGTCCATCGCCATCATCGGAGGTGGCGAGATTTTCCGGCTCACCTCGGAACTGTGCGACAAGCTCCATCTTACGCGGGTTCTGGCGACGCCGGACGGGGACACGTTCTTCCCCCTGCCGTCCGAACCGGAATGGACGCAGATGTCGTGCGAAACAGTGCCCGAAGGCCCGAATGATACGTCCGCGACCAAATATGAGGTGTGGGAGCGGCTGTAACCGTCACCATGACGCATGTTTCGGCGGCTGCGCGCGTTGAAAGCGCGGGCTGTGGTCCCTATACCATCCTCAACAATGCGGGTGTCTTCGACTATCCGATATAACCAGCGGCATTTCGTTTGAATGGCCGCACTGATAAGGACAAGCGATGCCCTGGAGCAATCAGACTGGTGGCGGTGGTGCCAATGGCGGCGGAAGCGGCGGCGGCAACAATGGCGGTCCCTGGGGCCAGCCACCGCGCGGCAATCCTGGCGGGTCGGGCGGAGGACCGCGTGGTCCCCAACGCCCTGGCGGCGGCAATCAGCCACCGGATCTGGAAGAAATTCTGCGTCGCGGTCAGGACCGCTTGAAAAACGCCTTTCCCGGCGGTCGCGGCAGCGGCGGTGGAGGCGGCGGTGTTTCCTTCTCTCCGGCATTGTTTGGCCTGATCGCGGTCGTTCTTGTCGGGTTTTATGTGTTCACGGCAGCCTATCAGGTGGATGCCGACGAATTAGCAGTCGAAACCGTGTTCGGGAAACCGAAAAACGATATTGAGGGTGCCGGCCTCAATTTTGCATGGTGGCCTTTCGAGTCGACCGAAAAGATCAAGATCACCGAGCGGCAGGTCAATATCGGCTCCACCGGTCGCGGCGGCTCTGAGCAGGGCTTGATGCTGTCGGGTGATCAGAACATCGTCGATGTGGCGTTTTCGGTGCTTTATTCCGTCGAAGATCCAAAGAACTTCCTGTTCAATGTCAGCGACCCCGAAGGCATGGTCGGCGAAGTCGCGGAAAGCGCGATGCGCGAAATCGTCGGTCGCAGCACCGCGCAGGACGTGTTCCGTGATGACCGTGAGGGCATCGCCGAGGACGTGCGCGCCATTCTGCAGGAAACGCTGAACGACTACGGTGCCGGCATCGCCATTCGCTCGTTGAACATCGAGGACGTGGCCCCGCCAACCGAAGTGGCCGCGGCCTTTGACGAGGTGCAGCGCGCCGAACAGAACGAGGACCAGTTCCAGGAAGAGGCCAACCAGTACCGGAACAAGCAGCTGGGTGCCTCGCGCGGTGAAGCGGCGCAGATCCGCGAAGACGCAGCCGGTTACAAGAACCGTATCGTTCAGGAGGCCGAAGGTGAGGCGCAGCGTTTCCTTTCGGTCTATGAGCAATATGCCAAGGCACCGGAAGTGACGCGCAAACGGCTGTTCCTGGAAACGATGGAAGACGTTCTGCGCGATTCCAACAAGATCATCATGGAATCAGGCGGTTCGGGTGGCGGCACGGGCGTCGTGCCTTACCTGCCGTTGCCGGAAGTGCAGCAGCGTCGCAACAACAACAGCACCAACGCCGAAGGTAACAACTGATGAGCAATCGTTTGGGATTGATCGCAGCGGGCGTCATTGCGCTGCTGCTGGTCGTGTGGAGTGCCGTTTTCATCGTGAACGAGCGCGAACAGGCACTCGTTCTACGGTTTGGTGAAATCAAGCGCGTGGAAACGGAACCCGGTCTGTATTTCAAGATACCGCTCGGCTTCATCGGTCTCGATGAAGTGTTGCTGGTGGATGACCGCCTGTTGCGCTTTGATCTTGACGACATTCGCGTTCAGGTTTCCGGCGGTAAGTTCTACGAGGTCGATGCATTTTTGACCTACAAAATTGCCAGCCCACAGAAGTTCCGCGAGCGTGTTTCCGCCTCGCAGGAACAGGCCGAAGCCCGTCTCCGCACCCGTCTCGACGCCGCCTTGCGCCGGACTTACGGCCTGCGCGGTTTTGAGTCGGCATTGTCCGAAGAGCGTTCCGCGATGATGCGCGAAGTGCGCGACCAGTTGCGCCCGGAGGCCGACAATCTTGGCATCAACATTGTCGATGTGCGTATTCGCCGGACGGACTTGACCAGCGAAGTGTCCGAACAGACCTTCGAGCGGATGAAAGCGGAGCGCTTTGCCGAAGCCGAACGTCTGCGTGCCCGTGGTCAGGAAGCGGCGCGGCGTATTCGTGCCAATGCGGACCGTCAGGTAGTGGAAATTCAGGCCGAAGCCCAGCGTGAAGCCGAGGTGCTGCGCGGTGAGGGCGAGGGGGAGCGCAACCGCATTTTCGCGGAGGCCTTCACGAAAGACCCTGAATTCTTCGAGTTCTATCGTTCGATGGCCGCTTATCGTGAAGCGCTTGAGAACAGTGACACGACCTTGGTTCTTTCGCCTGACTCGCAGTTCTTCCGCTTTTTCCGCGATGCCAATGGTGCAGTGACCCGGCCGACTGCCGGTAACTGACCCTGACTGACCGCGCCGATGGTCGATATCTTGAGCATCATCGGCGCGTTTCTGGCCATCGAAGGGGCGATTTATGCAGGCGCGCCGGGGTTTGCCCGGCGCATGGCTGCGAAAATTGCTGAATCGGAGGAAAGCGCCCTGCGACAGGCCGGGCTTATCGGCCTATGCGCTGGCGTTTTTCTCGTTTGGCTCGCGCGGGGCTGACCGCGTATGGTCACGCGGAATTCATCGCGCCGCCACCAAATCGACTTTTCCTGTCCGCACAGCGTGAAAACCGTGCCGACATTCGTTTCAGGGAGACTGACAGCATAATGACACGTTTCAATCCGATCCGGTTGCCTCTCAAGGCCACCTTCGTGGCACTTGCACTCAGTTTCGGTGGCGCATCCGTCACTGCGTTCGTGGCGCCGGCCCATGCCGCCGGGCCTGCATCAGTCGCCGATCTGGCAGACGAGTTGATCGGGGCAGTCGTCAACATTTCCACGGCACAGAATGTCGCCGGGTCCGATGGCAATTCCGGCGCTGCGCCACGCCCGCGTGTGCCGGACGGATCGCCGTTTCAGGACTTCTTCGACGAGTTCTTCAAGCAGCAGCAGGAAGGCAACCAGCCGCGCCGCCCGCGCCGTGTGCAGTCGCTCGGTTCCGGCTTCGTGATCGATCCGTCCGGTATCATTATCACCAACAACCACGTGATTGCGGATGCCGACGAGATTACCATCGAGTTCACCGATGGGACCGAATTGCAGGCGGAAGTGATCGGCACGGACCCGAAGACGGATATTGCCGTGCTCAAGGTAGAGCCTGCCAAGGAATTGCAGGCGGTAAAGTTCGGCAGTTCCGCCGCATCGCGCGTGGGCGATTGGGTTATGGCGATCGGCAACCCGTTTGGGCAGGGCTCGTCGGTGACGCTCGGCATCGTGTCGGCGATCAACCGCGACATCCGTTCCGGACCATACGATGCGTTCATCCAGACCGACGCCGCAATCAACCGCGGCAATTCCGGCGGGCCGCTGTTCAACATGGACGGCGAGGTCATCGGCATCAACACGGCGATCATCTCGCCTTCCGGCGGCTCCATTGGACTTGGCTTTTCGGTACCTGCGGACTTGGCAACGAATGTGGTGGAGCAGTTGCGTGAGTTCGGCGAGACCCGCCGTGGCTGGCTCGGTGTGTCCATCCAGCCGGTAACGGACGACATTGCCGAATCGCTTGGCATGGTCATCGCACAGGGCGCGCTCGTAGCGGGCGTGACCGATAAGGGGCCGGCAAAGAATTCCGGGATCCAGGTCGGCGATGTGGTTCTCGTATTTGACGATAAGCCCATCAGCGAAATGCGCGATCTGCCCCGTATCGTGGCCGAAACGGCGGTCGGCAAGGCGGTCGATGTGATCGTTTTACGGAAAGGTGAGCGGGTAACGGTTCCGGTCACGTTAGGTCGTCTTGAAGACGGTGAAGCTGCAGCAATGGCCGATAGTGAAGCGACATCGGAAGATGAGGCTGAAACTGTGAGTGCTTTGGGCCTGACGTTCTCCGATCTGACAGATGCCGCGCGGACGGAAATCGGTATCGATGAGGGCGTCAATGGCGTTCTCATTGTCGAGGTCGAGGAAGGTTCGACTGCCGAAGAGAAGGGCATCAAAGCCGGGTCAGTCGTGTCCGAGATCGGACAGGAGGCCGTTGCTTCTCCGGCGGAAGTCCAATCCCGGCTCGAGGAATTGCGGAAGGACGGGCGCAAGAAAGCCTTGCTTCTCGTCGCCGCGCCGGACGGCCAGCTTAGCTTCGTCGTGTTGGACCTGAGCTAGACCACGAACTCCGCCTGACAGTAGCCCTGTATATAGAGCAGCGCCGTCAGGTCACCGTGGTCGATGCGGTGCGGTGCCGTTTCGGCTACGACGGGTTTTGCATGCAGCGCCACGCCCGTGCCGGCGGCCAACAGCATTCCGAGGTCATTCGCGCCGTCGCCCACAGCTAACGCATCGGCGCGCATCATGTTTTGTGATGCGCAAAAGGCGTCCAGCGCTTCCACTTTAGCGTCACGCCCGAGAATCGGGTCGATAACGTCGCCTGTAAACAGGCCGTTTTCGATAGCGAAAGTGTTGGCGCGGTTGGCATCGAAGCCCAGCTTATCGGCCACAGCGCTCGTAAACTGCGTGAAGCCGCCCGAGACGAGCGCGCAGAACGCGCCATTTTTTCGCATAGTCGCAACCAGTGTCGCGCCGCCCGATGTATGGGTGATGCGCTCCTTCAGCACCGTGTCGATCAGGCTGGCCGGTTTGCCCGCCAGGGTCGCCACCCGTTCGCGCAGTGCCGGTTCAAAGGCGATCTCGCCTGCCATGGCTTTCGCGGTGATGGCGGCCACGGCCTCGCCGGAGCCTGCGGCTGCGGCCAGTTCGTCGAGACATTCCTGCTCGATCATGGTGGAGTCCATATCGGCGATGAGCAGGCGTTTGCGGCGACCTTCGGCATCTTGAATCACCACGTCGACCGGTGCGCCTGAAAGAGCGCTCACAATCATGTCACGCGTTGTCTCGTTGTCGATAGCAATGTCGCAGGCAATGCCTTCAGCAAGTATGTCGAGCAACCGGCCACCGGTCGCGGCGCAAACCCGCTCGATCAGGCCGGCGTCGAGACACGGTTCGTTCGGGTTGGCAATGAGCGTCGCAATACGTTGAGGCATAGCGCAATTCCGTGCATTCGGGAGGGGGATGCGAGAACGGAGACAGCGCGTGAGCGATCCGCACGCCATTTTGATAGCGGGACCAACCGCCAGCGGCAAGTCGGCCTTCGCGCTTGGAGCAGGCGCGTGCCGTACTGGCTTCCGGGCGCGAGGCGGTCATCGTCAATGCGGACTCGATGCAGGTCTACCCGGTTTTGCAGGTGTTGACCGCGCGTCCGTCCGACGACGAGATGCATGGGATCGAACACCGACTTTACGGCCACGCTCCGCTCGAGCAGCCTTATTCGGTCGCCCGCTGGGGGGAGGATGTGGGTGTGCTTTTGGACGGGTTGGCGGGCCGCGATGTGGTGCCTATCTTTGTCGGTGGCACAGGGCTTTATTTCCGCGCGCTGGAACAGGGGCTATCGCCCGTGCCGCAGATCGACGCTGCCGTCCGCGCCGAGGTGCGGCAACGTCTGGTGCGAGATGGCGCGCAAGCGCTTCACGGGGAGCTTGCTGCAAAAGACCCCGAGGGGGCGGCTGTCCTACGGCCCAGCGACGGCCAGCGCATCGCTAGGGCGCTGGAGGTCGTGTTGTCCACGGGCACGCCGCTCGTAGAGCATCACCGCGCCATACAGCCTGCCATTCTGGACGGGTGGACGTTGGAGAAAGTCATCGTCGAACCGCCGCGACCGGTGCTGCACGCCCGCATTGCCGCGCGGGCTGACTGGATGTTGCGGAACGGAGCGATAGCGGAGGTGGAAGCCCTGCGTGCGCTCGTCCTGCCACCGGAAGCTACAGTCTCCAAAGCCATCGGCGTGGCGCAAATCGGGGCGATGCTGGACGGCGATCTGACGCGAGCGGAAGGGCTGGCCAAGCTGATCGCTGCAACCCGGCAATACGCCAAGCGGCAATCGACGTGGTTTCGCGGCCAGATGGACGGCACATGGCAGTCGGGTTTCGCCCCATGAGCGCGCTTGACGGTCGCTTCCGGCGCTGTATTGTCAATAACACAACCGAAGTCGGTGAATGCACCATGACGACACTTCTTATTGTAGTAGGACGGCGCGTCGGCGCGGTGGCTGAATAGCCCACCGGCACCGTTGACGCGCGCAAGGCTCCCTCGGGGGCCTTTTTTATTGCCTGAACGCGAGAGGTTCGGGCGCAGGAAGGGAGCCGCACAGGCGGTTGGGAATGATGAGCGACACGAACAAAGACGGTGAGCAGATGGATTCCATGGAAATGACGGGCGCGGAGATGGTTATTCGCGCGCTGGTGGATAACGGTGTGAAAGACATTTTCGGCTATCCCGGCGGGGCCGTGTTGCCGATCTACGACGAGCTTCATCAGCAGGACAGTATCCGCCACATTCTCGTGCGCCACGAGCAGGGCGCTGGCCATGCGGCTGAGGGCTATGCCCGTTCCACCGGCAGGCCCGGCGTTGCGCTGGTCACGTCCGGCCCCGGGGCGACGAACATGGTGACGCCGTTGCAGGACGCGCTGATGGATTCCATTCCGCTCGTCTGCATCACCGGACAGGTGCCCACCTCGCTCATCGGGTCGGACGCGTTTCAGGAATGCGACACGGTCGGCATCACGCGGCCGTGCACCAAGCACAACTGGCTGGTGAAGGACGTGAACGATCTGGCGCGGGTGCTGCACGAGGCGTTCTACGTCGCCACGTCCGGCCGTCCCGGACCGGTCGTTGTCGATATTCCCAAGGACGTTCAGTTCGCGACCGGCACCTACACGCTGCCGACCGATATTCGTGCCGATGCCAGCTACAGCCCGAAGATGGATGGCGATCCGGCTGCGATTGCCGAAGCCGTTCGGCTGATGGCCGGCTGCGCGCAAGCCAATTCTGTATACCGGTGGCGGCGTCATCAATTCCGGGCTGGAAGCCTCGCAGCTGTTGCGGCGGCTGGTGGCGGAGACAGGCTTTCCGATCACTTCGACGTTGATGGGGCTGGGTTCCTATCCGGCCTCCGGCGACAACTGGCTCGGCATGCTGGGTATGCACGGGACGTACGAGGCCAACATGGCCATGCACGATTGCGATGTGATGGTCTGCATCGGCGCGCGGTTCGATGACCGTATCACGGGCCGTCTCGATGCGTTTTCGCCCGACAGCATCAAGATTCATATCGATATCGATCCGTCTTCCATCAACAAGGTCGTGCGTGTCGACGTTCCGATTATCGGTGACGTGACGCACGTTCTCCATGCCATGCTCGATGAATGGGCCAAGGTGGAACAGACCGGTGACACCAAGGACTGGTGGAAGCAGATCGCCACCTGGCGGGCGCGCAAGTCGCTCAACTACACGCCGAACAAGGACGTGATCATGCCCCAGCACGCGCTGGAGCGGCTGCATGCGCTGACGAAGGATCGCAAGACCTACATCACGACCGAAGTGGGCCAGCACCAGATGTGGGCGGCGCAGTTCTACGGCTTCGAGGAGCCGAACCGGTGGATGACATCCGGCGGCCTCGGCACGATGGGCTACGGTCTTGCCTGCTGCGCTCGGTGTGCAGATCGCGCATCCGGATGCGCTGGTGATCGATATCGCCGGCGATGCCTCGATCCAGATGTGCATTCAGGAAATGTCCTGCGCCGTGCAGCACGGTGCGCCGATCAAGATCATGATTTTGAACAACGAATATATGGGCATGGTGCGCCAGTGGCAGCAGCTTCTGCACGGCAACCGGCTGTCGCACACCTATACCGAAGCGATGCCGGATTTCGTGAAGCTGGCCGAAGCCTATGGAGGCGTTGGCGTGCGATGCAGCAAGCCGGAGAAGCTGGACGACGCGATCATGGAAATGATCGAAACGCCGGGGCCGGTGATCTTCGATTGCCGTGTGGTGACGCTCGCCAACTGCTTTCCGATGATCCCCTCCGGCAAGGCCCACAACGAGATGCTGCTGCCGGACGAAGCGACGGACGAGGCGGTTGCCACCGCAATCGACGCCAAGGGTGCGGCGCTGGTCTAGGGCAGCGTGCGGACAGGCGCGGGCCATGCGGGGTAGTGTATCGGGACCGGGTGTTGCGGGCGAACAGATGTTCACACGGCCATGGCGGGACTATGCCATGCTGGTGCTGCTCGCCTTCATCTTCGGCTCCAACTTCATGATGACGCGCATTACCGTGACGGTGCTGCCGCCCATGTTCGTCGTGTCGTTCCGCCTCTTGCTGGCAACACTGGCGCTAGTGGCGATATGGCGATTGTCGGGTGTCGGGCTGCCGTGCAAGGCGGTATGGGGTGCCATCGCCGCGTCCGCCTTCTTCGGCCACACGTTGCCGTTCTCGTTGCTCGCGTGGGGCCAGCAGGAGGTGGATGCGGGTATTGCGGCAATTTTGATGGCAACCATGCCGCTGTTCACGCTCGGGCTGGCGCAAATGTTTACGCAGGACGAGCGACCCAACCGCTACACGGTCGCCGGTTTCGCTCTGGCGCTAGTGGGGATCGTCGTGCTGATGGGGCCGGACAAGCTGGTGAGCCTGAGCGGTAATTCGGTGCAGCAATACGCGATTGCGTTGGCGGCAATCAGTTACGGTGTCAATTCGATCATCACCAAAGCGCTGGTGAACGAGCCGTGGCAATCCACCGTCATGCTGTTTCTTGGCGTGGCGTTCGTTCTGTCGCTGCCCCTGTTGCTGATGTCGGACCTGTCCAGCCTGCGCGCCGAACCCCATGTCTGGTCGGCGGCGGTCTATACCGCGCTGGGGCCGACTGCGACGGGGGCCATTCTCGTCGTTGCGTTGATCAAGCGGGCGGGTGCGTCGTTCACCAGCCAGATCAACTTTCTCGTGCCGGTCATCGGCGCGGGATCTGGCCATTGCATTCCTCGGCGAACGCCTGCCGCCCAACGCGGCGCTGGCGCTCGCCATCATCCTCGCCGGCATCGCCATTGCGCGCCGCCGTCCGAAACCGAAACTGACTGTGGAGACAGCATGACCGATACCGTCAAGAACCAGAACACAATCGTCAGCCCGCCAGCGTCGGCTTACTTTATCGCACCGCAGGACGAGGTGCCGGTGCGGCACACGCTGGCCATCGTGGTGGACAACGAGCCGGGGGTGCTCGCCCGCGTCATCGGGCTGTTTTCGGGCCGCGGCTACAACATCGACAGCCTGACGGTGAGCGAGACGGAGCAGCAGCAACACCTGTCGCGTATCACCATCGTCACCAAGGCGACGCCGTCCACGCTTGAGCAGATCAAGCGGCAGCTCGATCGTATCGTGCCGATCCACCGTGTCGTGGACATGACGCTGACGGCCTACGCGCTCGGCCATGAAAAGCCGCTGGAGCGGGAACTGGCGCTGGTGAAGGTGGCCGGAAACGGCGAGCATCGCGTGGAGGCACTGCGGCTGGCGGAGACGTTCGGCGCCATCGTATCGGACGCCGATCTCGGACATTTCGTCTTCGAGATTACGGGGCGGAGCCGCAAGATCGACCAGTTCATCTCCATCATGCAGCCTCTGGGCGTCGTGGAAGTGTGCCGCACGGGTATCGCTGCAATGAATCGTGGCCCACAGAAACTTTAACGTTGCGATGGCTTGGCTAGCCATATAGGTCAGCCTTCCTGTCCTAATTCGGTGTTGCTCCCGATGACCTTTGAAATCTTTCTGGCGCTCTGCGTTTTCTCGCTCGTGTCCTCCATCACGCCGGGGCCGAACAACGTGATGCTGTTCGCGTCCGGCGTGAACTTCGGGTTCAGCCGCACTATTCCGCATATGTTCGGCATCTCCATCGGGTTCTGCGTGATGCTCGCCTGTGTCGGTGCGGGAATCGGGGTCGTCGTGACGCAGGTTCCGTGGATCCTGCTGGCGATCAAGATCGTTGGCGGTCTCTATATGCTGTATCTCGCCTGGAAGATTGCCAATGCCGGGCCGGTCAAGGTGGCCGAAGGGCAGGCGAAGCCCATGTCGTTTCTCGCTGCCGCCGCGTTCCAGTGGGTCAATCCGAAAGCGTGGATGATGGCGACATTTGCCATGGCCACATACACGGCTCACGGCAGTTATGCGTTCAACGTCGCCATCGTCTCACTTGTGTTCGCAGCCATCAACCTGCCTGCCGTTGGTATCTGGGCGGGGTTCGGTATGGCGCTGCGCCAATGGCTACGTGATCCGATGCGATTGAAAATCTTCAACGTCACGATGGCGCTGCTGTTGGTCGCATCCCTGTGGCCGATGTTGACGGTAAATACCTAAAGCCCGCTCAAAAGCGTATTGTAAAACACCACGCCCCGTTCAAGATTGTCGATGGACAGGCGTTCGTCCGTGCCGTGGAAGCGGGCGATGTCATCGCTGCCAATCAGGAAGGGGTTGATGCGGTAGGCATCGTCTGCCGCCGCCGCGTAGTGACGGGCATCGGTTGCCGCAATCGTCAGGCCCGCCACAGGCGCAACGTCGCCGAAACCGGCCAGAATGGCGCTTCGGATCGCGCTGTAGCCCGGGGCGGCGCTGTTCGACACGGGCGAGGCGGGGGAGAATTGCTCCGGCACGGTGATTTCGATGCGCTCGTCATCCACCGCTGCGCGCACATGGGCGACAATGCTTTCCACGCTGTCGCGAGGGTGAATGCGGAAATTCACACGGGCTGTTGCCTCTGTCGCCAGCACGTTTTCCTTCGGCGAACCCTGCAACATGGTTGGCGCCGTGGTCGTGCGCAGCATGGCATCGGTCGTTGCTGCACCGGACAGGATGTTCTCCAGCAACGGGCGGAACAACCACATATTGGCGAAGACGATGCGTTGGCCGAGCGCGAATTCGCGGCCTAACGTGTCGAAGAACTCCGCCGATACGCCGGTTAGACCACCTGCCACCGGGTTTTCCTGCAAGCGATGGACAGCACCGGCCAAGATGCCGACCGCCGTCTCGCGCGGCGGCAGAGACGAATGCCCGCCTTCGCCCCGCGCTGTAAGTTTCAGCGTCACTGTGCCTTTTTCCGCGATGTTGATGCTGGCGACAGGGCGTTGCAGGCCCGGAATAATGCCGTCGAGAACGAAGGAGCCTTCGTCGAGCACCCATTCCAGTTGAACGCCCTCGGCCTTCAAAGTCTGTGCCACGGCCTGCGCGCCTGTCCCGCCGACTTCCTCGTCATGGCCGAAGGACAGGTAGATATCGCGTTGCGGCTGAAAGCCGCTGTCAATCAGCGCGGTGACCGTGTCCATGATGGCGACCAGCGCACCTTTATTGTCCAGCGTGCCCCGGCCCCAGACGAAGCCTGCGTCGACTACGCCAGCGAAAGGCGGGTGGGTCCACCGGTCGAGAGAATCCTGTGTGACCGGCACCACGTCGTAATGGGCAGCGAGAAGGACGGGACGCGCGGTGGCGTCGCTTCCGGGCCAGCGATAGAGCGGGGTGCCACCGCCGATCACACGCACGTCAAGCGTGTTGTGCAGCACCGGATAGGTGGTTTCGAGCCATTGGAGAAAATCCGGAAAATCGGCGCTACTTGGCTTTGTCGAATCGGTTTCAAACCGGACAGCCTGCGTAAGCCGTTCGGCAGTAGCGGCAGGATCGACCGAAATCGCCGTGGTCTGGGACATGGAATCGACCGCAACGATTTCAGGCGTGTAGCGCCATGTGTTGACGGCCAGCACCACGACGAGCGCAAGCAAAACAACGCCCAGCACCAGACCAGCGCTCTTCAAAAGTGTTTTCATGGCGGCTCTCCTCCGTTTGTCGCTGGTTAGCAAAGCCAGCATGCGGCGTCACGAAAGATTGCGCCCGTCTTCATTTTCACGCCGCCGCGCCCTAGGTTCACGACAGCGAAACACGGACGCCTCCGCATGACTGACCTGCCGACCTCGATCGACGCGACGATGGACCTGCTGGAACGGGGCGAATACGTGGCCGACCGGTCGCTGGCGACGGTGCTGTTTCTCGCCCTGAAGATGGGGCGGCCTTTGTTTCTCGAAGGCGAGGCCGGGGTTGGTAAAACGGAGATTGCAAAGGTGCTGGCAGGCGCTCTGGACCGGCCTCTTATCCGCCTGCAATGTTATGAGGGGCTGGATGTTTCGTCCGCCGTTTATGAGTGGAACTACGCCGCGCAGATGGTGGATATCCGTCAACGCGAGGCGTCCGGTGGCGAGCAGGCGGATGTATTTTCCGAAAAGTTCCTCGTTGCTCGCGCAGTGCTGCGCGCGTTGCAGGAGAATGGTGGGCGCACGATTCTGCTGATCGACGAGTTGGACCGTACCGACGAGGCATTCGAGGCCTATCTGCTGGAAGTATTGTCGGATTTTCAGGTGACGGTGCCGGAGCTGGGCACCATCAAGGCCGAGGAACCGCCCATCGTCATCATCACCTCCAACCGAACCCGCGAAATTCACGACGCACTGAAACGGCGGTGCCTGTATCATTGGGTCGATTACCCGACTGCCGAGCGGGAGCTTGAGATTTTGGGCCGCAAAGTTCCAGGCGCAAACGACCGTTTGTCGGCGGAAATCGTCGCCTATGTGCAGAAGTTGCGCTCGAAGGATCTGTTCAAGAACCCGGGCGTGGCGGAAACGATCGACTGGGCGACGGCGCTGATGGAACTCGACAAGCTGGCGCTCGACCCGCAGGCTATTTCCGACACGCTGGGCGTTCTGCTGAAATATCAGGACGACATTGCCGCCATTGCCGGCAGCGAAAGCGCGGAGATTTTGCGCGCGGTCCGAAGCGATCTGGCGACGGCAATGTGATGGAAGCCACTGCCGGAAAGCTCGTCGACAATATCGCGTATTTCGCCCGCACCCTGCGCGATGCTGGCATTCGGCTCGGACCGTCCGCTGTGGTGGACGCGGTGAAGGCGGTGGAAGCGGCGGGCATCGGCAGTCGCGACGATCTTTATTGGACGCTGCACTGCGTTCTGGTTGCTCGCCGAGAGGACCATGCGGTGTTCGACGAGGCCTTCAAACTTTTTTGGCGGTCCCGCGATCTGGTGGAAAAGATGATCGCCATGTTCTCACCAATGGCGGACCCGCGCGGGGAAAAGGAAAAGGCCAAGGCTGGGCAAAACCGCGTGGCGGAAGCGTTATTTCAGGGCGCGGAGCGGGTGCAGCAACAGGAGCGTCCTGAAATCGAAATCGACGCTGCGTTTTCCATGAGCGCTTCCGAAAAATTGCAGACGAAGGACTTCTCACAGATGACGCGCGCGGAACTGGCTGTCGCGCGTAGGGCCATATCGGCCTTGGCCATGCCGGACGATACGATCCGCACACGCCGGTTTCAGCCCGATGCTCATGGCGGAAAGATCGACGCGCGCGCGGTGCTACGAAAGAGCATGGCGAGCGGCGGCGAGTTGATCCTGCCGCAATTCCGCGCGCCCCGTATCGTGCAGCCACCGCTGGTGGTGTTGGCGGATATTTCCGGCTCCATGAGCCAGTACAGCCGCATCTTTCTGCACTACCTCCACGCGCTCGCAGACCGTCGCAAACGGGTCCACACGTTCCTGTTTGGCACCCGGCTGACGAACGTGACACGGGCGCTAAAGGCGAAAGACCCCGACGAGGCGCTGGACGATGTGGCCTCGGTGGTGCCGGACTGGGAAGGCGGCACGCGGATCGGGGCAACACTCTCACAGTTCAACAGGCAGTGGAGCCGCCGTGTGCTGGGGCAGGGGGCGACGGTGTTGCTGATCACCGACGGGCTTGAGCGGGACGGGGGCGAGGACGGGTTGATGGAGCTTTCGCGCGAGATCGAGCGGCTGCACAAATCCTGTCGCCGACTGATCTGGCTGAACCCACTGTTGCGCTTCGACGGTTTCGAGCCGCGCGCAGCGGGTGTGCGGGCCATGCTGCCCCATGTGGACGATTTTCGCGCGGTGCATTCGCTGGCAGCGCTTACGGACCTGACGACCGTACTGAATGCACCTGCTCGGAAAACGGCAGGGTTTCGCCATGCAGCATGAGGATGCCTTGACGATTGCCGAACGCTGGCTTGGCGAAGGCCGTGACGTGGCGTTGGCCACCGTCGTTGAAACATGGGGCTCGGCCCCGCGCGGCACCGGCAGCCATCTCGTGATAGACGCCGACGGTAATTTCGAGGGCTCCGTATCCGGTGGCTGCGTCGAGGGTGCGGTTGTCGTTGAGGCGCAGGACATCATCGGAAGTGGCGAGGCGAAGATGCTGGAGTTCGGCGTCGCCGACGAGGCGGCGTGGGAGGTTGGCCTCTCCTGCGGCGGGCGCATTCGCGTCTTTGTGCAGCCGTTTTCCCCATGAACACCGACATCCTCAAACGGCTCAACGCCGCGCGCGCCAAACGCGAAGCTGTTTGCATTGTAGCCGATTTGGAAAGCGGTGCGTCCCGTCTCGTAACCGGGGAAAATGATGACCCGCTTAACGGCGAAATCGCAGAGCGATTCAGAAGCGGCAAGTCGGGTATCGCGTCGGACGGTTCGTTTCTGCGCGTCTATCTGCCATCGCCACGTCTGGTTGTGATCGGTGCGGTGCATATCAGTCAGGCTTTGTATCCGATGGCGCAGGCGGCAGGCTTCGATTTGACGATAATCGACCCGCGCACGGCGTTCGCCACACCCGAACGGTTTTACGGCGTGGATTTGCATGCAGACTGGCCATCCGAGATTTTGCCGCGACGCCCGCTTGACCGCTGGACGGCGGTGGCGGCGCTGACACACGACCCGAAGATCGACGACGATGCGCTGATCGCGGCGCTGGATGCGGACTGCTTTTATGTCGGTGCGCTCGGCAGCCGCAAGACGAATGCGAAGCGTGTGGAGCGTTTGGGAGAACGCGGTCTGAGTGCCGTTGCGCTCTCTCGCATCGCGGCGCCCATCGGGTTGGACATCGGCGCATCCGGCCCAGCGGAGATTGCAGTCGCCGTGCTGGCGCAGGTGATCGAAGCCTTACGGAAGGGTGCGCGGTGAAGTTTGGCGCTGTGCCGGTAGCGGATGCGGAAGGCGCGGTGCTTGCCCATTCGGTGAAAGCTGGCGCCCGTCGGATGAAAAAGGGTGTGGTACTTGGGGCGGCTGATCTCGCTGCGCTCGCCGATGCTGGGGTGGGTGAGATTACCGTCGCCCGTTTGGAAACCGGCGATGCGGGGGAGGATGAGGCGGCGCAGCGTATTGCGATGTCGTTGGCAAGGATGGCGACAGGATTGCGCGTTGCCGAGCCCTTCACAGGCCGCGCCAATCTGTATGCCGAAACCGGCGGATGCTTCCTTGCCGACAGGGCGTGCGTTGATGCGCTGAACCGTATCGACCCTGCCATCACTTTGGCAACGCTGGGTGATGGCGTCATGGTCGAGGCCGGGCGAATGGTGGCGACGGTAAAGATCATCCCGTTCGCCGTTGCGGAGACTTCGCTCGCCAAGGCAGAGCGTGAGATTGCGCGCCGTGCGCCCATCGCCGTGTCGGACGTCTCCGTGCAGCGGGTCGGTCTTGTCGCAACGCGGCTGTCATCGTTGAAGGAGACGGTGATGGACAAGACCGCAGCTGAACTGGCGCGGCGGCTGGCTCCCTACGGCGTCCACTTACGTGCCGAGCAGCGTGTGGCCCACGAGGAGGACGCGGTCGCGCCGGCAATTCGGGATTTGGCGGAGCATTGCGATCTCGTCGTTATCTTCGGCGCGTCCGCCATCGTTGATTTGGACGACGTGATTCCAGCCGCCATCCGCAACGCGGGCGGACAGGTGCATCGCTTCGGGATGCCGGTGGACCCGGGCAACCTGCTGCTGACTGGCACCGTGGCCGGAACGCCGGTGATCGGCGCGCCGGGCTGCGCGCGCTCTCCGGCGGAAAATGGTTTTGATTGGGTGCTGCGGCGGGTCGTGCACGGCGTGCCCATCGACGGGATCGACCTATCCGGCATGGGGGTCGGCGGGCTGCTCATGGAAATCTCGGACCGCCCGCAACCCCGTGATCCGCGCGCATGACGACGGGCATAATTCTGGCCGGTGGCCTGTCGCGGCGCATGGGCGCGCGGAACAAATTGCTGGAGGTCTGGAACGGTAAGCCGCTGGTGCGGCACGTTGCGGACGCGGCGCTGGCAAGCGAACTTGATGCTGTGCTGGTCGTGCTCGGGCATGAGGCGGAACAGGTGCTGGCATTGTTGCCGGATGGTGTGCGGACCACCTTTGCACCCGACTATGAGGATGGCCTTTCGGCGACTTTGCAGGCGGGACTGGCGGCGTCGGACGGTACGGTGATGGTGTTGCTGGGTGACATGCCGTTGGTGGGGGCGAGTCATATCAACGCATTGCTCGCGACCTTTAACGACGCGAATCCGCTCGTTGCAGCATCGCATGAGGGACGGCTTGGCAATCCGGTGCTGTTCGGCGTGGGCTACCGTGAGGCACTATCGAAATTAAGCGGAGACAAAGGCGCGCGGTTTCTACTGGAAACAGAGCCGGTCACGTTGGTCGATATCGGTCCCGCAGCCGTGCGGGATTTCGATACCCCGGAGGCCTTCGCGTAGCGGCTATTCGACCGGGCCGAAAACGGCCTGCGCGTTGTTCTTTAGTGCCAAATCAAGATCGTCCATCGTGACGGGCAGGCCCAGATCGACAAGACTGGTAACGCCGTGTTCGGCAATGCCGCAAGGCACGATGCCGCCATAATGGGACAGGTCCGGCTCCATATTGATGGCGATGCCGTGAAACGTGACCCATTTGCGGACACGGATGCCGATGGCGGCAATCTTGTCTTCTGTCCCACGATCAGGCCTTTGCACCCATACCCCCACCCGGTCCTCGCGCCTTTCGCCACGCACGTTGAAGGCGTCCAGTGTGGCGATGATCCAGTTTTCCAGCGCAGCCACATAGGCGCGCACGTCGGGGCGGCGGCGGTTCAGGTCAAGCATCACATAGGCAACCCGCTGTCCGGGGCCGTGGTAAGTGTATTCCCCGCCGCGTCCGGTGCGATGGACTGGAAAGCGTCCGGCATCCACGAGGTCTGCGTCGTTGGCGCTTGTGCCGGCTGTGTAGAGCGGCGGGTGTTCCACCAGCCAAATGCGTTCGCGCCCGCCTTCGGCAATATCGGCAACGATGCGCTCCATTTCGGCGACGGCCGTGCCGTAATCCGTCAACCCGTCGCTCACGATCCATTCAACCGGCGTGCCGATACCGCGCGGCAGCATGGATGTGGCAATCGCGGTGCGGGAAAGGGGAGGCGGTGCGCTCATTCCCGACGATGTGGCGCGGCGGGCGCGCTTTGGCAACTTTTGCCGCTTGTGCAGGGGACGCGCCTTTGTTACGCACCGCGCGACCAGTCGAAGACGTGGCATGTGCGGCCGTGGCGGAACTGGTAGACGCGCAGCGTTGAGGTCGCTGTGGGGTAACACCCGTGGAAGTTCGAGTCTTCTCGGCCGCACCATTTCTGTCCTGACTGGTCCCCAAAGCCAAACGGGGGCACGTCCCACCTGCCATTTTCGGGCAGGGCAATTCGTTGCAGAGGACATTTTCATGAACGACGATAGCGAACTCGAAGATATCCGTGACGAAACGCGGGATGATGCTTCCGACACGATCTACACCGAAGACGGTGTGGTGCGTGAGGAAGTCGTTCAAGCCGTTGAACAGGCACTGGCCGATCAGGATGTGGACGCCATCCGCGCGGTCCTCAGCGGTCTGCACGAATCGGAAGTGGGCGACATTCTTGAAGCGCTTCAGGATGAAGACCGCTCGCGCATGGTGGAACTGGCCGGGGACGCCTTCGACTTTGCAGCGCTTACCGAAATCGACGAAGCGATCCGCACCGACATTCTGGACAAGCTGCCCGACGCGCAGGTTGCCGAAGGTGTCCGGGAAATGGATTCCGACGACGCGGTTTATTTGCTGGAAGACCTCGACGACGACGAACGCGAAGCGATCCTGGAGCGCCTGCCATTTCAGGAACGGGTACGCCTGCGCCGGTCGCTTGACTTTCCCGAAGACAGCGCGGGCCGCCGTATGGCGACCGAGTTCATCGCCGTGCCACCGTTCTGGAACGTCGGACAGGCCATCGACTATATCCGCGCGGACGACGAGTTGCCCGAGCGTTTTTCGACCATTTTCACCGTTGACCCGACCTTCCGGCTGGAAGGTGTGTTGCCACTGGACAGGCTTATTCGCACCGACCGTGAAACGCTTATCTCCACCATTCACGACACCAATGCCCACCCGGTTCCCGCGCTTATGGACCAGGAGGAGGCCGCGCGGGTGTTTGAGCAATACGATCTGCTGTCCGCCCCGGTTGTGGACGAGAACGGCAAGCTGGTCGGCGTGTTGACCATCGACGACGTGGTGGATGTCATCAACGAGGAAGCCGCTGAGGACATGCGCCGCCTTGCCGGTGTGGGTGACGAGGAATTGTCGGACGGCATTCTGGAAATCGCCAAGTCGCGTATCGGCTGGCTGACGATCAATCTGGCAACCGCTATCCTCGCCTCCATCGTCATCAGTACGTTCGACGCGACGATCGGGCAGATGGTGGCACTGGCGATCCTGATGCCGATTGTGGCCTCGATGGGTGGCAATGCGGGAACGCAGACTATGACGGTGGCCGTGCGCGCGCTGTCCACCCACGACCTCGACAGCCGTAATGCGCGCAAGATCATCCGCAAAGAATTGACTGTCGGCGCGCTGAACGGTGTCGTGTTTGCCGTGATGATCGGTGTGGTCGCCACAGTCTGGTTCGGCGAGCCGCAACTGGGCGTGGTCATCGCGGTCGCGATGGTGGTGAACATGATTTCCGCCGCCGGAGCCGGTATTCTGATTCCCATCGCGCTCGATAAGCTGGGGGCTGATCCGGCCATCGCCTCGGGCACGTTCGTGACCACCGTTACCGATGTCGTCGGCTTCTTTGCGTTTCTTGGGTTGGCCGCCTGGTGGTTCGGTATTTGACTTTTACGTAAATCAACCTTGTATGCGCGGGCGCGTGTATGGAGCCTGTGTTGTGAGTGAATACTATACGATTACCGAATTGACCCGGGAGTTCGGTATTTCGACGCGCACGGTTCGGTTTTATGAAGACGAGGGGCTGATTAAGCCTCTTCGGCGCGGCAGAACACGACTTTTCCGTCCATCCGACCGCATGTTGCTCGGCACGATTCTCCGCGGCAAGCGGCTCGGGTTCTCCATCGCTGAAATCCGCGAAATCATCGAGATGTACAAAGCGCCTTCCGGCGAGGAGAAGCAGCTCCGCACTATGATCGAGCGTATTAGCGCCAAGCGGACGCAGCTGGAGCAGAAACGGCGCGACATCGAAGAGACGATGGCAGAAATGGACGGCGCGGAAGAAAGCTGTTTCGCGCGGCTGGCCGAACTGGGCGTCAGCCAGTAGCGGCTACACCCAGCGGCGCACGGCCTTTGTGTAATCCAGCCATTGGGCACCGAATTGCGCTTCCATGTGCTTCTCCTCGCGTTTGATCGCGAGCTCCTGAAGCAGAATGTAGAGTACAGCTCCTCCTAGCAGCATCCAGCGGTTGTCGATGGCAAAGCCGATACCCGCTATCAGCAGCACGTTGGCGAGATAGATCGGGTTACGCGAAAACGCGAAGGGACCATCCATTATGAGCGCGGTCGCCGCGCGGTCCGGGCGGATGTTGGCGCGGTGGCGGCGGAAAGTTGTGAACGCCCAGATGTCCAAGGTCAGTCCCGCCATCACCAGCGCGATGCCGAGATAGAACAGCGCGCCGCCAGGATCGCCCGAGCCTGACCAAGTGTTCGGCACCAACCGGTTTAGAAGAACACATAGCAGGATCATGCCAACCGTCAGTAACGGAGGCAGGGGCCATTTGTTCGGCGCGTGGTTTGCGTTCTCGTCCATGCGGGTTCCCATGGCGTGAAACTGAACGCTGCGCAAATAAGATGTTACCCGATTGACACGTGACTATTGAGTCACATAACGATGTGCCATGGATACTATTTTCAAAGCACTGAACGACCCGGCACGGCGGGAGATACTGGATCTTCTACGAACGAAGGACGGACGCACGTCCAGCCAGATCGAAGAGGGGCTGTTGCAGGCCGGATATTCCATGACCCGCTTCGGGGTGATGAAACATCTGAAAGTTCTGGAGGCCGCAGACCTCGTGCTTTCCCGCCGCGCCGGCCGTTTCAAGCACCACTATCTCAACGCCGTGCCGATCCAGCAGGTCATGGACCGCTGGATGGCACCGCTGGTCTCCAAGCCGATGACGCGTGCGGTTCTGGACCTGAAATCGAAATTGGAAGGAGAATGACGTTGAACACCACCGCTCCCCCAGCGACATTGTCGGAAAAGCCCGACTTCGTGCTGGAAACGACTATCAAGTGCAGCATTGACCGGCTCTGGTCCGTTCTGACGGCAAGTTCGCATGTGCAGCTTTACCATTTCGCGGCCTGCACGCTGAAAACGACGTTAAAACAGGGCGGGCGATACGACCATCATTTTCCCAATGGAAATCTCATGCTCGGCGGGAAAATCGTCGTCATCGAACCGAAGAAGCGCATCGAAATGACGTTCGAGCCCACATTCTTCGGTCCGGGCGCGCCCGCGTCGCATTGTATTTACGAGATTGAGGCAACGGACGATGGGTGCCGTTTCACGGTGCTGCATTATGGCATTCCCGAAGGGCAACACGGTATCATGTCCGGCTGGGGGAGCATGGCCGAGCGCATCAAGGTCTATGCCGAACAGGGCTCGGTGGACGCGATTACGCAGCGGGAGCAGGCGGCATGACCACCGAGCTTACATTCACGATCCTAACCGCGATACTCGCGGCAAGCCTTTAGATTCCATACATCATCGGCGTCAATACGACGGTTTTTGAGGGGCAGGCGGGCAGTTTTTCCCGCCCGCCGGACCATCGCAACATGCTGCCCTGGGTGCATCGCGCGCACCGGGCGTATTTGAACATGCTCGAGCAGTTCCTACCCTTCGCGGTGCTGGTGCTCATCGGCCAAAGCCTCGGTATCACGTCTGTCTGGCTCGGCTATCTTGCTATCATATTCTTTGTCCTGAGATGCTTGCACGCGGCCGGCATGATCTCCGGCAAAGCTGTTTTCCCGTTTCAACCGATAGTGTTCACTGCCGGGTATGCGGTGACGCTGGCCTATGCCGTCCTGTTGCTGATCATAGCCTGAACCCGGTCCGAGAAGAACGCGACCGTCAGCTTGTCGACAACCGCAATCGCACCGTCGTAGCCTTCCCGTTCGGCAAATGCGTTCGGGAAAGCGATGGTTGGAATGCCAGCCGCCATCGGGGCTTTGAAACAGGCGAGTGTGTCTTCGATGGCAATGGCCTCCAACGGCTTTATCTTCAGGCGTTCGAGTGCGACGTTGTAAATGTCGGGGGCTGGCTTCTCCGCCTTGGCTAGAGTGCGGTCGCCGGTAAAGGCAAAGTCCATGGCCGAAATGCCGCTGGTGGCATTCAGGATCGCATCGACATTTTCTCGCTCCGTCGATGTGACGAAGCCGAGGCTAATGCCTTCGGTGGCGGCCCAGTTCACCACTTCATGCACTCCGGCGCGCGGCTGAAGGCCTTCCTTTTCCATCCGGGCGTCATAAAGTTCCGTCTTGATGCGGTGAATGGCCACGTCATCGACGGGCGTGCCTTTCGATGCGGCATAGTCGGCAATGCGTCGCTGTCCGCCGGGCTTTTTGAGAAGGTCGGTGTATTCCTCTTTGCTCCAATGCCAGTCGAGATCAGCCTGGCGGAACGCTTCGTTGAAGGCGTCCAACTGCATTTGGGATGTTTCGACGAGGGTTCCGATCGAACCGAAAAGAATGGCTTTCAGGGGCATGGTTGCGGCTTTCGTGGTTTTCCATATGAGCAGAAAACCGCTGTCCGACCCGCCTGGTTCCGGCCCACCGCGCCCCGTGACAGGATGCCCCGCCGACTGGTAGTGAAGGAACGAGATCGAAACCGATCTGATATTCATTCGATACATTCAGGGGCTGTGATGATTTCCAACGATTTCCCATCCTTCAACTTCAATCTCGGCGAGGATGTCGACATGCTGCGGGATTCCGTGCGCTCCTTCGCGCAGGACCGGATCGCGCCTTTGGCCGCAAAGATCGACAAGGAAGACTGGTTTCCGCGTGAGCTTTGGCCAGAAATGGGCGAACTGGGCCTGCACGGTATCACGGTGAGCGAGGAATGGGGCGGGGCGGGGCTCGGCTATCTGGAACATTGTGTGGCGATGGAGGAGGTGTCGCGCGCGTCGGCGTCCGTCGGCCTGTCCTACGGGGCGCACTCGAACCTTTGCGTCAATCAGCTTTCGCGCTGGGGCAGTGAGGACCAGAAGGGCCGCTATCTGGAAAAGCTGGTGACGGGCGAGCATTTGGGTGCGCTGGCCATGAGCGAGACCGGGGCGGGGTCGGACGTGGTTTCCATGAAGCTGAAGGCGGAGAAGCGCGGTGACAGGTATGTGCTGAACGGCTCGAAGTTCTGGATCACCAACGCGCCGCAGGCTGACACGCTGATCGTGTATGCCAAGACCGACCCCGAAGCGGGTGCAAAGGGAATTACGGCATTTCTGATCGAAAAGGGTTTTAAGGGTTTCTCCATCGCGCAAAAGCTGGACAAGCTGGGCATGCGCGGGTCTGAAACCGGGGAACTGGTGTTCGAGAATTGCGAGGTTCCGGAAGAGAACGTGATCGGGCCGTTGAATGGCGGCGTGAAGGTGCTCATGTCCGGCCTCGACTACGAGCGCGCCGTACTGGCCGCCGGCCCGCTCGGCATCATGCAAGCGGCGATGGACGTGGTGATGCCCTATATCCACGAGCGCAAGCAGTTCGGCGAACCGATCGGCACGTTCCAGCTGGTGCAGGGCAAGGTGGCGGACATGTATGTGACGATGAATGCCTGCAAGGCCTACGTTTATGCGGTGGCGCAGGCCTGCGACCGGCAGGAAACGACGCGGGAGGATGCGGCGGGTGCGATTCTCTACGCTGCCGAAAAGGCGACGCAGGTGGCGCTGGACGCGATCCAGCTGCTGGGCGGCAATGGGTATATCAACGATTATGCGACGGGTCGCCTTTTGCGCGATGCGAAGCTGTATGAGATCGGCGCTGGTACGAGCGAAATACGCCGGATGCTGATCGGGCGGGAGCTGTTCAACAAAACCGCGTAGTTTGATTTCACGCTTTCGGGCTTTGCTTAACGCTCGCCGGTCGCCTTTAGCCTCCGGCGCTGCGCTTAGCGGTTCCGAAACCTGCGTCTGATAGGTCTGCCCGTTCAACGGGCTGGATACGACCATGTTTTTTCAAGCGCATGACACCTTCGATTTTGCAAGCGACGAATTCGCCACGCTCCACGCGGCATCCGGCGCGACTGCGTTTCAGAGCGGAACGTGGCTGACTGCGTTTTATTCAACCGTCGTTCCCGCGCGAGGAGCGAAGCCCCGCATTGTGACGATCCACGACAAGGACCGTCTGGTCGGCGTGGTGCCGATGATTGTGCGCCGCAAGGCCGGTCTCGCTGTGCTCGAAGCGACCGATCTGGGTGTGAGCGATTATTCATCGCCTGTCGTGTTACCGGAATATGTAACGCGCATTGGCGATGAACCAGTGTTGCAGGGCGATCTGCTGGCGGCACTCATGCCGTTCGACGTGGTGCGGGTGCGGCCCATACCGGACCAATACGCTGCCAGCTGGCAGGCACTACTAGGCGGCACGCTACACGACCTCACATTCAGCGCCCACGCCACGCCGCTGAACGGCACCCATGCCGAATGGCGGACGGAACGGTTGGACAAGAAGCTGGCTGGCCAGATGGCGCGCAAGGGGAAGCGGTGGAAGAAGCAGCACGATGTCGCGCTCACCCGCCTGCATGGCGGTGAGGCCGCGCAGGCGATTGGCGAATTGGCGGCTTTGCGGGCCGGGCGATTTGACGGCGATCCCATTCAAGGCAAAGAAGTGGCCGCGTTCTATGCCGATGTGGCACGGAACCACCCACACGCCGAAACGTGGCGGCTGTCGTCGGACGGTGAGACTGCGGCTATCGTCTTCGGCGTCACGCAGGATGGCGCGTTTCACTATCTGCTTGATCGGTGCGGACTATGACAATTACGGCCGTCATTCGCCGGGACTGCAGGCCTATGACTGGCTGATCGAGGACTGGAGGGCGCGGGGCGGAACGTCGTTCGATTTTACCATTGGCGACGAGCCGTTCAAGGCGCAGTTCGGGGCGGACCCGACACCGATGAAAGCGCTGCTCGGCGCGGCGAGCCTGAAGGGCAAGCTAGCCATTTCGGTCGCTGCGAAAAAGCTGCTTGGCGAGGGCGCGGCGTGACCGACTTTCTCCGAAACTCTATCATTGTCGCCGCCCATCCCGATGATGAGATGCTTTGGTTCACGTCAATCGTTAAGGACGTGGATTCCATTCTGCTCGTCTATGAGGACGCATGGCCGACGCCGGAACTGGGGCCAGCTCGGGCGCGGGCGTTGGAGACGTTTCCCCGCAACACTATCGAGAATCTGCGCCTGCCGGAAGCGGCGACATATGGCTGCGCGGACTGGGCCAACCCGCAACCGGATGATTTTGGTATCGCATTCGGGGCAACCGCGACCTTGCGGGATGCAAAGCATACCGTGCTGCGGCAGATGGGCATGAGCGAGGCTCCTCCCGAGGGAATCGCAGGAAAGTATCAAGAGAATTTCGATGTCCTGGTAACAGCTTTGCGGCGTTTCTTGAAGTTTGACATGAACGTTTTCACCCACAATCCTTGGGGCGAATACGGGCACGAGGACCATCTGCAGGTTTTTCGCGCGGTCGAAAGCCTGCGCGCGGAAATCGGGTTTACACAGTGGATGTCGAACTATTGCACCGAGCGCACCCTGCCGCTCGCCATGCGGTATTTCGACAACGAGGAACGCGAGATCATTCAGCGCAAAGCCGACAAGGCATTCGCCGAAGAGATTGCCGACTGCTATCGCAAGGCGGGTGCATGGACATGGAGCGACCAATGGGTGTGGTTCGACACGGAGCATTTTTGCCGCGTGCCGGATGGTCCCGCCGAACCGCAGCAACAGGCAAACCTGATGCCGCTCAACATGTTCGTTATCGGCTGAAATTCGCCGCGCATTGCTGGATGATGCCTTGCGCTACCGGGCTTTCATCCAGCCGGATTGTGCCGTTGTTGAACTCCATGAAGATGCCGTCGCGTTTCATGTCGTCGGCAACGCAGCCGCAATAGGGCGTGCAAAATGTGGCATCCGCGGTTTGCTCGCACTGCCGTTGGCAAAGGTTCAGAAAACTGTCTGTCGGGTCCGGCTGGGCGATGAAGCTGGTGAAGAGCCAAAGCCCGGCCATCATGACCGGTTGGTGCAACAGGTAATATATCAGCGAGTGCTGTCCGATGAACGTGAGCGGGCGTTCGGCCAGTTGCGGCAGTCGAATGGCCACTAGCCTGTGCCAGAATAGACCAATGCCCAGTTTACCGACTGCTATGCCCAACATGGTCGCTGCGAACCAAGGGAACAGGGGCACGTAGTCGTTGGACGTGGGGGGTGTTTCCGAAAGGCCGACCCAGAGCAGCGGCCACACCTCGAAGACAGGCTCGGCCACCATGCGCCATGCCAGTAAAACCACGCCTGCCGCCAACGCAGGCCAAATCCAGTGGAGGCGCACAAAGGCCAATCCCAGCAGGCTGAACAGGGCAATGGCGTGGAGGATGCCGAAAAAGATGAAGGTGCGCGGGTCCATGACGTATGTGGCGACCGAAATCGCCGCAGCCGCCAGCGTCACCTGCGCCAACCGCACCAGAAAGCCGCGCCAGCGGATTCCGTCACCATGTCCCAACGCCAGCGAAATACCGACGAGAAACAGGAACGAGAACGCAATCGAACGGGCAAACAGCACCCAGCCGGTTTGCGAAACGGTGCCTGCGCCCAGCCAGCCGAAAAACTCGAGATCCCACGTGAAATGGTAAATCGTCATGGCCACGAGCGCGACGCCGCGCGCCACGTCGATGAGGAGTATGCGCCCGGGTTTCACCTGTCGCACGGAAGGGCTTTGGCTTTCCATGACGAGGCGTCTATCGTGCCGGAAAGCGCAACACAAAGCGAAACGTCTGAATGATCGAAGTCGTAGCCAACGGAGCCTCCGTACCAGCGATCGGTCTGGGCACTTGGGACCTGCGTGGTGATGCTTGCGCCAGCATTGTGGAACAGGCCATCGGCGCGGGTTACCGGCACATCGACACTGCGATCATGTATGAGAACGAAGCGGATGTGGGCGCCGGTATCCGTGCGTCCGGCATCGACCGCGACTCGCTTTTCGTGACCACAAAAGTTTGGCCGGACAATCTAACACAGTGCACGTTTCAGGATGCGGTGCGCGGTAGTCTCAACAGGCTGGAGTTGGACCGTGTCGATCTGTTACTTATCCACTGGCCCCCAAAAGGGCGCGACGATGTGGGCGAGTGGATGCGGTTGCTGAACGATGCGGCGGAGCAGGATTGGACACGGTATATCGGCGTTTCCAATTTCACCGTCGATCAACTCAATCGTGCCGTTGCCGAGAGCGCCCACCCCCCCGTGTGCAATCAGGTCGAAAGCCATCCGTATATCGACCAGCGCAAGGCGCGGGCGGTGGCGGACAGGCACGGCATGGCGCTCACGGCCTATTGCCCGCTCTATCGTGGTGGACCGCTGTTCGAGGAAGCCGCCATAACCGAGCCTGCCAAGGCTTATAGCAAAAGTCCGGCGCAGATCGTGCTGCGCTGGCACGTCCAGTCCGGCTGCGTGGCGATACCAAAGACGGCGACACCGGAACGGCTGGCGGAGAATATCGACATTTTCGACTTTAAGCTGACGGAGCCGGAAATGGGCGCGATCGACGCGCTTACGTTTGCCAACAGCCGCCTGTGCGACTGGGATTTGGCGCCCGACTGGGACCAGCCCGATGCCGCTTAGGGGCTCGCGCTGACGATGGAGAACGAAGCGCCCACATTGCTGCCCGAAGGGGTCAATGCAGCCGCCTTGCAAGCGGAAGTGCTGCCGGGTTTTCTGCGCTTGGCACAAGAAGCGTCGGAATTCATCTGGCAACCGTGGACGCTCTACCAACTCGTCATCATCGCGGTGCTGTTCGCCATCTCCGTGCTGGTGTCGAAGCAGCTGGAACCGCCGCTTGAGAAATGGCTGCGCGGTGTTCGGCTGAATGCCGGTTTCCTGCGCGTCTTCGCGGCCTTGTTGCGGCGGGTACGGTGGCTTGTGTTCGTGCCGCTGGTCTGGGTCGCGTGGGGTGCGGCACAGGAGCTGACCTATCCGTGGAACACGTTCCTGCTGAAACTGGCGGGCAATCTTTCGCTCGCCTGGCTTATCATTTCGGTCCTGTCACGGGTGATCCGCTCGCGGCCCGTTGCCAGAACGGTGGCCTGGGTGGCGTGGACGATTGTCGCGCTGAACCTGACTGGCTACCTTCCAAACGCTCTGTCGGCCCTCGACGCACTTGCCTTTTCCATCGGCGAAATCCGCATATCGGCGCTTCTTATCCTGAAGGGCGTGGCGGTGATGGTCGGGCTCATCTGGCTCGCCACGAACCTCGGTAATTACGCCGAAACGCGGGTGCGGAATTTTACCGATCTGACGCCCTCGTTGCAGGTGCTTATCGGCAAATTCGTCAAGATTTTTCTCGTCATCATCGCAATCGTCGTGGCGCTCAATTCCATCGGCGTCGACCTGACGGCGCTGACGATCTTTTCCGGTGCCATCGGGGTGGGGCTTGGGTTCGGGCTGCAAAAGGTGGTGTCGAACTTCATTTCCGGCGTCATCATCCTGCTCGACAAGTCCATCAAACCCGGGGACACGATTTCGATCGAGGACACGTTCGGGTGGATCCGCGAGTTGCGCTCGCGGTTCGTTTCCGTCGTCACGCGGGACGGTCGGGAGTTTCTGATACCCAACGAGGACTTCATCACCGAAAAGGTCATCAACTGGTCATTCACCGACAAGCTGGTGCGGCTGGATGTGGATTTTGGCGTATCCTACGATTCCAACCCCCACGATGTGTCGCGCTGGTGCATCGAGGCCGCGGAGACTGTGGAGCGGGTGAGCAAGGTGAAGAAGCCTGTTTGCTGGATGACGGAGTTCGGTGACTCGTCCTTGAACTTCAAAGTGCGGTTCTGGATTTCCGACCCGCAGAACGGGCTGACAAATATCCGTGGCAAGGTGTTACTGGCTTTGTGGGACGCCTTTCAGGAACATGGGGTCGGGATTCCCTATCCCCACCGCGAGGTTATCATGCGCACGCCTGTGGACGTGCGGAGTGGTGACGGTCCAAGTGCGAAAAGCACTGCCCGTTAGAACCTGTTATCAAATCGTTAACGCGTAATGCCTTGTTTATCGTCAGGTATTTCAAACCGGTTGAACGGTTTCACACAACCTTCCTGCAAGATACTTGTCGTGATCGCCGGTTGGGTCTAATCAGCGATGCTTCGGTGCCCCAAGCGGCACCGCATCACCACAGTTCATCGAGGCTTTGAATGCACGAGACGACGGAAAAATCCTGCTGGCCGGTAACGGCCTGGGCCTTGGCTGCGGCGCTGGGCGTCGGCGTGGTCGGCAGCGTTCTGGCCGGTTCGACCGGCTCCGATAAAGTCGCCACCGTGACGCAAGCCGTCGACTGACAGTTTACGCTCACCTGAATGGCGCGACACGATTGTGTTGCCCGCCCGCCTGCTGCTAGCCTTGGCGTCTTCTGCGACGCATGAATAGGCCGCACCTTTCCGTGAAGAAAACCGCTGCACAACTGGTCGAAGAGGCCACTGCCGCTATCGTCACCCTCACGCCGCAGGAGGCGTTGCGCCAGCAAGAGGCCGGTGAGGCTGTGCTGGTGGATATCCGCGACATTCGGGAGTTAGGAAGAGAAGGGCGGGTGCCAGACGCGATCCATTCGCCGCGCGGAATGCTGGAGTTCTGGGTCGACCCCGAAAGCCCCTATCACCGTGATGTCTTCGCGCAGAACGGCAAGCGCTATATCTTCTTCTGCGCCGCCGCATGGCGCTCCGCGCTTGCAACGCGGGACATGCAGGCGATGGGGCTGGAGCCGGTCGCGCATATCGAAGGCGGTTTTTCCGCGTGGCGGGAGCAGGGGCTACCGGTCGATGCGCCCGAAGCACCTACCGCGAAACGGAGCCTTTGATGGACTGGTTCACCTGGTTCGGGCTGAACATGCAGGCGCTCCCCCTCACGGAAGCGATTTTCCGGCTTATCATGGCCGTCCTGGCCGGGGCCATCATTGGCATTGACCGCGAGTTCAAGAAGAAGCCTGCCGGGCTGCGCGCTTTCGTCATTATTACAGTTGCAACGGCCGCCTACGCCATATCAGCGCTCGAAATGGCGGAAGGGTACCGCGTCTTGGGCGACGCGGCGGTGGACCCGTCCCGACATTATCAGGGCATTTTGGGTGCCTTCGGGTTTCTTGGCGCGGGGGCGATTATTCAGGGGCGTGGCGGATTTGCCGGCATAGCGACCGGTGCGTCAATCTTCGCATCCGGCGCCGTGGGCACGGCTATCGGCTTCGGGCAGATCTGGCTCGGCCTTGTGCTCGCGTTCGTTTGCGTCGGCATATTGCGGTCAGTGGAGAAAATGCAGCACGACCGCAGCGATCTGGTAGAGCGGGACAACGCGGAAGCCCTCTTGAAGAAGGACGATCAGTCGTGAGCATTCTGACCCCTGCTGCCCCGTTGAAAGGCTCCGCTGCTGAGCGCAACGGCGAGGAATGGTCGGCGCTGACTGCCAGAATGGCGGCTTTGCACGAGCAGGCGGCACTGGGCGGGTCAACGGCGTCACGCGAGCGCCATGTAGCACGGGGGAAGCTGCTGCCGCGCCAGCGCGTCCTGCGTCTGCTCGACCCCGGTGCCCCGTTTCTCGAACTGTCGCCGCTGGCAGCGCATGATGTCTACGACGACGCGATCGCCGGTGCCGGACTGATCACGGGCATCGGGCGGGTCGAGGGTCGGCTGGTGATGATCGTGTGCAACGATGCGACCATCAAGGGCGGCACCTATTACCCGCTGACCGTCAAGAAGCATCTGCGCGCGCAGGCCATCGCCGCGCAGAACCGGTTGCCCTGCATTTATCTGGTCGATTCCGGCGGGGCGAACCTGCCGCACCAGACCGAGGTCTTTCCCGACCGAGATCATTTCGGGCGCATTTTCTTCAATCAGGCCAACATGAGCGCGGCGGGCATTCCGCAGATCGCCTGCGTGATGGGCTCCTGCACGGCGGGCGGGGCGTATGTGCCTGCGATGAGCGACCAGACAGTGATCGTGAAAGAGCAGGGCACCATCTTCCTGGGCGGCCCGCCGCTGGTGAAAGCGGCGACGGGTGAGGTGGTCAGTGCTGAGGATCTCGGCGGTGCGGATGTCCACACCCGGCTGTCCGGTGTCGCCGACCATATGGCGGACAACGACGCCCATGCGCTGTCCATCGTGCGCGACATCGTCCGCACCCTGCCGCGCGGGGAGCAACCGGACCTGATCGGCAGTGAGGAATCGCTGTATGATCCGCAGGAACTGGAGACGATCGTGCCCGTCGATCTGCGGCGGCAATACGATGTGCACGAGATCATCGCCCGCATCGTGGACGGCTCCCGATTCGACGCCTTCAAGCCGCGCTATGGCACGACGCTGGTGACCGGATTTGCCCGCCTGCAAGGAATGCAGATCGGCATCATCGCCAACAACGGCATCCTGTTCGGTGAAAGTGCGCAGAAGGGGGCGCATTTCATTGAGCTGTGCTGCCAGCGCAAGATTCCGCTGCTGTTCCTGCAAAACATAACCGGTTTTATGGTCGGCCGCGACTATGAGGCTGGTGGTATCGCCAAGGATGGGGCCAAACTGGTCATGGCCGTCGCGAACGCACAGGTGCCGAAAGTGACGCTGATCGTCGGTGGCTCCTACGGTGCGGGCAATTACGGCATGTGCGGGCGGGCTTACGACCCGCGTTTCATGTTCGCGTGGCCGAACGCGCGTATTTCGGTGATGGGCGGCGAGCAGGCGGCGTCGGTTTTGGCCACCGTCAAGCGCGACGGCATGGAGGCGCGGGGCGAGGACTGGTCCGAAATCGAGGAGGCCGAGTTCAAGCAGCCTATCGCCGAGCGGTTCGAAGAGGAGGGCAAGCCAGTTTATGCCACCGCGCGCCTGTGGGACGACGGCATCATTCTCCCCCGCGATACCCGGCGTGTGCTGGGGCTGGCCTTGGCTGCGAGCATGAACGCGCCGGTGGCAGACACGCAGTTCGGGGTGTTTCGAATGTAGATGTTGCGGTTCCAACACTCATCGTTCATGTTGTGTTCGGTTACTGAGGTGAGGCGCGACCACTATGGATAGCTTTCATATCGACAATCCTGAAACGCGCAGACTGATCGTAGAGCTTGCCGACATCTCGGGAAGCGATCCTGAGGACGCGGTGCGTTTGGCGGTTGAAGAGATGTTGCGGCGGAAGAGAGATGTCGATGACATGATGAAGTGGCTGGAGCGCGTTTGGGCCTCAGCCGCAACATATAAGCCGACCGGTAAAGTTGCTGACAAATACTTTTACGACAGTCTTTACGATGAATGATCGACAGTCGGAAAGCGTCGTTTTCGTAGATGCGTCCGCGTTGGATTCGTTGATCTTGGAGGAAACCGACGCTGTATCTATCCTTGAAGTTCTAGCAGACCACTCGGAACGCCTGACAACCGCTATAGCGGTGTTCGAGGCTTCAATGGCGTTTTCGTCCAACAGTAAAGCGTCACCGAGCGAAGCGGATGATGTGGTGCGGATGCTTTGCGCGCGTCTCGATATCGATCTCATTCCTGTTCCAGGTGATCTCGGCTATGCCGTGTTGAAAGCGTACGAGACCTTTGGAAAAGGGTTTCATTCCAAAGCCAAGCTCAACAAGGGCGATTGCTTCGCCTATGCGATGGCGAAGCGTCTCGGCGCGACCTTGCTCTACAAGGGCGATGACTTCGCCCACACGGATATGGCATGAAATTCTCCCCGCAGCAGGATGATGCACTGAAAGCCGTTTCGGCTTGGCTGAAACAGGGTTTTCCGCAAGTTTTTCGCCTGTTCGGCTATGCCGGCACGGGCAAGACGACGCTAGCGCGCCATTTGGCGGAAGGGGTGGATGGCGATGTGTTGTTTGCAGCCTTCACCGGCAAGGCGGCGCTGGTTCTGCGGTCGCGTGGTGCAGCGAAGGCCAGCACGATCCATTCGCTGATCTACCGCCCGCGCGGCGAGGAAATGGTGGATGACGAGGTGACGGGCAAGTCGGCCATGACACCCATGTTCACCCTTAACCGTCAATCGCCTGTGGCCAGTGCCGCGCTCGTGGTGATCGACGAGTGTTCGATGGTGGACGACCAGTTGGGCAAGGATTTGCTGTCCTTCGGCACACCGGTGCTGGTGCTGGGTGACCCCGGCCAGCTTCCGCCGGTCTCTGGTGGCGGCTTCTTCACCGAGCACGATCCAGATGTGCTGCTTGAGGAAATCCACCGGCAAGCGCGGGACAGTCCGATCATCGATCTGGCGACGATGGCGCGCAATGGTGAGAAAATTCCGAAAGACTATTTCGGCACATCCCGTGTAATCGGGCGTGATGCGGTCGATCAGGTAGAAGTGCTGGCCGCCGATCAGGTGTTGGTCGGCACCAACAAGACCCGCCGCCGTTACAACCAGCGTTTGCGGGATCTGAAGGGTTTTCAGGGGCCCTTGCCCGCGTCCGGCGACAAGCTGGTGGCCCTGCGGAACGACCCGACCAAGGGTTTGTTGAACGGGTCATTGTGGCAGGTGAAGAGTGCGCCGGTCACGTCGAAGGCGTTCATGAACCTCCTCATCAATTCAGAAGACGAAGGGATGGAACGGCAGACGGCGAAGATCAAAGTGTTGAAGGCTGCCTTTGAAAACCCCGAAGACGAAGTGCCGTGGCAGATGAAGCGGCGTTTCGACGATTTCGACTATGGCTACGCGCTGACGGTCCATAAGGCGCAGGGCTCGCAGTGGGACGATGTCTATCTATTCGATGAAAGCTACGCCTTCCGCGAACATTCCAGCCGCTGGCTCTATACCGCGATCACGCGAGCAGCGGACAGGCTGACGATCGTTCAGTAGCCTAACCGCTGTGCGCAAGCCGTTAACCGCTGGTTTACCATCCCTGTGCAGACTTGGTTCACGAAACACGAACTTCGGTGCGGAACCCGTCTTCCGCATCATCTCATGGAGTGAACAGACCAAGCTGCGCTGTCCAAGTTGCGTATCCGGATAAGGCGCCAACCCAATGGAGCCCCCCAATGTCGAGATTTCTCACGCTTGCAACTATCGCCGCGCTGTTGGCCCCAACAGTCATGCCAACGGCGGCTGACGCTGCCAAACGGGTCTGCGGAGAGCGCTCCAAGATGACGAAGTTTCTGACGGAAAAATATACCGAGCAACCGCGCGCCGTGGGTGTGGCGGGCACGGGCAAGGCGCTGGTGGAAATCTACACGTCCGCCACGGGCACATGGACTTTCCTGCTGACCACGGCGAAGGGCAAGAGCTGCATCATCGGTGCAGGACATTCGTGGGAAGAAAGCGACAAGCTGGCGTTGCTGCCAAAAACCTGAAGGCGCACGTGCACCGTATCGACACGGGCCGACGCTTTCGGGCATAGAAACTGCATTGATCTTTTTGCGATGCCAAACCCATGCCAGCCGCGCTTTCCGTCAATCTCAATGCCATTGCCCAACTGCGAAACCGCCGCGACCTGCCGTGGCCTTCGGTGACGGGTATGGCGCGCATTTCGCTTGATGCCGGGGCGCATGGCGTGACGGTGCATCCGCGACCGGACGAGCGGCACATCCGGTTCAGCGACTTGCCGGAATTGCGCGCGCTGTTGGACGATCTCTACCCGCAGGCCGAGTTCAACATGGAAGGCTATCCGACACGGCACTTTCTCGACCAGTGCCGGGACAACGCGCCCGAGCAGGTGACGCTGGTGCCGGACGATCCGGCGCAGGCGACCTCCGATCACGGATGGGATTTCGCTGCACACGGCGCAATGCTGCGTGAAACGGTGGCCGACCTGAAAAAGCAGGGTTTTCGCGTGGCTCTATTCGCCGATGCTGACCCCGGAGGCATGGAAGCGGCAGCCGCGACAGGTGCCGACCGGGTGGAACTCTATACCGGTCCATATGGCGGGACATACGACAACCCGACTGCTGCCCGTACTGGCGCTGGACGCGCTGGCTGCTACGGCGGATGCTGCGCGGGCAAACGGTCTTGAAATCAATGCGGGGCACGACCTGACCGTCGCCAACCTGCCGCAGCTGGCCGCCCGCATTCCCGATCTTGCGGAAGTGTCGATCGGCCACGGTCTGACGGCGGATGCGCTGGAATATGGAATGGCGCGAAACGGTGCGCCGGTTTCTCACCGCTTGTGGTCACTGAAGGTTGCAACCGGGTATAACCCGGCCTTTCATTGCATTGGCCTGCCGTCACGGCTAAACAGCCGCCAATCCGGGCGTTTCGTCCGGTTTTTCATTCAAGCGAGCGGGCACGGCCCGATATGAAGGGGACACGGCCATGCGCGTGTATTACGACCGCGATGCGGACATCAATCTCATAAAGGACAAGGCCGTCACCATCGTCGGCTACGGCTCGCAGGGTCGCGCCCACGCGATGAACCTGAAAGATTCGGGCGCCAAGAACGTCACCGTCGCGCTGCGCAAAGGCTCGCCCACCGCCAAGAAAGCCGAGGCCGATGGCTTCAAGGTCATGTCCGTCGCCGATGCTGCCAAACAGGCTGACCTGATGATGATGGCCGCGCCTGACGAATTGCAGGCCGGTATCTGGAAGGATCATATCGCGGGAAATCTGCGCGACGGCGCAGCGATTGCATTCGCCCACGGCCTGAACGTCCACTTCAACCTGATCGAACCCGGCAAGGGCATAGACGTCGTGATGATCGCGCCGAAAGGTCCGGGCCACACGGTGCGCGGCGAATATCAGAAGGGCGGCGGTGTGCCCTGCCTTATCGCCATCCATCAGGATGCGTCCGGCAACGCGCACGAACTCGCTCTGTCTTACGCCTGTGGCGTCGGGGGTGGCCGGTCCGGTGTCATCGAAACCACGTTTCAGGAAGAGTGCGAAACCGATCTCTTTGGTGAGCAGGCCGTGTTGTGCGGCGGTGTTGTCGAACTCATTCGCGCTGGTTTTGAAACGCTGGTCGAAGGCGGGTATGCGCCGGAAATGGCCTATTTCGAGTGCTTGCACGAGGTGAAGCTGATCGTGGACCTGATCTATGAAGGCGGCATCGCCAACATGAACTACTCGATTTCCAACACCGCCGAATGGGGCGAATACGTTTCCGGCCCGCGGGTCATCACCGCTGAAACGAAAGCTGTGATGAAAGATATCCTGACCGACATTCAGACCGGCAAGTTCACGTCCGAATGGATGCAGGAATGGCATTCCGGCGGCGCGCGCTTCAAGGCGACCCGCCGTATGCACGACCGTCATCAAATCGAGGAAGTCGGCGACAAATTGCGCGGCATGATGCCGTGGATCAAGGGTAACGCCTTGGTCGACAAGGACAAGAACTGAACGTCACCAGACGACTGAAATAAAAAAAGGCCGCTGCGATTGCAGCGGCCTTTTTGTTTGCTCGGTGCCTAGCTTAACGGCACTGCTGGCGTGGACGGTTGCCGTATGGCTGGAACGTGTTGTCTGACGCGCGATAGGAGCGGTAGCGGTTGTGGCAATAGCGGATGTGCTGATTGCTCAAGCCTGACCTGTAGGTGCGACGTGGTGCGACGTAGCGGGTAGGTGCCTGGCGATACACGCGGCGTGGTGCGTAATAGCCGTCCCGGTAGACACGGTCACGGCGGTTGTTGGCGATAACGCCGCCAATGATTGCGCCGCCGATCAAGGCACCCGCGATTGCGGCACCATTGTTGCCACGGCGGTTGCGATAGCGACGGTCACGGTAATGCCGATTGCGGTAATAGCGGCGGTCGCCGACATTGGTCACTAGACCATCGGCAGCGGCTGCCACCGGTACGGTGCGAACGGGCGCGGCCTGTGCGGGGATAGCCGACATGACGGCGGTAGCTGCCATCAACATGCCTGCCAGAGTGCGTTTGAAAGCGTTCATAGCTTCGTCTCCTGAGTTTGGAAGGGCGTTCGCCTTCCGGTCCTGTCCTTGTATCCGACCGCTCGTTGCGAGCAGGCCGGGGACTTTGATTGCAGACCGCCATAAAGACGGTTCGGCTGTGATGCGGCCCATACTGGTAAACACCACCTTAACGGGGGCTGAACGGGTCTCAAGCCGGAAAGTTGCCGCTTGCGGGCAGCCGTGCCGCACTCCACAAGGCGGGCATGACAGCACCGACCGTCCGCATCGCCACGTTCAACGTCGAAAACCTGATGGAGCGATTCTATTTCTCAGGCTGGGCTGACAACAGGCGCGGCAGCGGTGCGGTGGCGATGAAGGACATCGTTGACGAGGAGGTTATCCGGGCGCTGGAGATGGCACGCACGGCAGCTTCGGACGATGACGCGCGGCAGATGACAGCGCTGACGCTGGCCGCTGCACAGGCCGATATCGTGTGCTTGCAGGAAGTCGAAAATCTCGACGCGCTAAACGCCTTCGAGCGTAACTATTTGTGGCGCATGACGGGTATCGACTACCCGCAGAAGGCATGGCTGCCGGGCAATGACCGGCGCGGCATCGACGTGGCATTGGTGGCGCGGAACACGACTGACGATGGAACGCTTATCGAACTGGGCAAGGTGCGGAGCCACCACGACACGCGTTACGGCGCGGCGGGGCTGTTTCATCCAGACCTGAAAGACCGTGGGCTGAACCCGAAGGATCGTGTTTTTCGCAGGGACTGTCTGGAAGTCGATCTCCGCATCGGCGGGCAGCCGCTCACCGTCTATGTGGGCCATTTCAAATCCATGGGCTCTTCTCAGGACGGTGTGGACGGCAGGGAATACACCCGACCCATCCGCCATGCGGAAGCTCTGGGGTTTCGCAAGATCATTGAAAACAGGTTTGGAGACCGTGCCGACCGTATGAACTGGGTGATCGCAGGCGATCTCAACGATTATCGGGAGCGGTTGGTCGTTTCCCCGACCAACTACACCGTGAGCCGGGAAACTCCCTCCGGCCTCGATCCGCTTTTCCGTAACGGTTTTGCCGTCAATCTGATGGAACGCCGACCGGCCCACGATCGCTGGACGCTCTACCATGCCTCCGGCCCCGTCAGTGCGCTTTCGCAACCGTTTGACCGGGAAACCCGCCATCTGGTGCAGCTCGATTATTTGCTCGCATCTCCCGCGCTTGCTAAACGAAACCCGGACGCGGTGCCGGATATCATTCGCTATGGGTTGCCCCATCGGGTGCCGTTTCCACCGGGGCAAAAGGTGGCGCGTTATCCCCGCATGGGTTGGGACAGGCCCAAGGCTTCGGACCATTGCCCGGTTGCCGTGACGCTCTCAATGGGTTGAAAGGGGAGCACATTCCGGCACGGTACACCTCATGTCTCTTTCGCTCTTTGAAATTGCAGCCCTGTTGCTGTCGCTGTCCGCGTTCTTCGGCTGGTTCAACCATACGGTTCTGAAACTGCCGCACACGATAGGCCTGCTGGTGATGGCGCTGGTGTCCTCCATCGTGCTGTTGATGGTGGAGCGGCTCATTCCCGGCCTCGGCATCACGGAAACGCTGCAGGGCGCTATCGGTCAGATCAATTTCTACTCGACGGTTATGGAGGGCATGCTTGCCTTTCTGCTGTTCGCCGGCGCGTTGCATGTGGACTTCAACTATCTGCGAAGTCAGGCTTGGGCGATCGGGCTGATGGCGAGTTTCGGCGTGGTACTGTCGACCTTCATCGTCGGCACAGGGCTGTATTTCCTATCCGGCCTGTTCGGCGTGCAGGTGCCTTTCATCTGGGCGCTGGTGTTTGGCTCGCTCATTTCACCCACCGACCCGGTCGCGGTGCTGTCGCTGCTGAAAAGCATCAACGTGCCCCACGCGCTGGAAGCCAAGATTGCAGGTGAATCCCTGTTCAACGACGGCGTGGGCGTTGTGGTGTTCACCATCCTGTTGTCGATTGCCATGACCACCGGCGCGGGCGAACCGGTAACTGCGCTTTCCGTGGCGGAACTGTTCTTCGTGGAAGCTATCGGCGGCGCGGTGCTGGGCCTCGTGACCGGCTGGATTGCCTATCGTGTGATGGGCACGATGGACGAACACATGCTGGAAATCCTCATTTCGCTGGGCATCGTGATGGCGACCTATGCGATAGCGCTGCGGCTCCACCTGTCCGGTCCCATCGCGGTTGTGCTGACCGGATTGTTGATCGGCAACAGGGGTGCAAGCCGGGCCATGAGCGAACACACCCGCACCAGCATGTTCTCGTTCTGGGAGTTGATCGACGAGATACTGAATTCCGTGCTGTTCCTGTTGATCGGGCTGGAAGTGCTGGTCATCGCGCTCGATCCTTCTTTCGCGTGGCTGGCCGTTGCGTCCATTCCGCTGGTTTTGGTATCGCGGTTGATCGCGGTGTCCGTGCCGATCATGCTGTTGTCGATCAAGCAAACCTTCACCGCCGGAGCTATTCCCGTTCTGACGTGGGGCGGCTTGCGCGGAGGCATTTCCGTGGCATTGGCGCTGTCCTTGCCGGACATTGCGGAAAAGCCGCTGCTGTTGGCTTGCACCTATGCGGTGGTGCTGTTCTCGATCATCGTGCAGGGCTTGACTGTAAAGGCGGTTGTGAACCGCACTGTGGATCCCAGTTTGATATGAGCTGCCTGAAATGAACGACAATTACGAAGGCGACGGTCGCCGTTTCGCTATTCTCGACGTCTTCACCGACCAGCCGCTCGCGGGCAACCAGCTTGCTGTGGTGCTGGACGGAGAGGGGCTGGACGATGGGCGGATGCAGGCCATCGCCGCCGAGTTCGGCTTTTCGGAAACGACATTTCTGCGCCCTGCCATGAACCCCGGCCACAGCGCGGCGGTGCGGATTTTCACGCCGCGCAATGAATTGCCGTTCGCGGGTCATCCGACGGTTGGTTCGGCCATCGTGGCGGCGTTAGAGAACGGCATGGACGAGGTGGGGCAGGGCATCGTCGTGCTGGAAGAGCAGGTTGGCCCTATCCGCTGCGCCGTCAGCTTTGCAGAAGAACAACCGTTCGCCGAATTCGATTTGCCTATCGTTGCAAAGCCGGTCGAGAGCGAGGCGACCAATGAGGCAGCGGCAGCGGCTTTGGGTTTGAGCGTGGCGGACATCGGGTTCGAGAACCACACCATCACCGCTTTCAACGGCGGCGTGCCCTACACGCTGGTTCCGGTTCGCACGCTGGCGATCGCGCAGCAGGCGGAACCGACAGGCGACAAAGACTTGTGGCGCGCAGCTTTTGGCACCGGTGGGCATAACTGCGCCTACGTCTATTGCCGCGAGACGGTGAACGCCGACAGCGATTTTCACGCCCGCATGTTCGGGCCGGATGTGGGCATCCTCGAAGACCCGGCAACCGGCTCCGCAGCCGCATCTTTCGCCGGTGCCATTATGGCGTTCGACCAACCGGTCGACGGGCTGCACTCTGTCACTATTGAGCAGGGCATAGAAATGGGGCGGCCATCGTTCATCAGGCTGGAAATGGACGTTGAAAACGGCGCAATGACGGGTGGCCGGATCGGCGGGCAGGCTGTTGTCGTGGCACGTGGACGGCTGCTCGTGTGATCCGCCTAGCGCTGCTTCTGCTGATTTCTTTCGCGGGCGCGGCGTTTGCAAGCGATTTGCCAGACCCGGTGGCCAATAGCGCATTTCGCACCTATCCCGAGGCGCAGGTGAAACTGGGGCGGTTACTGTTCTACGACCGCATCCTGTCCAGTTCGATGCTGGTGTCCTGCGGCACTTGCCACAACCACGACCGGGCAACGTCCAATGGCCCGCGTATCGACGGTGCTTTGGTCGAAGGCGACGCAATGGCGGTGGATAATCTGGCGCAGTATCTTGCCAACAATCCCAGCGCCCGCCATGCCCCGCCGCTGTTCAATCTGGGCGCAAAGGAGTTCACGACCCTATTTGGCGATGGGCGGATATCGGTGGGAGACGACGGTGATTTTATCGTGCCTGATGGCGTCACCTTACCGGATGGTTTGCGTGACATTCTGGCGGTTCAGGCTCTGCTCCCGGCAGTGACGCCGGGCGAGTTGACGACCCACGGAACGGGGGGCGATCACGAAGCGCTGTGGGCGGAGCAAGTGGCAAGGGTTCGGGCAATCGCTGCCTATGAAACGCATTTCACATCGGCCTTTCCGCAGGTCGAATGGCCTTCCGGGCTAAGTGTTTCGCATATCGCCAACAGCATTTCGGCTTTTGTAGGCAGCGAATGGCGCAATACGAACGCGCCATTTGACCGTTTCTTGCGGGGCGAGACGGACGCATTCGATGCGGGCGAAAAACATGGTATGGACCTGTTCTACGGCAAGGCGAATTGTGCCGTGTGCCACTCCGGCCCGTTTCAGACGGACCACAATTTTCACGTCGTCGCCACGCCGGCCTTGCCGTTCGATACGGACCTGACGAATGGCCTGCAGGGCTATCCGCTCGGTCGGTTCGACGTTACCGGCGATGACACTGACCGCTATGCCGTTCGCACTCCGCCGCTGCGAAACATCGCGATTACAGCGCCTTACGGACGGGAAGGGGCTTATGAGACGCTGGCCGGTTACATCCGCCACCATCTCGATCCGCTGCCGACCATGCGAACATGGTTCCGCTCTCGTGTCGGGCCGCGGCTGCCGGATGATGTGGCGGAAACGATGTTTCAGTTGAGTGCCCGCAACACGTTGAAATCCATCGATCTTTCCGACGAAGAGTTCGCTCACCTGCTCGCGTTTCTCGGTGCTTTGACCGACGAGGCCGGGTTAATGGGGCGGTTGGGTAAACCTGTGGAAGTGCCCAGCAATCTGGAGATGGACTGAGATGTATGACGCGACAAAAGGCGTGGGCGGCGCAGGCAGGATCGACCTGAGGTCAGACACCGTCACCACACCATCGACCGGCATGCGGAAGGCGATGGCGGAGGCTGAAGTGGGCGACGATGTTTATGGTGATGATCCAACGGTTGTTCACCTGGAACAACGGGTTGCGGATCTGCTCGGCAAGGAGGCGGCGCTTTTCGTCACCTCCGGCACCCAATCGAATCTCATTGCCCTGCTGACACATTGCGGGCGGGGGGACGAATATATCGGAGGCGTCGGCACCCATATCGCCAAGTATGAGGCGGCTGGCGCAGCGGTGCTTGGTGGCATTTCTCCAAGGCATATATTATTGAATGATAACGGTGGTTTGAACGCCGCCGATGTTGCCGCTGCCGTGCAGCCGGACGATCTGCATTTTGCTATTTCGCGGTTGATTTGCGTGGAAAACACGTGGAACGGGATGGTTGTTCCGCAAGCCGACATCGACGCTGTGGCCGATGTTGCGGACCAGCATGGCTTGAAAGTGCATTTCGACGGCGCGCGGTTGATGAACGCCGCTATCGCAACAGGTCGTTCCGCGCGCGATCTCGTTGAGCGTATGGACAGCGTTTCTCTCTGCCTTTCCAAAGGATTGGGCGCACCTGTAGGGTCCGTTCTGGCCGGTTCGGCGGCGTTCATCGCGCGGGCGCGACGCAACCGGAAATTGCTGGGCGGTGGATTGCGCCAGTCCGGCGTGTTGGCGGCCTGCGGGTTGTATGCGCTGGACAACAATGTGGACCGGCTGGCGGACGACCATGCCAACGCAAAGGGTATGGCGGAAAAAATCGTTCAGTTTGATGGCGTTGCGCTCGCGCAGCCGGTTCAGACCAACATGGTCTGGCTGATTGTCGAGCCTGCGAACCGGCCTCCGCTTGCGCCATTCATGGCCGAACGGGGCATCGTGGTTTCACCATCCGCAGCGAGTGGTGAAATGCGGCTTGTAACGCATCTTGATTTTCATGCCGAACAGATCGAAGCGGTCGCAAACGCCTTTGCAGAGTGGTGCGATTCCTAGTGGCCGCCCGCGAATTGGCCGGTGCGGATGTCGTAGGCGACGGCAAGGCCGTATTCGGGATCGTCGTCTGAATCGACCATCAACTGATCGGCCTTGGTGAGCAGGTAGTGGCAGTCGCGGGAAAGGTGGCGCAACTGCAGGGTCTTGCCAGCCTTTTCGTATTTGGTCGCCAGGTCTTCGATGGCCTGTAGCGCGGACTGGTCGGCCACGCGGGAATCCATGAAATCGACGATGACGAGAGAGGGGTCGTTTTCTATGTCGAACACCTCGGTGAAGCCTTCTACGGACCCGAAGAACAGTGGACCTTGAATGGCATAGACCCTGGCGCCTTCCGTCGTCGTGTGCGCCTTGGCATATATGCGGGTGGCGTTTTTCCAGGCGTAGGCCAAAGCCGACACGATGACGCCGACGACGACCGCGATGGCCAGATCGGTCAGCACCGTGACGATCGTGACGAGGCCGATGACGAGGGCGTCGGTGAGCGGAATTTTGCGCAAAATCCGCAGGGAGTTCCACGCGAATGTGCCGATGACGACCATGAACATGACGCCCACCAGAGCGGCGAGTGGAATCTGCTCGATCAGACCGGATGCGACGAGAATGAACGCCAGCAGGAAGAGGGCCGCGGAAATACCGGAAAGCCGTGTGCGACCGCCGGATTTCACGTTGATCATCGACTGGCCGATCATCGCGCACCCGCCCATGCCGCCGAAGAAACCGGTGACGGTGTTGGCCGCGCCCTGAGCGAGACATTCCTTGGACGCACCACCTTTCTCGCCGGTGATTTCGCCCACGAGGTTGAGCGTCAGCAGGCTTTCGATCAGACCGATGGCGGCGAGGATCATGGCGTAGGGAAAGATGATCCGGAGCGTTTCCAGTGTCATGGGGACGGAGGGAATGCTGAACATCGGCAGACCGCCCTGAATGGAGGCGAGGTCGCCGACACGGGGCACGGGAATGTCGAGAAAGATCACCAGCAGCGCAACGATGCCGATGCCCGCCAGCGGCGCGGGAATGGCATTGGTGAGCTTCGGCATACCCCAGATGATCGCCATCGTGAGCGCGACGAGGCCGAGCATCAGCACCAGCGTGATGCCCGCCATCCATTCTTTCGATCCGTCCGCGCCGATCACCTGAAACTGGGTGAGCTGGGCGAGAAAAATCACGATCGCCAAACCGTTGACGAAGCCGAGCATGACCGGATGGGGAACGAGGCGGATGAAGCGGCCAAGATGGAAGATACCGGCCAGGATTTGCAAAATGCCCATCAGCACCACCGTGGCGAACAGATATTGCACGCCGTGTTGGGCAACCAGTGCCACCATCACAACTGCCAATGCACCTGTCGCGCCGGAAATCATGCCCGGACGACCGCCGAACACCGCCGTGATGAGGCCGACTATGAACGCGGCGTAGAGGCCGACCAGCGGGTGCACACCGGCCACGAAGGCGAAGGCCACCGCTTCCGGCACCAGCGCCAGTGCAACGGTCAGACCCGAAAGAATTTCGGTCTTGATCCGCGAGGGCGTGAAGCTCTGCAGGCGCGCATTTGCGCTATCAGAAATGGGCAAACGGTCGGCAAAAGCCGCGAGAGTGGGGCGTAGCAAAAAAAATTATCCGTGATTTAGCGGGCACCGGATGCGCCCGTGGAGAACGAGAATGCGGGCCGTGAGGGAACGGCTCGCCCCCGCCCTAGACTAATTCAACGCTACTGTGAACGGGCAAGCGCCGTGCGATGCGCCGTTACGCGCAATCCGGCAATCGCAATGAGCATTAAAAACCAGACCGGGTCGGACCGGCGGAAGAAGAAACTCTCAAGGCTCGCGCCCAGTGCGCAGAGAATCCAGATGCCGATGTAGAGTCCCGCCAGCCGGCCCGGCAGTCCTTCGCGGGGAATGACCAGATAATCCCGCACCGGCAGCAGGACGAGCGGGATGGCCAGAACGATTGCGCCGGGAACACCGAATGAAATGGCGGCGTCCAGCCACGAACTGTGGCCGTGAACGATGCCGCGCACGTCCCATGACAATTCGATCGGCTGTTCCAGCCCGGCGACGCGTCCCGTGTTCCAGAAGGATTCGTAGCCGTAGCCAAACCACGGCACTGGCTTGAGGTATTCCAGACCGAAAATCCAAAGGTCGGTGCGGCCCGTGTAGGACAAGTCCGGGACCACATCGCGCAGGGCTTCCAGAATGGGCGGGTAGAGGACCGCGCCAAGCGTCGCTCCAAGAAGTGCCAGAACGGGTAACAGAACGATAAACCCGCGCACCGGACGCCATGTGACCCAGCCCGCGATTACTGCCGTCATGAATGCTGCGGGAAAAGCGCCAAGCGCGGTTTTGGAGCCGGAAAAGACGAGGAAGACCACTGCGCCGATGGCGATGGCCGCACCGGCTTTGGGCCGCCCGTTGCGCCACACGAACCAGCCCACCATCGCAAAGCCTCCCATCACATAGGACGCGCCATTCTTGTGGTCATAGACGCCGCGCCACAAACCGGCGTGGAAGGCTTCGAATCCGGATGCCTGGTGAACCCCTTGTTCCGGCACGAAAAAAACGGCGATGTAGCAAAACCCCAGCGCCGTGCCGATGGCAGTGGCGAGCATCGTTACCATCTCGTCTTTCGTGCGGGGCAGGGCGATGGCGGTGAAGGCGGCCATGGCGACAATGAGCGAAAACACCATTGCGCGGAGGGCGCTGTTAGGTGAGTCCGCACTATAGACCGACAGGGCAAGCACCGGCAGCGCGATAATCCAGCCGACATTGAGCGCAGCCCTGCGGGACGCAACTGGCACGGCTTTGGCGAGCAGCCAGATGCAGGCCATGCCCATCAGGCCGAAGCCGAGCTGGTTGACCATATCGCCACCGGACGATTGCCCCGGAACGGCCGGTCCGCCGCTGCTGAACGGGCGGAACGAAACCAGCACGATGGTGGCGATTGCCGCCGCGGCAAGGTGGTTACGGCTTGTCTGTTTTGTGGACGAAGCCTGGGGGGCAGCGTGGACCGGAAAGGCAGCGGCAATCATGGCGCCATCAATCGGAGCGGCTCAATTCTTCTCGGCTGCCCTGTATTGTTCGTTGGCAAAGCCGAACTCCATCAGCAGGCGGCCGAGGGCCACGTTCATCGGATCGAGCGCAATAATAGGCGAACCGGTCTTAAGAAACAGTATGAACGCGCGATAAGGGGAGAGACCAAGCAGGGCGCATGTCTTTGCAACACGCTTGATTTGGTCCGCCCTTGGCGCGAGCCGCCTTGCGCTGGATGGCGGCTGAGATGGAGCCGTTACGCAGGCTGCGGGCGTTAAGCCAGGATGCTTCGCTGCGGCGTGCGGGGGTGGTTTCCATCACCGGCGCGTCCGGCTCCCACGCGAAACGTGCGCCCTTGGCTTTGGCGCGTGAGAAGAAATCGGAATCCCCGCCGCCGAGGAAGTTGAACGCTTCGTCCAGCCACGGCGCGCCGTGTTCGCGCAGCAGGGTGGTGGAAATGAGCACGTTGCCGGACGAGTAGAGGATGGGAACGGTTCCCGCTGTGTCATATGGCGGCTGAAAGACCGGATGGCGTTTCATCGCCTCGTTCGCGCCCGGTTCGAACACCGGCACCTGTGGCGCGCCAACGCAATCCGCGCCCGTTGCCTTCACCCGGTCGAGCATACGCGCGAGCCAGTTTGGAGAGGCTATTTCGTCGTCGTCGATGATTTGGATGTGAGTCGCAGTCGGGTAATGGGCGAGGCCGACCTGAAAACCCGCATTGTAGGCGGCGCAGTTGCCGCGCTGCGTGGCGATTATTGTGGTGGATGGCCTTTCGGAAATGGCAAGCAGGTCCGCAGCCGCTTTTGCACCTTCCCGTCCATCGGGGTCGTTGTCCATGACGACGATGGCGAATAGTGGCGGGGAGGCTTGGTCGAGAACGGATTGCAACGTGCGTTTCAGGTGGTCGGGGCGGCGGAAGGTGGGGACCACGACGACGACGCGGACCGGCACAGTGGTGGCTGCTTCGGTGCGCGCCACGACCTCGATGGCATCGCCAAACTCCGAAAGGGGATCGTCGCTTTGTTTCATGACCGCATTCTATCGGCGGGACTTTAACGAAATGGCGAAGGCAAGCGGTCAAACTCGCATTGTCGTCTCCCGGGTCCACCGCCATGCGTATCGCTTTCCTCACATCAGTCGTGCCGGATGGACGCCCGATGACGGGATACGAAATCGCCAATCAAGCGATTGTCGGCGGTTTGCAGGCGTTGGGGCATGCTGTCATCTGCATCGGATTCCAGCTTCCCCGGCACGGTGAAGCGGACGGCGATGCGGTGGTGTTGCACCGGGGAAATCTCGAAAACGCGCGGGCTGGCAGGTTGGAGAAGATCAGCTTCATTGGGCGGGCGCTTGCGCGCGGTCTGCCGGTTTCGGCCTCGAAGTTGCGTGTTGTTTCGGAGCAGGCGTGCCGGGATGCGGTGGCGAAGGCGGGACCTTTCGAAGCGGTGATCGCCAATTCGTACCAGATGGCAGCGGCTTTTCCGGGCCTGATCGCGGACCGCCCGTTCGGCTATCTTGCGCACAATGTCGAGTATATCTCCGCGCGGGAGAACGCGGTGCGGGCAGCTTCTGCAGCGCAACGTTTTTTTTACCGTCGCGACGCCCGGTTGCTGCACACAATAGAAACCGATCTGGTGAAGCGTGCAGCGTGGACATGGACCTTGAGTGTGGAGGATGCGGGCACGCTGAGTGTGCCAGATCCGACCGCTGCCATGCTCCCGCTAGCGGTGCCAAATGTGGATGTCATCGCTTCGTCGGCCGCGCCCGCCTTCGATACCGGTATGATCGGCACATGGACGTGGCAGCCGAACAGGGTGGGGCTGGAATGGTTCTTCACCAAGGTCGTGCCAATGCTTGATAGGGGCACGACAATCGCCGTTGCCGGTGCGGTGCCGGACGATCTGTCGGTGCCGGACAGTGTCACAATGTTGGGCCGTGTCGATAGCGCAAGCGCGTTTCTCAGCTCCCTTCGCGTCGTTCCGCTGGTCAGCCGTGGGGGCACCGGCGTGCAGTTGAAGACGATCGAGGCGCTGCAAAGCGGCCTCACCTGTGTCGCCACACCGTCCGCAATGCGCGGTGTGGCCGATGTGCCGGATCATTGCAGCGTTCTCGACGATGCGTCGGCATTCGCCGCCGCGTTGAATAATCGAATTGCGACCCATCGCAGCGGGACCGTGGCGGGTTCGAAATCGACAGGACGCCAGTTTGGCGAGGCTCAAGAACGCGCGATGATTGCATCGCTGGAGACGGGATTGCGGGCGCTTCGCGACGCCCGTTAACGGCTATCCGTTACAATTCTTGATAGTTTTGAAGGAAGTTGCTCTCATTGTCCCTGTGATGGGTCGATGCCTGTGCCGCGCAAGGATGCGGTGCGTTGGTGAGGCCCGAAAATCGGGCAGGCCATGTTGAAAACGAGCAGCAGTGTCGGAAGGAACGCGCCATCCAGGCGCCACGACACCGCTCTGCCCCATGCCGGCAAGCGCAACATCTTCGGCGTCGATGTGCTTGTGCTCCAGCGCGAAGCGGCGATTGAGCGCATCGATTTTGCGGTACGCGAAATGGTCCACACGCCGGTCGCATTTTTGAATGCCAACGGTGCGAACCTGGCAGCCGGCGACAGAAATTACCTTCATGCGTTGAGCCATTTCGATGTGCTGGCGGACGGAATCGGCGTGGATACAGCGTCGCGCGTGCTCTACGGTTCGACGTTTCCGGCCAACCTGAATGGCACGGACTTTTTGCCTGTCTTGCTAAACAAACTGGATGGACCGTTAAAGATCGGTCTCTTCGGTGCCGCCCCCGGTGTTGCCTCCCGGGCGATGAATGAACTGGCCCGTTTTGCACCGCAACATTTCTACCGCACCCTCGGTGATGGGTATGGCGGTGAGGCTGCGGAGACAGAAGTGCTTGTAAAACTGGCGCGCCAACCGGTCGATATTCTGCTCGTCGCGCTCGGTAACCCGCGGCAGGAAATGTGGATTGCCGAGCACGTTACGATTGCCCACGCGACGGTGCCGATCGGTGTCGGCGCGTTCTTCGATTTTATGGCGGGTGAGGTGCCGCGTGCGCCGCAATGGGTGATCGACATGCGGGCGGAATGGCTGTTCAGGCTGGTGCAGGAGCCGGGTCGGCTCTGGCGTCGCTACATTCTCGGCAATCCGGTCTTTCTGGCGCGGGTTCTGGTTCAAAAAATGTTCGGACGCGCATGAAAACTGTTGCGTTCATGACCGCCAGTTATGCGGGTGACTTCGACCGCTGCCGGTTGCTGTGCGAGAGCATGGACCGGTTCGTCACCGGCCATAGCAGCCATTACATTCTCGTCGAGGATGCCGATGCGCGGCAATTCCGGGCTCTGGAGCGCCCCGGGCGCACAATCGTCAGCGAGCGGGATCTGTTGCCGGACTGGTTGCACACGGCCGGTCCCTCACCGTTGACCCGCAACCGCAGACTCTGGTGGTCGGCGCGGACATGGCCGATGCGCGGCTGGCACGTGCAACAGTTGCGGCGCATAGCCTTTGCCGCGCAGGCAGGTGATGATGCGTTGGTTTCGTGCGATTCCGACATGGTGTTCGTGCGTTCATACGATGTCGGTACCGTTTGGAAGGGCGACGATCTTCGCCTGTATCGCCTGCCGGATGGTATTGACAGCGCTCTGCATAAAACGGGCGAAAAGCACTGGCGGTGGACGGCGAATGCTGCCGCCCTGTTCGGTACGCAGCAGGCGAACTTGCCGACGGACGACTATATCCAGACCCTGGTTAGCTGGTCGGGCGCGCAGGTGGCTGCCATGTGCGCGGCGATCGAGGACCAGACTGGCCGCAACTGGGTGGAGGCAATCGGGCGTAACCGGACATTTTCCGAGTGTCAGATCTACGGAACCTGGATTGATCAGGTGCAGGGTGGAGCGGGCCATTGGCACGACCCACATTCACTTTGCCGCACATATTGGAACGGCGAAGCAATGGACCTTGATGCTTTGCATGCCTTCATCGACGGGATAGCCCCGTATCAAGTGGCCGTTGGCCTGCAGTCCTTCACCGGCACGAACGGTGATCTCATCCGCCCGGCAATCGGGCTCTAGTCTTTCGGTCGTTTTAAAATATGCCGGTAGGTCACGATGGCCGACAGCAGATAGACGCAGGCAAACACACCGTTGAGCCATAGGGCGACGGTGCCGAAATTCTGAACCCGGGTCAGCACCAGCGTCAGCAATACGGCTTTCAACACGCCCAATGCGCCAAGCAGAAGTACCCGTGCTGCCATGCGCTCGTGGGCGTAGAGCAGGTCGGTGTGAAACTCGACAGCGTTCCGGAATGCGGGCACGAGCAGCACGGCCAGAAGGAAGGTCGAGGCGGTGGCGATGTTGTCGCCCAAAATGTTCGGCACCATCCACAGCAGGGTGTAGATCCCCACCAGCCCCAGCACGGAGATGACGCCGAGGCCTAAATCGGCGAGCCAGCCGGTATGTACCTCGCCTTTGGCCTGACGTGCGCGCATGATCCACTGGGTTATCATCGTGCTGGCCGCACGCAGCGGTGTCGCCGTCAGGTCCACCAGCCGCATGACAATGGCGTAAAGACCGGCCAAGGCTTCGCCGCCGAGTGCCAATACGAGCACTTTGTCGAGTTCGGACTGGACGTAGAATAGCACTTCCGCAGCGGATACTCCCATCGCGTCCTTGGCGCGCCCCCGCCATGCCTTCGGTTTCCAGCGCAGGCGTTGGCGCGGGTAGAAGATGGCGAAGCCCGTGATGCAGACGACGCTGATGCTGGCGACATAGACGAAAGCCCATGCCTCCAGCCCGTGATCGTGGATGGTGAAAGCGAAAATCGTGGCACCGATCGCCTTTGCCGCAACACCGGCTATCGCCAGTGCGGAACCGGTGGCGTAGCGGTTCATGCCGTTGTTGACGATGATGACGGTTTCCAGTGAACGCCACACAACGACTTCCGCCAGCACGATGGCCAAAAATGCGGCCAGCGTAACGGTTTCCGTGTAAAGCAGCATGTAAAGCCCGAACGCGACTGCCAGCACAACGGGCAGCGATAGCGCCATCGCCAGCAACCATCCGCCGGTGTAAATGCCGATCAGGTTCGGACGGGTGGTCGCGATGCGGTAGAGCGGCGACACGAAGCCGAAACCGGCCAGCCGCGACAAGACCACGCCGATGGATGAGGCCGTGGCGAACAGGCCAAAATCTTCCAGCGACAACGTGCGGGCGAGAATAACGAAGTAGACGACCGAAAAGACCAGTCGCCCAACCTGACCAGATAGCAGCGCGCCATAATCCATCACCCGCTGACGGGTTGCGAAGGACTTAACCAAAACGCTCAAAGGCGGTCGTTGGGCTGTCGTTGTGGTCATGGGTGCGGGGTATGCTGGCCGTACAAACGGACATCGGTGAACGAAGACATGACGCAGCCTAGACACAAGCCCTTAACGCGCCGTGCAGTGATGCAGGCAGGCACTGTCGCTTTGGCGCTTGGTGCGATGCCCCGCGCATTCGCCCAAAGCGGTCGCGTACCCTACGGCGTGGCGGTCGCGCTGGACCCGTTCCGGGGTGATCCGCGCATGAAGGACATGCTGGTGCGCCATGCGGGCTTGATTGTGCCGATGAACGCACTGAAATGGGCGAGCTTGCGGTATGATCGGGATGGCTTCGATTTTGGCGGCGCGGACGAGATCATCAATTTCGCCGAGCAATATGCCCGCCCGATCCACGGCCACGCGCTGCTGTGGTATGCCTATAACCCGGACTGGCTCGATGCCATCCGTTCACCGGCCGGGCTTGAACGTATTTTAGAGGAGCATATCGACACGGTTGTTGGCCGCTATCGCGGGCGCATCGCAACTTGGGATGTGTGCAACGAGGTGCTGGCGCACGATCCGCTTACCGAGGGCCGGTGGCGCAAGGGTGTGTGGTATGACGTGATGGGACCACGCCATGTGGATGTGGCATTCCAGCGCGCCGCCCGCGCCGACCCGTCTGCACGACTGGCGCTGAACGACTACGATCTGGAGGACGACACCCCCCGCACCAAGGCGCGGCAGGATGCGATCATCGCCATCGTGGAGCGTTTGCAGGACCTCAACATCCCCATCCACCAGATCGGAATGCAGGCGCATTTGTATGCCGAACGACCCATTGGCCACGCCAACCTTCGCACGTTTCTGGAACGGCTTCAAACCCTGGGCGTCGGCGTGTCCGTCACCGAACTGGACGTTATCGACTGGCGTTTGCCTGCCGATCCGCTGGAGCGGGATATTCTGGCTGCCGGAGTGGTGGACGACTATCTCGGCACCGTTACATCCGTTACCCGCCCGGCATCCATCACCACATGGGGCATGAACGATACGACAAGCTGGATCGGCGAGACATTCCCGCGCGATGATCCCGCCAAGGCCCGCCCGCTTCCATTCGCTGCGGATTGGTCGGCTAAGCCGATGTTCGATGTGATCCGCAAATACACGGGTATTTCGGCCTGACGGGAACAAAACGAGTCCCCGATTAAGGCTTTGTTATCCATGTTCGGCGGAAGTTGGGGCGGGCAGGCACCGCGCCGGAATCGCTCGATTGCCGTCCGTAAACCTCGAACAATCGCACCGTGTGCGAGAAAATCCGCTTCATGCTCTCACGCATCTTTGTCAACAAAGCCGATGAGGTCGCCGAGGCGACTGACGACGTTGTCGCGGCCGCACCCCTGCGTGATGTGCAACCAGCGGGCAATCTGCTTGACGAGTTGTATGCCGATGACGCGATGAACCAGCGCCGGGCAGCGATAGCGGCATCGGCCCGCATGGCTTCGCAAGCGCAAGCGCGACTGGATGCATCCCGACGCGAGATGCAGGCGCAGCAGTTTCAGCCGCGCGCGGTGCAACCGACCGCGCCGCGTCCGCGCTATCAGGCGCAGCCGGAAGAGCAACTCGATATGCTGTCGGCGCAGCTTGAGGCGATGCGGGGTAGGGTTGGACATGCCGCTCACCAGGCACCATCGCAGCAAGCATCGGAGCAGCCGCTCTATCAGCCGCAACCACAACAGGCCGCATCGCGCGAACGTCGGGAAGAGCCGCAGGCGGTGCGGGCCGCACCGGCATTGCTGGGTTTCGACGATCTGGTTCGCGCCATTCTGCGCGGCTGGAAAACCGTGTTGATGCTTGGCATAGCCGGAGCCAGCGTTGCTGCGCTCTACGCGATTACCCTACCCAACACATATCAGTCGATTTCCGAAGTTCTCATCGAACCGCGCGGCATCAAAGTACTGATGGACACGGTGACGCCCAATGGCCTCAACAGCGAGGCCACCGTCGCCTATGCCCAAAGCCAGGTGCGGATCATCTCGTCCTCAGCTGTCATAGAGCCGGTGATTGCCGAACTCGATCTTGTGTCCGACCCGGAATTCAACGGTGAGGCGACCAGCGCGGTGGGTCGTATTCTGGAACGGTTCGGCGGTGTGTTTGGCGGAAGCGATGATGCCAATCTCGATCGGCTCGAGATGGTGCGTCGCAATTTGTATCGCAGCTTCTATGTGGAGCGCATCAACCAGACCTTCAACATCCAAATCGGCGTGCAGACGCAGGATCCCGCCAAGTCGGCGCGGATCGCCAACGCGATTGCCCGCACCTACATTCAGGACGAATCCGGCTCCAACTCCCGCGCCGCGCGTGACGCCAACGAGTCGCTGGAAGAGCGCGCGACTATTTTGCGCGGCAAGGTGCAAGAGGCTGAAAGAGCCGTGCAGACCCACCGCCAGCAATTCGACCTCGTGAATGCCGATGGTAAACTCACATCGGATGTGCAGATCGCACGGCTCAACGAACAGTTGGCGCTGGCCCGTGTGCAGACGGGCGATGCCCGTACCCGCGCTGAAGCCGCCGAATCCGCCGATCCTGCCGACGCGCTCGCGGGCACGTTGCCCTCCAGCATCACATCGACCGCCGTGCAGCAGCTACGCATCGACTACAACCGCGCCAAGGCGAAGCTGAGCCGTCTGGAATCCAAACTGGGTGACCGTCACCCGCAGCGGCTGGAAGCGGTTGCCGAAGTCGCCAGCGCGCGCGAGGCCGTGGAAGATGAAGTGGCGCGGATCGTACGCTCCGTAACCGACGATTTTGCCCGTGCAGGCGCGCGGGAGCGGGAGTTGCAAAGCCAGTTGAACGTTTTGAAAGCGTCGTCCGCATCGGATTCCGATGCTAAGGTGCGGTTGCGGGAACTGGAATCCACGCTGGACGCCAACCGCGAAATCTACCGCACCATCCTCAACCGCTTGCGCCAGACCGGCGAGCAGGAAAACATCCGCACGGAAAGTACACGGCTTTTGTCCGAAGCGCTTCCGGCAAGCGAGAAGCTCGGTCCCAACCGCAAGGCTATTGTGCTGGCCGGTGGTATCGGCGGCGGGATCGTGGGTGTCGGCCTCGCACTCGTTCCGCTCTTCTGGTCCGTATTGACGGGTCTTCTGAACGGTGGTGGTCCTGCTGCCCGGCCCAAGCCGGTGCAACGGCAGGCGGCCGAGGAGGATGATCTGTATTCGGTAGGTGAGGCCGTGCCAGCCTCCCGCAGATCACCCGCGCAGGAACCTGCTCCGCCGGGCGCACCCGATCTGCCCCTGTTCCGCGCTGCTCCCGCCATGCACGCAGCTGAACAGTCGCAAGAGCCGACAGCGAGTAAGCCACGCAAGAACAAGAAGCGTAAAAAGGCCGACAAGGCTGCGAAAGTAGCCGGCCATGGTGCGCCGGTGCCAGCAAATGATGAAGCTGCAACGGCCCAGATGCCATTGCCCCACATGCAGCCTGCGCCTCCGCCCGGCTATTATCCAGCGCCGGCTCTCGCCCCCCATTTGGCCCCGCCGATGGCACCGCATTATCCCGGCTATCCGATGGCCGGAGGGTATCCGCCCCACATGCCCCCTCCGCCCGCGCCGACGCCGGGATATTATCCCTATCCGCCGCAGCCATACCCGCATCCGCAGGCAGCATGGCCTCAGCCAGTTTCGCCTCAGCCAACGTCGCGGGAGGACGAGCGGTCCGGTCGCTGACCCCGCCGCGCGAAAAGCGCTTTTGCGTAAGCCGGTGCGATGCACAGGGCTGCGATGATGAGGAACGGGAAATACAGCCGGTCGTCGGGCAGGGGGAACAGCACGAACTTTCCGGCGATCGTCATGCCGCAGGCCCAGAAAAGCGCGAGATTCCGGCTCGTCGGTCGTTGCGGCAGCCGCAAGCTCGCCAGTCCGGTAAAGGCGATGATGATGGCTGGCATGAGCCACCCGGTCTGTGTGACGGATTGCACGATGCCGCGGGCCTGCCCTTTCAGATAGGCGAGACTTGAAAACGGCTCGGAAAAGCCTTCAAGGGTCGGCTGCAGGCTGACGTTGGAAAACCAGTAGTGCGTCCACCAGCCGGGGTGGCCAAAGACGCCTTCGAGCCAGAAGGAAGTGGCCAGCAGCCCGACCAGCGCGATGGCTGCTGAAAGCGCGCGCTGCCCGAACAACAGGGCGGCCAGCATAAGCGCCAATGCGAAGATGACGGTGTCGGGCCGGAACAGAAAAGCCAGCGCCAGCGGTAGTAGCCAGAGCCAGTCCCGGCCTCGCAGCCAGAACAGGGCGGCGAGAAGAAGGAGCGGTGCCGCAAGCACATCGGGCAGGGGGTTTCGCACGAGTTCGAAGAAACCTGCCGCCAGCATGAGCGCGGCAATTATGGGCGCGACAACGAGTGCGCCGTCACGGCGCATCCAGAACAGCATCACAAGGCCGGTTACCGGACCCGCAATCAGGCTGACCGCCCATGCCCAGACGGCTGGCTCACCATAGGCTAGAGCGGCAGACATGAAGGCAAGATAGCCGATTTTAATGCTGTAGAAGGGCAGGATGGACGCAAAGGCCGTCGCATCGGAGGATTGTCGCAGACGGTACTCATTGCCTGTCGTAAGAGCCGCGAAAACATCCGGTGGAGCGATAGCCTGCATTGCCGCATATGCCTGCTGATGCGCCGTCGCCGCATCAGCACCGAGCCATTCCAGCGTCGCGCCCAGGTATGGGATATAGTCGTAAGGATAGCCCGGCAGCCACGCGGCCAGCAGCGCGATTGCGCCTATGAGAACGGCGAAAAAGGCAGCGCCGAATTTTGACAGGACGGCAGGCCGGCCGAGCGTTTTCAAGACAGGCAGAAGCCTTGCGGCCGCCGCCTGCACGGGGGGTATCAGCCTAGCCACGCTGGGACCTGATGAAATCGGTCACGATCTTGATCACACCGCCGGACAGCACCGTGTCGAGCGCATCGACGAAGTGGTCCACGTGTTCACGCTTGGCGATGAGCGGCGGTTGCAGGCGAATGACGTTGCGGTTGTATTCGGTGAAGGCCACCAGCACGTCATGCTCCCGCAGCAGGGCTGAACCGATGAAGCCGGAGAGCGAGCCTTTCAGTTTGTCGTCCATCATGGCGAGGGCAGGACGGAGGGCTGCGGGCATGGTTTGTGAGAAGTCCTGAAACTCGAGCCCCATCATGAAGCCACGACCGCGCACGTCCTTCACCAGCGTCGGGTGTTTGGTCTGAACGGCCTGCAATCGCTCTTTCAGGTAAGCACCGACTTCGGCGGCGTTTTCCATCAGCCGCTCTTCATACATGACGTTGAGGCCTTCGATGGCCGTCACGCAGGCTTCCCCGATGCCGCCGAACGTGGCGGGGCCGTGGATGAGGGCGGTGGCCGGTTTTCCATAGGCCTTCATGTAGATGTCGCGGCGGGCGATCATGGCGGCCATCGCCGTCTTGCCTGCGCCGAGGGATTTGGCCAGCGCTGTCACGTCGGGAATAACACCGTAATGTTCGAAGGCGAAGAAACGCCCGGAACGACCGGTGCCGGATTGCACTTCGTCGGCAATCCACAACACATCACGCTCGTCGCACAGCGCCCGAAGCCCGACCCAGAAGTCGGCAGGCGCTTCGATGATACCGCCGCCGCCCTGGATTGTTTCCAGGCACACGATGCCGATGGACGGGTCGGCGTCCAGTGCCGTGCGAATGGCGTCGAGATCACCGAAGGGTACTTTGGTGCGGTTTTCGAGCAGGCCGAACTGCGACTGATACATGGCGCTGTCGGTGATCGAGAGCGCGCCGCGCGTCTTCCCGTGAAAGGCGTTTTCCGCATACAAAACGCGTGAACGCTTCGGGCCCCTGCACCTTTTCAGCAACCTTGAGTGCGGCTTCCATCGCTTCGGAACCGGACGAGCCGAGAAACACCATGTCGAGATCGCCCGGCGCGATACGGGCGAGGTTGGCGGCCAGCGCGGAAGCGTATTGCGACAGGAACGCCATTGCGATCTCGTGACGCTTTTCCTCGCCGAACGCCTTGCGCGCGGCAATGATACGCGGGTGGTTGTGGCCCAGCGAGAGCGAGCCAAAACCGCCGAAGAAGTCGAGAATCTTCCGCCCGTTCTGGTCGGTGTAATACATACCCTCGGCGTGTTCGATCTTGATCTTGTGGAAGCCAAGCAGCTTCATGAAATGGTATTGGCCGGGGTTGAGATGGCTGTTGAACAGCTCCGTCATACCCTCGACTGACAATGCCTTTGCATCATCGACCGACAGCAGAACGGGATGCGGAACCGGCGTGTTGATTTCCGGCACCATCGAGGGTGCCTGCACGGATGCGCGGGGGGCAGGAACCGTTCTCGGTTTGCGTTTCAGAAGTTTCAGCATGGTTTATCCTCTGGTCGTCATCCACGGGCTGGTCCCGGGGATCCGGATGGATGCGTGTTGAAGTTGCGCTCCAGATCGTCGGCACGGTGGCCGAGGATGACGGAGTAAAAGTCTAAGCCGCTTGCGCCAGTCCGGTGGCCTGCGGGGTGTCTTTGCCCGCGTGATACTCGCAGTAGGCGGCGACGAGCATGTCGTCGTCGGAATGTTTTGCCTCCCAGCCCAGTTCGCGTTCGGCCTTGCTGCAATCGAGCAAGCATTCCTCGTCGGCGATTAAATATTGCTCCGGGTCCATGATCGGCATGTTGATCGCGTCCAGCGTATCCAGCGTGCGTTTGACCGCCCAACCCGGGGTCGGCAAAAGAATCGACCGGCTCTTGGCTTCGGAGATGAGGCGCTTGAGCAATTTGCGGACGGAGGGCGGATTTTTCGAGCCGAGATTGTAGGCCTCGTTCGGGAAGCCGGCTTTCCACGCGAGATAAGCGGCATCGGCGCAGTCAAACACCGAGATGAACTGGTACGGGTTCCTGCCGGAGCCGATCATTGGCACGGGCAGGTTGTTGTCGACCAGTTTGAACAGCTTTTCCAGAATGCCGAGACGGCCTGGGCCGATTATAAGGCGGGGGCGGAAGAGCGAGATGTTGAAGCCGTGAGTGTCGCGCCACTCATGCGCCAGCCGCTCCGTCGCCAGTTTGCTTTCGCCGTATTCGCCCAAAGGCTGGACCGGATGGTCCTCATACATGGGCACGGTTTTCGTGTGGCCGTAGATCATATCTGTGGTGAAATGGACGAGGTTTTTTGCACCGCGCGCATGCATGGCTTCGAGGATGTTGCGGGTGCCGTCGTAATTGACTGGCCAGAAGAAATCGTGCCGCTCGGCGCGGGTGACGATGGGCGAGAGCATCTTGGCCGACAGGTTGTAGATCGCGTCATCCGGCTCGATCGGCACGCGGTGGAAATCGTCCCGCAGCGTCACGTCCACATGTATCCAGCGGCAGCGATCGTAATGGGCGCATTTGCCCTTGGCGATGTCGGCCACGATAACCTGCTCGCCTTCAGCGACCAGTTTTGCGGCCAGAACGCGACCGACGAAACCGTCGCCGCCAAAAATGATATGTTTCATACTGTTCAACTCAACTGTTGGACGAAATTGTGTGCGATGTGGTTGCGACCGGTTCGGTGGTCGCTTCGCCACCCTGCGCGATAGCGATTGTGCCGAGGCAGATCAGCGCGATACCGGCGATGCGCCAGGAATTGAGGTCTTCGGCGAAAACCAGCCACGCGACGACGGCGACGGCCACATAGGCAAGGCTCAGAAAGGGGTAGGCGAAGGACAATTCGACCTTCGACAGAACGAAAAGGTGGGACGCCATCGAGATCACGAACGTAACGAGACCAGCAAAGACCCACGGATGGAAAACCACCTTGAAAATAAGCGTCACGATGGACAATGCCGTGACCGGCCCGCCGGATGTGAGTGGCCCGAGCGTCAGCATGCCCTGCTTCAGCATGATCTGCGCTGCGGCATTAGTGAAGACGGTGAACAGGATGAACGGCAGATAGGTCATGCAACAGACTGTGCGGTATTTGTCTGAAAATCGTGTTCAACGAGGTGGTTAACGCTTTCGCTTGATGCGGAGAGTCGGGGAGCATCGACGACCCTGCGGTCGGCGACACGATTCCAGAAGTCTGACATGCAAGCAGGGTCGCGCAGGGCTTCGAGCCGTTCCCAGCCGGGGAAACCCTGCTGGTAGGTCGCGGCGCTCATGCGGCTGTCCTTGTAGGGGTTCGTGCGACCACCGGCGTCAAGGACGATGGCATCGAGACGGTCGAGCAGGTTCAGTGTCGGTGCGCCTTTGGCGGCAAAGTCGAGCGTCAGTGTCACTCCTTCGCGCGGGAAGGATGTGAGGCCGGAGGATTGCATCGCGCCGAAGCGTTTCAGCACAGTCAGGAACGAGCCGTGGCCGCTATCGCGCGCTGCTTTCATTAGCAGGTTCAGCGTGGCTTCGGCCGCATCTGACGGGACAACGCATTGGTGCTGGTGCAGGCCTTTCGGGCCATAGAGGCGGTTCCAGTTCGACACGGCGTCGAGCGGAAAGAAAAAGGACGCGGGGGAGACGGTGCGCGTTCCGGCTTTCGCATTGGCGCGGTAATAGGCCTCGTTGAACGCGCGCAGCGGCAGGCCGGACAATAGTGAAACCGGCGGCGTAAATGGCACGTCGATGCGTGGCTTGGCATAGCAGGCAACGTCCTCACACTCCACATGGTCGGCAAACATCGCAACGCCCCGACCGGCACGCGCGCCGCCCGCGATGCTGTCGACCCAAGCAACGCTGTACTCGGCATCGTTCCCGGCGAGAATGTCGATCGCTTCGCGGATGGAGCCGAAGGCGCGGTTGGTTTGGCGCACGTGAGAGGAGGGCACGCGCATGATTTGCACGTCCATTTGGGTGACAAATCCTGTCAGGCCCATGCCGCCAATGGTGGCTGCAAACAGGTCTGCGTTTTCGTCTGGAGAACAGATGACAGGTTCGCGGTCCGAGCGATGCAGGGTTAAGCTGCGGACATGACGACCGAATGTGCCGCAGTGCTCGTGGTTCTTGCCGTGAATGTCGTTGGCGAGCATTCCGCCGAAGGTCACATACCGCGTGCCGGGAACGACGGGCACGAACCAGCCGGTGCCTTCCAGCGCTTCCAGCACATCACCCAGCATGGCGCCTGCTTCAAGGCGCATCAGGCCGGTTTGCTTGTCGAATGCGATGATGCGGTGGCGTTGGCGGGAGTCCAGCAACGTGCCGGTATCGTTGTGGCAGCTATCGCCGTAGGACCGTCCGTTACCATATGGCAGCACACTGCCCTTCATACGGCACGGACGGAACGGCTGGATGGCACGGGCGTGCCGGTTTGTGCGGCCCCAGTTTCCGCTGGTCGCGCTCATATCACCATCCACTGCGAACCGAGCATGACGACGGCTCCGGCAGCAATCATAATCTGGCTGCGCCAGTCGGTCATGATGAAGACGACCGGGTCTTCATGCATTTCTCGCCTGCGGGCGAGGATCCAGATACGGAAGGTGACGAACAGAACCGGCGGCAGAACAAGCCAGATCAGGTGCGGGTTGGCGTAGTTCTGCGCGATTTCAGGCGAGTCGATGAACAACGCGAGCACCACCACAGCGGCGAAGGCGGAGGCCATGCCCGCCTGTCCGATCGTCTCGATATCCTCGGCACGATATCCGCGTCCGGCGAGCTTTTCGGTCGATGTGGGCTTCATCGATTGCAGTTCCACGAAGCGTTTTACCAGTGCCAATGACAGGAAGAAGAACACGCAAAAGGCAAGCAACCATGTGGATATTGGCAGCAGCAACACCGCCGAGCCTGCGATAACGCGGATGGTGAACAGGCCTGCGAGCGTGAAAACGTCGATCAGCAGAACGCGCTTCAGCAGGAACGAATAGGCAAAGGTTGTCGCAGCATAGAGCGCCAGTACGGCCCCGAACTGCCAGGGTAAGCTCATTGTCAACGAGGCGCTGACCAGCAGGCACAACGCCGCTCCGATCATGGCGTGCTGAATGGACACGCGACCCGCCGGGATGGGTCGTTTGCATTTGGTCGGGTGCTTGCGGTCGGCCTCGATGTCGATGACATCGTTGAGCAGATAGACGCTCGACGCGCAGAAACTGAACGCGAGAAAACCTGTCACCAGCGCTATGATCGCGTCCATGTCGAGCAGGTCGAAAGACAGCACACCCGGCACGAACAGCAGCGTGTTTTTCAGCCATTGATGCACGCGCACGGCTTTCGCCCATGTCTTGAGGCGTGTGGCGGGCACATGGCCGTCCGCGATGATCGGTACGCCGTTGCGCTTGGCCCAAGCGCGGGCCTTCAAGTCCGGGCGGACCACGATTGCCGTGTGGGCTTTGTCCCAGACGGCAAGGTCGTGTTTGGAATTTCCGGCATAGTCAAAGCCGTTCTCGCCGAAAAGCGTGGCGAGACGCGCAGCCTTGTTTGCCCCTGCCATGTTCTCCGTTTCGGTCGTGGCAACGACATCGTCGAACAGGCCGAGATGGTCGGCAACGGCATCAGCCCAGACTTTCGGCGAAGCGGTGGCGAGGATGAGCGACCGACCGGCGGCTTTTTCAGCGTGCAACAGATCGAGCAATTCCTGTGTGTAGGGCAGGTGAGCAACGTCGGGCTGAACACGGACGGCGAGTTGCGCTTTCAGATGCGCCTTGCCCTTCATCAGCCATGCGGCAAGCAAGAAGATACGGGCGAGGTTTCCGCGCAGGAATGCGAAAACGGCCTCGTGCAGCAAGTCGGTGCGGATGAGCGTTCCGTCCATATCAACGCAGAGCGGTATCGCTACGCCGGTCGATGCGGATTCCGGCTGAAGCGGCGGCGCGCTGGCCGTCTTGCGGCTGCGTTTCACCTGTTCTTCGAGCGTCATTTCGGTCGTCATGTGTTCACCCGTCCCTTCAAGTCCACGCGCGCATTGTGTCGGGATCGTTTTGAAAAAGCGGATGAGAAATGCCTCAAATCGCAGGGTTCGCCTTCATCATTCGTTAAACCTTCGCCACGGTCGTGAGTGCGCTTGTGCCATGTCGCAAAATGAATGGTGCGAAGCGCGCCCGCGGTGGCTAGTGTGGCCTGAGCGAGTGGAAGCGGAACGGGAAACAAGGTCATGCAGGACAAGGCGAAAGCGGTCGTTATCGGCGGCGGCGTGGTAGGCGTTTCCACGCTGTATCATCTGGCGAAAAAGGGCTGGACCGACTCCGTTCTGCTGGAGCGCAAGGAACTGACATCCGGCTCCACCTGGCACGCGGCAGGCCTAATGCCCCTGTTCAACATGAGCTACTCGGTCGGGCAGATTCACAAGTATTCCGTGCGGTTCTATCAGGAGCTTGCCGAGGAAACCGGTATGGATACCGGTTTTCGTAAAGTCTCCAACATCCGTCTGGCCCGGTCCAAAGACCGGATGGACGAATACGAATATTACATGGGCATCGCCGATACCCTTGGTATCAATGTGAAGAAGATCACGCCCGATGAGATCAAGGCCCGTTGGCCTTACGTGAACACGGACGGTCTGCTTGGTGCTATCGAACATCCCGACGACGGCTACATTCAGCCTGCGGACCTGACACAGGCGCTGGCCAAGGGCGCCCGTGACGCCGGTGCCCGTATCCATCGCAACACTGCAGTGACGGCCATCGAGCAGCAGGACGACGACACCTGGATCGTGAAAACCGATCAGGGCGATATCCATTGCGAACACGTCATTTCGTGTTCGGGCAACTTTGCCCGCCAAACGGGGCGGATGGTGGGGCTGGACGTGCCGGTCATTCCTGTCGAGCACCAGTATATCGTGACCGAGGCCCATCCCGAGATCAAGAAATTCCGCGATGCGGGCGGACCGGAATTGTGCGTTCTGCGCGAGAGCGACAGCGCCTGGTACATGCGCGAGGAAGCCCATGGTCTCATTCTTGGCCCATACGAACATGGCGCGCCGGTCTGCTACGTTGACGGCCCGTCGAACGACAGCGAGTATGAGCTGTTTCAGGAAGACCTTGACCGTATCGAGCGCCATATCGAGACCGCTGTGGAGCGCGTGCCCTATTTTGGCGAAGCGGGCATCAAGAAGGTCTATAACGGGGCCATCTGCTACACGCCGGATGGCTCGCCCATCATTGGCCCGGCACCGGGCAAGAAGGGGTTCTGGCTCAACGAGGGTCATTCCTTCGGTATCACCGCCGCCGGTGGGGCAGGGTGGCAGATCGCGGAATGGATCGTGGACGGCGAGCCGACCATCGACATGATGGGCGTCGACCCGCGGCGCTTCGGGCCGTATGCGACAGAAGGTTATCTCATCGAGAAGAACGAGGAGGCCTACGCCAACGTCTTCACGCTGCACTACCCGGACGAGGAGCGCACAGCGGCCCGCCCGCTGAAAACCACTCCGGCCTATGAGCGTCAGAAGGCGCTCGGGCGCTGTGTTCGGCGGCGTCTATGGCTGGGAGCGCGCCAACTGGTATGCGCCGGAAGGCTATGAACTGCCGCAGGACCAGCGGACCGTTGGCGCAATGGATGACGCGGATCTCATCATCGACGAGAACAATCCCGGCATCGACCACACCGGACGCGTGCGGGAGAAATACTCCTTCCGTCGGTCCAACTATTTCGAGCATGTGGGCAACGAAGTGAAAGCCGTGACGGAGGGCGTCGGCCTTCTCGATATGTCGGCCTTTGCCAAGATGCAGGTCAGTGGCCCGGGCGCGCGGGACTGGCTGGACTCGATCATGGCAAACTCCGTGCCGAAGAAGCGCGGGCGGGTTGCGCTGGCTCATGTTTTGACGAGCGCGGGCGGCGTGCGGAGCGAGTTCACGATCTACGAATACAAGCCGGACGCCTTCTACCTCGTCTCCGCCGGAGCGTTCGAAGCGCACGACCATGACGTGCTATTCCGGCATCTGCCGACGGACGGATCGGTGACGTTAAACGCTGTGACTGAACGCTACGGCGTGCTGGTTCTGGCTGGTCCGCGCTCTCGCGACGTGCTGTCAAAACTGACGCGAACGAAGCTGGATAACGCCAGTTTCCCGTGGCTTTCGGGCAAGACGATTAGCGTCGGCACGGCAACAGCTCACGCGCTGCGGGTGAACTTTGTCGGTGAACTGGGCTGGGAGTTGCACCACCCGATCGAACAGCAAAACGCGATTTGGGATCTGTTGATGGAAGCGGGCGCGGAGTTCGGTATCAAGCCCTTCGGCATCCGCGCCATGACGGCCATGGCTATCGAAAAGAGCTACCGCCTCATCCCGCGCGAACTGTCCATCGAATACTCGGCTTACGAATCCGGTCTCGACCGCTTCATCAAACCGGCCAAGGAGTTCCATGGCCGCGATGCGCTGCTTGCGCGCCATGAGAAAGGCGATGACTGGTCATTCGTCACGCTGGAGGTTCACGGCATCGACGACGCCGATGCGCGCGGTTCCGAGGCGATCTATTCCGGTGACGAATTGATCGGCCGTGCGACCCATGGCGGCTACGGCTATCGGACCGGCAAATCCATCGCGCTCGCGATGGTGCGTCCGGCCTATGGGGCGGAGGGAACAGAGATGGAGATCCGCATTCTCGGCAAGCGCTACAAAGCGACGGTCGTGCCGGAGTCACCATTCGATTCAAACAACGAGCGGTTGCGCGCGGACGGCTGATCGAGCCATACGCGACGCAAGGTTTTTGCCAGCACTTCGTAACCTTTGATCGTATCGGGCTTGGGGAAGTAAGCCGTTGCGCCCAGTTCCCTCGATTGCAGCAATTTTTCGCGCTCGTTGGAGTCGGACAGCATAACGATGGGCAAGCCGAACAGTTTCGGGTCCGAACGGATGGACCTGACCACATCGAAGCCGCCCATACCGGGCATATGAACGTCGATCAAAACCGCCGAAGGCGGCGACACGCTCATGGCCGCCAGCGCGGTTGCCCCATCGGCATATTCCACGACATCAAGGAGCGATGTGACCCCGCGCAATGCTTTTTGCATCAACATGCGGTCTATGGCGTCATCATCGATCAGGGCTATCAGCATTCGGTCTCTTTCCGCCATGCTGGTCGTGCCCGCTTGCACGCCTCTTCACCCATGCGGCCCGCTGGATGGCCCGACAATGTGCGATGGCACGGCAAGACCGTAGCGGGACGACCCTGTGCCGACCTTATGAGCCCGTTAGACTACGCTGCCTCTTGTGAAATGCGTTCTGCCCGCTCCTGCAGCGGGGAGCGGCCGTAGAGTTCACGGTAGCATTTGGAAAAATGCGAGGCTGAAACGAAGCCGCAGGCGATGGCGACTTCGACCACCGGCAGGTTGGATTGCAACAGCAGATGCCGTGCCCGATCAAGGCGGATTTCAAGATAGTAGCGGGCGGGTGAGCGGCCCATATGGTCTCGGAACAGGCGTTCGATCTGCCGTCGGGAAAGACCGGCAAAAGCGGCAATGTCGATCAGCGTAAGGGGTTCGGAGAGGTTTGCCTCCATCATTTCTATGATGGTGAGAATGCGTGTGTTCTGCACGCCCAGCCGCGCGCGCAGGGGCAAGCGCTGGCGGTCATGGGGCCCGCGCACACGGTCGGTCAGTGCCTGTTCGCAGACGGAATTGACCAGCGTTTCGTCGTGGTCTTCCCCTATGAGAGACAGCATCATATCGAGCGCCGCCGTGCCCCCGGCGCATGTGTAGACATTGCCGTCGGTCTCAAAGAGGTCAGCATAGACCTCGGCATTGGGGAAACGTTCCTGAAATCCCGGCAGGTTTTCCCAGTGGATCGCGCAACGGCGGCCCGACAGCAGCCCGGCAGAGGCCAGAATATGCGCGCCGGTGCACAGGCCGCCGATCGCCACGCCACGCTTGTGCTCTTCCCGTATCCAGCCGTGAATGACTTTGCTGTCGTGTTTCTCGACATTGATGCCGGAACAGATGAACACCATCGACGGTTTGTCGGGACCGGAAAGCAGACGCCGCTCTTCCTCCAATGTGGTGCTGACCGCCACTTCCACCCCGTTGGACGCCCGCACCGGCAAGCCGTCCGTTGAGGAAAGCCGCCAGGAATAGCTGTTGTAGCCGAGCATCCGGTTGGCCAGACGCAGCGCTTCGATGGCTGTCGCAAACGCGATCATCGAGAAGTCCGGCACCATGAAGAACACGAAGCTGCGCGCCTCGCGTGAACGGTCGGGAACCACACGTATGGCATCGGTCCCGAACGCAGTGCGCCCGCCCATAACATGGGGTTTGCCAGTTCTGGAGATGTGCAACGCATCCTCCCAAGATCGCGCCACGAATGAGGCACTTTAGCACCTCAACAGGCATGTCGCAATCAGGAAGATAAGGCGTTCACAGACAAGTCACTGCCGGCAACTCACCCGCGGCGGCGTCCGCCCCTGCGGCGGGGCTGATCGTCTGCTGTCGCATTGCTGCGCCGTGGGGGCAGTGTGACTTCGGCTTCGAGGCGGGGGAACAGCTCGAACTTATTCGGAAACGCCATCGCCGCCACGAAATGATCCTGAAACTTCGGCTCCAGCGCAGTCTCGATCTTCTCGATTTCCGTCACCGTCTTCTCGATCTCGCGGCGGTGGGTGCGGTTGAGCAGCGCCATCTGCGCGCCGGTGCCGGCCGCATTGCCCACGGCCTTGACGTTTGCAATCTCGCAATCCGGTACAAGGCCGAGAACGAGGGCATATTTCGGGTCGATGAATGTGCCGAACGCACCGGCGAGGCTGATCGTGTCGAGGCGGTCGACGCCCTGCTTGTCCATCAGCAGCCGCACACCGGCGTAGAGCGCGGCTTTGGCAAGCTGGATGGCGCGCACATCGGTCTGTGAAACGACGATATCCGGTTGGCCCTCAGCGTTCCAAAGGCGATATGCGAAGGTACGACCACTTTCATGCACGCGGGGATTGAGCGCGGCCTTGGCGCCATCCACGACTCCGTCCTCATCGATGATGCCGGCCAGAAACATCTCGGCCATGACCTCGATGATGCCGGAGCCGCAAATGCCGGTGACGCCTGTTTCCGCCACGGCCTCGTCAAAGCCCGGCTCGTCCGACCACATTTCCGCGCCGATCACGCGAATGCGGGGTTCCAGCGTGTCCTTGTCGATCCGAACACGCTCGATGGCACCGGGTGCGGCGCGCTGGCCGCAGGAGATTTCCGCGCCCTCGAAGGCCGGGCCGGTGGGCGAGGAGGCCGCCATGCTGCGCGCGCGGTTGCCCAGCACGATTTCCGCATTGGTGCCGATGTCTACCAGCAATGCCATGCCATCGCTCTCGTTGGGCGCTTCGCACAACGTGGCGGCGGCGGCGTCGGCACCCACATGGCCTGCGATGCAGGGCAGCATGTAAACGCGGGTGCCTTCATTCATGTCGAGATCGAGTTCGCTCGACCATGTGTGGACCGCGCCGGAGACAGCCAGTGCGAAAGGCGCACCGCCCAGTTCGGTCGGGTCGATGCCGAGGAACAGGTGGTGCATGATCGGGTTGCCGACGAACACGCTATCGAGAATGTCCGCGCGCTCCACACCGGCTTCAGTGCATACCTGCCCGATGAGGTCGTTGACCGCCTCGCGCACCGCTTTCGTCAGCGCAGCCTGCCCGCCATTAGGGTTCATCATCACGTAGGACACGCGGCTCATCAGGTCTTCACCGAACCGGATTTGCGGGTTCGACATGCCAGCCGACGCCACCGTGACGCCGGAAAGCAGCGACGACAGGTGCATGGCGATCGTCGTCGAGCCGATGTCGCAGGCGATGCCGTAGGCTTCGTTCTTCAGGCCCGGATACAACGCCACGAGCGTAGGCCGCGAGGACTCCATGTCCTTGTGGATGGCGGCGGTGACGGACCAGTTGCCCTTGCGAAGTGTTTTCTGGACATGTCGGCAAAATGTGCTGGGCGACCAGAATATCGGCGTAGCCCCATTCCGCGTCCAGTGCGGCTTTCAACCGGTCGAGATCGCCGAGAGGCTTGTGCATGTCGGGCTCTTCGACCTCGACATAACACAGCTTGATCGCCGGATTGCGGTGGATTTCGCGCTGGCTGGCCGCCTTGCGGATGGTCTGCTGCTGCACGGCAGCGTCGGCGGGAATATCGACGACGAGGGGGCCTTGAATGGTGGTGGAGCAGGAAAGCCGGCGACCGTCCTTCAGGTTGCCGCGCTTGTCGGTGTAGCGAACCTCTTTCGGACGACCAGTCGGAAACGTTTTCAGCGCGGCTTTCGATCTTGTGCTTGGCGAATGAGCCGACCATCGGCTCCACCTGACACCGCCCGCAAATACCGCGTCCGCCACAGACGGACTCGACATAGACGCCGAGCGACCGCGCTGCATCGAGAATCGGTGTGCCGACAGGAAAGTGACCGCGCTTGCCGGAAGGCGTGAAGACGACGAGGGGGTCGGTCATGTTCTGCGGACTAGCCACCGGTCCGCGCCGCGCGACCACCCCGGCGGCCGCCGGACCGTCCGGATGGCGCTACAACCGGAGCGGCTTGAGCCTCGCCCGGCGCGGCGACCACATGGCCTTTGTAATTGCGAATCCACTCGCTCGCAATCGGCATCGTTACCGGCCAGCGTGTTGGCGGCGTGGACCATTTCCATTTCCTGCGGGCGGCAGGGGTTCATGATGGCGCTGGTCATGCCGGCGGAAATGCACATGGGAATGAAGGCGGCGTTGATGCCGTGGCGGTGGGGCAGGCCGAAGGAGATGTTCGACAGGCCGCACGTCGTGTTGACGCCCAGTTCCTCGCGCAACCGACGCACCAGCGCGAACACCTGCTTGCCCGCCGTTCCCATCGCGCCGATTGGCATGACGAGTGGATCGACCACTATGTCGTGGGCGGGAATGCCATAGTCAGCTGCGTGTTCGACGATCTTCTTGGCGACCGCAAAGCGCACGTCAGGGTCTTCGGAAATGCCGGTTTCATCGTTTGAAATGGCCACGACCGGCACGTTGTATTTCTTGATGAGCGGCAGGATCGCTTCCAGCTTTTCCATCTCGCCGGTAACCGAGTTCACCAGCGGTCGGCCCTTGGCGACCCGAAGCCCGGCTTCGATGGCCGCGGTGACGGATGAGTCGATGGACAGGGGCACGTCGACCAGTTCCTGCACCATCTCCAACGTCTGCACGAGAAGGGCGGGTTCCGTCGCGTTCGGGTCCACCGATGTGACACCGGCATTCACGTCCAGCATCGTGGCACCGGCGGCGACCTGTGCCAGCGCGTCGGATTTCACCGTGTCGAAATTGCCTGCCTGCATTTCGGCGGCCAGTTTCTTGCGGCCTGTCGGATTGATGCGTTCGCCGATGACGCAGAACTTTTCATCAAAGCCAATGACGACTTCGCGGGACTGGGAGGCAACGATGGTGCGTGTCACGGTGTTCTGTTCCTGATCGTTTGTGCGGCAATGGCGCTATCACCTACCGCAAAAGCGGGTTTGTGTAAGTGACTTTCGGGGCAACGGGCGCCTGTTTCCGTGCCAGATACGACACGGGGAAGCCGCATATGATTTCCAGTGCGAGAAAGACATAAAGAAAATGTTATGTCCACGTTGACATGATAATTTTCTTTATCTTATGTTGGGACCAGACCAGCGGAAAGGGTTCATCTCATGTCTTCAGGACAAAAACGCGACGGCAAAGCCGAAATCTCCATCGAGTATTTTCCGGCCAACGGATTGATCGCAGAGCGTGCACTGATGACAGGCGCCCATGCGCTGCGCCGCTTCGAGCCGAATTTTCAGACAGTCACATTCGGGGCAGGCGGCACAGCGACGGATGGTTCATTCGAGTGGTCCACCCGCCTCTCGGAATTGACGGACGTGCCAACTGCCAGCCATCTGACGCTGTCCTATTTCGATGATGCTGCAGCCGTTTTCGCTTTTACCGACAAATTGTGGGACGCGGGCATCCGTCATCTCGTTTTGCTGCGCGGCGACCCTGCGCCCGGTCGCCGGGGGTTGGCTGGATTCGAGTCGGTGGCCGATGCACTGCGCGCCCTGCGCTACCGCAAGGGGTGGGAGATTTCCGTGTCCGCCTATCCAGAAATTCACCCGCTTGCTGAAAACCGCATTGCTGACCTCGACGTACTGCGCGCCAAGCAAAATGCGGGCGCGGCGCGGGCCATCACACAGTTCTTCTTCGACAATGCTGATTTCTACCGGTTCCGTGACGAGGCTGAAGATGCCGGCGTACGCCTGCCGCTCGTACCGGGCATCATGCCCATCGCCAATTTCGAAAAGATCGCATCGTTTGCCGGAAATTGTGGTGCTGGCATTCCGCAATGGCTGCGGGACCGTTTTGCCGAAGCCGGTGACGACAAGGCCAAGCGTAGCGATGTCGCCCGCGACGTGGTTGAAACGCAGGTGCGCGATCTGGCTGCGAACGGCGTGGATGCAATTCATGTTTACAGCATGAACCGCGTGGACCTGACGGCGGACGCAATTCGGGCGTTTCAGAGCTGTTTCAGCGGCCAGTCCATGCCCGCCGACCTGCGGCTCGTCGGCTAAGCCAGCGCGATTTTGAAAGGCTGCGCGCTGGAGTAGGTTCCCCGTTCGTATAGCCAGTCCGCGGAAGCCTGCAGCCCCCCGAACGGGAAGACGTGAAGCTGGGCGATATGCGTGTTGCCGCTGCGCCAAGCCGCCTCGATTGGGCTGACAACGTCTTCCGGTGAATGTTTCGTGGCGAGCGCGGTGATCGCGCTGCCGCGTTTTTTCAGGAAGTTGAGCGAGTTGCCGACGCCGCACATGGCGGCATATTTCAGCAGCGTCATGATCTTTGCAGGGCCCGCGACGCCAAGATGGATAGGCAGATCGACACCGGCCACCTTCAACCCTTCTGCCCAGCGGACGAATAGGGGGCCATCGAAACCGAACTGGGTGACAATGCGGAATGCCGCGTCGGACTCGTTTGCGAAAGCCAGCTTCTCTCTCAGCACATCACTGAGATCGCGCTCCCGATAGGCCGGGTTGCCCTCCGGATGCCCGCCGATGCCCACATGCTTCACACCGCGCCTGTCAGCGATGCCAGTGCGGAGAATGTCGAGGGACTGGGAGTAGGGCCCCATCTGCGCGGGCGCTTCACCGGCGATGACGAGAATGTCGTCCACGCCGCCTTCCGACACCATGCCGCCAATTCGGGCGTCCAGCGCCGCTTCGCTTTCGATACGGCGGGCGGGAATATGGGGGACTGGGGAAAACCCCATCCGGCGCACGGTTGCGGCTGCGGAAATGAGATCGGCTACCGGATCAACGCCGACATCCGTAATGTAAACGCGGGTGCCGGCGGGCAACATCGTGCTGTCCAGCTTGCCATCATGCACATGCTTGGCGCTGACCTCGATGGATGCGCCGATGCGGTCTGAACTCATTCCTCATTCCCCCCATTCTTGACCAACGCGACAAGGCGCGCCTTGTCATATTCCTGATCGATCTGCGCCATAGCCGCGTCGGCCTCGGCTTCGAGATCATCGCCCACATCTGTAGGGTCGCCGCGCCGCCATTCGGCGAGATAGTCGTCCGTATCGGCGGCACCGGTCCGCATGGCGGCCATGTCGATGGCTTCCGTAAAGCGCAGCGGCAATTCACGCTTGGCCTGGTTGCGCCGTCCCGCCTTGACGAGAACCTGTGCGGGGATATCGCGCCAATAGACGATTTGTAGCTTTGCCATGATGCCGTTTCCTCCAGCGTCGTATTGATATGTGTGCGCTTCCAGATACAGCGGCAATGCGGCGCTGGCGACCTGCACAGGCGCAAAGACGACATTTTGGCAGGGTGTGAACGTGACCCGTTTCCACAAGCTGATAAAGGCGATCGGAAACGAAAAAGGGCTGCGTGATTGTCCTCCCGACTCACGCAGCCCTTCTACGGTGCGTCTTCGCCATCAAACCAAGTTTGAAAGCGCGATCTACACCGCACCGGTACGGCTCCCTCAAGCGACCGGATTGCCAGCACAAGGTCGCACATTCTCCTATGTGGCACAAGTGTGACACCCGCCATATTTTGTCCACAATGACAATCGTGTCGCACTTGCCGCTCGCAGGTTGAGTTTGGACAGTTAAGAATATAAAGAATGCCTTATATCATATTATGAGATTTTTGCGATGAGCGACCGTTTACAGAACCTGTTGAAAGAAAAGAAAGTTCTGCTTGCAGATGGTGCGACCGGGACGAACCTGTTCAACATGGGACTGATGTCCGGCGATGCGCCGGAACTCTGGAACGAAGACCATCCCGATCGGATTGCGGAACTGCATCGCGGTTTCGTGCAGGCCGGGTCCGACATCATTCTCACCAACACGTTCGGCTGCAACCGCCACCGACTCAAGCTGCACAACGCGCAGGACCGGGCTGCGGAATTGGCTGAAAAGGCTGCGCGCATTGCCCATTCCGTCGCCGATGAGGTGGATCGCACCGTCATCATCGCCGGTTCAGTGGGGCCGACCGGTGAATTGTTCGTGCCGCTGGGCGCTCTAACCCATGAAGACGCTGTCGCTTCGTTCCGCGAGGAAATGGAGGGTTTGAAGGCCGGTGGCGCGGACGTGTTGTGGATCGAAACCATGTCGGCGCGTGAGGAAATCGAGGCTGCTTCCGAAGCGGCGCGGCAGGTCGGGCTGCCTTATGTGTTCACCGCCAGTTTCGACACGGCCGGGCGCACCATGATGGGGCTGACACCAAAGGAGGTGCTTGGCATCGGGGCCGCGATGGACCCGCCGCCGCTGGCTGTCGGTGCAAACTGCGGCGTGGGCGCGACTGATCTTTTGTATTCCGTTCTCGACATGAGGGATGAAAACGGAACCTCTGAAATCGCGATCGTTGCCAAGGCAAATTGCGGCGTTCCACGGGTGAGCGGTGACAAGGTGATCTACACCGGTACGCCGGAACTGATGAGCCAATACGTGCATTTGGCCATAGACGAGGGTGCCACGATTATCGGCGGGTGCTGCGGCACCAGCAATGAACATCTGGCCGCCATGCGAAAGGCCATCGACGAGCATGTGGCCGGGCCGGTTCCAAGCCACGACCAGATTGTATCGGGCACCGGCGCACTGGTGAACCCGATTTCCGAAAGCGAAGCGGGTGGCGAGTCGCGGTCCGAACGCCGTGCCCGCCGCAGCCGCGACTGAACAAGCAAAGTCAGCGCTGAGCGAGCCACATCGGTGCGGGATTAACCCCGCACCGGTGCCTTCCACACTTCACCAAGGATCGTGTCGGCAATTTTGTGGCGGCTGGTGACTTCCGGTGCCTGTGGTGCCCTGACCTCGCGCTTTCATGTGAAGGCGTCGGGCATCGACTCTTTCTTCTGCGCCACATAGGCGTCGAGCGCCTCGCGCATACCGGGGTCCATGTCCGGTGAGACGTGGTCTGCGATCCATTTGCGCGCCTGTTCGTTGGCCCGTTGCGGCGCGGACTTTCCGCCTTCCACATCCCACTGCTCGAACGAATTGTTGTCGGCGATGGTTGAGCGGTAGAACGCTGTCTGGAAGTTGGCCTGCGTGTGGTCGCAGCCGAGGTAGTGGCTGCCGGGGCCGACTTGCCTAATGGCGTCCATCGCCTGGCCGTGTTCGGACACATCGACGCCCTGCGACATCTTCTGCGCGGCGGCCAGCTGGTCGCAGTCCATCACGAACTTTTCGTAGGACGAGACGAGCCCGCCCTCCAGCCAGCCGGCCGAGTGAAGCGCGAAGTTGACGCCGCCGAGTAGCGTTGGTTGCAGAGTGTTGGCAGATTCATAGGCTGCCTGTGCGTCCGGCAATTTGGAGCCGGTGAGCGACCCGCCGGAGCGGAAGGGCAGGTTGTAGCGGCGGGCAAACTGGGCTGCGCCGTAGAGCACCTGTGCCGGTTCCGGCGTGCCAAAAGCCGGTGCGCCGGACTGCATCGAGATGGACGTCGCAAAGGTGCCCATAATGACCGGCGCGCCGGGGCGGCACAGCTGTGAGAAAGCGATGGCCGCCTGTGCCTCGGCCAACACCTGCGTCAGCGTGCCTGCGACCGTGACAGGCGACATGGCGCCGCCGACGATAAAGGGAGAGATGATCGTGGCCTGACCAGCGCGGGCATAGACCTTCAACGCCCCGCCCATTGTGTCGTCGATGACCATCGGTGAGTTGATGTTGATGAGTGATGTGACGACGCAGTTGTTGTCGACGAAATCGTCGCCGAACAGTATTTTCGCCATCGCAACCGTGTCTTCAGCCCGTTCCGGGGCGGTGACGGAGCCCATGAACGGCTTGTCGGACAGCGTCATGTGGGCGTGCAGCATGTCGAGATGGCGTTTGTTGACCACCACATCCGTCGGCTCGACAACCGTGCCGCCGGAATGGTGCATGGCGGGGGCCATGTATGCCATCTTCACGAAATTGCGGAAATCTTCCATCGTGGCGTAGCGGCGCACACCGTCCAGGTCGCGCACGAAGGGTGGGCCGTAAACCGGCGCGAAGACAAGGTTCTTGCCGCCGATCTCGACCGAGCGTTCCGGATTGCGGGCATGCTGGGTGAAGGAGGACGGGGCCGTCTTCATCAGTTCACGACACAGGCCTTTGGGGAAATGCACCCGCTCGCCTTGCACGTCCGCGCCCGCGTCGCGCCACATCTGCAACGCTTCCGCGTCGTCGCGAAAGTCGATGCCGATTTCTTCCATGACGATGTCGGCGTTGGCCTCGATGATCTCCATTGCCTCGTCATGCAGAATGTCGAAATTGCCGATTTTCCGCTGGATGTAGGGTAGGGACTCCACACTGCCGGACGTGCGGGATGCCCTGCGCGCTGCCGCACCGCCGCCGCCGCCGCGCCCGCGGCGTGCGGACTTCACTTCCGCGGCCACGTCCTCGCGCTGTTCCGTGTGGGCTTCCGTGCTAATTTCGTCAGGATTGATCTCGTTCATCGTATATCCGTGGCGTCGCATTTCGACGCGCCCAATTTGTGTGCCGGACTAGCATCCGAACGGTCTTGCCGCGTCGCGCGACGTCGCAGGCACGACACTAGCCTTAAACCCTTTTCGCAATTAAACAGCATCATTGTGCATGGACGTCGCAAACGTCGCGCGCGAAGTCGTATTGTGTTGTGATTTATTGCGTTTTTCGCAATTAGTCTGAACCGGTTGCAAGGGTGGAAATAAAAGCATGTCCGACGAAGAAGAAATCGTCCTTTCCGAACTCTCCGACGAGGATCTCGTGCTGCAGATGCACGACGACCTCTATGACGGGCTGAAAGAGGAAATTACCGAAGGCACCAACATTCTCCTTGGCCGCGACTGGGCGCCCTACAGGGTGTTGACGGAAGCGCTGGTGGAAGGAATGCGGATCGTTGGAGAAGACTTCCGTGATGGTATTCTGTTCGTACCGGAGGTGCTGCTTTCCGCCAACGCTATGAAGTCCGGCATGACGATCTTGCGTCCGCTACTGGCCGCCACCGGTGCGCCGAAACAGGGCAAGATGGTGATTGGGACCGTGAAGGGCGACATTCACGATATCGGCAAGAACCTCGTTGGAATGATGATGGAAGGGGCAGGTTTCGACGTGATCGACCTTGGGATCAACAATCCGGTCGAAAACTATCTCGATGCAATTGATGAGCATGAACCGGACATTCTCGGCATGTCGGCGCTGCTGACCACAACAATGCCCTACATGAAGGTCGTCATCGACACGCTGATCGAAAAAGGCATCCGCGACGACATCACAGTGCTTGTTGGCGGGGCGCCACTAAACGAGGAATTTGGTGCAGCAATCGGGGCCGACGCCTATTGCCGCGACGCGGCTGTCGCGGTGGAAACGGCGAAAAGCTATATGACACGCAAGCACAACCAGCGGGCAGGAGTCTAACGCCCCACCCGCTGTGTTACGGGTTTAATCGACGACAGCATTGCCGGTGCTGCGCACTGCGCCCTGCGTAGCGTTGACTGTATTGGACGCATCCTGACCTGCACCGCGAATGGTGTTGGCGCAGCCGGACAGGGCGATGGTGGAGGCGGCGAGGGCAATTGCGAGAGCTATCTTGGTCACAGGATTGGACTCCGGTTTGGATGACATGAAACTGTCCACTCAACCGCGCGACGTGCCATCCGGTTCCGCGATAAAAAGCGTGCGCGTGATCGGCTGCGGAATGATTGCCCGTGAGATACTGGCAGTCTGCGGCCAGCTTGGCCTCGACCACGTGGACCTGAAATGCCTGCCTGCCATGTGGCACCACCATCCGGACAAGATCGCCCCCGGCGTCGAACAGGCGATCATCGAGGCCCGCGCGGAAGGCTTCGCGCATATTTTCGTCGCCTACGCCGATTGTGGCACCGGCGGACATCTGGACGCGGTTTGCGAGCGGCATGGGGTAGAGCGGATCGCCGGGCCGCACTGTTTTTCGTTTTATGCAGGCAATGCGGCGTTCGAGCAGGCGGGCGAGGACTGGCTGACGACCTTTTTCATCACCGATTTTCTTGCGCGCAACTTCGAGACCTTCCTCGTCAAACCCCTCGGCCTCGACCGTCACCCGGAATTGCGAGAGATGTATTTCGGCAATTACACGCGGGCACTGTATTTGGCGCAGACGGATGATGCGGAACTTGACGAAAAGGCTCGCGCGGGGGCGGCGGTGCTGGGTTTGGCGTATGAGCGCCGCTATACCGGATACGGCGATCTGACGGGGGCTTTGGCCGCATTCGGTTGACGCGCGGCCCCGCCTGCCGAACAGTAGCGGCGGGAGGACTATTATGAACGAATACGATTATATCGTCGTCGGCGGCGGTTCCGGCGGTTGCACGGTGGCGAGCCGCTTGAGCGAAGACCCGAATGTCAGCGTTTGTCTGATCGAGGCGGGTAACGATGGCACGGGCGTGCTGTACCGCATGCCATCAGCGGTGGCAGCCATACTACCGACGCCGATCGGGAACTATGCCTACAAGACCGTGCCGCAAGCCGGGCTGAACGGGCGTAAGGGCTATCAACCTCGCGGGCGCACACTGGGCGGGTCGAGCGCGATCAACGCCATGCTGTATGTGCGCGGGCACCGGCAGGACTATGACGAATGGCGTGATCTTGGCTGCACGGGGTGGGGCTTCGACGATGTGCTGCCCTATTTCAAGAAATCCGAAGGCAACACGCGCGGCGACAGTGACCTGCATTCCGGCTCCGGTCCGCTCGGTGTGTGCGACCAGCGTTCTCCCCATGCGATCAGCCACGCTTTCGTAGAAGCCGGGCGGCAGGTGCAGGTGCCCGTCAACGATGATTTCAACGGCGAGACACAAGAGGGCATCGGGCTCTATCAGGTGACGCAGCGCGACGGGGAGCGATGCAGCGCCGCTGCTGCGTATATCCACGCCAATCTCGACCGCCCGAACCTGCATGTGCGAACGCATACGAAGGCGCAGAAGCTGGTTTTGGATAACGGTCGGGCGACCGGTGTGGTCGTGAAGGGCAAGGGCGGCAGGGAAACGCTGACAGCCAAACGCGAAATCGTGTTGGCGCTGGGTGCGTTCAATACGCCTCAACTGCTCATGGCGTCAGGCATCGGTCCGGCGGCGCATCTGCGGGAGCACGGAATCGATGTCGTGCTGGACCGCGCTGAAGTCGGGTCCAACCTGCAGGACCATATTGACTACATCACCGCCTACAAGTCCGACCGGACGGACGTTTTCGGGTTGTCGCTGCAGGGTGGCATGGACCTGTTCAAAGGCATTCGCCAATGGCGCAAAAGCCGGGACGGGCGGCTGACGACACCATTTGCCGAAGGTGGCGCTTTCCTCAAATCCAAACCGGACATCGAGCGGCCCGACCTGCAACTGCATTTTGTGGTTGGTCTGGTGGATGACCACATGCGAAATATCGTGCTGGGTCACGGTTTCTCCTGTCACGTCTGTGTATTGCGCCCGAAATCGCGCGGTACCGTGCGGCTCGGCGGGCCAACGATGGCCGACAAGCCGGTGATCGACATGGGCTTCCTTTCTGAACGGGAGGATGTCGACCTGCTGATCGCAGGCTTCCGCAAGATGCGGCAAATATTGGAAGCCGAACCGCTGGCACCTTGGCGCGCAAAGGAAATGTATTCGGAAGGTGTCGACGATGATGCTGGTATCGAAAAGCTGATCCGCGACCGTGCCGATACCGTATATCACCCCGTCGGCACGTGCCGGATGGGCAGTGACGTCAATGCTGTCGTGGACCCGGAATTGCGGGTGAACGGGGTAGATGGATTGCGCATTGCCGATGCCAGCGTGATGCCGCGATTGGTTGGCGGCAACACCAATGCGCCGACGATCATGATTGGCGAAAAGTGCGCGGATATGATGCGGGCAGCGGCCTAAAACAGGACTGAACCGCTCGAATGCGGGTTAACTCCGCATCCTGTCTCCAGCAGGATCGAAGGGTGGTTCGTCCTGCACCTCCGCGTCACACATTTCGCCGATGATTTCGATTTTGACGCCGTTTTCGCGCGCTTCGTCCAGACGCTCGGTGGGAATGTAGCCCTGCGCCAGCGATTGCTTGACGTGATGGGCATACCCACCGGACGTGATCCAGCCGATGACGTCATCGCCAAGCCAAATCGGCTCGTCGCCGATGCAGTCGGCATCCGTCGCGCCGGTCACGTTCAGGCAGATGCGGGTGAGAGGCGGCTTGTCAGCATGAGCGAACACGCCGTCACGACCGATGAAATCATTCTTCTTGCGGGAGACGAACCGGTCAAGTCCGGCCTCGAACGGCGTGTAGATCGGGCGGAATTCGCGGAACCATGTGCCAAAATGCTTCTCAAGCCGCATGGAGAGCAGCGCGCGCATGCCAAACGGCATAATGCCGAACTCTTCGCCCGCTTCCGTAATGGCCATCCACAGGCGGCGTAGATATTCCGGCTGCACCCAGATTTCATACCCGAGATCGCCGGTGTAGGAGATGCGATTGACCTTGGCAGGCACCCGCCCGACCGTCATCTCGCGATAATCCATGAACTTGAAGGTGGACGACGACACGTCGGTGTCGGTAAGTTTCGCCAGCACCTTGGTGGCGTTTGGACCAGCTATGGAAAGGCCTGTCAGGCCGAGGTCGATGTTGCGAATCGTAAACGATCCATCGTCCGGCAAATGCTGTTCGAACCAGCGCATATGGTAGAGCTGAGCCTGGCTGGAGCCCCACATCTGGAACCGCTCGCCGTCGCCTTCGGTGCCAGCGCAAGCGATCGTGAAATCGCCGATGATTTTACCCGTCTCATTGGTCATGGAGGTCAGCGCCAGCCGTCCTTCGCGTGGCACGAAGTTCGTCATGATATGCCCAAGCCATTCCCGCGCGCCGGGGCCGGTAATGGTGTATTTGGCGAAGTTGGAAACGTCCGTCACCCCGACATTGGTGCGGCAGTTCTCCACTTCGGCTGCAATGTGTTCGAAATCGTTGGAGCGTTTGAAGGAAAAATGGTCCTTCGCCTCAACGCCTTCCGGCGCATACCAGAGGGGCGTTTCCAGCCCCCATGAATCGCCCATCACCGCGCCGTTGGCGAGGTGAATGTCGTAAAGCGGCGTCGTCTGCTGCGGACGGGCGGCGGGCAGTTCCTCGTTGGGGTAGCGGATACGGAAGCGGCGGGAGTAGTTTTCGCGCACCTTGGCGTTTGTGTAATCCCGCGTCGCCCAAGGGCCGTAACGGGCAACGTCCATGCCCCAGACATCGTAACCCGGATCGCCGTTGACCATCCATTCCGACAGCGCGAGGCCAACGCCGCCGCCTTGTGAAAATCCGGCCATCACGGCGCAGGCGGACCAGTAGTTCGGCACGCCTTTTACCGGTCCGATCAACGGGTTGCCGTCCGGTGCGAAAGTGAAGGGGCCATTAACAATACGACGGATGCCGGCCTTTTCCATTGCCGGAAAATGCTTGAAGCCGATCTCCAGCGAGGGTGAGATCCGGTCGAGGTCCGGCTCCAGCAATTCCTGCGCGAAGTCCCAAGGCGTGTCCTTTGGCGACCAAGGCGTCGCAGCCTGCTCGTAGGTGCCGAGCAGCATACCGTCGCGCTCCTGCCGCATGTAGATTTCGCCCTTGAAATCGATGACGTGGATCATTTCCTTGCCGGTTTTCTCGTTCCATTCGACCACTTCCGGCATGGTCTCTGTGAGCAGGTAGTGATGCTCCATCGCCAGCACGGGCAGTTCCAGCCCGACCATGCGGCCGACCTCGCGGGCCCACAAACCGCCGGCATTAACGACGTGTTCGGCTTCAATCTGCCCTTTATCGGTGGAGACGATCCAGCAGCCTTTCGCATGGTTCCAATCCAGCGCCTCGACCTTGCAAGACTGCTCGATGGTCGCGCCGCCGATGCGGGCGGATTTGGCGTAGGCATTGGTCGTGCCGTAGGGGTCGAGATGGCCCTCGATCGGATCCCACATGGCCCCGACGAAGTGCTGCGGGTCCATCAGGGGGAACATTTCGTGGGCCTGTTCGACGGAGATCATCTCCGTGTCCATGCCGAGGTAACGCCCGCGCGCGTGGCTCATCTTCAGCCAGTCCAGGCGGTCCTCGCTGTCGGCCAGCGCCAGCCCGCCGGTCAGATGCAGCCCGCAGCTTTCGCCGGAAATCTTCTCCAGTTCCTCATACAGCCCGACTGTGTAGGCTTGCAGCTTCGCGACGTTCGGGTCGCCATTTAGCGTGTGAAACCCGCCAGCCGCGTGCCACGTCGACCCGCAGGTCAGGCGGTCCCGCTCCAGCAGCATCACATCCGTCCAGCCCGCTTTCGTGAGGTGGTAAAGAACGGAGCAGCCGACGACGCCGCCGCCGATAACGGCGACTTGGGTTGAGGTTTTCATGGGCTTTTTCCTTCTCTTGAACGCTGCTGAGCTCTTATAACCAAGGCACGACAGCCATTGCGGACTTCTCCAAGGTGATCGGAAACTGCCTCGAAGGTTAAGAAGAGCGAAAAGAATGAAAATGAGAAAACGAGAAAAGCAAGATCAATTCTTCCGTAAAATATCGCTGCTGGAGTGAGGAACAAGAATGTGACAGTCAAACCATACATCATGGACATAACCGATTCTGACTCCGGAATTTGCTTGGATTCTTCCGGAAATTCCTTCCGGATCTCGTATATATAATCTGTGAAATACGGAATAACATTACCCTTTCTCACAAAGAATCCATTTCTCTCCATTTCATTTTTTAGAGCCTGATTTTCTTCTTCTCCCATCCACTCTTCAGTATCTTTCAACCAGAAAATTTTGTCCGTGATAAAAAATAAGATATTAAATATTAACGACGAAAATATACGAAAAGACTGCGAAATTCCATAAGATATTACTACTATTGCTAAGGCATTTTGAATTGTATCAAATCCAAATGGACTAAATACTGGATGTATCCACAAGAAACCCATAATAAATACTAGGCCAGGAATTATTTTTGAGGCTATGTCGCTAAGTGCTAGTGGTATATTCATTCAAAAGTCCGTCGGTGCGCCGCCTTCGGCCTTGCGGCGGGCGACGAAGGTGGTGAGTTCCTCGCGGATGGCGGCGTCCATCGGCGGTTCTTCATAATCTTCGATAATCTGTTTGTAGAGGCCGTTGGCCCTTTGCGCCGTCCACACCGCACCGTTGTCCCTGAAATTTTCGTAGTTCGACCAGTCCGAAAGGAACGGGGCGTAAAAGGCATCCTCGTAGCGGTCCTGCGTGTGCTGGATGCCGAAGAAGTGGCCGTCATGACCGACCTCGCGGATGGCGTCGAGGCCGAGGGTTTCGGGAGTCACTTCAACGGGTCGCATATAACTCTGAAACTGTTGCAGCACCTCGCAATCCATGACGAACTTCTCGAACGAGGCGCACAGCCCGCCCTCCAGCCAACCGGCTGCGTGATAGACCATGTTGGTGCCACTTTGAACGGCGGCCCACAGGGATTGCATCGTTTCCCACACCGCCTGACCGTCCGGCACGTTGGATACGCAGACGCCCGACGAGCGCAGCGGCAGGCCGTAAAAGCGGGCCATCTGGCCGGTGATCTGGGTGGCGCGCAGATAGTCCGGCGTACCGAAAGCCGGGGCACCGGTTTTCATGTCCACGTTGGAGGTGAACGTGCCGATGGCTTGTGGGATACCCGGCCTGACGCATTGGGCCAGCACGATGGCGATGAGACCCTCGGCGAGCGATTGCGCCACCGCTCCGGGGATCGTGACAGGGGCCATCGCGCCGGCCAACGTAAAGGGGGTCGTGACGCAAGGCTGACCGCGTCGCGCCATCCGCATCAGGCCGTCAAGCATGGGTTGGTCGTGCTTAAGCGGCGAGGTGGAGTTGATGTTGGTGTACATCCGCGGCGTGGCTTCGAACTCCTCGTGCGTCAGCCCGCCCGCAATGCGAACCATTTCCATAACGTCGTCCACCCGCTCCGCGCCCAGCGAATAGGCATGGCACACCTTGTCGGTCATCGTCAGCTTGTCGAACAGGCAGTCTAGATGGCGTGTCGAGGGGTGCAGGTCCATCGGTTCGACCGGATACCCGCCTGCGAAATGGATACAGTTGAAATACTGCGTCAGGCGCAAAAAGTTCTGGTAGTCGGCGCGGGTGCCGGAGCGGCGGCCGTTATCGAGATCGGAACAGTTGGGCGGGGACGAGACGTTGCCAAACAGGATGTTGCGACCGCCCATCGTGATCTGCCGATCTGGATTGCGGGGCGTCATGGTGAAACTGTCCGGCACCAGCGCCAGCTTTTCCATCACCATATCGCGGCCTATGAAAACGAGCTGACCGTCCGCCTTCGCGCCTTCGCGCACGAGAATGTCGACGGCTTCCTGATGTAGCATCACGATGCCGATTTCTTCCAGAATCGTCATGGCCGCATCGTGGATGGCTTGCACACCGTCCTCATCCACGGGCTCCGTCGGGCGGTCGATGTTGACGGGCGGATTCCACGGCATCTGCTTTATAGCCGCGCCACCGCGCCGTGCATTGCCGCTACGCCCGCCGCCGCGACCGCGCCTGCCCGCCGCCATGCGTTCAATCGGCGCTGCGTCCGTCACCAAATCGGCCATGTCGAAAATTTCCCCCGACGCCTTGTCGGCGCACCGGACAAGAATAGGGAGCGTTTTGCGGATCGCAGTGTCACCAACGCGACATTCTTGGGGATCGGCATGTCCGATTTGCGATAGTGGCCACGCCGCATCGTTGGATAGACAGGCGGCAACCGCAAAGGAGACATGAGATGCAGCCTTTTACCCTCGGTCGTCAGGCCGCCATTGCATCCGGGCCTGGAACCGCCAAACAGGTCGGCACTCTTTGTGCGGAGTTGATGGGTGGCCCGTCCCATGTGCTGCTGATCGCCGACCCTGCGCTGGTCGCACTGCATGTTCTGGCACCCGTCGAGGTATCGCTTCGGGAAGCGGGCCATACCGTCACGATCTTCTCGGGCCTGACGAGTGACCCGAAGGAAAGCGCTGTTGATTCCGCGGTTGCGCTGGCGCGGGATGTCAAAGCCGATTGCGTGGTTGCAGCCGGGGGCGGCGCGGCGCTGGATGTGGGGAAGCTGGCGGCAGCCTTAATAGATGCGTCGGGTGCATGTGCCGATTACCGGCTGTCGGCACGTCCCATGCCGTTTCGCAAACGCGGGCTGATCTGCATTCCCACCACGGCGGGCACGGGCGCGGAAACCACGGCAACGTCGATCATTTCGGACCCCGATGGTGTCAAAAACTGGTTCAACGGGCCATCACTGCGCGCGGATATTGCCATTCTTGACCCGGAACTGACGGTGAGCCTGCCGCCGTTCTGGACATTTTACACGGGCCTCGACGCGCTGGTTCACGCCATCGAATCCCGTACCAACCGGTATCGGTTTGACGAGAACGACAGGCAGGCCGAGCGGGCCATCGCGCTGGTGGCCGCGAATCTGGAACGCGCCGTAGCCGACCCCGGTGACCTCAATGCGCGCGGTGCGATGCTGCACGGAGCAGCGCTGGCGGGAGCATCGATCAGCAATACCGGCTGCGCCATCGCCCACAATATTGGCCACGCCCTTGGCTCTCTGGCGGCGATTCCGCACGGGCGGGCAGTCTCGGTTTCAATGGTCAAGACATTGGACTGGTCGATGGAGGTAAATCGCGATGCCTATGCGTCCGTCGCGACGCTGCTGGGCGTGGGAGATGAGAACGGTATTGCGGCATGGTGTGAGAACGTGGCTGCCCGGTGCGGGCAGTCGCTGGAATTGTCAGCTGTCGAGAGAGCGGCGGTGAGTGGGGATGCGTTGGCGGAAGCGATGGTCGAACCCGCCAACATCGCCATGCTGCATTCCACGGCGCGGGACGCTTCGCAGGCCGAAATTCGCGAACTGGCACATGCGGTCGTGGGCTAGGTGTTTAGTCCGTAGGGCCGATGCGATAGACACCCTTGAAGTCGTTCGGATCGACGGGCTTGCCCTTGCGTCGGATGACAACGCGGTCCTCGTTTGCGAGGCGCACAGCAACGGCGCGAACCGGCTTCATCAGCCGCCGCCATTTCGTTTCGTCGGAACCGGCCAAATGGCGGGAGACTTCGGACGGGCATATTGTCTTGCCCGTGCCGCGCTCTGCTACGAGTTCAAGCAACGCCATCTCGATTTGCTCGTTCGAGAAGGATTTGTGCGGCGCTGGTTCGGTGGTATCATTGGGCATGGTTCACCTCTTCACACAAAGCCGCGCGTCGCGCCAACTGATCCTGCTCAGCCTGTGCGCGCGCATCGGTTATTCGCCGCCATGCGCCTCCGCTTGAACCCAATTCAACACGGAGAAAACTATGGCTTACAGAAATTTCACGACCGAACAGCTTCAGACGATCGACAACGCCCACCACGTCCATCCCTTTACTGATTCCCATGAATTGAGGGGCAAAGGTGTCCGCGTCATCACGAACGCGGACGGGTGCTATATCGAAGACAGCGAGGGCAAGAAGATCCTCGACGGCATGGCCGGTCTCTGGTGCGTCAATGCCGGTTATGGGCGCGAGGAACTCGCCAAGGTCGCCTATGACCAGATGTGCGAGCTGCCCTACTACAACACGTTCTTCAAGACGACGAACGCGCCTGCGACGCTTTTGGCGCAGCGTATCGCGCAGCTCGCGCCGGACCACATGAACCAAGTGTTCTTCGGCGCATCCGGCAGTGAGAGCAACGATACGGCCATTCGCACCGTGCGCCATTTCTGGGCGCTGCAGGGCAAGCCGGAAAAGCATGTCATCATCTCGCGCCACAACGCCTATCACGGCTCGACGATAGCCGCGACGAGCATGGGCGGCATGGACGCTATGCACGGCCAGCTTGGGCCGCATTTGCCCGGCTTCGTGCATGTGATGGCACCGTACGATTTCGAGAACGCCGAACCGGGCGAGAGTCGCGCAGATTTCGGCGTTCGGGCTGCGCGGGAGATCGAAAAGGCCATTCTTGAAGCCGGGCCGGAAAACGTGGCGGCCTTTGTCGGCGAGCCGATACAGGGCGCGGGTGGCGTGAAGATACCGCCGGAAACCTATTGGCCGGAAGTGCAGCGCATCTGCCGCGAATACGACATTCTGCTGATGCTCGACGAGGTCATCACCGGCTTCGGGCGCACGGGCGCGTGGTTCGCGTCTGAAAGCATGCATATCGAGCCGGACACGATCACCGTCGCCAAAGGCATTACCTCCGGTTACCAACCGCTGTCTGCCGTCATTCTGTCCGATCGGATGATGGACGTGTTGGTGAAGGGTGGTGAGTATTATCACGGCTACACCTATTCCGGCCATCCGGTCGCCTGCGCTGTGGCGCTGGCGAATATCGACATCATCGAACGTGAAGGACTGATCGAGCGGGTGCGGGACGATACGGGGCCGTATTTAACGGAAGCGTTGTCAAAGGCGCTCGATGGGCACCCGATCGTCGGCGAAGTGCGAGGTTTCGGTCTGTTGGCGGCCATGGAAATCGTCAAAGACCCTCAGACCCGTGAGCGTTTCCCGGATGAGGCGGGTGCGTCGGCGCTGGTGCGTGACTATTCCATCGACGAAGGCATGATGATGCGGGCGGTGGGCAACACCATGATCCTTTCGCCACCTTTGATCTGGACCCGCGAGACGATCGACGAGGCGGCGCGCATCGTGAAAGCCGCGTTCGACAGGGCGGCGGCGGACTTGTTAGGCTGAGGCCAGAGGAGGACACGACATGGACGCACTCAACTTCGCCGAACGACCATTTTCGCTCGATCAGGACCAGCGGTCGATGCGCGATATGGTAGCGGATTTCGCCGCCGAAAAGATCGAGCCATTTGCCGTCGAATGGGACCAGGCCAAGTATCTGCCGCTGGACGCGATCCGCGAAACGGCGGCGCTCGGCATGGGCGGGTTGTATGTGCGCGAGGATGTTGGCGGGTCCGGACTTTCGAGGCTGGACTCGCTCGTCGTGTTTGAGGCGCTGGCGCAGGGGTGTCCAACCATCTCCGCCTACATTTCCATCCATAACATGGCCAGCTGGATGATCGATGCCAACGGCACCGAGGAGCAGCGGCAACATTGGTTGCCAACCCTGACGTCTATGGAGAAGATCGCGGGATACTGCTTGACGGAGCCGGGTAGCGGGTCTGACGCGGCGGCGTTGAAGACGAAAGCGGTGCGGGATGGCGACCATTACGTTCTCAACGGCACCAAGCAGTTCATTTCCGGTGCGGGCACCAACGATGTGTATGTCGTGATGGCCCGCACGTCGGATGACGGGCCGCGGGGTGTCACCTGCTTCATCGTGGAAGACGGAACGCCCGGGCTTTCCTTCGGGCCGCAGGAGCGCAAGATGGGGTGGCACATCCAGCCAACCGCGCAGGTGATTTTCGAGGATTGCCGCATACCTGTCGCTAACCGGCTGGGCGAGGAAGGGCAGGGCTTCCGCATCGCCATGAGCGGACTGGACGGTGGGCGGTTGAATATCGGCGCCTGTTCGGTCGGCGGGGCGCAACTGGCCGTCGACAAGGCGCTTGCCTATTCCACCGAGCGCAAGGCGTTCGGCAAGGAAATCGGGCAGTTCCAGGCTATCCAGTTCAAGCTGGCCGATATGGTCACGGAGCTCGAGGCCGCACGATTGATGCTCTATTCCGCCGCCGCCAAGCTGGACGCAAAAGCACCCGATGCCACCCGTGCCTGTGCGATGGCGAAGCGGTTTTCCACCGATACCGGCTCCAAAGTCGCCAACGACGCGCTGCAAATTTTCGGCGGCTACGGATATCTGGCCGACTATGGCGTGGAGAAACTCGTGCGCGATCTGCGGGTTCATCAGATATTGGAAGGCACCAACGAGATCATGCGGGTTATCATTTCACGGAGCCTTTCGGCATGACCAAGGCAATCGGCTTTATCGGCCTTGGCAATATGGGCGCGCCGATGGCGGGCAATCTCGTGAAGGCAGGTTTCGACGTGACCGGCTTCGATCTTGGCCGGTGTTGCTGTCGAGGGCGCGTTGAATGCGGGCAGCGCGGTCGAGGCCGCGACGGGCAGGAATGTGGTCATCACCATGCTACCTGCGGGTAAGCACGTCGTGTCGGTGTATGAGGACATCGCGCCGCATTTGAAGGAAGGCGCGTTGTTGATCGATTGCTCGACCATCGACGTGGCCAGCGCAAAGCGCGCCCACGAAATCGCGTTGGAAGTCGGCGCTTTCTCCGTCGATGCGCCCGTTTCCGGCGGCATCATGGGGGCGCAAAACGGCACGCTCGCCTTCATGGCTGGCGGCATCGACGCGGCGCTGGATGCAGCCGAGCCGGTTCTCGCCCCGATGGCCGGGCGCGTGGTGCGCTGTGGCGGGCCGACGGCGGGGCAGGCGGCGAAGGCCTGCAACAACATGATTCTCGCCGTCACCATGATCGGTACCGTGGAAGCCTTCGAGATGGGGCGGCGGCTTGGGCTGACCGATCAGGCGTTATTCGACGTTGTGTCCAACGCATCAGGCCAAAGCTGGAGCGTCTCCACCTATTGCCCTGTGCCCGGCCCGGTGCCGACATCGCCTGCCAATAACGGCTACAAACCCGGCTTTTCCGCTGCCTTGATGCTGAAGGATCTGGGTCTGGCACAAGAGGCGGCGGCGCAGACCGGCACCCATACGCCGCTCGGCACGCAAGCGCGCGATCTCTACGCCGCGTTCTGTGAAGCGGGCAACGGGGATGTGGATTTTTCAGGAATTATAAAAATGATTGCCGAGCGGTCGGACGCTGCTGGTTAACTTTCCGGCGTTGAATAGATGGCGTGACAGGCTGTAAGTCTTACTGAAATACCAGTTTTTGCACCTTGTTAACGATGCCGTTCAGCTTTGATTAAGCCCTCGTTGACCGCCCGTTAGGAAACGCCGCCTATACCTGTTTTCACGGCCCGCCGACCAGCAGGGTCACTTCCCGGATCAGGTTTTGCGTACCGGGAAAGACTATGAGTAACCGGCGCGTATTCTGCCGGATCCAGTGTTGAAGACGAGTTCGGAACCGCAACCATCTATCGCCTCGCGCGACAGACGGTTGCGGTTTTGCTCGTTTCCGGCAACACGGGCGCGATGGAAAAAGCGCGTGCCATCATGCTGCAGGGAACGGGTTCCGACGTCGGCAAGACCGTACTGGTTGCCGGGCTCTGCCGCCTTGCTGCGCGGCGCGGCATTTCGGTCGCGCCATTCAAGCCGCAGAACATGTCCAACAATGCAGCCGTGGCCGATGTGCCTTTGGCAGACGGCGGCGGGGGCGAGATAGGTCGCGCGCAATGGCTTCAAGCGCTGGCCTGTGGTGTGCCGTCGAGCATCGACATGAACCCGGTTCTGCTGAAACCACAAAGCGAAACCGGCAGTCAGATCGTGGTGCACGGGCGTGTCTGGGGGCAGGCGAAGGGGCGTGACTATCAGGCGTTCAAGCCGAAACTGCTGTCGAAGGTCATGGAAAGTTATGAGCGCTTGTGTGCCGCGCATGATCTGGTGATTGTCGAGGGGGCGGGTTCGGCAGCGGAGGTCAACCTGCGCGCGGGCGACATTGCCAATATGGGGTTTGCCACCGTTGCCGATGTGCCGGTCGTGCTGGTGGGCGATATCGACCGCGGGGGCGTGATCGCACAACTTGTCGGCACCCATGCGATTTTGCCGTCGGGCGACAGGGCGCAGGTGCGCGGTTTTCTCATCAACAAGTTTCGCGGAGACGTGAGCCTGTTCGATGACGGGCTGGCGACGATCACGCAGCATACCGGCTGGCACAGTCATGGGGTCGTGCCGTGGTTGAGCGAAGCGTCGAAGCTGCCGCCGGAGGATTCGGTGGCACTGGAAAAAGCGCAGACTGTTTCCGGCGATGGCGCCATAGTGGTGGTGCCGGTTCTGGGCCGCATCGCCAATTTCGACGATCTCGATCCGTTGCGGCTGGAACCAGCCGTGCGGCTGGTGTTCGTTCGTCCGGGCGAAGCGTGGCCCCGTGATGCGCGGCTCGTCATTCTCCCCGGCTCGAAAAGCACGATTGCCGACTCTGGAACAGTTTCGCGCGCTGGGCTGGGACGGTGAACTGGCAAGGCACGTTGCGCGGGGCGGGGACGTGCTGGGCATTTGCGGTGGGTATCAGATGCTCGGTCGTATCGTGCGCGACCCGGACGGGATAGAAGGCAGCCAGCGCGAGGCGCAAGGGCTTGGCCTGCTCGATGTGGAAACCGTGCTCGTGCCGCGTAAAACAGTGCTGAACCGTGTTGCCAGCGACGCAGTAACCGATGTGCCGCTCTCCGGCTACGAGATCCACATGGGCCGGACGATCGGGCCCGACACAGTGCGCCCGATGGTGCTTCTCGATGGCGAACCGGACGGAGCGGTGTCGCAGGACGGCCGTGTGCGCGGTTGCTATCTGCACGGGCTGTTCACCGATGATGGTTGGCGCGTCGCACAGTTGGCGGCATTGGGAATCACAGCGCGCGAAACGGACTATCGCGCGACCGTGGAAACCTCGCTGGACAAGATTGCAGACGTTCTGGAAGGTGTGATCGACACGAGGCTGCTCGGTATCGACTGAACCGACGCCGATGCGTCGCAATTTCGATTGACTAAGCCGATGCCGTGTTGTCCTGTCGCCCTTGCAAACGGTCTTCGCAGGTCGCGCTCTAACCAAGATGAGCGGCCTCGAAGCGTAAAAGGGAATGTGAGGGGCGGACCCAATCAGGGCGCTTCAACCACAGCCGACCCCGCGACTGTAGCGAGGAGGTTCCGTCCGACATGCCACTGCTGAAAAGCGGGAAGGCGGGCGCGAACCGTTGAATCGCAGCCAGGAGACCTGCCGATTGCACGAAACGGAGCGTTCGCGCTCCACACGTTACGGACGGGGAGTTCCGTAGTGGTCTGGTTCTGTTGCGTTTTTGCGCCGCAGCCCTTTCCATTCGTCTCTCCCTGCAACCGTAAAAACGGTTTTTTTTGGAGGGATCCCCATGCGCCATCTCATGCGCCTTACCGCGTTCGCCGCTGCCGCTTTTGCCAGCGCCCCGGCTTTCGCTCACCACCCGCTCGGCGGGGAAACGCCAACGACGCTGACCGCCGGTCTGCTGTCTGGGATCGGACACCCGATTCTCGGCCTCGACCACTTGGCATTCATTGTGGCTGTCGGCGTCGCTGCCGTCTTGATCGGTCACGCTCTGCTCGCACCGCTCGCTTACATCGCCGTCATGGTGCTTGGTGTGGCGCTGCATGTTATGGCGATCAATGTGCCGATGGCCGAGTTCGCGATCGCCCTTTCGCTGCTGGTGATTGGCGCCATGGTTGCTTCCGGCAGCGCTTTTGCCACCTCAGTCTGGCTCTGTGTTTTCGGAATTGCTGGCCTCTTTCACGGCTTTGCCTTCGGTGAATCGATCTTCGGTGCGGAGGCCACGCCGATGGTCGCCTACCTCGCCGGTCTCGGTGTGACGCAGTGGATCATCGCGGTCGTTGCCGGATACGGGATCGTATCGCTGTTCGGCGCAGCCCGCGATCTGGCCCCGGCACGCCTTGCCGGTGCAGCCGTTATGGGCATCGGCCTGATGATGGTCGGTGAAACGTTGATCGAAGCCGCCTTTGCCTGATCCGTTCTCCGGCTCCGCGCTCGTTTTAGGAGGAGCGCGGTCCGGTAAATCGGCGTTTGCCGAACGGTTGGCGGACGAAAGCGGGTTGGCGAAAGTCTATCTGGCGACCAGCGAAATTCGTGACAGCGAAATGGCGGACCGGATTGCCGAGCATCGGGCGCGGCGGGGTAGCGAATGGCAGCTGGTCGAGGAACCTCTCGACCTTGCCGGATCGCTGCAGCGATACGCCAAAAGCGATACCGTCGTGCTGGTGGATTGCCTGACGCTCTGGCTGACCAATCTGATGATAGCGGAGCGGGACGTTGAAGCGGAATGTGCCGCGCTTGTTACCACGCTGCCCGCCGCCAATATCGCCTTCGTGTCCAATGAGGTGGGGCAGGGCATCGTGCCGATGGAAAAGATGAGCCGCGACTTTCGCGACCATGCTGGCCGCCTGCACCAAGACCTTGCTGCCGCCTGCCAGCACGTTTGGTTCGTGACGGCGGGACTTTCTCAAAAACTCAAGTGAGACCGAATATGAACGCCGAAAAAATCCCCGCTACCGTCATCACCGGCTTTCTGGGCGCAGGCAAGACGACGTTGATCCGCAACCTGCTGGCGACCGCGAACGGCAAGCGCATCGCGCTCATCATCAACGAGTTTGGCGATCTTGGCGTCGATGGCGATGTGCTGGCCGGGTGTGGGGATGATACCTGCACGGAAGACGATATCGTGGAGCTGACCAACGGCTGCATCTGCTGCACGGTGGCCGATGATTTCATTCCGACGATCACCAAACTGCTGGAAAGCGACCGTAGGCCGGATCACATCGTCATCGAAACGTCCGGTCTCGCCTTGCCGCAGCCGCTGGTCGCCGCGTTCAACTGGCCGGAAATCCGCGAACGGGTGACGGTGGACGGCGTGGTGACTGTGGTGGACGCTGCCGCAGTTGCTGCCGGCCGGTTCGCCCATGACCATGATGCGGTGCAGGCGCAGCGTGAACAGGACGAGAGCCTCGACCACGAAAGCCCGCTGGAAGAACTGTTCGAGGACCAGATCACCTGCGCTGATATGATCGTGCTGAACAAAACCGATCTTGTGGATGAAAGCGCGTTGGCCGGTGTCGAGGCAGAGGTTCGCAAGGCTACGTCCCGCTCGGTGAAACTCATCCATGCCGGTCAGGGCCGCGTGCCGAATGCGGACATTCTGCTTGGACTTGGCGTTGGCAGCGAGAGCGATATCGAACACCGCAAGTCGCACCATGAATTGCACCACGCTGACGGCCATGAACATGACCACGATGAATTCGAGAGTTTCGTCATCGAAGGTGGCACCGTCACTGATGTGCCTGTCATGCTTGCCGGTTTGCAAGCGGTGATCTCCGAGCGCGATATTCTGCGCGCCAAGGGGTTCGTTGCCGTCGAAGGCAAGGCCATGCGGCTGGTTGTGCAAGCGGTCGGGCAGCGCATCGACACGTATTACGACCGCCAGTGGGAGGCGAACGAGGAGCGGGTCTCACGGCTCGTTCTCATCGGCCTGCACGACTTCGACGAGGGTGGCACACTGGACCGGGTGCGGGCTTTGCTCGGCTGATCCATGCACCTGCTTCTGGCCCAGAAAGGTACGCTGGCGGATAGCGAAGAAGCCGTCGATCTGGGGCAGGACCCCGCCGACCTGATCGTCGTATCCGCCGCCGATACCGAACTGGCCAGCCTTGCTGCCGCCCGCGCGGAACTGCGCGACAATGCGCCGAGCGTGCGTCTGGTCAACATGACGGCGCTGTCTCACCCAATGTCGATCGACGTGTGGTGCGACCGGACGATTGCGAAATCCCGCATGGTCGTCGTGCGCTGTCTCGGTGGCGAACCCTACTGGCCCTACGGGCTGGAACGGCTGCATGCAACGTGTCTGGCAAACGGCGTGGCGCTCGTCGTGCTGCCGGGCGACGACAAGCCGGACCCTTCGCTGGCGCGGTTCAACACGGTCGGCGCACCGACGCAGCTGATGCTGTGGGATTATCTCGCCAAGGGCGGCAGCGCGAATGCGGCGCATTTTCTTCAAGTGGCCAAGGCGATGGTCGATGGCGACGAGCCGGATGCGCCACCGGCCCGCGACCTGCTGAAAGCCGGTATCTGGGGCGCGGATGATCTGGCGCGGCTGCAGTAAAAGCTGGAATGAGGGCGCGCCAGTTGTCGCCATCACCTTCTATCGCGCGTTGGTGCAGGCGGGAAATACGCAGCCGGTTGCGGCATTGCGCGATGCGCTTGTCGCGCGGGGCATGAATGTGCTGCCGGTCTTCATCGGGTCTTTGAAAGATGACGTGAGTCAGGACGTTGTGCGCGGCCTGTTCGGACAAACGCACCCGTCTGTCGTCATCAACCTCACCGCTTTCGCTGTCGGCAACGACGCGCCGACCGTGTTGGACGAGGGCGGCGCGGTGGTGTTGCAGGCGGTGCTGGCCGGGGGGAGCGAAGAGGGTTGGCGCGGGTCCATGCAAGGGCTTTCCGCGCGTGACCTGGCGATGAACGTAGCGCTGCCGGAACTGGACGGGCGGGTGCTGGCGCGGGCCATCGCGTTCAAGAACGCCGATGCGTGGGACGAGGCGGTGCAGGCCAATATCGTGCGCCACGAACCGCTGCCCGATCGCGTGGCGTTTACCGCCGATCTGGCTGCGAACTGGGCGCGGTTGGGGGCAAAGAAAACGGGCGCCCGGCGGGTCGCGCTCGTGCTGGCGAACTATCCCAATAGAGACGGGCGCATCGGCAACGGCGTCGGCCTCGACACGCCTGCGGGCACCATAGAAGTGCTGCGGGCGATGGCGGGCGCTGGCTATGCCGTAGCGGATATTCCCGCCGACGGAAACGCGCTCATTGAAGCGTTGCAGGCTGGGCCCACAAACGCGGGCAACGACGGGCGGCTCGTGCGCGAGGTCTATTCGCTGAGTCATTACAAGGCGTTCTTCGGCCGCGCTTCCCGTTCAGATTCAGGATGAGGTTACGGCCAGATGGGGTGCGCCGGAGAACGATCCGTTCTTTCGGGCCGATTATGACGGGTTTGCATTGCCGCTGATGAAGCTGGGCGAAACGTGGGTCGGGGTGCAGCCCGCGCGGGGATACAACATAGACCCGTCCGACACATACCACTCGCCGGACCTCGTGCCGCCGCACGGGTATATCGCGTTTTACGCCTATCTACGCGCTGCCGATGCGGTGGTACATATGGGCAAGCACGGCAATCTGGAATGGCTGCCCGGCAAAGCGCTTGCGCTTTCGGCGGCATGCTATCCCGAAGCGTTGCTGGGGCCGGTGCCGCACATTTATCCGTTCATCGTCAACGATCCGGGCGAAGGTTCGCAGGCGAAGCGGCGGACGTCCGCCGTCATCATCGACCACCTGACGCCGCCGCTGACACGGGCGGAAAGTTATGGTCCGCTGGCGCAACTGGAAGCGCTGGTGGATGAATATTACGAAGCGTCGGGCGTCGATCCGCGTAGATTAAAATATTTGCGCGGTGAGATCGGCTCGTTGATGGCGCAAAGCGGGCTTGGGGCCGATGCGGGTATCTCCGAGGGCGATGACAGCGATGACGCGCTGCAGCAGCTCGATGCCTGGCTTTGCGAGTTGAAGGAAATGCAAATCCGCGACGGGCTGCACGTATTTGGTGTGTCGCCGGAAGGGCGGTTGCGTACCGATCTCGCCGTCGCTCTGGCCCGTGTGCCGCGCGGGCAGGGCAATGGCGCTGATGCGAGCTTGCAGCGGGCCATCGCGGCGGATTTCGGGTTCGACGGGTTCGACCCGCTCGATTGCGATATGGGTGTGCTGTGGACAGGGGAGAAGCCCAATATTCTGGCGGCAATGTCCGATGACATATGGCGCAGCAACGGCGACACGGTGGAGCGCATCGAGATGCTTGCGTCCGCATTGGTGGGTGGAGACACCGACGCGCCGGGTAAGGCCAGTATGGCGGTCATGGACGGGATGCGCTCCACGATTCTGCCTGCAGTCGATGCATGCGGGCAGGCCGAAATCGACGGGCTGCTAACGGCACTCGACGGGCGGTTCGTGCGTCCCGGATCATCGGGAGCGCCGACGCGGGGGCGGCTGGACGTGCTTGCCGACGGGCCGCAACTTCTACTCCGTCGACAGCCGGTCCGTGCCGACGCCCGCCGCGTGGTATTTGGGGCAGAAATCCGCCGACCTGCTGCTCACACGTCACCGGCAGGAGCATGGCGAATGGCCGCGCGCGCTGGGTCTTTCGGCATGGGGCACGAGCAACATGCGAACCGGCGGGGACGATATCGCGCAAGCGATGGCGCTGATGGGCGTGAAACCGGTCTGGGACCATGCCTCGCGCCGCGTGACGGGTTTCGAGATCATCACGCTGGCGGAGCTTGCGCGGCCACGGGTGGATGTAACCCTGCGCATTTCCGGCTTTTTCCGCGATGCCTTTCCCGCACAGATCGACCTGTTCGACCGCGCCGTGCGTGCTGTCGCGGCTTTGGAAGAAGACGACGAAGACAATCCGCTGGCGGCGTCTGTGCGCTCCGAACGGGCAGTGGCCGTCGCGGCAGGTGAGGACGAGGCGCTGGCCACACGGCGTGCAACGTATCGCATCTATGGTTCCAAGCCGGGAGCTTATGGCGCGGGTTTGCAGGCGCTCATGGATGAAGGCGGTTGGCACGACCGCGCCGACCTCGCTGAGGCCTATCTGACATGGAGTGGCTATGCCTACGGTTCCGGCGCGGAAGGGGAGGCGGAGCAGGACGGTCTGCGTGCACGCCTGTCCGGCATCGATGCGGTGGTGCATAATCAGGACAACCGGGAACACGACCTGCTCGATTCCGACGATTATTACCAGTTCGAGGGCGGTATGGTGGCGGCTGCGGAGCACTTGTCCGGCACACGCCCGCAGGTATGGCACAACGACCATTCGCGCCCCGAAAAGCCGGTCATCCGCTCGCTTCGACGAGGAAATCGCCCGCGTCGTGCGCGCCCGCGTCGTCAACCCGAAATGGATCGCGGGCGTCATGCGCCACGGCTACAAGGGCGTCTTCGAAATGGCCGCGACCGTCGACTACATGGTCGCCTTCGCGGCCACGACCGGCGCGGTGAAGGACCGGCACTTCGATGCCGTTTATGACGCCTATCTGGCCGATGAGAGGTGCGCGACTTCATGGCCGACAACAATCCGGCCGCACTTGCCGAAATGGCGGCACGCTTGCTCGATGCGCAGGACGGGGCCTGTGGACACCGCGCAGCAATTCCGCCGCGCCAGACACTCATCAGACTTGCTCTTTCAACCTACAGGAGACCAGATCATGGCCGATAAATCGCCAACACTCGCCAACATGAGCGAGGAAGACCTGAACGCCCGCCACGCCGACAAGATGAAGAAGAAGAAGGCCGCGCGTGACAAGATCATCGCGACGAAGACGATCGAGAAGGGTCTGGTGATCGTCCACACCGGCAAGGGTAAGGGCAAATCCACCGCCGCCTTCGGAATGGTGTTTCGTGCGCTTGGCAACGGCATGAAAGTCGGTGTCGTGCAGTTCGTAAAAGGCAAGTGGCAAACCGGCGAGCGGGTCATTCTCGAAAAGCTCGGCGATCAGGTGACGATGACGGCGATGGGTGACGGGTTCACGTGGGAAACGCAGGACCGCGCGCGCGATATCGAAGCCGCCAAGGCCGCTTGGGAGCGCGCCAAGGCGATGATAATGGACGATGAGCACGACATGGTTCTGCTTGATGAGTTGAACATCGTGCTGCGCTACGACTACCTCGAAGTGGCCGATATCATTGCCGTTCTGGAACAGAAGCCGGAGATGAAGCACGTGTTGATTACCGGGCGGAACGCCAAGGATGAGTTGATGGAGTTCGCCGATCTCGTGACTGAAATGACGATGGTGAAGCACCCGTTCCGTGCCGGCGTGAAAGCGCAGGTCGGTATCGAGTTTTAGGCGTATCGCCCGTTTTCATGCGTCATGGTAGCCTTGATAGGGGCAAACTCCCGCTTTTCATTGGGTAAACCGGGTTATGGCCTTGACATCGTTTGTGGAATGGTCGCTCGTTTCATTCTGCAAGCGCTTCATTCAGACAATGCTTGCCTTTTCGCGCGGAAACAAATTCGGGCGAGGATTTTCATGGTCTGAAACGGGGTTGTAACGGGCGATGTTTGACCGTCTCATCAAGCTGCTGGAAGACGATATCGAAGGTATCGATACGTCCGACCCGCTTGAAACTGCGTCCGCCGTTGCTGCCTTGTATTTCCACATGATCGCCGCCGACGGAGTGATGACGACCAACGAAATCACCCGCTTTCGCTCCATGTTGCGGCAGCAGTTCGATCTGGATGACGACCAGCTGAACGAAGTGGTGACACGCGGCGCGCAGGAAGAGCGCGCCTCGCCGGGGCTGTTTCCGTTTACATCAATCGTCAACAGCAAGATGGACGGCCCTGCCAAGACGCAGGTTATGCAGCGGCTTCAGGAACTGGCGTCGGCCGATGGGCACGTCGATGAGACCGAGCGCGATATGATTGCCCATGTGGAGCGGTTGCTCCGGCTCGATTGACGCGACAACCAAAACTGCGACCTTCAGCGTCGATTTCCGGTTTGCATCCCGTTCTATCACCGCCTAAGCCCTGAGCTCGATGGTGCCTCCGCGACGGGGCTGGAACAGAGTGCGGTGAGGCCGACCCAGACAGGGGGCCGCAATCCGCTACCTTCGCTTCATGTGGCGCGCTGCAATGCGCCGCAGCCTCGACGACATGCGGCAAGCAAAACGAGGCACAACGATGAAGCAGACCACAAACGGTAAACTCGGTATCATGGTGTGCGGCCACGGCAGCCGCAACGTGAACGCTATGACGCAATTCGCCAAGGTCGCCGAGGGCTTGAAGGTGCGCTTTCCGGACATTCCTGTTGAATACGGTTATCTGGAATTTGCCAATCCCGTCATCCATTCAGGCCTTGATAGCCTGCGCGAGCAGGGTTGCACCAAGGTGTTGGCGGTCCCGGGCATGCTGTTTGCCGCGGGCCACGCCAAGAACGATATTCCGAGCGTTTTGAACACCTATCAAGCGATGCATCCTGAGATGGAGGTGCTGTATGGCCGTGAGCTGGGCGTGGATCTGAAGATGATCCGCGCGGCGTCCGAGCGTATCGAGGAGGCGCTTGCAGAAGCGGGCGGCAAGGTGGACCGCCACGACACGTTGCTGATGGTTGTCGGGCGCGGGGCGTCGGACCCGGACGCCAATTCCAACATTTCGAAAATCATGCGGATGTTGTGGGAAGGCATGGGCTTCGGCTGGGGAGAGGTTTGCTATTCAGGCGTCACGTTCCCGCTGGTGGAGCCCGGTCTCGAACATGCTGCACGGCTCGGTTACAAGCGCATCGTCGTCTTTCCGTATTTCCTGTTCACTGGCGTTTTGATCAAGCGCATCTTTTCCTACACCGATCAGGTGGCGGAACGGCATCCGGATATCGCGTTCATAAAGGCGGGTTATCTCGCCGATCATCCACTCGTTCTGGACACGTTCGCCGACCGCATCCGTGAAATCGAAGCCGGCACGGCGGTGATGAACTGCCAGATGTGCAAATATCGCGAGCAGGTGCTCGGTTTCGAGGATCAGGTGGGGCTGGCGCAGGAAAGCCACCATCATCACGTGGAAGGTATCGGCGGCGGGCTGGAGAATTGCCCCTGCAACGGGGACTGCGATGCCTCGTGCCGCGACGAGGCTTTCTGCAAGAAACACGATCTGCCGTGGACGCCGCTGCACACGCACGATGCCCATGATCACGAGCATCCCCACGAGCACGGGCATCCCCACGAGCACGGGCACGATCATTCTCACAGCCACGACGACCATCACCACCACCCATACCCCCACGCCGACCATCCGCTTGGGCCGAAAAGTATGGAGAAGGCGAAGTAGGTGGCGGACTACCTACGTGATCCTGCCGCCATCTACGCTCAATCATTCGCAACCATTGAAGCGGAGGCCGACCTTGCGCGGTTCGATGCGTTGGAGCGGACGGTTGCGGTGCGGTTGATCCACGCTTGCGGGATGGTGGATGTGGTCGATGATATCGCGATGTCGCCCGGTGCTGCTGAGGCGGGGCGGGTGGCCTTACAGGCTGGTGCGACCATCGTGACGGATGTGGAAATGGTGCGCCACGGCATCATTGCAGCGCGGCTTGGAGCGGGCAATGCAATCGAATGCCGGTTGCGGACGACTGAAGCGCGGGTCCAAGCGGACCGGCTGGAAACGACGCTTTCCGCCGGCGGCATCGAGGCAGCGCGGGATATCCTGCCGGGCAGCATCGTCGTGATTGGCAACGCGCCGACCGCACTGTTTCACTTGCTGGAGATGATCGAAGACGGTCTCAAGCCGCCCGCGTTGATCGTCGGTATTCCAGTCGGATTTGTCGGTGCGGTGGAGTCGAAACAGGCGCTTGCCGCACATTCCTTGTCCGTTCCCTTCATCACCGTTCATGGCAGGCGCGGCGGTTCGGCGATGGCGGCAGCCGTGGTCAATGCGCTGGCGGGCGCGGTGGCGTGAGTGGGGCCTGGCTCGACATTATCGGCATCGGGGAAGATGGCGTGGCCGGTCTTTCTGACGTAGCGCGGGTCACGCTCGAACAGGCTGAGGTGATTGTGGGTGGCGACCGGCACCACAAGCTGTCACCGAACGTGTCCGCCGAACGGTTGTCGTGGCCGTCCCCGTTCGACGCGATGATCGAGACGATCAGAGAACTCAAGGGCAGGCGGGCTGTCATTCTCGTAACCGGCGATCCGCTTTGGTATTCCGTCGGCGCACGGATCGGGCGGGCGATCGGGGCCGACAACATTCGCTTCCATCCCCAGCTCTCGGCCTTTCAATGGGCGGCAGCGCGGATGGGCTGGAGCCTTGCGGACTGCGAAACGCTTACGGTGCATGGTCGTGCCGACAGCCAGATCGTACCCCATATCGCGCCGCGCACGCGCCTGCTGGTTCTCACCCAAAATGGCGAGACCCCCAAGGCTCTCGCGCGGATTTTGATGGGGCGTGGTTTTGGCGACAGTCGAATGACTGCTCTTGCCGCTTTGGGTGGACCGAATGAGCAGCGCTTCGACGGGATCGCACAGGATTGGGTCCACGATGTGCCGGATTTTCACACGCTTGCGATCGAATGCATTGCGGCTCCCGATGCCCGTTGGCACCCACGCACGGGCGGCTTGCCGGACGATGCGTTCGAGCATGACGGGCAGATGACGAAGCGCGAGGTACGGGCGCTGACGCTTGCCAAACTTGCTCCATATCCGGACGCTGTATTGTGGGATGTGGGTGCCGGATGCGGCTCAGTGAGTATCGAGTGGATGCGCGCTGCGCGAGGTGCGTTGGCGATTGCCGTGGAGCCGGATGCGGAACGGCGCGCCATGATCGCGCGCAACTGCGTGTCACTGGGCACGGAAAAGATGCGGATAGTCGAAGGCCGCGCGCCGGACGCGCTGGCCGGGCTTTCGGTGCCGGATGCAGTGTTCATCGGCGGCGGTTTGACGACGCAAGGTGTGTTCGAGGCTGCATGGGCTGCTTTGCCAACCGGCGGACGTCTCGCCGCCAACGCGGTGACGCTGGAAAGCGAGGCGCGGTTGGCGGACTTGCAGAAGGAACACGGTGGCGAACTGGTGCGGCTTTCCGTTTCCCGCGCCGAAGCAGTCGGCCCCTATCGCGGCTGGCGCTCGGCGATGCCGGTGACGCAGTGGAGCGTCGAAAAGCCATGACGGAATTGAGAACGGGCACGTTTTACGGACTGGGAGTCGGGCCGGGCGATCCCGAATTGCTGACGCTGAAAGCACACCGGATTCTGACCGCAGCGCCGGTCGTTGCTTACCCTGCGCCCGACGACGGGGTGAGTTTCGCCCGCGCTATCGTTGCAGCGCATCTGCGCGCGGATCAGATTGAGGTTCCGATTATCGTGCCGATGCGGGTGGCACGATTTCCCGCAAAAGAGGTTTATGATCAAGCAGCTGAGACCATCCGTGGTCATCTTGATTCAGGGCGCGATGTGGCGGTGCTGTGTGAGGGTGATCCTTTTTTCTACGGGTCGTTCATGTATCTCTATGAGCGGCTGGCGGGGGACTATGCGTGCGAAATTGTGCCCGGTGTCTCGTCGGTCATGGCAGGCGCGTCGGCGCTCGGGCGTCCGCTGGCAGCGCGAAACGATGTGCTGACGGTAGTGCCCGGGCCATCTTCGGATGATGTAATCCGCAAGGCGTTGGACAGCGCGCAGGCTGTCGCAATCATCAAGGTTGGGCGTCATTTGCCGCGCTTGCGGGCGTTGATCGGCGAGGCTGGGCTCACTACGCAAGCGGCCTATCTGGAACGCGTCGGCCTGCCGGAGCAACGCATCATGCCGCTTGAAAAGGCTGACGAAACCGCACCGTATTTTTCGCTAATCCTGATTTACCGTGGCGCGGAAGACTGGATAGCGGATTTGGTTATTGGAGATTCGACATGACCCAACGCAAAGAGCGCATCGCAGTTATGGCACTGACGGAAGCTGGCGCGAAAACGGGTCGTCGGATTGCGAAGGCCGTGAATGGCGACCTGCACGGGCTGGTTGGGCGGGTGTCGGATGCGGCTGTATCGTTCGAGCATACCGCCACCCATCTGCGCGGTTTGTTCGAAGACGGAACGGGAATCGTTGCGGTGATGGCGAGCGGTGCTGTCGTGAGGTTGCTGGCACCGGCCTTGTCCGACAAGCGTGCGGAGCCGCCGGTTCTATGCGTGTCGGAAGATGGCACGAGTGTCGTACCGCTGCTCGGTGGGCATCATGGTGCCAACGATCTGGCGCGTCGTGTCGCCGATGCTTTGGGCGGCCACGCCGCCATCACCACGGCGGGCGATGTGCGGTTCGGTATTGCATTGGACGCCCCGCCCGCGCCGTGGCGACTTGTCAACCCTGATGCGGCGAAGGCGGTGATGGCAGCGCTTCTGAACGGTGCATCGGTGCAGGTCGGAGGGGCACTGGTGGAGGATGGCAGACAGTGGCTTGCTGGTTCCGGTCTGGCTGAAGCGGACGATGGCGCGGTGCGGCTGACGTTTTCGAATGCGATGCAGGAACCCGATGAGAACGAACTGATCTATTGCCGCCCGGATATCGTCATTGGGGCAGGGTGCGAGCGTGGGGCAGAGGCGAGCGAACTTATCGCTCTTGCCGAAGCCGCATTGGAGGAGGCCGGGCTGGCGGTTGGGGCCGTAGCCTGCATTGCGACAATCGACCTGAAGGCTGATGAATTGGCGATGGACGCGCTCGCCCGCCATTTCGACGTGCCGCTGCGCCTGTTCACCGCTGCCGAACTTGAGGCGCAAGCTGCCCGCCTCGAAAATCCATCGGACATCGTGTTTGCCGAGGTGGGCTGTCACGGCGTTGCCGAAGGTGCGGCGCTGGCCGGTTCGGGAAACCTGACGCTGTCAAAGCGCAAATCGGCTCGCGCGACCATGGCGCTTGGGCAGGCCGAAAATGCAATCGACGCCGGTCAACCCGGTCGCGCACGCGGGCATCTCGCCGTCGTCGGCATCGGGCCGGGTAGCGATGGCTGGCGCTCGCCGGAGGTTTCGCGGCTGGTTGGTGAGGCGGACGATCTTGTGGGCTACAGCCTTTATCTCGACCTGCTCGGAGGTCTCACGCGCGGCAAGGTTCGGCACGATTTCGATTTGGGGGCGGAAGAAAAGCGCGTGCGGCATGCCATGGAACTGGCGGGACAGGGCAAGCGGGTGGCGCTGGTGTGTTCCGGTGATGCGGGCATCTACGCGATGGCGACGCTGGTGTTCGAACTGCTCGCCGAAGGCGGCCTGAGCGATGCGGCGCAACGAATTGGTATCGAGGTCTCGCCCGGCATTTCCGCACTTCAGGGTGCTGCGGCACGGGCGGGCGCACCGCTGGGGCATGATTTCTGCACCATCTCGCTGTCCGATCTTCTAACCCCTTGGCCGGATATCCAGAAGCGCGTGAAGGCGGCGGCTGAAGGTGATTTCGTAATTGCGTTCTACAACCCCGTCTCCCGCCGCCGCCGCACACAGTTGGCCTTCGCGCGGGACGCACTATTGAAGCACCGCCCCGGCGATACGCCGGTCATTCTGGCGACCAATCTGGGCCGTGAGGGTGAAGCGGTGCGGGTGGTGCCGCTGGCCGAATTGAATATCGATGATGTGGATATGCTGACGGTTGTCATCGTCGGCTCCAGCGACACGCGCACGGTGAAGACCGGCGACGGGCGCACATGGGTTTACACGCCGCGCGGCTATGCGGCGAAGGATGGAACGGGAATCGGAACATGACTGTCTATTTCATCGGGGCCGGGCCGGGTGCGCCGGATCTCATCACCGTGCGCGGATTGCGACTGATCGAGCGCTGCCCGGTTTGCCTGTTTGCCGGCTCATTAGTGCCAGAAGAAATTGTCGCCTCAGCGCCGGACGATGCATTAGTCATGGACACTGCACCGATGGATCTGGGCGCGATCATTGCCGAAATTGAAAAAGCCCACGTGGCAGGGCAGGATGTGGCGCGGGTGCATTCCGGCGACCCGTCGATCTATGGCGCGACGGCGGAACAGATGCGGCGGCTGGATGCGCTCGGCATCGACTACGAAATTGTGCCCGGTGTGCCGGCTTTTGCAGCCGCTGCGGCGGCGATGAAAACTGAGCTCACGTTGCCGGAAATTGCACAAACTGTGATCGTCACCCGCACTGCGGGCAAGGCATCCGCCATGCCGGAGGGCGAGGAACTGGAACGGCTGGGAGCAACCGGCGCGACGCTGGCCATCCACCTGTCGATCCGCAATCTCGTTCATATCCGAGAGGCGCTCGCACCCCATTACGGGGATGATTGCCCGGTCGTGATCGCCTATCGCGCCACATGGCCGGATGAAAAATACATTCGTACGACGCTTGCAGAGATGCGTGAGGTGGTACGCGCCGAAAAGATTACCCGCACCGCGTTGGTGCTTGTCGGCCCGGTTTTCGGCGACGTGAATTTTCGGGACAGCGACCTGTATAACGCCGACTACAGCCATGTGCTGCGGAACCGAGGCAAGAAGAAACGGGAGCAGGCGTAGGTTCTCCTAACCCGGCCTCGTTATCATAATGACCGGCAGGTGAAGCGTGCGTGCAGCCTCTATCTTTGCGTAAGCACCGGCCCCACCTGAATTGCGACATACGATGTGGGTAATGGCATGGGTGCGGAGTATTTCGATTTCGGAATCGGCATGCAGAGGAGGCCGCCCTGTCAACAACGTGTGGTCCGCGAAAGGTAAGGGCTGCGCAGGCTTATCGACCATTCGGACGACAAAATGAACGTCGACCCGCTGCACGAATGGAGCGATGTGCTGCGCGCCGAGAGCGAGCAACACCCGGGCATTTTCCGGTATAGCCAGAGTGGCCGCCGCGATGTCCGCTACCTCGATCCAATGATCGTCCGGCTGTCGTTTCCACGGCGGGCGTTGGTGATGTTCCAGTCGCACGTTCGCCAACGTTGCAGCAGCAACGGCGTTTGCGCTGATCTGCTTTGCGAAAGGGTGTGTGGCGTCGATCAATCGGTCTATCGCATTTTGTGTCAGATACGCTGCCAAACCTGTCGCGCCGCCGAAACCGCCGATGCGTGTTTTGCCTGCCAATGGCGCAGGCTCCTTGGTGCGGCCTGCGAGCGACGTGACGACTTCGTGGCCCTCATCGACCAGTTGCGTGGCAAGCGCTGCCGCCTCCCGCGTGCCGCCGAGAATAAGGATTCTAGCCATCGCGCGCGATGATCTTGCCTTGCCGGTCCACGACCAACAATTCGATGCCCACCGGCGCGTCGCGTAGCGTCTGCAACGCGGTTTGCCGTGCCTTTTGCGCCACAAGACCAGCGACCGGAATGCCGTTATCCTGCGCGACGGCAAGCACTTCGGCGGCAGTGTTTGCAGTTTGAATCCGGGCTTGCAATTCGTCCGGAAAATGGCCTGCCAACCAGTCGAAATCCACCTGCGAGCGGGCGGAATGCAGGTCGAGCGCGCCCTGTGCCAGTTTCACGAACTTGGCGAAGCCGCCTGCCAGAACAAGAGCAGGGACCGGGTGTTGGCGCAAATACTTCAACAAGCCGCCGGCAAAGTCTCCCATGTCGATCAAAGCCGTGTCCGGCACATCGAACAGTCGCCGCGCCGCATCTTCCGAGGTGGACCCTGTGGCGGCGATGATACGGGGTGTGCCCAAGGCGCGGGCGACGTCTACGCCGCGGTGGATGGAGTGAATCCATGCAGCGCAGGAAAAGGGATGCACGATGCCGGTCGTGCCGAGGATTGACAGTCCGCCGACGATACCCAGGCGCGGGTTCCACGTTTTTTCCGCCAGCGCCGCCCCGCCCGGAACGGAGATCGTGATGGCGAAATCGGGCGGCAGCCTGTGTTTGGCGCAGAGTTCGGCCACCACATCGCGCATCATCCGGCGCGGAACTGGATTGATGGCTGCTTCGCCAGGCGGAATGGGCAGGCCCGGTTTCGTAACCGTGCCCACACCCTCGCCCGCATGAAATGTCACGCCAGTGCCAGCGGGTTGCGGGCGAACGGAGGCGATGATCGTCGCGCCGTGGGTCACGTCCGGGTCGTCGCCCGCGTCCTTTACGATGCCAGCGCTCGCACTGCCGTCACCCAGGGCCTCAATACAGAGTGGAAAGGCCGGTTTTTCGCCCTTTGGCAGCACGATCGTCACCGGATCCGGAAACTCCCCCGTCACCAGCGCTGTCAGGGCCGCTTTTGTTGCGGCCGTGGCGCAGGCGCCTGTCGTCCAGCCACGGCGGAGAGGCGTCGAACTGTCGGGCTTGCGGGGTTCATCCATCGTATGGGTATAGGCGACGTTTGCGCGCCGCAAAAGCGATGGCGTGCGCCGGTAAAAGTTGCATAATGGCGGGATGGAAAATGCGTACGACATTCCGGCCCATGGTGCCGTCCAGTCTGCCGCCCTGCCGCGCTTCGAGCGGGGTTGGGTTTGGCTCGTAGGTGCGGGGCCAGGCGACCCCGGTCTGCTGACGCTTCATGCGGTCAATGCGCTGAAGCAAGCCGATGTGGTGGTGTATGACGCGCTCGTTGACCCCGCGATTCTCGCATTCGCCGCGCCGGATGCGGAGCGCGAGTATGCGGGCAAGCGCGGTGGAAAGCCGTCCGCCAAGCAGCGCGACATATCATTGCGATTGGTGGAACTGGCGCGTGCCGGAAAGCGGGTGTGCCGCTTGAAGGGTGGCGATCCGTTCGTTTTCGGGCGCGGTGGCGAAGAAGCGTTGACGCTTGTGGAGCACGACATTCCGTTCCGCGTAGTGCCCGGCATATCGGCGGGAATCGGCGGGTTGGCCTATGCTGGCATTCCCGTGACCCACCGGGACACGAACCACGCTGTCACGTTCCTCACCGGGCATGATGCCGGCGGTGTCGTGCCGGATGCGATTGACTGGGCCGGTGTCGCCGCAGGGTCGCCGGTGATCGTCATGTATATGGCGATGAAACACGCCGAACCCATCGCCGCGAAATTGCTGGCCGCAGGGCGTTCGCCGTCCGAGCCCATCGCGTTCGTCTGCTCGGCCACGACGGCTGACATGCGGGTGCATGAGGCGACGTTGGGCGATATGGGCGACCTCGAAGCGCTCGGTCTTCAACCGCCTGCCATCGTCGTGATTGGCGAAGTGGTGCGGATGCGCGCGGCGCTGGATTGGCTGGGCGCGGCACAGGGCAGGGTGCTGGAACGCGACCCGCTGGGAAATCGCGACGTAGCGCAATCCGCCTGACCATACGGTGATGCAAAACGGGTTCATGATTGCCGCGCCATCTTCCGGCAGCGGCAAGAGCGTCGTAACCATGGCCATCCTCCGCGCATTTCGACAGCGTGGCGTGACGCTGCGCTCCGCCAAATCGGGGCCGGATTTCATCGACCCCGCGTTTCATGCAGCCGCCAGCGGTGCGCCTTGCGTCAACCTCGATGCCTGGGCCATGCGGCCGGAGTTAATATACGCACTGGCCGATGGGGATGGCCTGCTGGTCGTAGAGGCCGCGATGGGGCTGTTCGATGGCGCAGCGGACGGAAGCGGGAGTGCCGCCGATTTGGCCGCGATGCTTCGCTTGCCGGTCGTGCTGGTGGTCGATTGTGCCCGGCAATCCCAATCGGTCGCCGCACTCGTGCAGGGCTTCGCGCGGTTTCGGCGGGATGTGACGATTGCGGGCGTGATCGCCAACAATATCGGCAGCGCGCGGCATGGGGCGATGATCGAGCGGGCGCTTCAGGGAATCGATATGCCGTTTTTCGGCACCATTCCCCGCTGTGAGACGCTGGTGCTGCCGTCCCGGCATCTGGGGCTTGTGGGGGCCGGAGAGACTGCTGCTCTGGAGCGGTTTCTCGATGGCGCGGCGGATATTATCGAGGGCAGTCTCGATCTCGATGGGTTGGCCGGTCTTGCCTGCAATTCCCCCCCGCATCCCGGCCATCTCCCGCCTTGCCGCCGCCGGGGCAGCGGATTGCTGTGGCGCGGGACGCGGCTTTCGCGTTTGGCTATCCACATCTCCTGGACGGGTGGCAGAAGGCTGGGGCTGAAGTGTTGGTGTTCTCTCCGCTCGAAGGCGAGGCCGTCCCAATTAATGCGGATGCCGTGTTTCTGCCCGGAGGGTATCCCGAACTTTACGCCGGTCAAATTGCTGGCAATACAGCGTTTCTCGCCAGCCTGCGTTCCGCAGCAGATCGCAGTGTTCCGATCTACGGCGAATGTGGAGGTTACATGGTTCTGGGCGACGCGTTATTTGATGCGGACAACACGATGCACAAAATGGCGGGGTTGTTACCGGTGGTCACCAGCTTTGCGGAGCGCAAGCGGCATCTGGGATACCGACGCGCACGGCTTCTTGCACACAGCGCATTTTTAGGTGCTGAGGGTCAAAGGTTCGCCACACACGAGTTTCATTACACGACGCTACAAAGTGGAGCGGAAGGGCAGAATGTGTTCGAAATCGAGGATGCGTTGGGCGAAAGTCTTGGCACTGTGGGGCACACGCGCAACAGCGTAACGGGCTCCTACCTGCACATCATTGACCGGAACGCCTCTTGAGCGACCGGCTCGCGCATGGAGGGCGGCTGGATGCGGCGATTGCCGAATATGGCGGTGCACGGTCCGACTGGCTGGACCTGTCGACAGGCATCAACCCTGATAGCTATCCGGTTCCCGCGCTCGACGCTTCTGTCTGGCACCGGTTGCCGGACGATGGGGCGTTCGAGGCTGCACGGTTGGCTTTACGGCAGGCCTATGATGTGGCGGACGAGGCCGCGATTTCGCTGGCGTCCGGCAGTCAGGCGCATATCCAGTTTCTCCCGCTCCTGCTGAAGCCGCAAGATGTTTCCATCGTCGGTTTCACCTATGCCGAACACGCGCAGGCGTGGCGGCGGGGCGGGCATAATGTCTTTGTATCGGACGGTTTGGCGAGCGCCGAGGCCAGCGCGCGGATCATCGTGGTCGTCAATCCCAACAACCCTGACGGCACACTATTTGCAGCCGACGAGCTGCTCGCCTTGTCACGGCGATTGGTGGCCAAGGGCGGGTTGCTGGTGGTGGACGAGGCATTTGGCGACGTGACGCCGGATGCGAGCGTTTTGCCGTCGACCGGGCGGGACGGGCTGGTCGTGTTGCGGTCACTTGGCAAATTCTACGGCCTTGCGGGCGCGCGTTTCGGGGCGATGGTCGGCGCTTCAAGCTTGATCGAGCGCATGGACGATCTGCTCGGCCCGTGGGCCGTTTCCGGACCGGCGCTGGACGTGGCGAGAGCCGCGTTTTCCGACACTGCATGGCAGCGCAAGGCGGCGGCGAAGTTGGGGAAAAATCGGCGGGGTTTGGAGAGTATTTTGACGGATGCCGGACTGGAGATTATGGGCGCGACCGACCTGTTCGTGTTGGCCGAACATCTCGACGCTCAAGCAATCGACGAGACGCTGAAAAAGGCGCGTATTCTGGTGCGGACATTTTCGGAACAGCCACGGTGGCTGCGTTTCGGCATTCCGAGAGATGCGCGGCAGGCCAAACGGCTGGCGAAGGCGCTGGCCGACCGCTAGAGGGGCTGCATGTTCGCGCTCGCTCTCGCACTCATCATCGACCGCCTGATCGGCGACCCGGACTGGCTGTGGCGGCGCGCGCCGCATCCCGTTGTGTGGATAGGATGGGTGATCGACCAAGCGGACAGGTTGCGACTGCGGCTCGCAAACAAGCCGGTTCTTCATGTGCTTGCGGGGGTCACTGTTGCTGCTGGTTCTGGCAGCCTTTGCGCTCGGTTTGCACATAGTGGTGGTGTGGCTGACCGGCGTTGCGCCCCTTGTCGGCTGGTTCCTGCATATCGCAATCGTCGTGGTGCTGCTCGCCCAAAAGAGCTTGTATGACCATGTCGAGACGGTGCGTGTTGCGTTGGCAAGATCTCTCGGGGAGGGGCGGTCTGCCGTTGCGATGATTGTCGGGCGTGACGTGACCCGGCTGGACGAGACAGGCGTGTCGGCCGCGGCCATCGAAAGCCTTGCGGAAAATGCTTCGGACGGCATCGTGGCACCGTCGCTTTGGTATGCGTTTGGCGGCATTGGCGGGATCGTGTTCTACAAGATGGTCAACACGGCGGACTCGATGATCGGTCACCGCACGCCGGATCACGAGTATTTCGGAAAACCTGCGGCTTTGCTTGATGACGCGATGAACTGGCCAGCCGCGCGCCTGATGGCAGGGTTGGTTCTGGTTCGGCTTGTGTTTTCAGACGGGTTTGGGAAAGCGCGACAGGTTCTGCTACGCGTGCGGAAGGATGCGCCGCAACACCGCTCGCCGAATGCCGGATGGCCGGAAACGGCTTTTGCTGTGGCGCTCGATATCCGGCTTGGTGGGCCTCGCGTCTATGGGGATGCGGCGGTTGAGGGCGTTTGGCTGAATGAGGACGGGCGCTTAGCCCTGCGGGGCGATATCGATCGCGCTCTCCGTCTCTTCGGTCACTGCAACACCATTCTGCTCGGCCTCGTCCTGCTCATCGCTGTCGTCTTCCACGTCACCTGAAAAGGTCTGCATTGCGGCCAGCACGGCGTCCTCGTCCGGGTCGGGGATGTCGAACGCATCGGTTGGTTCGCCCACCAGTTTGGCCAACCGTTGCACGAGGGGGCTGTCGGCATCCGTCAGGGCATCGACGATGGTGAAATGGTTCGCGCCTTCGACGGCAATGTGAAGCGATGGGGTGCCGAGCAGCGACCAGCGCGCGGAAAGCTGGCGGCTCTGCCGGTGATATTCGTCGCTTTCCGCACTGCCGACCCAGGTGTCGAACCGGTGTAACGGGGGCGGCAACCAGCCGAGGGGGCTGGAGGTCTCCGCAGTCTTCTCATCGAGGCCCAGCGCTTCGTTGACCGGCGTGGAAACCAGCGGTTGCAGGTCATACAGGCCGGACAGCCCGAGGCCGCTTTGCACCAAGTCTTCCGGCAGGTTTGGGTGTAGCGCGCTCCAGTCGGTTGCAAACACGCAGGCCGCCAGATGCCCGCCTGCGCTGTGGCCGAAGACGGTGAGGGGACGCTTGTAAGTCTGGTTCAACAACAGGCAGGCGCGACGCATCTCGGTGACGATGCCCGCAACAGTCGTGTCCGGGCACAATGTGTAGGACGGCATGGCGACCGCGATGCCGTGTTCGAGCAGGCCGGACGCCATATGGCTGAAATCCGACCGGTCAAGGCGTTGCCAATATCCACCGTGGATGAACACCGCCAACGGCGCGTCGCGGCTGGCATCGGGCCAGAAGATATCGAGCAGATTGCGCTCGGCGCTACCGTATCGCATGGCGTAGTCGGCAACCAAACCGTCTCGTTCCCGGAAGGTTTCGGCATCGGTGGTGTAGGCGTCGATGAGCGCGGAGGCGTCCGCCACGCGGCCGGAATTGTCGTATTGTTCGGCCAGATAGGCGTCGATCTCGATTGATGGCGATGGCTCTGTCATGCCCCATCCTGCCGGTTTGCGAGCGCGCGGGAAAGGTCCGGCGTAGCGGAAACGAGTTGTTTCGCCGCTGCGCTGGCCGGATTGTCCAGAACTGTCCTCACAAGCCCGCGCTCCACGATCTTTCCGTCGTCCATCACCAGCACCGTGTCGCAGATGGCGCTGACGACACCGAGATCGTGGCTGATGAACAGCATGGCGACGCCTAACCGCGCTTGCAGGTCCGCCAGCAAGTCGAGAATGCGCGCGCGGATAGAAACGTCCAGCGCGGAAACCGGCTCGTCCGCTACGATCAAATCCGGTCGGGTAATGAGCGCCCGGGCAATTGCGATGCGCTGGCGCTGGCCGCCGGAAAATTCGTGCGGGTAGCGGTCGAGCGCATCGGTGTCGATGCCGACTTCGCGTAAGGCTTCGATCGCGCGGGTTTTTTGCTCTGTGGGCGTGGTGTCGCCTTCGAGGAACAGGGGTTCGGTAACCAGACGCAGCACCTTGTGGCGGGGATTGAAGGACGCGAACGGGTCTTGAAACACCGGCTGCATCCGTCGGCGAACCTGCGGAAGGGTTTCGCCTGTCACCGGCGTATCGTCGAACATGATGCTGCCGGATGTTGGCCGGTTAAGGCCCAGTATCATGCGGGCCAGTGTGGATTTTCCACAGCCGGATTCACCCACCAACCCCACGCTCTCGCCTTTGCGGATCGTCAGGCTCACGCCATCCACCGCGCGAAACGGTGTGCCCGGGCGAAACAGGCTCTCGCGGGGTGTGGCGTAGTCACGGACCAGGTTTTGAGCAGTCAGCAACGGCGGTGCAGCTTCATCAAACGAGGCGCGCGCAGGTTTGTGGGCGGAGGCGTTGGCAAGCTGCTGCGTATATGGATGGGTGATGGTCGTTAGAACGTCGCTGACCGTGCCGCGGTCCACCACGCGGCCCTCGTGCATGACAGTTATACGGTCCGCCTGTTCCGCCACTACCGCGAGGTCGTGGCTGATGAGCATGAGTGCCATGCCGGTCTCGTTAACCAGATCGCGCAGCAGCGCCATGATCTGCGCCTGCAATGTCACGTCCAGCGCCGTGGTCGGCTCGTCGGCAATCAGCACCTTCGGCTCGCAGGCACACGCCATTGCAATCATCACCCGCTGGCGTTGGCCGCCGGATAATTCGTGCGGGTAGCGGGCCAGCGGAATACTTTCGAGGCCGACGCGCTTCAGCTGGTCGGCTGCCGCATCCATCGCCTCGGACGCGCCAATGCGCCGGTGCAGGCGGATGCCTTCCGCCACTTGCGCGCCGATCGTGTGGACAGGGTTGAGCGCCGTCATCGGCTCCTGAAAAATCATGGCGATATCGTCGCCGCGCAAGGTTTGCATGCGCGTTTCGGTCGCCAGAAGCAGTTCTGTTCCGGCCAGCTTTATCGAGCCGGTGGCTTGGGAACCGTTGGGCAGAAGCTGCATTGCTGCCAATGCGGTGAGTGATTTACCGGACCCCGATTCACCGACGACACCCAGCACTTCGCCCGGCGCGACGGACAATGAAACATCGTGCAGGATCGACTTCCCGCCGATTGAAAGCGATAGATTGTTTATAGTCAGGCTCATGCGCGGAGCACGCGCAGGCGCGGGTCCAGCACGTCGCGCAAGCCGTCGCCCAGCAGGTTGAGGCCGATGACTGTGATGACGATGGCCAGCCCGGGCACGATGGCGAGGTGGGGGGCAAAGCTCATCATTGTCTGCGCCTCGTTCAGCATTTTCCCCCAGCTAGGCATGGGCGGCTGGGTGCCGAGGCCGACATAGGCGAGGCCTGCCTCTTGAATGATGCCGAGAGCGAAAGCGATGGTGCCTTGAACGATGATAAGGTTCGTCATGTTCGGCACGATGTGTTCGGTGGTGATGCGCACCGCGCCCTTTCCAGCCGCGCGGGCGGCAAGGATGAAATCGCGCTGCCAGAGCGAAAGCGCCGCGCCCCGCGATAGGCGGGCGAAGACCGGGATATTGAAGATGCCGATTGCGATGATCGCGTTGATCGCACCGGGGCCGAAAATAGCGGTAATCATCACAGCCGACAGCAGGGCCGGGAAGGCAAAAATGACATCGTTGCCCCGCATGAGAATTTCCCCGGGCAACCCGCCCCGTGCCGCCGCCCAGCAGCCTATCGGCACACCCGCACCGACGCCGATGGCAACCGCTACAAATGCGACTGCAATCGAATTACGCGCGCCGACCATCACCATCGAAAGCACGTCGCGCCCGAACGGGTCTGTGCCGAACCAGTGAGCGAGGTTTGGAGCCTGCATCCGGTCGGCGACACGTAGGTCGGTTACGTCGTAGGGGGTCCAGACGAAGGATATGAGCGCCATGCCTGCCACCAATGCCGTGATTGCAAGGCCGATGGCGAAGGATCGGTTGGCGAGAAACCGGTTCACGCCGTGCGCCGCCGCAAGCGCGGGTCTGCCCATAGATATGTGAGATCGATAATAAAATTGATGGCAATGATGATGGCGACCAGCATCAGCACGACGCTCTCCACCAGGATTAGATCACGCTGGGTGATGGCCTGGAACACCAGCCGCCCGAGGCCCGGTAGGTAGAATACATTTTCGATGATGATCGTACCTGCCAGCAGGTAGGCGAATTGCAGACCGATAATCGTCAACACGGGAATGAGGGCGTTGCGGAACACGTGGCGGCGCATGGTCGCGCGCCATGACAGTCCCTTTGCACGGGCCGTGCGGACGTAGTCCTCACCCATCGTATCGAGAAATGCGGAGCGGGTGACACGGGACAGGATGGCGGCTTGGGGTAAAGCTAGCGCGAGGGCTGGTAGCAACAGGGCTTTCAAAGCTGGCCAGAACCCATCGCTCCAACCGGGAAAGCCACCTGCTGGAAGCCATTGCAGGGTGAGCGCGAAGAAGAACACGAGTAGCAATGCGAGCCAAAAATTGGGAACGGCGATTCCGATCTGGCTCACGCCCATGACGAGCGTATCCGCCAGCGATCCGCGACGGGAGGCAGCCCAGATGCCGACCGGAAGAGCGATAGCGGTAGATACCGCCAGCGCCAGCAGGGCGAGAGGCAGGGAGAGGAATATGCGCTCGCCCACGAGTTCCGAGACAGGTACGGAATAGGCGTACGAGATGCCGAAATCGCCGGTAAACCAACCTGTTATCCATTCCCAATAGCGCAATGGCAATGGCCGGTCGAAGCCCATTCGCTCGCGCAGGGCAGCGACGGACTCGTCCGTAGCGTTGATCCCGAGCATAAGTTGCGCCGGATCTCCGGGCAGGATTTCGAGGATGGCGAAAATGGCGATCGACGCGACGATGAGCGTGCCGAATGCCCATGCCGCGCGGGTGATGAAGATGCTCAGCATTGTAGTTCACGCATACTAAAGGGTCCGCAAACGCTGGGTTTGCGGACCCGAATTCTCAAGCTGGCAGAGGCTACTCGCTCCAGCGTACACCCGTCAGATCGTTGGCCTGTATCGGTGAATTTTCCCACAAGCCAATCAGCTTCGAGTTCCACACGCCGGCTTTGGCAAGCTGAAACAGGTAGCCGTTGACCGCGTCTTCGGTGATGAGGGTCTGCGCTTCGTTCATCAGGCCGTAGCGTTTCGTCTCGTCGGTTTCGGCGTTCAGTTTGTCCATGATCGCCGTAAACTCCGGCTTGGCGTAGTCGAAATAATAGTCCTCACGGCCGTAAATATCGATGTCCATCGGCTCGGTATGGGACACGATGGTCATGTCGAAATCGCGCGCTTTGAAGACGTCCGACAGCCACACTGCCCATTCGACGGGGATGATTTCGACGTCAAAACCGATATTGCGGAGCTGAGAGGCGATGATTTCACCACCGCGGCGGGCGTAGGAGGGTGGCGGCAGTTTGAGCGTTACCTTGGTGCCCTCGGCAACGCCCGCTTCCTTTAGCAGAGCCTTGGCCGCCTCGGTGTCGAATGCGTAGCGGTCGACGGCATTCACATAAGCGGGATGGTGGGGTGCGAAATGGGTGCCGATGGGCGTGCCGAGGCCGAACATGGCACCGTCGATGATCGACTGCCGGTCAATCGCATGGGAGACCGCGCGGCGCACGCGCACATCGTCAAAGGGCGGCTTGCCGTTGTTCATGGCGAGGATCGTTTCGCCTTCCGTGGATCCAACCACAACGGTAAAGCGCGGGTCTGCCTGAAGCTGGGGCAGGGTTTCCGGTGCGGGGAAGTTTGCGAAGGCATCCACGTCACCGGCCATCATGGCCGAAAGCGCGGCGGCGGGGTCGGAAATGAAACGGAACGTCGCTCTCTCCAGCGCAGGCTTGTCGCCCCAATAGGCGTCGTTGCGGACGAGATCGAGCGTCGAGCCCCGGGCCCACTTTTCGAACTTGAAGGGACCGGTGCCAACGGGCGCGGTCTTGTTGGTGTCCGCCGATTCCGGCGCGACCATCACGGCATCACCCCAACCCATATTGAACAGGAAATTGCCGGTGGGCTGTTTCAGCGTCACTTTTAGCGTGGCGGCATCGACCGCTTCGACGGTGTCGATGGGCTCGAACAGGGCCTTTTGAGCGTTGACGCTGCCATCTCCGCGCGCGCGGTCGAGGGAGAATTTTGCGTCTTCGGCATCGAAACCGGTGCCGTCGTGGAATGTCACGCCAGCGCGCAATCTGAATGTGTAGGTGAGGCCGTCATCGGAAATGTCCCAGCTTTCAGCCAGCGCCGGTTTCACCGCCCCATCCGGACCGATACGGGTGAGGCCTTCAAAGACATTGCCGTAAACCACCTCGTCAATGGCGGCGGGGGCATCCGTGGTCGGGTCCAGATGCTGCGGCTCCAGCACCATGCCCATCGTCATGGACGTCTTGGCGGCGAAGGCGGGCGCAAGCGGCAGGGCCGTTGCCAGCGCGGCGGCGAGGAGTTTGGCTAGAAATGTCATGTCGGTTTCCTTCCCAGAATGTCAGTTGGCTGCCAGCAGATTGCGCTGCAGGCGGCGGACACGCGAAAACACGCGGCTTTCGCGCCGGTCAAAGCGTTCGTGGCGCTGTTGAAATTGAATGGTCTGCCGGTCCATCTTACGCGCTTGCACCGCACCGAAATCACGGCACTTGTTCGATATGCGCCCTTTGGCGCGGCGGATCGTGCGTTCGATATCGCGGGCGTAGTCTTTTGAGATTGCGCCGTGCTTTTGCTCATGGCGTTCTACCCGCTCCATGAACCTGTCCCACGCCTTTTGCACAGCGGGCGATGCCATGTTGCGGTCCCGCCAGCGGGGATAGGTGTAAACGAGGTCGAGGCGCACATGCACGTCGGTCACGACGCAGCGGCTGCGCCGGATGGCGCTTTCCACGTTGACTATTTTCATGCTGGTGGAGGTGGAGGCTATGGCGTGGTTGGTGTTGGAGGCCCGCAACCCGCGCCTGACGATGGAGCGGGCGATCTCCGCGCCGTTGGAACCGGTGATCGGATAGGTCTTGATGCGCTCCGTCACGGTCACCTTGGCCATCGCAGGCAAGGTTGCCGCCAATGTGGCGATTGCCAGCGCAAGGCATCGAAACAGTCTCATAAATCATGCCTTTTCGCGATAGCGCATCGTCGTGGGTTACTGCGCACAGTGTCGCGGGGGCGGGGGCATGGGTCAAGCGCCTTCAAACCGATGGCCCTTGCAGCAACGTGTCGATGGCAGCGGCCATGACTTTGGCGGATTTGACCATGTCCTCGATGACGATGAACTCGTCCGGCTGATGGGCGAGGTCGAGAATGCCCGGGCCATAGGCGATGCAGTCGTGCAGGTGGCCGATGCGGGCGATGTGTTTTTGATCATAGGTGCCGGGTGAAATGACGTGTTCGGCTTCTATGCCCATCACATCACGGATGCCATCGTGAACTGCGCGCACCACCGGCGCGTCGGCTTCCGTCATGGTGGGCAACACCTCCATGATGTCGGAGATGGCGTAGTCGAAACCGGCTCTGTCCTGCCGTAGCCCGTCCAGCAAATCGGTAACTTCTCGTTTGACCGTTGCGATATCCTCTTCGATCAAAAATCGCCGGTCGATCACCATGCGCGCGCTGTCAGGCACGTTGGGAGACGGCAGGCCGGTATAGCCGTCGGTGCGCTCCGGCTCGCCGCCGTGGAAGGAATTGACGTTGAGCGTGGATTGCTTCGCGCCTTCCGGCACGACCGGCATCGCGGTGCGCTTTTCGGCCAGCGCGGGAAACAGGTCGCGCTCGAACCGTTCCAGCACCGCGCCCATGTGGCGGACGGCGCAGTCACCGAGAAACGGCATGGCACCGTGGGCATGCCGGCCTTTGGTCTCGATCTGCGCCCACCATACGCCGCGATGACCGAGGCAGATGCGGTCGACGTTCAGTGGTTCGGGAATAATGACGTGGTCGACGCGGGGTTTTGAGAACAAGCCGAGGGACGCCAGATGGGCGACACCACCGAAGCCGCCGGATTCCTCATCTACCGTGCCGGAGATTTCGATTGCGCCCGCGTGGTTTGGGCGCACCGCGATGTAGGCTTCGGCCGCGATGATGGACGCAGCGAGCCCGCCCTTCATGTCGCACGCGCCGCGCCCGTAAACGCGGCCATCCCGCATTTCGCCTCCGAACGGGTCGAAGGTCCAGCCGTGGCCAACTTCCACGACGTCGATATGGCTGTTGAAGTGTACAGTTGGGCCTGGGCGGCTGCCTTCTCGGCGGGCGATAATGTTGATGCGCGGAAAGCGGTCGCTGTCGCCGGGCGTGCCGTCCGCGCGAATGCGCTGCAACTGCCAGCCACTCAGCCGTTTAGCGAGAAACTCGACACAATCGCCATAGGCATCGCCCGGTGGGTTGACCGTGGGAATGCGAATCAGCCCCTGCGTCAGCGCCACTAGGTCGGCTCGCGCGTCCTCGATCCGTTTGGAGATGGTGGCGTGAAAATCCAGAAGTGAGTCTCGATTCGGCAACACTTGCCGACAGGATTTCACCATAGTCACGCTAAGTCCATGACTCCCCGTGCCACCCGTGCAAGCCTGATGGTGTCAGGTGAATGGTTACCCGCGGGTGCATAAATGCACTGCGATTTACGACCACTTTACCCAGATACTACGAAGAGAACGCTCGGAAGTGCTGTCTTCATACCAGCATAACCGATGGTCTCTAGCGATGAGGAACGGGCCAGCGACGTTTTGCTGGCAGACCGAACCGTAAACGGGGCGCACACGACCCCGGAAACAGGATGACAACGAAGGGAAAACACAATGACCAGAATTATCGCAGTCGCAACACTGCTGCTGGGCCTGATGGCTCTGCCATTTGCCGCTCATGCGGAACGTTCGGCGACCATGAGCGTGGACACCGTGACGTCGAATTATGTCAAGAAGGACAAGGCCTACTGGACGCGCGTCTGGTATGAAAAGCAGGTCAAGCGCGGCAATTACGTCAAGCGCGGCAATCGCTATGTGAAGACCGGCAAAGGCACCGTTCGCAAGACGAGCGCCCGTCGTAGCTCGTCCGCGGTTTCCAGCAGCCGTTCCGCATCGGGGCGCGTTACAGCCAAGGTGAACCTGACCAACCAGCGCATGCAGGTCTATCAGGGCGGCCGCGTCATCCATTCATGGCCTGTCTCGTCCGGTCGTTCCGGCTATACGACGCCGACCGGTACATGGACCGTTCATCGGATGCACAAAGAGTACTACTCCAAGAAATATGATGGTGCGCCAATGCCTTATGCCATGTTCTACCATCGTGGTTTTGCCATTCACGGCACCAATGCGATCAGCCGCCTTGGCGCTCCGGCATCGCATGGCTGCATTCGCCTGCATCCTGAGAATGCTGCCACGTTGTTCTCGATGATCAAACGGTCCGGTGGCACGGTGAAGGTCAGCTACTAAACGACCTCTCGAACGTCGCAAAAGCCTGTTCCGTCATATGGCGGAGCGGGCTTTTTGTTGTCCACATGCGACGTGCCATGTCCCTTTTGCGGCTTTGCGAAAACGGCCGCCCGTGCAAACCTGAGCCAAATCAGGTTTCGGGAGGCCGTGGGCCATGAACATTCATATTGGTCAGAACGACATCAGCGACGTGGTCAAAGCTGACCGCGAGCATGTTTGGCACCATCTCACCCAACATGCGAAATTCGATGATGTGGACCCGCTCATTATCGTTGAGGGCAAAGGTATGCGCGTCTGGAACCAGGCGGGGCGGGAGCATCTCGACGCGGTTTCCGGCGGTGTGTGGACCGTGAATGTGGGCTATGGCCGCGAAAGCATCGCAAATGCCGTGCGGGACCAGCTGGTCAAGATGAATTTCTTCGCCGGCAGTATGGGCACGGTGCCCGGTGCGCTGTTTGCGGAACGGCTACTCGACAAAATGCCAGGATTGAAGCGGGTTTATTATTCCAACTCCGGCTCCGAGGCGAACGAGAAGGCCTACAAGATCGTCCGCCAGATCGCCCACAACACGACCGGCGGCAAGAAACACAAGATACTCTACCGCGCCCGCGACTATCACGGCACCACCATAACAGCGCTTTCTTCGGGCGGGCAGGACGAGCGCAAGGCGCAATACGGCCCGTTCACACCAGGATTCATCGAAGTGCCCCACTGCCTTGAATACAGGACTCAATTCGAGAGCGATGAGGACTATGGTGTGGCTGCCGCCAATGCGATCGAAGAGGTTATTCTACGCGAAGGTGCCGATACCGTCGGCGGGTTGATTCTGGAACCAGTAACTGCGGGCGGCGGTGTGATCGTTCCGCCGGAACATTACTGGCCGCGTGTGCAGGAAATCTGCCGCAAGCATGACGTTCTGCTTATCATCGACGAAGTCGTTTGTGGTATGGGTCGCACGGGCACTTGGTTCGGCTATCAGCACTACGGCATCGAACCGGATATGGTGACGATGGCGAAGGGCGTTGCGTCCGGCTACGCGGCGATTTCCTGCACCGCTACGACCGAAAAGGTCTTCCAGATGTTCCGGGGCGACCCGTCCGACCCCATGAGTTATTTCCGCGACATCTCCACATTCGGTGGCTGCACGGCGGGGCCGGCGGCGGCGATGGCGAATATGGATATTCTGGAAGACGAGAACCTGCTGGAAAACTGCACCGCGATGGGAGATTACGCCCTTGAGCGCATGGAGTGGCTGAAGGGGCGCCACGATCTGATCGGCGACGTGCGCGGCAAGGGACTTTTTCTCGGTATCGAACTGGTGAGTGACCGCAAGACCAAGGAGCCGGTGCCGGAAAGTGTGGCACAGGCTATTGTCGGCCATTGCTTCAAGCACGATGCGGTGGTTATCGGCGCGACCAACCGGTCGCTGGCTGGTTTCAACAACACGTTGTGCTTCAGCCCGGCGTTGATCTGCACCAAATCCGATATAGACGAGATCATGACGTCGGTGGATGGTGCGCTGACCGCGGTTTCCGCGGCATAGTTTCAAGCGGGGAACGCGCTAGTCGCGCTTCTTCGCCTCTAGCCAAAGCCGTTCCATTTCGGTGCGGTCGGTAGCCGCGAGGCCTTTCGGCGCGGCGTCTTCCATTATCGAAACACGGCGACGGACCTTGGCATTGGTGCGGGCGACGGCCCGTTCGGGGTCGATACCGGCCAGTCGGGCCAGATTGGCGAGGGCGAACAGCGTATCGCCTATCTCGTCCGCCAGCTTGTCACCGCCACCCTCGATTTCAGCTTCCAATTCCGCCAGTTCCTCGCGCACTTTGGGCAGCACGGCTTGCGGCGTTTCCCAGTCAAAGCCAACAGTCGCCAATTTCGCCTGCATCTTCACGGCCTGCGCCATCGGCGGGAGCGTTGGGGGCACATCGCCGAGCAGGCCGGTTTGCGCTTGCTTTGGCGGCAAGCCCAGCGCTGCACGCCGTTCGGCAAGAGCCGACTTTTCCTGAGCCTTGATGCGTTTCCAGGTGCCCTCGGCCATACCTGTCGAGCGGGCGACCTCGTCACCGAAAACATGCGGGTGACGGCGGATCATCTTGGACGTAATGCCCTCTATTATATCACCGAAATCGAATGCGTCGGTCTCCTTGGCCATTTGCGCGTAATAGACGACCTGCAAAAGCAGATCCCCGAGTTCCTCACGCAAATCCTCCATGTCGTCCCGCTCGATCGCGTCGACGACCTCGTAGGTTTCTTCGATCGTGTAGGGAATGATGGACTTGAAAGTTTGCTCGATATCCCATGGACACCCGGTTTCCGGGTCACGCAGGGTCGCCATGATTGCGAGCAGGCGATCGGTATTTCTGGAAGGTGTCATACGGGCGGCTTAGCGAAGCCGCCCGCGCCTGTCAGTTGTTAATCGTCTTTCAGCGGGTCATGCCCCCAGTTCATCAGCGAATAACGCCAGTTACTGTGTTCGACATCATCGTCCGGTCCGCCCTGGGCGGTGTGACGGTTGATGTAGCCGACCACTTTGGCCATGTGGTTCCACTGATCGTCGGTCAGATCATCCTTCTTCGTCCGTTTGATCTTGACGATACGCCGACCGGACTTGTGTCCGGTGCTCTCTCCGTCGTCTTCCGTGGCACCAACCGATCTCGACTCGTCGGTATCGAGAAAGTCATCGAGTTCCTGCGGTGCCATGTTCACGACATCACGCCATTCGTCCCAAATTTCGTCGCGGCTTTTGTCGGACACGGGCTTAGCTTAGCGGACGGTTGATGCGAACTCCATCGGTCTCGGGCGCATCACCGAGTTCGATACCGTCTTCTTCCGGCTTGTCGTTCTTAAGATGATCGTCGGAATAACGATTGCCTTTGCCAAGGTCTTCAGAGGCACGGACATCCTTGTCCAACTTCTCGAAGGATTCCAGTGGTCCATCGTCGGGTTCCGGTTGCGGACCAGCTTGGTCGACACGGGTATTGGAGAGCAGGTCATCCTTGCCACCCTTCATGTCGGACGGCCCCTGCGCGCCTGCGTCACCCATTGTCTCATTGGCGAGATCACCTTCAGAAAGCCCTTCGCCCGCCGGTTTACCGGGTGCCTGTGTGCCATTCGGGCCTGCGTTACCACCTGCAACTCCACCGCCCATACCTTTGCCAGCTCTTGCCATCATCATACTCCACGTCGATTGGTTTCGTGGGGCAACGGCAGAGGCCGTAAAAATGTTCCTCCTAGTCGATTTTGGAGGTCGGCACGTATTGCTCGACGAGATCGACCATGTGCTGATCGCGGGAGCGCCAATTATCCTCGCCCAGAATGACGGCGACGATGTCCTTGCCGCGATAGCGCAGCGAGGTGGCAAGGTTGAAACCGGCAGCGCGGGTGTAGCCGGTCTTCATACCGTCCGCCCCGCGCAGACGGCCCAGCACGCGGTTGTGCCCCTTGATGGTCTTGCCTTTGTATTCAAAACTGCGCAGCGCGAAATAAGCGCGATATTGCGGATAATCCCGCCGCAGGGCGATCGTGAGCCGCGCCATGTCACGGGCTGTGGAAACCATTGCATCGTCGGGCAGGCCGGACGCATTACGGAAAGTGGTGGAGCGCATGCCCAGCGCCCGCGCCTTGGCCGTCATCCTGGATGCAAAAGCCCGTTCCGTGCCGCTGATATGTTCGGCCACGGCAGTTGCCACGTCGTTGGCGGATTTCACGGCCAAAGCCTCGATGACCTTGCCGATTGCGATGGTTTCGCCCGCTCTCAGATAGAGTTTCGACGCCGGTTTGCGCGCTGCATTGGCTGACGCGGTGATGACATCGGACGTCGTTTCGCCCGTCGAACGCATGTGTTCAAACAGCAGATACAGCGTCATCATCTTCGTAAGTGATGCCGGAAAACGCACTGCATCCGCCCGCATTTCGTGCAGCACCTTCCCGGTGCGCGCATCGACGACGATAGCCGCATAGCGCTCATTGGGAATAGCGTAGGGCGCAACGGTGAGCGTGGACGCCGTTGTCGTGCATCCTGCCATCCAAAGGGACATGAGCGCCAGCAGCACAATACGGGCAGTCGAACGGGTAGTGCGAAACGGCAGGATATTGCGCAAAAGAAAGAAGTCCTTCGGTAATGGACCCGGTACCATCGCCTATTTCGAAAAGCCTAATTTCGAAAAGAACTGGCAGCAGGATCAAGGTCGCGACGCTTCAATACGCCCGCGTCTAGTCCTTAGACTGTGTAATTGAGGCGTTCAACGGGCAGCGGCGATTGCGATTTCGGCGGCCAGGCGGGCATTGGCGGTTATGAGCGCGATATTGGTGGCCAGGCTTTCACCACCACTGGCTTGCGCGATGTGTTGCAGCAGGAACGGTGTGGCGTCCTTTCCCGTAACGCCCTGATCCTTCGCAGCTGCGAGCGCTGCATCTATCCAATCCTTTACGACACCTCCCGGCACAGCAAAATCTTCGGGAACCGGATTGGCCACCAGCACACCTCCGTGATCACCCATCTGCCGTCTCGTGGCTGCAAAACGGGCAATAGCGTCGGGCGTATCGAGGCGCAGTGGCGCGGCGAGGCCGCTGGTGCGGGACCAGAAGGCGGGCAGTTCGTCCGTGCCATACCCGATGACCGGCACCCCCTTCGTCTCCAGCACCTCCAGCGTTTTCGGCAGGTCGAGGATGGCTTTCGGACCGGCGCAGACGACAATTATGTCCGTGCGCGCCAGTTCCTCCAGATCGGCGGAGATGTCGAAGTCGTATTCCGCGCCCCGATGGACGCCGCCGATCCCGCCCGTTGCAAATGTTCCAATTCCGGCCAAATGCGCCGCCATCATGGTTGCTGCAACGGTGGTCGAGCCGGTACCGCCTTGCGCGATGCAAAAGGCTAGATCGGCACGAGACAGTTTCGCCACGTTGTCGGCCAGCGACAGGCGCTCAAGTTCCTTCTGCGACAGACCAACGCGCAGCACACCGTCGAGCACAGCGATTGTTGCCGGCATGGCACCCGCTTCTCTCACCGTCGCTTCCACCTTCAGCGCTGTTTCCAGATTTTCAGGGTGCGGCATGCCGTGGGTGATGATCGTGGATTCCAGCGCAACCACAGCACCACCGCCGGACAAAGCGTCCGAAACGTCTTGATGGATTTTCACGAAGGATGGCAGGGCATGACGCATGGGTTCACTCATCCGGCGGGAAGGTAGGGACCTGCCACTTGCACCGTGCGCGCGGAGGCTTCCAGCCCCTTTGTGAGGGCGTCTGCCAGATTAGCGCCCGAGGCGAGAGCGTGCAGCATCGTCCCAGCCAGTGCATCGCCCGCACCTACCACATCGACGATCGTTTCCGACTGAACAATCGGGACAGGCCGAACCTCGTCCCCGTCCATCAACCACAATGGTCGCGGGCCGTCCGAGGCGACGAGAATTGCTGCGCTCCGTTTGCGGAACCACTGAAATGGTTCCGCCACACCCCCGCTCAGCGCCGCGAGTTCAGGAATGTTCGTGAAGACAATGGCTGCCTTATCCAAACTGTCGGACAGCTTCGGCGCCTTGGCGACGGACACCGTAGCCAACGCAAGACGGGTCGTTTTCGATTCTACCAGTCTGCCCAGCGTTTGCTTAGACAGGTTGGCATCCAGCATCATCCAGTCGAAATGCCGGTCCGGCAGTTCAGGCTCGAAACCATCCATCGCCGCCATGTCAGAAATGGCGGTCACAAGTTCGCCGTCCGGCTGCAGAATGGAAGCGAACGTGCCGGTGCGTTCTGCGATCGTCGCCTCAAGCGTGACGCCCCGCTCGTCAAGCGCTTTGCGTATCATGGCAGCGGCCGCATCGTCTCCAAGTGCCGTCATCAACGTAGCACCGCCGCCGCAGGCTGCGAACCGGCTCGCCATATTGAGCGACACACCGCCGGCCAACTCCACGACGGTCGCACGGTTGGATGTCCCAGATACATGTGCCGCTATCAGCGAGGCATGGCGGTCGAGATTTGCAGCACCAACGAACAGGGCTTCCGGTCGGGATGTCATATATCAGTTAGCTCCCAACATATGTGAGTCGTTGATGCAGGCACGCTCATCCAAAATTCCTTAAGCCAAAAGTGCCGGAACTTAAAGTGAACGTGACCTCTATTTCCATTCCTTATCAGATGGATATTCGGGTATTTACACAAGAGAACAAAAGCGGTACGAAACTACGAATTGCAGATGCAGATGGCCCGTGGAATAAGGATGCACACCCAATGGCAAATCCAGCACTAAAACTGGTCGAGGATAATAAAGTGGACAAAACCAAGGCTTTGGACGCTGCGCTGAGTCAAATCGAGCGCGCATTCGGCAAGGGCTCGATCATGCGGCTTGGGGCCAATGACAAGGTCGTGGAGATCGAGACCATTTCAACCGGCTCTCTCGGGCTGGATATCGCTCTTGGGGTCGGCGGGCTGCCGAAAGGCCGTGTAATCGAGGTTTACGGCCCGGAATCGTCGGGCAAGACGACGTTGGCGTTGCACGCTATCGCCGAAGCCCAAAAGAGTGGCGGCATTTGCGCTTTCGTCGATGCGGAACATGCTCTCGACCCTGTATATGCCCGAAAATTGGGTGTGAACCTTGAAAACCTGCTCATTTCCCAGCCGGACACCGGGGAGCAGGCGTTGGAAATTACCGACACGCTCGTGCGGTCCGGCGCCTGTGACATTCTTGTCGTGGACTCGGTCGCTGCCCTGACGCCCCGTGCGGAAATCGAGGGCGAGATGGGTGCTTCCCTTCCGGGCTTGCAAGCGCGTCTTATGAGCCAGGCTCTGCGGAAGCTGACCGGTTCAATCTCGCGGTCCAACACGATGGTTATTTTCATCAACCAGATTCGCATGAAAATCGGTGTTATGTTCGGTTCGCCGGAGACAACGACAGGTGGTAATGCACTGAAATTCTATTCGTCCGTTCGCCTCGATATCCGTCGCATCGGTGCGATCAAGGATCGTGATGAGGTTGTCGGCAACCAGACGCGTATCAAGGTCGTCAAGAACAAGCTGGCGCCACCCTTCAAACAAGTCGAATTCGACATCATGTATGGCGAGGGCATTTCCAAGCTTGGCGAATTGATCGACCTTGGCGTAACCGCCGGGATCGTGGAAAAGTCCGGTGCGTGGTTCTCGTGGGACAGCCAGCGTCTGGGGCAGGGGCGCGAAAACGCGAAAAAGTTCCTGCGCGAGAACCCGGATGCAGCCAATAAGATCGAACACGCGATACGTCAGAACGCCGGATTGATCGGCGAGAAATTGCTCGATGAGCCGACCGGACGGGATGAAGAGGGCGAGGAGCCCGATTTTGCAGCCGGATGAGGTTGGGTTTGACTGAAGAGGGAGGTCGTATCCGTTGATTGATACGACCTTCAGGCCTGTTGAAATGGTCTGTCGAACCTGTTCAAAGCCCAGTCTGATACACCGCTGAACCAGGCGGGCATGAAAGAACAGGGCTGACACGACATGGCTGGCGTCAACGATATCCGTTCGACCTTTCTCAACTATTTCGAGGGGCACGGGCACACACCGGTCGCATCGTCGTCGCTCGTTCCCCACAACGACCCTACGTTGATGTTCACTGCAGCCGGTATGGTTCAATTCAAGAACCTGTTCACAGGTGTGGAAACGCGGCCCTACACGCAGGCCGTTACATCACAGAAATGCGTTCGCGCCGGCGGCAAGCACAACGATCTCGATAATGTCGGCTACACGGCCCGTCACCATACATTCTTTGAAATGCTGGGTAATTTCTCTTTTGGCGATTACTTCAAGGAGCAGGCGATCAAACTTGCCTGGGATCTGATTACCAAAGAGTTCGGCGTCGATGCTTCACGCCTTCTGGTGACGGTCTATCACGAGGACGACGAAGCTCATGCGCTGTGGCGTAAGATTGCGGGGCTGTCTGATGATCGCATCATCCGAATCGCAACATCCGATAATTTTTGGGCGGCGGGCGATACAGGCCCATGCGGGCCTTGTTCGGAGATTTTCTACGACCACGGCGATCATATCTGGGGTGGTCCGCCTGGTTCGCCGGAAGAGGATGGCGACCGGTTCGTCGAAATCTGGAACCTCGTCTTCATGCAATACGAGCAGGTGGATGCCGACACGCGCATCGACCTGCCGCGCCCGTCCATTGACACCGGAATGGGGCTGGAACGCATCGCTGCTCTCTTGCAAGGTGTGCACGACAATTACGACATTGACCTGTTCCGCGCGCTCATCGAGGCCAGCGAAGAGGCCACTGGTGTCGGTTCCAATGATGAAACGCGGGCGAGCCATCGGGTGATCGCCGATCATTTGCGCGCATCCTGCTTTTTGATCGCCGACGGTGTTCTGCCGTCTAACGAGGGCCGGGGTTACGTGCTGCGCCGTATCATGCGCCGCGCCATGCGCCATGCCAGCCTGCTGGGCGCGCGGGATCCGTTGTTGTGGAAATTGGTGCCTTCGCTTCAAGCGCAAATGGGCAGTGCCTATCCGGAGTTGATCCGTGCCGGATCGCTGATGACCGAGACGCTAAAGCTGGAAGAAACACGATTTCGCAAAACTCTTGAGCGTGGCCTGACACTCCTTGACGATGCCACGGCTGATTTGGAAGCGGGTGACAAGCTCGACGGAACCGTCGCCTTCAAACTCTACGATACATACGGTTTTCCGCTCGATCTGACGCAAGACGCCTTGCGCCGCCGCGACATCGAAGTGGACACCGATGCGTATTCCGCTGCAATGGAACGGCAGAAAGCCGAAGCCAGAGCATCCTGGACCGGCGCTGGTGGTGCGGCCGATGATGCGATCTGGTTTTCCCTTCATGAGAAGTACGGCTCGACCGAATTTCTCGGTTATGAAACGGAGAAAGCCGAGGGGCTGCTTCAAGCTATCGTAAAGGATGGCGTGGTCGCCGAGAAAGCCGGTGTGGGCGAAACGGTCTTTCTCGTCTTCAATCAAACGCCGTTTTATGCCGAATCCGGTGGTCAGATGGGCGATGCAGGAACCGCCACGTTCGGCGGTGCAATGATGGAGATCACCGATACGGTAAAGCGTGGGAACGGTGTCTTTGTCCACGTCGCGACAGTGCTTGAGGGCCACATTCAGTCGAAGCAGTCAGCCGTGTTGGAAGTCGATCACGCTTGCCGTGCGAAGCTGCGTGCCAACCACTCCGCTACCCACTTGGTGCATGAAGCGCTGCGACAGGTGCTCGGCGATCACGTCTCGCAAAAGGGCTCGCTCGTGGCGCCTGAGCGGTTGCGGTTTGATTTTTCCCATACAGGAGCTGTTGAAACGGTCGAGTTGGCGCAGGTTGATCTGATGGCGAACGCCTATGTACGCCAGAATACGCCGGTTACGACGACACTCATGGCGGTCGATGACGCGATCGCGCTTGGCGCACAGGCGCAGTTCGGGGAAAAATATGGCGATGAGGTTCGTGTCGTCTCAATGGGCAATACGATGGATGGCGATGACGCCGACAAGCCTTGGTCGCTCGAACTGTGCGGCGGCACCCATGTGCGTGCGACGGGCGATATTGGCCTGATCGCAGTCATCGGTGAAAGCGCCGTATCATCCGGTGTCAGGCGGATAGAGGCGCTGACAGGTGCCGAAGCGCTCGCATATTATCGCGGGCAGGTAGAGCAGTTGAGGCAAGCCGCCGACGCTCTTCGCACAACAGGTTCGGACTTGCCGGGCCGGGTCGTGTCGCTGCTCGAAGAGCGCAAAGCCCTGGAACGGGATCTGAGTGACACCCGCAAAAAGCTGGCGATGGGAGGCAGTGCAGCTGCCGACGAGCCGGAAGATATTGGCGGCATCAAGTTTCTCGGTCGAACCGTCGAAGGCGTATCGCCGCGTGATCTCAAAGGTCTGGTCGATCAGGAGAAGGCGCGACTGGGTTCCGGCGTCGTGGCTATCGCGGCACGAACGGACGATGGCAAAGCCGCCGTGGTCGTGGGCGTCACAGCCGATCTGACGAGCGAACATGATGCGGTAGGTCTCGTTCGTCGCGCATCGCAGGCAGTCGACGGAAAGGGCGGTGGCGGACGGCCTGACATGGCTCAGGCGGGCGGGCCATCCGGCGACAAGCTCGTCGATGCGATCAATGCAGTGCGGGACGCGCTGACCTCATAAACGTTCAGGTTAAATGAAAGCAGGCGGCAGGTTTACCTGCCGCCTGCTTTTCAATCAGCTCATGGCCGTCTGCAAATTGGCGTCGACCTTGTCGAGGAAGCCTGTCGTGGAAAGCCACGGCTGGTCGGGGCCGATGAGCAGGGCGAGATCCTTGGTCATATGGCCGCTTTCGACCGTGTCGATGCAAACCTGCTCCAGCGTATCGGCGAATTTGGCCAATTCGTCGTTGTTGTCGAGCTTCGCACGGTGCGCCAGGCCACGGGTCCATGCGAAGATGGACGCGATGGAATTGGTGGAGGTTTCCTCGCCCTTTTGGTGAGCGCGATAGTGGCGGGTGACGGTGCCGTGGGCGGCTTCCGACTCGACCGTCTTGCCGTCCGGCGTCATGAGCACGGATGTCATGAGGCCGAGCGAACCGAAGCCCTGCGCCACGATGTCGGACTGCACGTCGCCATCGTAGTTCTTGCATGCCCAAACATAGCCGCCAGACCATTTCAGCGCCGAAGCCACCATATCGTCGATCAGGCGGTGCTCGTAGGTGATTTTCTTCTTTTCGTAGTCCGCTTTGAATTCGGCTTCGAAAACTGCCTCGAAAATATCTTTGAATTGGCCGTCATACGCTTTCATGATCGTGTTCTTGGTCGACAGATAGCAGGGCACACCACGCTGCAGCGCGTAGTTGAGCGAGGCGCGGGCGAAATCGCGGATCGAATCGTCGAGGTTGTACATGCCCATCGCCACGCCGGAAGAGGGGGCGTCGAAAATGTCGAAATCCATCTCCTTGCCGTCTTCGCCCACAAATTTCATCGTAATCTTGCCGGGGCCGGGGAAGCGGAAATCGGTGGCGCGATACTGGTCGCCAAAAGCGTGGCGGCCCACGATAATCGGCTTCGTCCAACCGGGCACGAGGCGCGGCACGTTTTGCATGATGATCGGCTCGCGGAAAATGACGCCGCCCAGAATGTTGCGGATGGTGCCGTTTGGCGAACGCCACATCTTCTTCAAGCCGAATTCTTCCACACGCTCCTCGTCAGGCGTAATGGTCGCGCATTTCACGCCCGCGCCGTATTGCTTGATGGCGTTGGCCGCGTCGATTGTAATCTGGTCGTCGGTATCGTCGCGGGCTTCGATGCCGAGGTCGTAGTATTTCAGATCGATGTCGAGGTAGGGGTGGATCAGCTTTTCCTTGATGAACTGCCAGATGATCCGGGTCATCTCATCGCCGTCGAGCTCGACGACCGGGTTTTCGACCTTGATTTTTGCCATTTGAAATGTGTCTCGCACCGATTGAATCTGTTGCCGGTGGCTATACCAGACTTCGCCAATAGGCCAAATCGGAACCGAAGCCGGTTGCCCGGCATGTTTACGACGGAATGGATTTGCCGCACATGGCCGGAACGGACCGCAGACAGAAGCTGATTGCCGCAGGGCCGGCCATCATTCTCGTCAACCCGCAAATGGGCGAGAATATCGGGCAGGCCGCGCGGGCGATGGCGAATTTCGGGCTGGCTGACTTGCGCCTTGTCGCACCGCGCGATGGTTGGCCGAACGAGGCCGCGCGCGCCAATGCCGCCAAGGCTTACCATGTGATCGACGGCGCGCGTGTGTTCGACCAGCTGGAGGATGCGCTTGCCGACCTCAATTTCGTGTTTGCCACCACGGCCCGACAGCGGGAAATGCTCAAACCCGTGCGTGGCCCGCGCGAGGCTGCTGCCAGCCTCCACGGAAAGGAATCGCAGGGGTTAAAAACCGGCATTTTGTTTGGGCGGGAGCGCGCTGGACTGGAGAGCGTCGAAGTTGCGCTGGCCGATGAAATCGTGACGTTTCCGGTCAATCCGGCGTTTGCATCACTCAATATCGCGCAGGCCGTGCTGCTGATGGGATATGAATGGATGTGCGCGGGTGAGGTGCAGCTACCTATTCGCGAGCCGCCGAGCATCCCTGCCACACGGGACGAGTTGATCGGGCTTTACGATCATCTGGAAATGGCGCTGGACCAGGCGCATTATTTTCGCCCGCCGCACAAGAAGGCAACGATGGTGGAAAATATGCGCTCTATCTTTTCCAAGGCGGCCCTAAGCAAGCAGGAAATCCACGCCTTGCGCGGCATGGTGGCGACGTTGGAAGGGCGCAAGACACGGCCCCGCAAGGACCACGGCTAAAGGTCAGGCGGCGAGTATCTGCACGGCAGCGCGCAGGTTCAGTGCGTGGTCGAACCGGCCATCGCGCAAAAAGGTGCAGACCTGCGCCATGACGACCGGATTGTTCATCATGAACGTATGCGTAACGGGCAGGGTGATGTGGTCGGCCATGCCTTCGATCCTGGTGCTTTCCACCGAAACCTTTCCGTCATTCGGCCCGCCGATAACCGTGCTCGTGACAGGGTTGATCGAGCGGTCCCCCGCAATGACGCCAACGGGATAATCGACCGGGCCAAGGCTCACCGGCACACCATCCGTGCCCAGTTCCAACCCCGCCGGACCGTTGAAAAATTGAAACATCGGGTATTCGCGGAATGTGTCCACCAGCTCTGTGCCGTTGTTCGGTGGAGCGAGCATGACAGTGCGGCCAAGCTGCTTTGGCCGGTGTTCCATGAACCAGCGGCGCAGCAGGATACCGCCCATCGAATGGGTGACGAAGTGGACGCATGGGCCTTCACAAGCTTTCAGCGCGGCGGGAAAAGCGTGGTGGACCAGTTCGTCAATCGATGCATCACGCGATGGATAGGCACGGTTTTGCACTGCGTAGCCTCGGCGCTCCAGCACCTTTTGCAACGCCAACATGGAAACAGATGTGCGGGATAAGCCGTGCAGCAGGATGACGTTTTCAGCGCCTTTGCCGGGTCCGTCGGCAGGCTGTGTATCCGCCTTCATGGCCGTCTATTCCAATTCGATGATCCCGATGCGGCGTTCCTCGAAACCGAGTGCGATTTCGCCACGTTTCAATTCAAGCGCCTGTTGGCCAAACAGTTCCCTCCGCCATCCGTTCAAGGCGGGCACATCTGCCTCATCGTCAGCGGCAATCTTCTCCAAATCGTCAATCGTGGCGATGATCTTGGACGCGACCTTGTTGTCCTCCGCCACGATTTTCAGCAGCACCTTGAGCAGTTCCGTTGCCGCGCCGGTGCCTTCAGGGGCACGGATTGGGCGTGGCACGAGGGGCAGATCGGCCTCGGGCACGGCGAGGCCTTCCTCGACGGCATCCAATAGGGATGTCGCATGGCGGGAGCGCTCGAAACCGTTGGGCACGGCGCGCAAGCGGCCGAGCGCCTGCGTATCGCGCGGCTGCTGCTGCGCAATTTCATAGACGCCATCGTCCTTTAACACCCGCCCACGCGGAATATCGCGCTCGCGCGCCTCCGTTTCCCGCCATTGGGCGACGGATTGCATGACGGCGAGATCACGCGGTTTGCGGACGCGCATCTTCAAGCGGGTCCATGCTTTTTCAACTGGCAGATCGTAGGTCTCCGGCGATTCCAGAACGGCCATTTCCTCATCCAGCCAATGGGCGCGGCCCTTGGTTTGCAGGTCGTCACGCAGGCTCTCATAAACGCCGCGCAAGTGGGTGACATCGGCCAGCGCATAGTCGAGCTGTTTTTGCGAAAGCGGGCGGCGTGACCAGTCGGTGAATCGCGATGTCTTGTCGATCTGCGCGCCGGTGATCCGGCCCGCAAGCTGGCTGTAGGCCACGGAATCGCCATAGCCGCACACCATCGCCGCGACCTGAGTGTCGAAGATCGGTGTCGGCACATGACCATCGAGATGGTGAAAGATTTCAATGTCCTGCCGTGCGGCGTGGAAGACTTTCACCACGCTGTCGTCAGCCATTAACTGGAAGAACGGGGTGAGGTCGATACCTTCGGCCATCGGGTCGATGATGCATTCGTCCCCCTCCCGTGCCATTTGGATGAGGCACAGGATGGGCCAGAACGTCGTTTCGCGCAGAAACTCCGTATCGACGGTGACGTAGGCGGCGCTGGCGTAATCCTGGCAGATTTCGCGCAAGGCTTCGGTTGTTTCGATAATTTTCATGGGCGTTCCATAACGGCAGACGCGCAAAAAACCCACTATAAAGTGTTGCGGGCGCGCAAAGGTTGACACCTGTGGGGTGCGCGACCAAACCCGCCTACGAAACTCGCGCATTCCGCGCTAACTATTCTCAGGATACGATCATGCACCGCTACCGCAGACACACCTGTGCCGACCTTCGCGCAGACGATGTGGGAAGCCAGACACGCCTGTCCGGCTGGGTTCACCGGGTGCGGGACCATGGCGGGGTGCTGTTCATCGACCTGCGGGATCATTACGGCATCACGCAGGTGGTGGTGGACCCGGATTCCGCCGGTTTTTCGGTCGCCGAGCAGGTGCGGTCGGAATGGGTCGTGCGGATCGACGGCGATGTCAAAGCGCGCACGGCGGAGACAGTGAACAAAGACCTACCGACAGGCGCCATCGAGGTCTATGCCCGTGAGATCGAGGTCTTGTCGAAGGCTGCCGAACTGCCCATGCCGGTGTTCGGTGAGCAGGATTACCCGGAAGATGTGCGGCTGAAATACCGTTTTCTCGACCTGCGCCGCGAAACGCTGCATGCCAATATCATGACCCGCATGGCGGTGATCGCCGATATGCGCAAGCGTATGACGGAAGCGGCGTTCTTCGAGTTTTCCACGCCCATCCTCACCGCATCGTCGCCCGAAGGCGCGCGGGACTTCCTCGTTCCGTCGCGCATTCATCCCGGTGAGTTCTATGCGCTGCCGCAGGCGCCGCAGATCTACAAGCAGCTTATCATGATGAGCGGTTTCGACCGTTACTTTCAGATCGCGCCCTGCTTCCGCGACGAAGACCCCCGCGCCGACAGGCTGCCCGGCGAGTTCTACCAGCTCGACGTGGAAATGAGTTTTGTCGAGCAGGAAGACGTGCTCGCCACGATGGAGCCTGTCGTGACGCAGGTTTTCGAGACCTTCTCGAAAGGCGAGACCGTCGACCACGACTGGCCGCGCATTCCCTATGCCGAAGCAATCCGCAAATACGGTTCGGACAAGCCGGATCTACGCAACCCGATCGAAATGCAGGATGTGTCGGAGCATTTCCGCGGGTCCGGATTTGGCGTTTTCGCGGGTATTCTGGACGCGAACGACAAACACCAAGTATGGGCCATTCCGGTCAAAGGTGCCGGGTCACGCAAACATTGCGACCGAATGAATGCCTGGGCGCAGGCAAACGGTCAGCCGGGCATGGGCTATATTTTCTGGCGAGAGCTGGAGGGTAAGTTCGACGCCGCGGGACCGATTGCAAAGAACATTGGCCCTGAACGGACAGAAGCATTGCGTGCGCAGGTCGGGCTGGAGCTGGGCGACGCCGTTTTCTTCGCCGCCGGGGACCCAGCTAAGTTTGCCTCTTTCGCGGGTGAAGCGCGTACCAAAGCTGCGGAAGAGGCCGGCTTGATCGAAGAAGGACGCTTTGCGTTCTGCTGGATCGTGGACTTCCCGTTTTACGAGCGCGACGAGGACACCGGCAAACTGGACTTCGGACACAACCCGTTCTCCATGCCGCAGGGCGGGATGGCGGCGCTGGAGAATGACGATCCGCTTTCCATTCTGTCCTACCAGTACGACATGGTGTGCAACGGGTTCGAGATCGCCTCCGGTTCGATTCGTAACAACGAGGTCGATACGATGGTCGCGGCATTCGAGAAGGTCGGGCTGTCGCGGGAAACGGTAGAAGCGCGTTTCGGCGCGCTCTACCGTGCCTTTCAGTATGGTGCCCCGCCGCACGGGGGCATGGCCGCTGGTGTGGACCGTGTGGTCATGCTGCTTTGCGGTGCCAAGAACCTGCGCGAAATCACCATGTTTCCGATGAACCAGCAGGCCCGCGACCTGTTGATGGGCGCCCCCGCGCCCGCCGACGACCCGCAGTTGAAGGACCTGCATTTGCGTGTGCTGCAGCCGAAATAAGCTTTAGCACCGCTAATTCCGTTTACACCCCTCCCGTTCGCCCGTTACGTTGGTGGCGCAACATCGGGAGGAAATGATTGTGAGACTTTTCAAAATACTGGCGACCACGAGTGTGGCCGCGACATTGATGATGGCACCGGCCTTTGCCGAAAACCGCATCGACACACAGCGCGCAGATGCGCCTGAGCTGGCTGGCTACGGCACATTGCCCGTTGGCGTACGTCAGATCGATTTGACCAACCCGAACCAGATCGACGTGGTGAAGGTGGACCCGGCGGCTGAAAAGCCCGCCGAAATGCCAATGTATGACCGGCCTTTAACGGTCGAGGTCTGGTATCCGGCAGCTGATGGGGCGGAAGGCTCGACGACGCTGAAAGCGTTTTTGCGCGACGGCAAGACGATGGTGGACCTAGAAGGCCGCGCCATGCGCGATGCCGCGCCACGCGCTGGCGAAACCTATCCGCTGGTGATGATTTCCCACGGCTATCCCGGCAACCGGTTCCTGCTGTCGCATCTGGCGGAGAACCTGGCTTCCAAGGGCTATGTGGTAGCATCCATCGACCATACCGATTCCACATACGACAATCAGGTCGCTTTCGGATCAACACTGGTCAACCGGCCATTCGACCAGCTGTTCGTGCTCAACGAGATGGACCGGTTGTCGAAGGATGACGGCTCGTTCCTCAGCGGCATCGTGGATGCCTCGAACACAGGCCTGATCGGCTATTCGATGGGCGGCTACGGCGCTCTCATCACCACCGGCGCTGGCGTGACGGATACGGGCATCGAGGCATCTTATGGCGCGCCGCACGGGCTGCTCGCCGTTCACAAGGAAGGGTCTGAAACGCAGGAAGCCCTGCCGGATGCGCGCATCAAAACCGCCGTTGCCTTCGGTCCTTGGGGTAAGAATGCCGGTTTCTGGGACGAAGCGGGCTTGTCGGACATTGAAACGCCGTTTCTCGTCATTGGCGGCTCGCAGGATGATGTGTCCGGCTACGAAATCGGTGTGCGCTCGATCTGGGAAAATATGAAGGGCACCGACCGCGCCTTGCTGACCTTCGATAACGCCAACCATAATGCCGGTGCGCCGATGCCAGCGCCGGAAGAAGCGGCAGCAGCGGGAGTGGACGACCACTATTCCGACGCTGCCTGGAGCAACGAGCGGATGAACAATGTGTCCCAGCACTTCATCACCGCGTGGCTCGACAAATACCTGAAGGGCGATGAAGCCAAAGAGACGTATCTCGACCTCGTGGCGAACTCCAACGATGGCAAGTTCTCGATGGGCGAGGACGGTAAGCCGAAGGAAGACCACACCTATTGGGCTGGTTTTCCCGACAGAACGGCCAAGGGGTTGATGTTCGAGGAACGGGCACCCGGCGAATAAGCCGACCCGCCTGAAACAGCGACGGCAGGGGCCGCAGATATGCTGGCCTTTGCCGTCGCCATTTTCTTTTTGATGATTACACCCGGGCCGGGTGTGCTTTCCCTCGCCGGTGTCGGTTCGGCTTTCGGGCCACGTGCGGGCTGGTCTTACGGTGTCGGGCTGTTCTTCGGGTCCAATGCCGTTATGATCGCAGCCGCACTGGGGTTGGCCGCTCTTTTGCAAACGAACGATGCTTCTCGGTTCGTTTTCATCGGTTTGTCGACGGGATACCTGCTGTATCTCGCTGCACGCATTGCGCTGACGGGCTCGAAAATCGCTTTCATCGAAGCAATTCGCCCGCCCGGTATCGCGGGCGGCGTGACGTTGCAGGCGTTCAATCCGAAGGCCTACGCAGTGGGAGCGTTCGTCTTCTCGAACTTCCCGATGACGCCCGGCAATCATGCTGCCGAAATCGCCATTAAACTCGTCATTCTCAATCTCATTTGGGTGCCGATACACATCGGTTGGATGTATGCCGGTGTCGGTCTGCACGCTCTCAATCTGGCCCCGGCCAGCCAGCGCGCAATCAACATCGCAATGGCCGTTGCGATGTTGATCGTGGTCGCGCTTGCCCTGCGTTCCAGCCTGTTCGGCTAGTTGCTTGCTGTCACAGACAGATTCAACAATTCCGGCAGCGCTTTCGGGTCCGATTGCGACAGCGCAGCAATGGCGGCAACCGACACCGGCTCGGCCGGCTCTATGGCGATTGTCAGCGTGCCCGGGTTTTGCAGGAAGCCGCCAATGGCTTGTGTCACCATTTGCGTCAGTTCCGGCATCTGCAGCTGGCTCAGGCCCATGCCGAGGAACATCGGGGCGGATTGTGCGAGCTGTTCGCCCGTCGTGCCCATCTGCTTGGCCTGCATGTCGAGCAGCTTCCCGGTGAGCGAATCGTCCGTCAGCTTCAGCATCATGCTGGCGACCTTGACGTTGGACAGCATGGGCATGAGGGCCATCATCGCTTCGGGGGATCGCGACTCTTCACCATAAGTCTTGCTCCAGGCCGCCATCTGCTCGGCGAATTGCTCGGTATAGCCGGTGATGCGGTAAGACACGCCAACCGTTGCGGCGTTTTCGACCACCATCTGTGTGTTGGTCGATTCGATAGTGCCTTCGGCAGGATCGTACGTTGCCGTGCCTTCGATGCTGGCGTTCAGTCGCTCATAGCCAAGTTCCGCAACGGCGCCGGATTGTGGCGCGGTCGGCAGGTTGGCGAGGTCGATCACGATGCCACTCACCGCAGTGCTGGACGTATAGACGCCATCGGCGCCCTTATCGGTTTTCACCTGCGAATTCGCGACCTCCACAATGGTTAGTCCGGCGGCTTTCACGACCATGTTGGCAAATGTTTGCGAGGAATACAGCGAGAACATGGAAGGCGTCGACAGGCCGTTTTCTGGAAAATTCAGGTCAGTGGTGTCGATCTCGTCCACAGTGATCGTCATGTCGTTGGACGCGATCGAAACGGCAACGCCCTTGGACGTCACACGGTCCGCGCTTCCGCCAGTGGGTGTGCGCGCATAACCGGTGACAGTGGTTTCGGCGATTATGCCGGTGGCCTGTTTGCCGGTAACGGTCATGTTTTCGAGCACGAAACCATCACCGCTGTCCTGGGAGTTTTCGACCGCAACGGACACGCCGTTCTTCTCGGCCAGCGCCTGCAATTCGCCGACAAAATCGTCCGCCGGTCCGGCAAAGGCGGGCGTGGTAGAAAGCATGAGGGCGGCAAGGAAGGAAGCGTGAATTGGGCGCATGATGGTTGGGCCTTTCGCAGGGCGGTTCGGTTTTCGGAACTCTGTAAAAGCCGAATGTGGCAATCGAAGTGCAGGCTTCAAGGGTTCGGGCTGCTTGTGCGCCGCGCGCCCGTCACCTACTGGCAAAGATATGGGAAACGATTTGATTCAACCGCCTTCCGGAAACGGTAACGGCGATGGTGGTGGTAATAGCGGCGGTCGCGGCAGCGACGGCGGGGACGATAGCGGCATCGTCTCCATCGACCTGAAGGCGGCGCTGGAAGAGCGTTATCTGGCCTATGCGCTCTCCACCATCATGGGCCGTGCACTACCGGATGTGCGCGACGGCATGAAGCCGGTTCATCGGCGCATTCTCCACGCCATGCGCCTTTTGCGGCTGAACCCGGAAGCGGCGTTCGCCAAATGCGCCCGCATCGTGGGCGACGTGATGGGCAAGTTCCACCCGCACGGGGATGCCTCGATCTATGACGCGCTGGTGCGGCTGTCGCAGGATTTCGCGGTGCGCTATCCGCTGGTCGACGGGCAAGGCAACTTCGGCAATATCGACGGGGATAACCCCGCCGCCATGCGCTACACCGAAGCGCGGATGACGAAGGCCGCGACCGCGCTGCTGGACGGTATTACCGAAGACGCCGTCGATTTTCGCGCCACCTATAACGAGGAAGACGAGGAACCGGTCGTTCTGCCCGGCGCTTTCCCGAACCTGCTTGCCAATGGAGCGGCAGGCATCGCGGTGGGCATGGCGACGAATATTCCGCCCCATAATGTGGACGAATTGTGCCAAGCCGCCTTGCATCTCATCAAGTTTCCAAATGCCGGTTTCGACAAGCTGCTCGAATTCGTGCCGGGGCCGGACTTTCCAACCGGTGGCATCGTGGTCGAGCCCCGCGATGCAATCCAGAATGCCTACCAAACCGGTAAAGGCGGTTTTCGGCTGCGCGCGCGGTGGGAAAAGGAGGATTTGGGGCGCGGCCAATGGCAGATCGTCGTCACCGAAATCCCCTATCAGGTGCAGAAGTCGAAGCTGATCGAGAAGGCCGCCGAGCTGCTGATGGCGCGGAAGCTGCCACTGCTGGCTGATATCCGCGACGAGAGTGCCGAGGACATCCGCCTCGTTTTGGAGCCGAAAAGCCGGTCAATCGACCCGGAACTGCTGATGGAGCAGCTGTTCCGGACCACCGATCTGGAAACCCGCTTTCCGCTCAACATGAACGTGCTGGATGGCGGCAAGGTGCCGAAGGTCATGGACCTGCGCGCTGTGCTGCGGGCGTGGCTGGAACATCGCAAGGACGTCTTGCAACGCCGTTCGCGGCATCGGCTGGCGGCCATCGAGAAGCGGCTGGAGATGCTCGGCGGCTATCTAATCGCCTTCCTCAACATCGATGAGGTCATCCGCATCATTCGCACGGAAGACAAGCCAAAACAGGCGCTGATTGCGCGGTTCGAGCTGACCGACAATCAGGCCGAAGCGGTGCTGAACCTGCGGCTGCGGGCGCTTCACAAGCTGGAAGAGATCGAGATCCGCAAGGAGTTCGATGATCTGACGGAAGAGAAAGCCGGTATCGAGGCACTGCTGGCGTCAGATGAAAGCCAATGGAAGACGATCGCCTGGGAAATCGGTGAAACGCGCAAGGCTTTTGGCAAGAACACCCCGCTGGGCGCACGCCGCACGACGTTTGCCGAAGCCGCCGATGTAGATATGGAAGCCGTCGCCCAGGCCATGATAGAGCGCGAACCGGTGACGGTCGTAGTGTCCGAAAAAGGCTGGGTGCGGGCGTTGAAAGGTCACGTCGCCGATACGTCCACGCTCACCTTCAAGGACGGCGACAAGCTGCGGTTCGCGATCCACGCGGAAACAACAGACCGGCTGTTGTGGCTGGCGACGAACGGACGTGTCTATACGCTGCCTGCCGACCGTTTGCCGGGCGGGCGTGGGCATGGGGAACCGTTTCGTATCATGGTCGATATGGAAAATGACGCCGATATCGTGTCGGTCTTCGTCCATTCGGCCAAGCGCAAGCGGTTGCTGGTCTCCACGCTCGGCAACGGGTTCGTTGTCACCGAGGGCGATCTGGTCGCCAACACGCGCAAGGGCAAGCAGATGCTAAACGTCACCGCGCCTGCCGAAGCTCTGCTGTGCATTACCATGCCCGAAGGTGCGACGCATCTGGCGACAGTCGGCGAAAACCGCAAGCTGCTCATCTTACCGCTTGCTCAAGTGCCAGAAATGGGTCGCGGCAAAGGCGTGCGGCTGCAAAAATACAAGGACGGATGCATTGTCGATGCCCGCCCGTTCGCACTGGCCGAAGGGCTTACATGGACCGACAGTGCAGGGCGGACCCACACGCGGACGGCCGACGAATTGCGCGAATTCGTCGGCGAACGCGCACAGGCCGGACGGATGGTGCCGAAAGGGTTTCCTAAAAACGGAACGTTCGCGGGTTAGTTCGCGAGCCTTCGAGCGCCAACAGCAGATTTTCGGGCCGGTAGCCGAGTTTGCTTGGCGTCAAGCCGAGGCGCACCACGACGAGGCCGGATGCGCGGTCGATGGCGACGGATTGCCCGTCGTGCCCTGCGAGCCAGACCGTGTCATCAAGCGCCGGGTCCGCTGGTTCGCTGCGTTCTTCGCTGCGGCGGGGCGGCGCGCGCCACAGGTGGCCGCGGGCGTACTGACCGTCCGAGGCGGGGTGCTCCTCCATCATCCACTCGACATAGCCGTCCGGTAGCAACCGCTCGCCGTTCCAGACGCCATCCTGCAACAGAAATTGACCGAACCGTGCCCAGTCTCGTGCAGTGGCATACATGTAGGAGCCGCCAACCAGCGTGCCCGCCGCATCCGCTTCGATGATTGCGCTGGTCATGCCAAGCGGCTGAAACAGGGTTTGGCGCGGCAGGTTCACGGCTTCGGGGCCGACTTTGGATTGCCAGTATTTCGACAGAAGGATCGTCGTGCCGGACGAGTAATTCCATGTTTTGCCGATTGCGGAACCGTCCGCCGTGCCGAGCGCGGCCTTCTCGACGAAACGCCCCATATCCGGTTCGAGATAGAGCATCCGCGTCACGTCGGAGACGGTGCCGTAGCCTTCGTTCCATGTCAGGTCGCTGGACATGCCGAGCAAGTCGGCAACTTTGACTTTGCGCGGGCGTCGTTCGACCATGACGGGAAAAGTGCACTGTCATTGCGCGGGAAAGCACGTCCGCCTGTTCCAGCCGTCCGAGTCAGCGCGGCGGTGACGGTCTTCGTCATTGACCAGCCGAGCAGGGGCGTTCCGGCGTCGAAGCCTTCGCCGTAGCGTTCCGCAATCACCATGCCGTTCGCGCAGCACAACGATGGCGCGCATGTTCGGGCCGGCCAGTGCGTCGTCTTCGATGATCGCTTGAGCCGCTGCGCTTGGTAGCCACCGGCAAGGGTGTAGGCGCTGGAAGGTCGGTTGCTGCGCTAACGGCGAGAGCTATAGGAGCGCCGCCATCGGTGTTCGTGCAACCAAGCCCGGTTCGGTGAACGGATGTGGCGGTGGCAGCGAAGCCCAGGAAGCGGGCTGTGACCACGCCTTCGCCCGCGTCCGTATCGACCGAAATATATTTGAGGATCGGATGGCCCGGTGCCTGCACATCGTCCGCCAGAACCTCATCGGCATCGCGGTCAGCGATGAAAGTCGTTCGAGCAAACTATCTTGGCGCTGTAATTGGTTGCAACGCGAATGAGGTCCGGTGGCGCGAGCCAGAGCCAGATGAACGCGCCGACGACAAGAGCGACGAGAACGAGCAGAATACGGCGCAGAATTGTCATGGATACGCTTCCTAACGCGGGGAAAGCTGAAACGTGGCGAGCGTCGGGTCGAACGCGATCAAACCGGCGATGCTGGCGCTGAAATCGAAGGGTTCTATATAAGACCAGGCAATTTTTTCGATCCGCCCATCGCCCTCGCGGATGAAATACGTGGCGTCACCCTTCAGCGGGCAATGGGTCGTGCCGGGAACGCTGGCGATGGAGATCGTCACATCGGCGCGCGGAATGTAAATCACCGGCGGATACAACGTTTTGCCGCCTTCCATCAGCCATACGGCCGGCATTGCTCTCGAGCAACGACCGTATCGCGTAGCGTTACCGTTACCTTTTGCGCGATTGGTTTCAGCACGTAGAAATGGCTCGGACCCGTCGGGGCGACAGACGGCATTTTCGAAGTGTTACGGAACTCATTCGGGCATCTCCGTCGTGGTCGGACCAGTCGATCGTCGCGGCGGGGGTTCCAGCCGGACCCTCGGGCAAGGGGGATTGCTTGCTGTCTTCCACATCTCGCCAGCCGGATGCTGTCAGTCTCTGCTGGGGCAGGAAGCGTGCCTTGTAGGCCATTTTTGGCGACTGAGCGACGTAATAGCCGAGGTGGCAATAGGGCAACCCCCGCTTTCGCGCGCGGGCGATGGTATCGAGAATGATGAACGTTCCGAGCGAGCGCTCCGCCATTTCGGGATCGAAAAAGGAATAGACCATCGACAGGCCGTTGCTGAGCACATCGAGCAACACGACCGCGATCAGCTCGCCATCGCCCTTGCCGGTGAATGCGCTGTCCGCCGTGCGCTGGCGGTATTCCACCAGCACCGTGTTCACGTGGCTGTCTTCCACCATCAACGCGTAGTCCAGCACGGTCATAATCGCCATGCCGCTGTCCCCGTGGCGGGAATCGACGTAGCGGCGAAAGAGGGAATATTGCTCGCTGGTGGGGGTGTTCTCGCCCTCCACACCAATCAGATCCGCGTTGCGCTTGGCGACACGGCGCATGGATTTGGTTGGCTCGAAATGCGTCCGTCAGCACCCGCGTCGCGGTGCAGGCGCGGCACCCCTGGCAGGCAGGTCGGTAGGCGATGGACTGGCTGCGCCGGAAGCCGCCGCGCGATAGTTCCTCATGCACGGCAGGCGCGCGCTCGCCGACCAGATGGGTGAACACCTTTCGCTCCGTTCGCCCTTCAAGATAGGGGCACGGGCCGGGGGAGGTGAGGTAGAATTGCGGAGTGTCGAGGGAATGCGCCGTCATAGCACCACTTGGCCGCAGCGGCGGGGCGACGTCAACTAGAGGTCGTAAACGATGGGTGCGGCGAAGGTGAAGACCAGCCACAGCAGCAAGATAAGCGGCAGTCCGGTCCGCAGATAGTCGCTGAACCGGTAGCGGCCCGGGCCAAGCACGAGCAGGTTCGTCTGATAACCCACCGGTGTTGCAAACGAGCAGTTCGCGGCCATCACGATGCACACGACGAACGGCTCCAGCGGGACGCCGAGCCGTTGCGCGATGCCGATGGCGATGGGTGTGAACAGTACGGCGGTGGCGTTGTTGGACAGCACGTTGGTCAGCAGCGCTGTGACGATGAACAGAACTGACAAGATGGCAGCGGGGGAAGAGCCTTCCATCAGCGCAACCGTGCCATCGGCCAGCCGCGCCGCGCCACCCGTCTGTTCCAGCGCGGCGGCGGCGGCGAGGGACGCGCCTACCATCATAAAAATCTGCCGGTCGAACGACCGCGCGGCCTGACGGATGGACAGGCAGCCGGAAGCGATCATCGCGTATGCCCCGACGAGCGCCGCGACGACGATGGGCAGGAAGCCGGTGGATGCGGAGATGACAACGCCTGCGAAAATGAGCGCGGCGCGGGGTGCGTATTCGGACAGCGGCACTTCGCTCGCCGAGCGTTCGAGCAGCAGCAATTCACGGCTGAAGCGCAGCCGTTCGATATCGTCCGGTAAGCCGCCGATGAGCAATGTGTCGCCCGCTTCCAGACGCACTTGCCGCACGGGACTGCGGCCCAAACCGCTGCGCCGTTGAAGGCCTAATACCGCTGTGCCGTAGCTGGCGCGGATGCGGGAGGCGTCGATGGTGCGGCCTGTGTAGCGTGAACCGGGGGCGACGACGGCTTCGGCCACTGTGAAGCCTTCCGAAACGCGGGTGAGGTTGTCGCTTTCCCGCTCCGGCTTGCGGTCTTCCTGCGCCATTTCCGGCAGGCTGGCCGCACCGACCGACAGGGCTTTCGTCAGCGCTGAGCGGGTGGCTGCGACCACGATCAGGTCGCCATTTGCCAGTGTCACGTCCTCGAACGGAGGTAACAGCGCCTCGTCTGCGCGGTGAACGGAGCGCACGGTGATGCCTTCCAGCCCCTGAAACTGGCCCGCCTTGGCGCTCTCACCGAACAGCGGATGATCGTCGCGGATTTCGATTTGCGCGAGAAACTGCCGTCCGCTGGTGCCGCTTGGTTCATCGCCGGACGTGTCGGTCCGTAACAGGCGCGGCATGACGAGCAGCACATATGCGAAGCCGAAAACCGCAAGGATCGAGCCCATGAGAGTAAAGTCGAAAAAGCCGAGTTCGAATCCGTAGCGCGCTGCCGTGCCTGCCACGAGCAGGTTGGTGGAGGAGCCGATCAGCGTGGTCATACCGCCAAGAATGCCGACGAACGATAAGGGCAGCAGCACGCGCGAGTGAGCGAAATTACGCTTGGCGGCGATAGCAATAACGATGGGAATGAACATCACCACAACCGGCGTGTTGTTCAGCACCGCGCTGGTGACGAGCGCCGTGGCCAGCAGAACGACGATGGTGCGGGTGACACTGCGCCCGCCGATTTTCGATAGCCATTTGGCGGGTTGGTCCAGCGCATCGGTGGCGAACAGCGCTTGCCCGACTACCAGCAGCGCCAGCACTGTAATCAGGGCCGGGTTGGCAAAGCCGGACAACAAGTCGGTGGAGGAAACGTCCATGCCGTCCGGCTGGGGCACGGCGGTGAATAGCAACAGGAAAACGACTAACGCTGCGAGCGACACCCCTTCGATGGAGTAACGCTCGGTCGCATAGGCAACAATCGTGCAGGCAATGACGATATAGGTCGCCCAAAGGTGGAACTGGTCCAACGGCGTCCCTTCGCATACGGCATTTTCTGCAGCTTACACGCTGCGGGTTCGGTTGAGCCTAGTCGCGTGCGATGTAGGTGCCAAGCAGGATATCGTGCAACAGCCGCTTCTTGGACGAAAACAGCGACACGACGAGTGGAAGCAGCACTCCGATACCCTGAATGAACAGGAACAGGATGTGGTGCAAGCCGGCAAGCACCGGATCGACCTTTCCGCCGCCGAGTTTGATGACGCGCAAGCCATTCATCCGCATCCCGATCGTTGCCTGCTTTTCGCCGCCCAATGTCACGGCGACGTAAAGCACGGCGATGACGGGGATTAGAAAAGGAAACAATCCCCACGCCAACCCAATCGTGGGAATACCAAGAATGGCGACCACGATGGCTGCGGGAACGCACAGCACGGCGATGATGAGGTAATCGACGAGGAAGGAATAGACGCGGCCACGGCGCACATCTTCCAGCCTATGGGCGGGAATGACGTGGTGGTCGGTGGCGGTGTCGAGTGTGGACGTGTCGGTCATAGTGAAAATCTCCTGTTGGGGAGAATGTATGGCGTATAAAGCGCCGTTCAAGCCGCCATCACACGTTCAGCCGTTCCGCCACCTCCATCGCATGATACGTCAGGATCGTATCGGCACCGGCGCGTTTGAAGGCGAGCAGGCTTTCCATCATCACCCGCTCCCGGTCGATGACGCCCGCCAGACCGGCCATCTCGATCATCGAATACTCGCCGGACACCTGGTATGCGGCAACCGGCATCCCGAACGTCTCTTTCATGCGCCATATGATGTCTAAGTAGGGCATTCCGGGTTTTACCATCAGAATGTCGGCACCCTCGGCAATGTCGAACTCGGCCTCGCGCATGGCGTCGTCGGTGTTTGCGGGATCGATATAATAGGTTTTCTTATCGCCTTGCAGCAGCCCGTCCGTGCCGATCGCTTCGCGGTAAGGGCCGTAGAAACCCGAGGCGAACTTTGCGGTGTAGGACAGGATGCCCACATCGCGGTGGCCCGCATTGTCCAGCGCTTCACGGATTGCACCGATGCGCCCGTCCATCATGTCGGACGGTGCAATGAGGTCCGCGCCCGCATCGGCCTGCGCCAGCGAACCGGCCACGATGCGCTCCACGCTTTCATCGTTGACGATGATGCCATCGCGCAGCACACCGTCATGGCCGTGGTCGGTGAACGGGTCGAGGGCGCTGTCGGTTATGACGCCGATATCCGGCACAGCCTTCTTCACGGCCCGGACGAACTGGCAGATGAGGTTGCCGGCGTTGGAAACTTCCGTGCCGGTCTGGTCGCGCTTGTCGAGGGAGACGTTGGGAAACGGGGCGATTGCGGGAATGCCGAAACCGGCGGCCTTACGGACCTGCTCGACGGCGAGATCGACGGTAAATCGCTTCGTGCCGGGCATGGCCGCGATGTCTTCAGTGCGGTTCGTGCCTTCGATCAGGAACAGCGGCAGAATGAGATCATCCACGCCGAGCCTGTTTTCGGCGACCATGCGTCGGAGCCAGTCTGTCCGCCTGTTGCGGCGCGGGCGTCTTCTGCCGGTAATCCGGTCCACTCGCTCTTCCCGTGTCTCGCTCATCGTTTTGCATCCCGTTTTGCTCAAAACGTGTCTAGCGTTGCGGGAAATGCTTCACAATCCGTCAGCGGTTGGGCACTAGGGATGCGCAGGGGGACGCGACGTGACACCAGACGGCACCGACATTCATTTCGAGCGCAAGGGGAGGGCGGGGGTCATCACGCTCAACCGTCAATCCGCGCTCAACGCCGTTACTGATTCGATGGTGCAGGCAATCGATGCGCAACTCGATGCATGGGAGCATGACAATGCCGTGGAGCGCGTGATCATCCGCGCCACGCCGGGCCGGGCGTTCTCCGCCGGTGGTGACATTCGAGCGCTTTACGACGCCCGCCATGCACCCGACCTCAGCTTCTTTGCCCGCGAATACGCGCTTAACGTGCGCATTGCCGAATACCCCAAGCCCTATGTCGCGCTGATCGACGGTATCGTGATGGGCGGCGGCGTCGGTATCTCCATCCACGGGTCGCATGTGGTTGTGGGACCGGAAGCGACCTTCGCCATGCCGGAAGTGGGAATCGGCTTCTTTCCTGATATCGGCGCATCCTACTTCCTGTCCCGATTGCCGGGCCAGACGGGGCTTTTTCTGGGGCTGACCGGCCACCGGCTACGGGCTGGCGGCTGCCTCTGGGCAGGGCTCGCCGATACGGGCTGCGCCGATATGGCCGCGTTGGAGACGGACCTGTTCGACGCGCCCGATCTCGACGCATGCCTTGCGCGGCACGAGACAATCTTCGTGCCCGGTGACACCGCAACGAACCAGACGGTCGTGGCGGACGCATTCTCGGCCAATTCCGTCGAGGCGATCATGGCGCGCCTTTCCGATCTGTCCGAGGTGAGCGACTTTGCCGCCAAGGCGCTGGATATGATGCAGCGCCATTCGCCCACCAGCCTGGAAATCGCGTTCCGGCAAATCCGGCTGGGTGCAACGCTCGACCTGCGCGGATGCATGGAGATGGAATACCGCATCGTCGCGCGCGTGCTGAAGGGGGCGGATTTCTACGAGGGTATCCGCGCCGCGATCATCGACAAGGATGGCGCGCCGAATTGGGAAGATCTCGATTTGGAACGGGTGGAAGGCGTCTTTCAGCCGCTCGAACAAGGTCTGTTCGAGTGAGCCAGTCGCGGATGAGCGCTTTGACCGCGCACCCCGTGGCTTTCGTGGAAGAAGCCGAACCGACGCTACTGTCGCGTGGATACATCGTCTTCCTGCGGTTGCTCGCGCTGGTTTTCGTCTTTTTTACGGTTCAGATTTGGCTGGTATCGGTCGGCTTCGACGACCCGGGCCTGCGTTTCGACCGTGCCGATAGTCTAACGCGGGTCTATCTCGCCGTGTTGGCGGTGCTTTTCCCGGTCGCCGCCGTGGGATTATGGACGGGGCTGTCATGGGGACGGGTGGTGTGGCTATTGGCCATCGGTTTCCAGATGATCGCCGGATTGTGGTATCCGCAGACGTTTCCCGAAGCCGCCGCAACCACCACTTTCCATCTGCTGACGCTCGCCATTTACATCGGCTTTGCGCTGGGTGTTCGCATCACGGCCAAGAAAGGCTGAATTATCGTGCTTGCGGAAGAGTTAAACCCTTATGGAATAAGCGTTTGATCGATTCACAGTAAGGTTGAGTTAAGTCTGCCGCTAAAGGCAAACTTTATGCGGCACCTCTAATTTGAACGACAAGGCGGACGACATGATCTGCCGTTCAGGAAGAGGAACGAACCAATGCAAAACGCTGATATGATTGGGGTGCCGATTGCACCGTCCGCCGTGCAAGAGCCCGTCAAGGCCGGCAACATCAAGCCTGTCTATCTGGAAGCCCTGACACTGGTGGAACGGCTGCACCGCCGCCTGCTCGATGTCATCAAGGACGAGTTCGACCGGCAGGGCCGGAGCGACCTCACCGCAGTGCAGGCGCTGCTGCTTTACAACCTGGGCGACAATGAACTGACGGCGGGCGAACTGCGGACGCGGGGTTATTACCTTGGCTCCAACGTCTCCTACAACTTGAAGAAGCTGGTCGACATGGGTTACATTCACCACCAGCGCTCCCGCACCGACCGTCGCTCGGTTCGTGTAAGCCTGACGGATGAGGGCAAGGCGGTCGCGCAGATCGTAAACGATCTCTACGAGCGCCACACGGAATCGCTGGAATCCATCGGCCAGATCGACTCGGAAGCCTTTGCCATTCTCAACCGGTCCCTGCAGCGTCTGGAACGCTTCTGGACCGACCAGATCCTCTACCGCCTGTAATCCGCGCGTAAACTTTCCGCGAGATTGCCTGCTTCCTGAAATTTGGCCGCAATTCCCCTTATAAGAGGCGGGAATTGCGGCTGCATTCGTTTGCAATGCGTTAATGAACAATTTCCGAATGAGCCCCTATGTCTATCGGACAGGCGCTCGTTCGATTGAAATGGTTGCGCCGCACGACAGATGTTTCGGGGACTCTCTTCCATGACCAAGATGACGCGACGCCTTTTCACCACCGGTATGGCAACGGCGGCGATTGCAAGTGCCGGCATGGCCCGTGCGAACGAAACGGCCATCGACCAGATCCTGAACTCGAAGGGGCGGGATGCGTGGAACGACCGGTTTGACGGCACCACATCCGTTGGCAAGCGCGAAGTCGCCTCCAACACCCCTATCTTTGCACCGCAAACAGCCGATTACATCGAACGTGCGATGGTCGATTATCGCAACATCGTCGCCCAAGGCGGTTGGCCACGGGTTCCCGCCGATGAGAAGATGCGCCTTGGTTCCCAGAGTGAGTCTGTGGTCGCTCTGCGCCGCCGCCTGATGATTTCCGGCGATTTGCAGACCAGCGCCGGACTTTCCACGCAGTTCGATACGTATGTGGACGCCGCCGTAAAGCGCTTTCAGGCGCGACACGGCCTGCCGAGCGACGGTGTGATGGGGCAGTATTCGCTGGCGGCACTCAACGTGCCTGCCAATGTTCGCCTCGGTCAGCTGGAAACTAATCTCGTCCGCCTGCGGTCGATGTCCGGGTATCTTGGCGACCGCTACGTTATGGTGAACATTCCAGCAGCCGAAATCGAAGCGGTCGAGAGCCAGCGGGTGTCCCAGCGTCATACGGCCATCGTCGGTCAGATCACGCGACAGACGCCGATTCTCAACTCGAAAATCTTCGAATTGAATCTCAATCCATATTGGACTGCGCCGAAGAGCATCATTCGCAAGGACATTATTCCGCACATGCGGAAAGAGCCGAATTATCTGGCCAAAAACAACATTCTCGTGTTCGACGGCAATGGTAACGAGGTTCCGCCAGCATCGATCAACTGGAATTCCGAAGAGGCCGTGCAATATCGCTTCCGTCAGGAGCCAGGGCGCATCAACGCGATGGGGTCGGTGAAAATCAATTTCCCGAACCCCCACGCGGTTTATATGCACGACACGCCACAGCAGGGCTTGTTCAACAAGCTGATGCGGTTCGATTCGTCCGGTTGCGTGCGCGTGAAGAACGTGCGGGACCTGCTGGTCTGGCTCGCGCAGGACACGCCTGCCGGTTCGCGCCGTGAAATCGAAAGCATCATCGCGTCGGGTGCCCGGACGGACCTGAAACTGGCCGCACCGGTGCCGGTTTATTTCACCTATGTCACCGCTTGGTCGACGGACGACGGCGTCGTTCAGTTCCGCGACGATATTTACAAGCGTGACGGCGTGGACGAACTGGCTTTCAAGCAGTAGCAAGACGGGCATAAACGCTGCTCCGGATTGCCCGACATGGCTATTGCCGAAACCCTCGCACCGACTGCCAACTCATTCTTCGAGCGCTCGCTGGCTGATTCCGATCCGGCTCTCGCCAAAGCGATAGACGGGGAGCTGGGCCGCCAGCGCCACGAAGTCGAGTTGATCGCTTCGGAAAACATCGTGTCCCGTGCCGTGCTGGAAGCTCAGGGTTCGGTGCTGACGAACAAATACGCCGAGGGTTATTCCGGTCGCCGCTACTACGGCGGCTGTGAGTTTGCCGATATTGCCGAAGACCTGGCCATTGAGCGGATCACAAAATTGTTCGATTGTGGCTTTGCCAACGTGCAGCCCAATTCCGGCTCGCAGGCCAATCAGGCCGTTTTTCAAGCGCTGATCCAGCCGGGCGATACGATCCTCGGCATGTCGCTGGACGCGGGCGGGCACCTGACCCACGGCGCGAAGCCCAACCAGTCCGGCAAATGGTTCAACGCCATCCAGTATGGTGTGGACCGCGACACGCATCTGGTTGATTTTGACGAGGTGGAGCGGCTTGCGGTCGAACATCAGCCGAAACTCATCATCGCCGGCGGTTCGGCCTATCCGCGTCAGGTCGAGTTTTCCAAGTTCCGTGCCATTGCTGACAAGGTTGGTGCCTGGTTCCTTGTGGACATGGCGCACTTTGCCGGTCTGGTGGCAGGTGGTCAGCATCCGTCGCCGTTTCCACATGCCCATGTGGCGACGTCCACGACCCATAAGACTTTGCGCGGACCCCGTGGCGGGCTGATTCTCACGAACGACGAAGCGTTGGCCAAAAAGTTTAATTCCGCGATCTTCCCCGGCATTCAGGGTGGGCCATTGATGCATGTGATCGCGGCCAAAGCGGTCGCGTTTGGTGAAGCGCTGCATCCGGAATTCAAGAGCTATATCAAGAACCGTAACGGAGAACGCCAAGGCTTTGGGTGAAACGCTCAAGGCCGGTGGTCTCGACCTCGTATCCGGTGGCACCGACACGCATGTTCTGCTTGTGGACCTGCGCCCGAAAGGCGTGACCGGCAAGGCCGCGGAAGAGGCCTTGGGCCGTGCCAACATCACCTGCAACAAGAACGGCGTGCCGTTCGACCCCGAAAAGCCCACCATAACATCCGGTGTGCGCCTCGGCACGCCTGCGGCTACGACGCGGGGCTTCGGCATCGCGGAATTTCAGGAAGTCGGTGCCTGCATTCTGGAAGTCGTGGACGGCCTTGCCGCCAATGGCGAAGCGGGCAATGGCGACGTCGAACAGGCCGTGGCCAAGCGCATCATCGCGCTGACCGACAGATTCCCGATCTACCCGCTGCTGTAGGCGCGGCTCGTGCGCTGCCCGTTCTGCGGCTCGCCGGATACGCAGGTTAAAGACTCGCGCCCAAGCGAGGACAACACCACCATCCGCCGTCGCCGTATTTGCGGTGATTGTGCCGGGCGTTTCACCACGTTCGAGCGGGTGCAGTTGCGCGAGTTGACAGTGGTAAAACGGTCCGGCGACAGGGCAGCGTTCGACCGCGATAAGCTGGCGTCCTCCGTCACGACCGCATTGCGAAAACGGCCGGTCGATAGCGAGCGCGTGGAAAGGCTCGTTTCCGGCATCGTGCGGCAGCTGGAAGGGCAGGGCGAGCCGGAAATCACGTCGCAGCAAATCGGCGAACTGGTGATGGAAGGTTTGAAGGCCGTCGACGACGTCGCTTATGTCCGCTTCGCCAGCGTGTACCGCGATTTTCGTGATGTGAGCGATTTTCAGAACGTGCTGGGTGAGTTGAAGGGTGAGTAAGGCCGTCGAAGACCGGCGGTGGATGGACGCGTGTCTGCGCTACGCACGGCGGCATCGCAGCCGAACCGGCACCAACCCAGCGGTCGGCACATTGCTCGTCAAGAATGGCATTGTCGTCGGGCGCGGTATCACAGCGCTGGGCGGCAGGCCTCATGCGGAACGAATTGCGCTCGACGAAGCTGGCCCACGATCCGTCGGTGCGACTGCCTACGTCACGCTGGAACCCTGCGCCCATCACGGTGCGACGCCCCCTTGCGCGCAGGCGCTGATCGACGGCGGAGTTGCGCGGGTCGTTGCCGCTTACATCGACCCGGACGGGCGCGTGGACGGGCGCGGGTTTGCGATGTTGCGGGAAGCGGGCGTTGAGGTGGAGACGGGCGTCTGTGCGGTGCAAGCTGGAGACGATCTGGCGGGTTATTTACACCGCAAACAGGCCAACCGACCGGCAGTGACGTTGAAACTGGCGCTTTCCGCCGATGGCAAGCTGGGTTTGCCGGGGCAGGAGGTGCGTATTACGGGCCCGCTGGCACGAGCCTACGGGCATCGGATGCGCGCCGAACACGATGCGATTGCCGTGGGTGGTGGCACCGTGATGGCGGACGATCCCGATCTGACATGTCGTCTGCCGGGGTTGGAAGGGCGCTCGCCGCACCGGTTCGTTTTCGCGCGGTCGCTCGATATCGAAACTCGCTTGGCTGGTTCGATGGACAGAGTGCCAGTCACGCTCGTTTCCTCGAAACCACCGGAAGCCGGGTCAGGCATCCGGCATCTGGCGGCGGAACGGCAGGACGGAAAATTGGCGCTGCCGGAAGTTTTGGAAGACATGGCAGGCTTGGGTATTTCGACGCTGATGGTCGAAGGCGGGGCGTCGCTCGCAAGCGGATTTCTGGATGCGGGACTGGTGGACGCTCTTGCGCTGTTCGTTGGCCAAGGCTCAATCGGACCGGATGGTATCGCTTCTCCCGTCACGCTAGAAGCGATTCCAGCTTCGTTCGAGCCGGTGGGAACACTGACGCTCGGTGCGGACCGGCTCCATCTCTTCGCAAGGCGATAGGTATGTTCACAGGCATCATCACGGATATCGGGCGCGTTGAAGCCGTAGAGATATTGCCAGCGGGCAAGCGCTTTACAGTGGCAACGGCCTACGACACCGAAACCATCGCCATCGGCGCGTCCATCGCCCACGATGGGGTGTGCCTCACTGTGGTCAGGAAAGATCGGGGTACATACGCCGTCGAAGCGTGGGAAGAGGCGTTGCGCTTGACCACAGCGGGGCACTGGGCCGTCGGCTCGAAGCTCAATCTCGAACGGGCGCTTAAGGTCGGCGACGAGTTGGGCGGGCACATCGTAGCAGGGCATGTGGACGGCATTGCACGCATCGTGACGGTGAAATCCGAGGGTGATGCAACACGCTACACCCTGCGCGCGCCGGACGATCTGGCGCGCTTCATCGCGCCGAAGGGGTCGGTCGCGCTCAACGGTGTTTCGCTGACAGTCAACGGTGTCGCGGGCACGGATTTCGATGTGTTGCTCATCAAACACAGTCAGGATGTCACGACATGGGGTGCGGCCCGTGAAGGCGATGCGCTGAACCTGGAAGTCGACACGATGGCCCGCTACGCCGCGCGGCTGGCGCAGTTTCCATCATAAGACTTGCCGCGTTTGGCAGCGCATGGTTCACACGGCCAAACCGAACCGCCGGACGACATTCGCGTGCCTCATCTGCTCATCATCGACGCGCCCTATTACACGCATATTTCCAAAGCCCTCCTCGAGGGTGCCGAGGAGGTTCTCGCGCGGGAAGGGGCCACGTGGGACGTGTGCGACGTGCCGGGTGTGCTGGAGATTCCCGCTGCCATCGCCATCGTGCTGGACGGCATGGATGGGGGCGGCAAGGCCTATGACGGCTTCGTGCTGCTGGGTTGCGTGATCCGTGGCGAGACGACGCATTACGACATCGTCGCCTTCGAATCCGCCCGAGCGATCATGAACATTTCCATCGCCGAGGCGCTGTGCATCGGCAACGGCATTCAGACGACCGAAAACGAAGAGCAGGCGCTGGCACGGGCCGACAAGGCGCGGCTGAACAAGGGCGGTCATGCCGCGCAAGCGGCTCTGGACATGATCAAACTGCGCGAGAAATTCGTTGGCTGAACCATCTGCCCCACGCGATGTAAAGCCTGCCAATCAGCGCGGTGCCGCACGCCTTGCCGCCGTTCAGGCGCTGTACCAGATGGACAGTCGGCGGCACCGGCCTGGCCGAAACCGTGACGGAATACGAGAATTTCCGTCTGGGTCGGAGACTCGACGGAGAGACCTATCGCAGCGCCGACGCGGGCTGGTTCCGCAATATCGTGGCCGGTGTGGTGGGCGAACAGACAACCATCGACCCCGTAATCCACCGATCGCTTGCCGCAAGCTGGAAGCTGGAACGGATCGACTCGATTCTGCGTGCCATTTTGCGCGCGTCCGTGTGGGAATTGCGCGACCAAGAAGGACGTGTCGGCGCGCGTCATCGTGAGCGAATATGTCGAAGTGACGAAGGCGTTCTTCGAGGGTGAAGAACCGAAAGTCGTCAACGGGGTGCTGAACCGGATCGCGCGCGATCTGCGCCCGCAGGAGTTCGGGGAAACCGCGTGATGGACCAGAACGCCTCCGCCCGTCGCAATGCGCTCATCCTGTCCGGCGCGCAGGCGCTGACGGGTGCGGTGCCGCCGATTGCGATTGCGCTGGGCGGGCTGGTGGGTGTCTATCTGCTCGGGCCGGACAAGTCCCTGGCGACGGCTCCCGTCACGGGATACAATATCGGCGTTGCCATCATGGCGCTGCCTGCCGCGCTCATCATGGCGCAGGTCGGACGACGTTTGGGCTTCATGGGTGGTGCTGCGTTGGGTGTGATCGGCGGGCTGGTGGCTTGCTACGCCATTCTGGTCGCGTCGTTCTGGGGATTTGTCGGCGGAATGTTGATGATGGGGTTGGCCTCATCGTTTACCCAACAATATCGCTTTGCCGCTGCTGATCAGGGGACGGAATCCTTCAAGCCCAGGGCGATATCGTGGGTTCTGGCCGGTGGTGTTGCCGCTGCCATTCTCGGTCCTGCAGCGGCGGTCAACTTCTCCGACCTCTTCGCGCCGATCGAGTTCGCCGGTGCATTCGTCGCTGCATCCTGCCTTATGCTCGCGGCTATCTTCGTGCTGGCCTTCCTGCGGTTCGACAAACCGATGAGCCGTCAGGACCGCATGGCGGCGGGAAGCGGGCGGCCGCTGGGCACGATCGTGCGACAACCGCGCTTCCTCGTATCCGTGTTCTGCGCGGTCTGTTCCTATGCGCTGATGTCGTTCGTGATGACAGGCGCACCGCTGGCGATGCGGATTTGCGGCTTCTCGGTGGACCAGTCCACCTACGGCATTTCGCTGCACGTCATCGCCATGTTCGGTCCATCGTTTTTCACCGGCAATCTCATCAACCGTTTTGGCAAGGAGCGGATCGTGGCTGCTGGTATGGTGCTGCTGACGGCGTGTTCCATCGTCGCGCTGGCGGGCATCACACTTGCCAATTTCTACGTCATGCTCATCCTGCTCGGCATCGGCTGGAATTTTGGCTTCATCGGTTCCACAGCCATGCTGACCGACTGCTACCGACCTGAAGAAAAGGCGAAAGCGCAGGGGGCCAACGACGTCATCCTGTTCTCGATGGTCGCCTTCGCTTCGCTTGATGAGCGGGCGCACACTGAACGCCTACGGCTGGGACACGATCAACTACGTCACGTTTCCGGTCGTCGTCGCCTGTCTCCTGTCGCTCGGCTGGCTGTATCTCGCCTCCAAACGCAGGGAACGGGGGACTGCGACAATCAATCCTTGATTTTCTGTTAATGGCGGCTAACGTGCGGCCGCAGTAGCGAACTTAGCCACGAACGGCCGTCGCTCTGCTGTTTGACGTTCTGCGCTACCCGGCCAAATTCCGAAGCGGGATAACAGGACACGTTTCAAGACGGAAATTCTTCACATGCTTGCTCTTTATTTTGCAATCGCATGCGGCTTGCTCTCCATCGTCTACGCTGTCTGGGCCTCGCGCTCTGTCATGGCTGCAGACGCTGGCAACGCCCGCATGCAGGAAATCGCCTCCGCCATTCAGGAAGGCGCAATGGCCTACCTGTCGCGCCAATATCTCACCATCGCCATCGTCGGCGTCGTCGTTCTGGTGATCGCATGGTTCCTGCTCGGCCCGATTGCCGCTGCCGGTTTCGCCATCGGCGCGATCCTGTCCGGCGTCGCCGGTTTCATCGGTATGCTGGTTTCGGTGCGCGCGAACGTCCGTACCGCGCAGGCTTCCTCGCAGTCGCTGGGTGCCGGGCTTGAAATCGCCTTCAAATCAGGTGCCGTTACCGGTATGCTGGTTGCCGGTCTCGCCCTGCTGGGCGTCACGGTCTTCTACTTTGTGCTGACCGGCCCGATGGGCTACCTCAACACCGACCGCACCGTCATCGACGGACTCGTCGCGCTCGGCTTCGGTGCCTCGCTCATCTCCATCTTCGCCCGTCTGGGCGGTGGCATTTTCACCAAAGGTGCCGATGTCGGTGGCGATCTCGTCGGCAAGGTCGAAGCGGGCATTCCCGAAGACGACCCCCGCAACCCGGCCACGATCGCCGACAACGTGGGCGACAATGTCGGTGACTGCGCCGGTATGGCTGCCGATCTGTTTGAAACCTACGCGGTGACGGTCGTTGCCACGATGGTGCTGGCGTCTATTTTCTTCGTCGGTGCCGAGGCTAATATGCTGATGGCATTGCCGCTGGTCATCGGCGGCGTATGCGTGTTGACCTCGATCGTCGGCACGTTTTTCGTCAAACTCGGTGCCAACAATTCGATTATGGGCGCTCTCTACAAGGGTTTCATCACCTGCGCGGTGCTATCGGCCATTGCTCTTGGCGCGCTGCTGTTCTTCTGGATCGGCTTCGACACCACGTTCACCACGACGACCGGCACGACCTTCAACGGTCAGGACCTGTTCTGGTGCATGATCATCGGTCTCGTCGTGACAGGTCTCATCATCTGGGTGACGGAATACTACACCGGCGTCGATTACCGGCCGGTGCGGTCCATCTCGCAGGCCTCGGTGACGGGCCACGGCACGAACGTGATTCAGGGTCTGGCCGTTTCGCTCGAAGCGACAGCGTTACCCGCGATCATCATCATCGCCGGTATTCTGACGACCTACGCGCAGGCCGGCCTGTTCGGTATCGCCATCACCGTCACCGCCATGCTGGCGCTGGCCGGTTTTGTGGTGGCGCTGGATGCGTTCGGCCCTGTGACGGACAATGCCGGTGGCATTGCCGAAATGGCCGACATGCCTGCCGAAGTGCGCGCCACGACGGACGCGCTCGATGCGGTCGGCAACACGACGAAAGCTGTCACCAAGGGCTACGCGATCGGTTCCGCCGGTCTCGGCGCACTGGTGCTGTTTGCCGCTTATACGGAGGATCTGAAATTCTTCTCCGCCAAGGCGGCGCTGGAAGGGGACACCACCTCGGTGTTCGCAGGCATCAACACCGACACGCTGTTCAACCTGTCGAACCCCTACGTGGTTTGTGGGCTGTTGTTCGGTGGCCTTTTGCCCTTCCTGTTCGGTGGCATGTCGATGACGGCCGTCGGTCGCGCAGCGGGTTCCATCGTTGAGGAGGTTCGCCGCCAGTTCAAGGCGGACCCGGGCATCATGGCCGGAACGTCGAAGCCTGATTACGCCCGTGGCGTGGACATGCTGACCAAAGCCGCGATCCGGGAAATGATCCTGCCTTCGCTGCTGCCGGTTCTGTCCCCGATCTTCGTGTATTTCCTCGTCAGCGCCATCTCGACACCGGCCAACGCCTTTGCGGCGCTCGGTGCGATGCTGCTCGGTGTGATCATCACCGGCTTCTACGTGGCCGTTTCCATGACTGCCGGTGGCGGTGCCTGGGACAACGCGAAGAAATCCTTCGAAGATGGTTTCATCGACAAGGACGGTGTAAAGCACGAGAAAGGCAGCGAGGCGCATAAGGCGTCTGTGACCGGCGATACGGTTGGCGATCCCTACAAGGACACAGCCGGCCCCGCCGTGAACCCGATGATCAAGATCACGAACATCGTGGCGCTTTTGTTGCTGGCAGTCCTCGCCCACTAAGGCGGGGCGTCCGCCTCAAGAACAGGCTCGAAAACGATAACCCCCGCGATCCTGACAGGATCGCGGGGGTTTTTCTTTGTGCTGCGGACTGACTGGTTTAGCCGCCGAACGGGTTGGCGATCGATCCGGCAGCGCCGAGCAACTGACCGATAAAGCTGATGTCCTTACCGCCGGTCGGCGTGATGCGGCGCACGTAGTCGAAGACCTTGCCTTCTTCTATGCCGTAGTTGGCGATACGCTGCACCGTGTCGTCCGGCCCCAGATAAATCGCCAATACACGCTGGTCGACGACCTGTGCCTGTGTGAAGCGTGTGGAGCGGCGCTTTTGCTGGCTGATGTAATACAGCGTCTCGGTGCCATCGTCTTGCTTGAGCGTCGTCGATGGTGTGCCCAGCGACAAGAGCGCCTGGTCCCGCGATGAACCGACCGGCACGAGGGCCAGCGTTTCGTCGTTCAACTGATAGCCGTGATTGAGCGTTTCGCCCATCTGGCAGGCCGTTGCACCGACACCGAGCGCCAACGAGACCAAACCAACCCTGACAACTTTGCCGACCGTCATACCCGAAAACTCCATTACCGGTGTGCAAACACAGTTTCAGCGCCCTATATCGGCACTGCAACTGCATAAACGGTCTCGACCGAAACGAACAGGCCATTCGACCACAGATGTTTTCGACGTTTTTCGCCAAGCCATCCGGTAAACACGCTGCACATGCTCTTTACGGCAAGGTTGTGGCGAGGTCCCGGGATGCGCTGTTCTATGATGCTTATGATGTGCCGGACACGCTCGACGGCCGGTTCGAGATGCTGACGATGCATTTGTTCATGCTGCACCACCGGTTGAAGGACGAGGGTGCACAAGCGCGGGATATTTCCCAGCGCGTGTTCGATGCCTTCATCGCCGATATGGACGCCGCCATGCGCGAAGTGGCCGTGGGGGACCAGATCGTGCCGAAACGTATCAAGAAGATGACGCGCGTTTTTTACGGTCGAACAGGGGCTTACGAAAAGGCGCTGGCTCAGGACGATGCCGTTTCCGAATTGTCACAAATTCTGGCACGAAACATCGATCCGGAGAACCCAGTGCCAAAGGACAGACTTGCCCGTTACATGTTTTCCGAAGTGAAGAAACTTTCCGCGACCGAAACTTCAGACCTGTTGCAAAAAGCCGAGCTTTATCAGGGAGATATCACGTGATCGAAAAAGCGTTTTCCTATCCACTCAACGTCCAAACCCTGCCGCGAAAAGGTTCGCGGGAACGCTTTGAAGCGGACGCGGGTGCGCGGGAGAGTATCGCGCAAAGCTACGACCTCATCGGGGTGCAGTCGTTCACGTCTGTTGCCGAAATATCCCATTGGAAAGCCAAAGGATTTCGAATTTCGGGGCAGGTGGACGCGGTCGTCATACAGCCCTGTGCCGTGACGGGAGAGCCACTGGAAGTGGCTGTGTCCGAACCAGTCGATGCGATACTCGTGCCGACCGGATCACCGCTCGCCAAGCCGCGAATCGATGAAGCCGGTGAACTGATTTTCGATGCCGAGGGAGCGGATATTCCCGACGAGTTCGACGGGTTTATTTTGGACCTGGCCGATGTCTGGCTGGAGCATTTCGCGCTCGGCCTCGACCCCTTTGCCCGTGCCGAGGGGGCGGAGTTTCGTGCTGAAGAGGTCGAGGCAATCGACGAAAAGGTGTCTCCGTTCGCCGCTTTGGCGGCACTGAAACGCGATTGATCTTGCTGCGGGCGCGCCCTAACGTCCACTCACAGACAGCAAACGCCGTTTCGCGGTGTCCAAAAGGCGGTTCGACAGGACAATGACACCGGGTAACACGAAGACGATCACCGTCTCGCTTGACGTGATGGGCGGCGATCACGGACCCGAAGTCGTGCTCGCAGGAGCTGACATCGCGCGCCGCCGGTATGGCGATTTGAGGTTCGTTCTGCATGGCGAAGAGGCGGTCGTAATGCCAATTCTGAACGGCATGGGCGATCTTATGGCGGTCTCTGAATTCGTCGCTTGCGAATCGTCCATTTCGATGGACGACAAGCCAAGCCAGGCGCTGCGGCACGGGCGGCGGGTTTCCGGCATGTGGAAGGCGCTGGAAAGCGTGCGCGACGGTCAGGCCGACGTGATGATGTCTGCCGGCAATACCGGCGCGCTGATGGCCATGTCGCGGTTTTGCCTGCGTATGATGCCGGGTATCGAACGGCCCGCTTTGGCCGCCGTTTGGCCGAATGCACAGGGCGAAAGCGTCGTGCTGGATGTGGGCGCAACGATCGGGGCGGATGCTGAAACACTGGTGGACTATGCCTTAATGGGATCGGCAATGGCGCGCGCATTGTTCGACATGGACCGCCCGAAGGTGGGCCTTCTGAATGTGGGCGTCGAAGAGGTGAAGGGCCTTGAGGAAGTGCGCACGGCTGGCGCGAAGTTGCGGGAACTGAACCTGAAAACGCTCGATTATAAAGGCTTCGTCGAAGGCGATGACTTGGGCCTCGGCGGCGTCGATGTGGTCGTGACAGAAGGATTTACGGGCAATATAGCGCTGAAAAGCGCCGAGGGCACTGCAAAGCAGGTCGGCTCGTATCTTCGTGAGGCCATGAACCGGACGGTAATGGCAAAGATCGGCTATTTCTTTGCCAAGGGAGCGTTCGACCAGCTGCGCGAAAAAATGGACCCGCGAAAGGTCAATGGTGCAGTGATGCTCGGCCTGAACGGTATTGTCATCAAAAGCCACGGTGGCACCGACGCGGAAGGCATCGCCAGCGCGATAGCGACCGGTCATAACATGGTCCGCAACCAGTTGCAGCAGAAGATCACCGCCGATCTCGAACTCGCCCGCTTTGCCGACACGCCGATTGAAACCGAGGACACCCCATGATCCGCTCCGTCATCGTCGGCTCCGGTGCCGCCACGCCGCGCAATGTGGTAACGAACGCGGAACTGGCCGAACGGGTCGATACGTCCGACGACTGGATCGTGCAGCGCACCGGCATACGTCAACGCTATATCGCTGAAGATGACGAGACGACGGCCAGTCTCGGCGAAGCAGCAGCGCGCAATGCGCTTGCCGATGCCGGGCTTACGCCAGACGATATCGACATGATCGTGCTGGCGACATCCACTCCGAATAACACGTTTCCCGCTACGGCCGTCGAAATCCAGCATCGCCTCGGCATGAAGCATGGCGCAGCCTTCGATATGCAGGCGGTCTGCTCCGGCTTCATCTACGCGCTCACGACCGCCGACACCTACATTAAGGCGGGCAATGTGCGCCGCGTTCTGGTGATCGGCGCGGAGACGTTCTCGCGCATTCTCGATTGGGAAGACCGCACCACATGCGTGCTGTTCGGCGACGGGGCAGGGGCGGTTGTGCTGGAAGCGCAGGACGGTGTCGGCATGTCCAACGACAGGGGCATCTTGACCAGCCACTTACGGTCCGACGGTTCGCACAGGGACAAGCTGTATGTGGACGGCGGGCCATCGACCACCGGCACTGTCGGTCATTTGCGGATGCAGGGGCGCGAGGTTTTCAAGCACGCTGTCGCCATGATTACCGATGTGATCGAAGCCGCCTTCGAGGCGACCGGTCTGGATGCTGATAAAATCGACTGGTTCATTCCTCATCAGGCCAACCAACGCATCATTGATGCCAGCGCCAAGAAGCTGGGTATCGACCCAGCCAAGGTCGTGTTGACAGTCGATCAGCACGGTAACACGTCTGCCGCGTCCATTCCGCTGGCAATCAGCGTTGCGCGGAAGGACGGACGGTTAAAAAAGGGCGATCTCGTCCTGCTGGAGGCGATGGGTGGCGGCTTCACCTGGGGCGCGGTGCTGGTGCGGTGGTAAGGTGTAAACCCCCGTATCATCTTGCTTGTTTCAGGGTGTCTGCTTAGAAAGCCAAGATGATTATTGCTTTTCCTTGCGGGATTGGGTGATCTACACATCTGAATTGCCGCGGGAGGGATCGCACCATGTCCAACAAGACACTTACCAGAGCGGACTTGAGCGAGGCGGTGTATAAACAGATCGGCCTGTCGCGTTCGGAATCATCGTCGCTGGTGGAAAGTGTGTTGGAGGAAATCTGCCAAGCCGCTGTGCGCGGTGAACAGATCAAGCTGTCGTCGTTCGGCACTTTTACCATCCGCTCGAAGAACGAGCGCATCGGGCGCAACCCGAAGACGGGCGAAGAAGTGCCTATCACGCCGCGTCGCGTCATGGTTTTCAAACCATCCAACATCCTGAAGTCGAAGGTGATCGACGGCAACGCCAAGCGTTAGGCCGCACCTTCCCCTTACCGCGCATCACTGCTAGCGTGTTCGGGTAACAAAGTTCGGGAACATCCTCGTTTCATGTCGAAAAGTCCCGATGCCTTTCGCACCATTTCCGAAGCCGCCAGCGAACTTGACCTGCCGCAGCACGTGTTGCGGTTTTGGGAGACGCGGTTTTCGCACATCAAGCCGCTGAAACGCGGCGGCGGGCGGCGGTATTACCGGCCCGAAGATGTGGAACTGCTGCAAGGCATCCAGCATCTGCTCTATTCCGAGGGCTACACGATCAAGGGCGTGCAGCGCATCCTGAAAGAGCAGGGGGTTCAAGCCGTTGTCGGAGCGGTGAATGGCGTGGGCATTCGCCCGGCCTCCGCTGACGACGGTTTGAAAGAGGCGATTTCTGTCGGGCAGGTGTCCAGCCAGTCTGTTCCCGCACAGGGTGACCGGGCGAAGCTGCAGGCGGTGTTGACCGAGTTGCTCGAATGCAAGCGGTTGCTGGATCAGGCGCGTCATACGGCTGAATGACGCTTCGGCGCTCTACGCAAATTTTAGTGTAAAAGTGGTCGGAGTAGCAGGATTCGAACCTACGACCCCACGCCCCCCAGGCGTGTGCGCTACCGGACTGCGCCATACTCCGACTGAGGCGTGAGATAGACTGGCGAACATGAACACGCAAGCGTTCGTGGACAGAGTGTTGCCTTTCCTACGCCGTTCCTAAAACCTTTCGGCTTTGCCAGCGGGATTCGAGCGCCATGCAGCCCCAGATGAGGCCGATCAAAAGGTAAGCATGGCGCCAATGGTCGATGTCGATCACCCAGCCGACCAGAATGTGCCCCACATATGTCGTGTAGATGCAGAGCAAATAGGGCTTCCACGGGCGGTCGCGGCCAAGCAGACGGCCTCCGCCGATTAACGTCATCAGCGTAACGGTCAGGTAGGAGAAAAAGCCGATCCAGCCGTAGGCCATCAGGCTTTTGACCCAGATGTTGTGCGTGTCCTCACCGAGGATGAGGCCGAATTCAAGCGGCCCGATGCCGAGCGGGTTTTCCAGCGCCCACTGAAAGCCGATGGCGTGGCGGGCGAAGCGGCCCATTTCCGCGCCGTCATAGTCCTGCACCACCTTCGCGCGCTGGGCGAACATGTCGCTGACGGCATCGAATTGCAGGGCGATCATCAGCGCCACGACGACTGCTGCCACGCCCGCGCCACCGAGAAGCAACAGTTTGAGCTTTTGTGCGCTGTTGCGTTCGGTCGCCAGCGACAGCACGTAATAAAGTCCACCCGCCAAAATCAACAACCCCCACGCGGCGCGCGAGAAGGACAGGAACAGCCCGCCCAAAATAATGAGCAACAAGGCGGCGCGAATGGGAGCCAAACCGAACGGGCGGTAGAGCAGGCCGTGAACGAGATAAACGGCGGGCAGGACGAGAAACGGGCCGAACACGTTCGGATCCTGAAACGCGCCCATCGCCCGGTCATAGCGGGTGAACATGGCAGCGCCCGGAAAAGCGTGAAAATAGCCGCCGATGCCAAGCATTGCGGTGCAGGTCGCGCCGACAACATAGCCGCGCATGATGGTGCGTAGGCGGCCCATGTCGGCTTCCACGACCGCGCACCAGAACACGGATGTCAGGCCCAGGAACAGCGAGACGGCGAGGTAAATGGGAATCGTCTTGTATTGCATCATCGTGAACATCGACAGCATTCCGCCGATGTTGAAGATGACGAACAGCGCGCCGAGTGTCAGCGAAATGCGGGACAGGCGCAGGCCGAACAACAGGAATACGACCATGGCCGCCAGTAGAATTAGCTCGTAGGGGGCCGGTTCGCGAATAACGAACGCGCCAACGAAGGCGATGAACCCGATGGTCCACCGTGCAATCGTCGCGCCGCTGTTCTCGAAGGAAACGCCGGTCGCGGAAGGGTAGGCGGCTGTGGTCAATATGCGCCTTCCGACTTCAACAGTTTCAGCGGTGTCGAGAGCAGGATTTGCAGGTCGAACATCACCGACCAGTTTTCGATGTAGTAGAGATCGTGCTCGACACGGCGGCGAATCTTCTCCTCGTTATCGACTTCTCCACGCCAGCCGTTGATCTGTGCCCAACCGGTCACGCCGGGCTTGACCTTGTGACGCCCGAAATAGCCGTCCACCACCTCGTCCCAAAGCTGGTTTTGCGTATGGGCGTTGACCGCGTGCGGGCGGGGTCCGACGAGGGACAGTTTCCCGCCGAGAAGCACGTTGATAAGCTGGGGCAATTCGTCGATGGATGCGCGGCGGATGAAGCGGCCCACGCGCGTGACACGCGGATCGTCCTTCGTCACCGCGACCTTGGCTGAAGCGTCCGCCATATCGGTGTACATGGAGCGGAACTTCAACACCTCGATGACCTCATTATTGAAGCCGAACCGCTTCTGGCGGAATATCACCGGACCTTTGGAATCCAGCTTGATGGCGATGGCCGTGGCAACCATGACGGGTAACAGCAGCACCAGTGCCAGCACGGAAAAGAAGATGTCGAAGCCGCGCTTCATCACCGAGTCCCAGTCGGCGATCGGACGGTCGAATACGTCCGAGAAACGGCACCGCGCCCTCGTAGGAATAGGAGCGGGGGCGGAAGCGCAGTTTGTTGGTGTGCGCCGACAGGCGGATATCGACGGGCAGCACCCAGACCTTTTTCAGCAGTTCCAGCACCCGGCTTTCCGCCGTGATAGGAAGCGAGACGATGAGCATGTCGATGCGGGCGCGGCGGCCAAATTCGACCAGCTCGGGGATCGTGCCGAGTTTGGGGTAACCTGCGACCATCGGCGGGGAGCGGTCGCTCTTGCGGTCGTCAAAGATGCCGCAAATGCGGATGTCGTTGTCGCCGGAGGATTCCAGCGATTTGATCAGCTCTTCCGCGTTCTGGCCGCCACCCATGATGACCGCACGCCGTTCCAGCCGCCCGTCGCGGCCCCACAGGCGCAACAGGTTGGCCATAACGGATCGGGTAAGAATGAACAGGGCAAGACCCGCGAGATACCATCCGCCGAACCAAACGCGGGAATAGTCTTCTGAAACCTGAGCAAAGAAGGCCAGCACTGTCATGAGCGCGAACACGCCGGACCACGAGAGAAACACCCGTCCAAGCGTCGTGAACAGGGAGCGCATGGTGGTGACGTGGTAGGAATCGGTCGCTTGTAGAGCGATGATCGTCAGCATCGCGCCGAGGAGGCATGGCCAGATATAGGCGATTTTGAAGCCGTCCATCGGCACCACGTAGGCGGAATAGACAGCCAAGCCGACGGCAATGACGCCGAGAAACTCGATTATTCGCAGCACTGCCGCCACCACGAAAGGCGATATGGCGTTCTGCGCGAATTGCGATGCGACCTGCTCGGCCCGTTCCGACAGGATCACCGCCGTTCGCGGGCCCTGCGCATAAGCCGACACACTTGCAGCCATTACGGCATGCGAATTGAAGGTGGTTTTCGGGTCGAGCGGATCGCTGATGGACATGAACTAGGCGCCGGTGCTTCTTCGTTGAAGCGCCAAGTCTATCGGGCTTCCGCTAAGAAAGCCTTTCCGTGCTGCGCGGCGTCAGGACTGCGCTACAAGCGCGCGATCGTAGGAAACCATCACGTCCCGCGCCATCGTAGCGGTTGAAAAACCGTCTGACAGGCGGGCGAGAAGCCGCTGTGTCAGGGGCTCGTCCGGTTCCTGTTCCAATGCTGTGAGAAGAGCGCCCGACATAGCCTTGGCATCGCCGGGTGGCACGAGACCATCGGAGTCAGGCCCGTAAATTTCGGGAATACCGCCCACCGCCGTGGCGATCAGCGGCTTTGCGGCAGCCAATGCTTCCAGCACGATGTAGGGCATGGATTCCGCACGCGACGGCACGATAGCCGTTTTGCCAAGTGCAAACGCTTCGCGCGCAGGCATAGGGTCGTGAAAGCGGATGCCGATGCGGTCCTGCATCTTTGCAGCGCGTTTCTTGTAGGTTTCGAGGTCAGGACCGTCGCCAACCATTGCGATGGACATGCGTCGCGGGGCTGCATTCGCCGCAAGGTCGATTGCGTCCAGCAGAACATCGACGCCTTTCAGATCGCGCATCATGCCGATGTAGAGAAAATCGGCGGCATCGTCGTTCAACCGCACCGGTGCAAACTCTTCGGGGCGCAGGCCGTTGCGGACGACAGAGTAGGCACAATTCGGTTCGCCAACCTTCGACAGATAGGCGTCCCGCTCGTAGTTGCTGACGAAAATCAGCTGGTCGGTCACCCGCTCCAGCGCCCGTTCGAGCATGAAATAGATGCGGCCCGACAGCGTGGTGGATGCAAAATGCATGGAGCCGCCGTGGGGACAGTAAAGCCGCGCCGGTGCCTTGTTCCGCATCGCCAACGCCGTGCCGATCAGTCGCGAATAGGCACCGCCCTTCGCGCCGTGGGAATGCAGCACATCCAGATCGAGACTGGATACCGTGCGATACAGCCGTGCCATGACAGCAGCATCGGACAGTGTAACCGCGCGGTTCATTGGAAGGCGGTGCAAACCAAGAGACAATTTCGTTTGGAGATCGGCGAGCATCGTCTCCTCAAAGATGCCGCCGGTGTTGTTGTCGCAAATCACGCCAAGCTCGTGTCCGGCTGAAACCTGCTCGTCGATCAGATCGCGCACATGGCGGAAAATACCGCCGACCGGCGAGCGGAAGCAGTGGACAATCCGTAACGGATGGTGCTGCATCGGCGGTGTATCCGAAAGCCGCTTGAGCGGCGCCTCAAGGTTATCCGGTTTAACGATGATCAAAACAGGCGCTCCCGCAAATAGATGGTGTCGCCCGGCAGGATAGGATCGGTGATTGGCACACGACCCGTCATCACCTTGCCATTAACGGAACGGGTGATGTCGACGGAACCCTGCAAGGCGCGCGGGCTGTAACCGCCGGAAATCGCTATTGCGTTTTGCACGGTCATGCCAGGCACATAGGTATATTGCCCGGCGGTGTTGACCTCGCCCATAATGAAGAAGGGGCGGTACTGGTCCACCTGCACGGAAACGTCCGGCTGGCGGATATAGCCATCCGCCAAACGCCCCGCCACATCGCCTTCGACTTCTTTAATCGTGCGCCCGCGTGCTGCGACGCTGCCGACCAGCGGGAAGGCGATGTAGCCCGCCTTGTCGACGGAATATGTATTGGACAGGTCGTCCTGTTCGAACACCGTAATCCGTAACAGGTCTCCGCTGTCGAGCCGGTATGGTGCCTGCAAGACTTTGTGAAATGCCGGTGAAGCGGGAGCATATGTCGAGGCGCAACCGCCTGCCGCTGATGCAGCGATGGTGACGGTGAGGGCGGCAAGGAAGGAGCGCCTGTTCATGATGGATACCCTGTTACAGGCTGCACCGGCTGAACCGGCGAAGCTACGCGAAACAAACCACGGGGCAGCACGCCATCGTGGACAGACCCCACAAAAGCGCAACGTGGTTAATTCACCGTAAAGGCCGCGTGCTTGTGTGCTTCTGGCGCTCGTTTCGCGTTGGCGTGGTGCGGATTAACGGGATGGAAACCATAAATGACAAAGGCTTGCGCGGACGCCTACGGGCAGGACGCAGAAAAGACAGGCACTTCATGGCTGGTGAATCCGATTTGACACGGGAAACGGATGTCGACCTTGCGGGCATCTTCACGAGCCTGTGGACCCACAAGGGCAAACTGCTGCTGGCATCGTTGATCGCCACGGTAATCGCGTTTGTCGTGCTGCAATTCGTCGAGCCGCGCTACCGCACCGAAGCGCGCATTCTCATCCGCGCGGGTGAAAACATTCTGGCCGGCCCAGTTGGTACGGGCGCGAACCCGTCCAACGATTTCGACGATCCCGGCATCGCGAGCCAGGTGCAGTTATTGCAATCGCGTGACATCGCCCGGCGCATCATCGCCGACGAGTCGCTCGGCCTGATGAATCGAAGTGAGTTCGAGACAGGCAAGAATGCCTCTTTGTTGTCCCTAATTGGCATAGGCGGTGGCGGCAGCGCGCAGGGTGCGGAAGACCGCGTGCTGGAAAGCTATTACAAGCGGCTGAAAGTGTTTCAGGCCGACCGGGCACGGGTGATCGTGGTGCAGTTCTGGTCGTCGGACAAGGAGTTGGCTGCTGCCATTCCCAACCGCATTACCGAAGAATATCTCAAACTGCAGGAAGAGCTGAAGCGCGGCATCGCGCCGGAGGAACTGGCCAGCCTCGAGCCGGAACTGGAAGAACAGCGCCGTCTCGTGCAGGAAGCGGAAGCCAGGGTGTCTGATTACCGTACACAATCCGACCTTGCGCAGGGCCGTGACGACGATTCGCTCGCCACACAGGAATTGTCCGAACTGGCCACGGAACTCGGCCGTGTGCGCGCGCAGCTTTCACAGGCCGAGGCAAACGCCGATGCCGTCGAGCGTGCGCTCGTTTCCGGGCGGCTGGAAAGTGCCAGCCAGGTGCTGTCTTCGCCACTCGTGCAGCGGTTGCAGGAGCGGTTGGGGTCACTGGAAAGCGATCTGGCAGAACAGTCGACTACCCTGCTGTCGGGCCATCCGCGCATTCAGCGGTTGCAGTCACAGATCAGCACTTTGCAGCAGCAAATCTCCCGCGAAGCGCGCAAGATCCAGCGCAGTCTTGCCGAGGAAGCAGCCGTCGGCCGAGCCCGCGAGCGGGACTTGCTGCAGCGTCGCAACCAGTTGAAATCCGAAGCCGGTCGTGTGGACCGCGCTAATGTGGAACTGCGCGCGCTGGAACGGGAAGCGGATGCCCAGCGGCAGATTCTCAACACCTATCTGCTACGCTTCAAGGAAGCGACATCGCGGCAGGACAGGGAGTTTTTGCCAGCCGACGCATTCGTGTTCTCAAAGGCGCAGGTGAAATCCGCGCCATACTTTCCCAAGAAAGGCCCGATCCTCGGCGGTGTCTTCTTCGGCACGTTCCTGATCGGGGCGCTCGTTACGATGGCGGCCAATATATTGTCCGGCACGGCTGTGCGGACGCAGGCTGAGGCGCAGGAAGCGGAAGAGGCACCAGTGGCGAAAGAAAAAGTCATCCCGCCACAGCCGCAGCCCGCACCCCAACGGCAGCACGTGCCGGCCGCATCGGCCGCTTCGCTCGCGCCGGATATTGCAGCTTTTACGCCCATGCATGACGCTTCGGTTACTACGGACGCCGCGGCGCAGTCCATCGCTTCGCTCGGTCAGGCACGGGTCGTGGCGCTCAGCCCTTCTGGTGCGGAATCCGCCGAAGGCACACTGGAACTGGCCCGCGCGATTTACGCGACGGGGCGGGGCGTTGTGCTGGTGGATGTCAGCGGCACGGACGCGCTTTCCGCCCGCATCTTCCGGCCCGGCGAACGGGCAGGGCTTCGCAACGTTTTGTCCGGCACCGCAGGCTTTGCCGCCGCGCTGCACAGCGACCCGGCGACGGGTCTGCACATCATGCCAAGCGGTACAAATGATGGCGCTGCTGGCGGCGCGTTGAAGCTGCCATCCGTCCTGTCCGCACTGGAACAGACCTACGACTGCATTCTTATCGAATGCGGGTCGGCGGGCGTGAAAGCGTTGCGGCAGGTGGTGAACGACGAGACGGTTTGCATCGTCAATTCAACGCGCGCGGGCGACCCACGGGTTGCAGGCGTCACCACAGACATGCAGCGGGCCGGGTATCAGGCACCGCTGGAAGTGCGAATGGATGTGTCGGAAGATTTCGCCCAATATGCGTGAAGGAGAGGCCGGTCACACCAGTCCGGCTCCATTCAGACCTTACCGTAAAGACGGCTGCGAACTTTTTTGGCGAAAGCCCATGTCGAGGCGTTGCGCTTGACCATTCTTTTCACGTTCAACTTGGTGCGTTCGTAAAAGGCAAAGCCGATGGCGCGGCGGGACAGTGGCTGCACGGAATCGAACATGGCGATCGTGTCGGTACACCAGGATGTCTTGTAGCGCTCTTCACCGCGCCCGAGATCGAAAGCCGTCAGGCCGATTTCGGTGCAGTGCTGGATAACGAGATAAATCAGCATTTCGCCGGGCGAGACCGATTTCCATTCGTCGTCGGCAATGGACAGAAAGCAGCCGGACATTTGGCCCTTGCTGATACCGGCGGCAAAAGTGGCGCGGATTTCCCCTTCGATTTCCAATGCGAACAGGCGCAGTTCCGGTTCAGTCGCGGCGAGAGACCGCAAGGCCGCATTGCGAAAGAAGGCCTCCGCACCAGCGTCGTCGAACGTGTTCCAGATGCCCGAGCGGGTGAACCGCACGGCCATTTGTGCAAAGGCTGCATCGAGGATGCGGCGGCAGGCTTCGGGCGTATCCGCGATCAGCAGCCTGGCACCGCCGACCGGTTTCAGCTTGTTGCATTGCCAGCGGTATTTCTTACGCTTGCGGGCACCGTTTCCCCTGTCGAGGGCAGCGTCGAAGCCGCCGTTCAGGTCCAGCGCGTAAGCGTGGTTGTGGCTTTCTTCGGCACCGACAAATGCCATCGGGTTGGCGTGACCTTTCCAGACTTCGGGCTGGCAGCACAGTTCCAGCGTGTCGCAGCCTTCGATCAGCACCGGCAACTGGCCCATGATTGCGAGCATATCGGAACGGGCGGTTTTGGCTAAAAACTCCGGCGTCATCAGCGGCATATGGAAGTTGGTGTGGCTGTCACCCAGCCAGCCCAGCACCCGAAACGGGCCGCGTTTCCGCACGGCGAGAGGAAACAGCGCCAGCGCCTCGCCGTCACGCGACACGACGACGATTTCCGGGCGCACATTGGCCGCCTTGCCGATGGTTTCCAGCCAGCCGTTAACCCAATCGAACCGCTGATAGGCGGAACAGACTGCGTTCTGCTCCAATACTTTCCAAAGCGCCTCGACATCCTTCGGGCTTTCAAACCGCGAGAGCCGCACATTGCCAAGGCCGGATGTGGCTATGGCAGCACTGCAAACCGCACGATCCTGCTGCACTACGGGCATATGGTCGTGGGGTTGGGGGACATGGATGGACATTGAGCCTGCTATCGGTACGCAAAACGAGAAGGCCCACGTTTGCAAAGAAATCTAAACAAGTTGTCGGTAGCGTCGGTTCTGAATTGTCCAATGGCCAGCATCGTTAATGATAGACGCACGCACCAAAGCACAACGGTATATGCTCGCTGGAATGTCCGTCAGCGGGCTGGACCGACTGTATCAACAGCTCGATACCGAACTCGGCTTCATCCTCACCCTGCATCGTGTGCGCGCAACGTCGCTGGACCCGTTCCAGCCGAACGAGCATCTGGCCGTGTCGCCGGACTTTCTGGAAAGCGTGCTGCAACTCATCAAGGCCCGTGGGCTCGACATCGTTTCGATGGACGAGGTCGCAGAGCGCTTGAGTGGCGGTTCACGCCATCAGCGGTTCTGCGCCATCACGTTTGATGATGCGTATGTGGACACGCTGGTGGAGGCCGCTCCGCTGCTATCCGCTTACGACATTCCATACACCGTCTACGTGGCCAGCGGTCTCGTGCTGGGCACAGCGCATCTTTGGTGGGAAAAGCTGGAAGATCTTATCCGCGTCAACACCAGCCTGCGCGTCGATTTTGGAGACGGGCCGCAGGAAGTTGATTGCGCTACGAGCGAGAAGAAATATGCGGTTTGGTGCGTCGTGATGGATTTTCTGACGGAGGCCAATCCCGAATTGTCCAAGGCGCAATGGATGGTGGACACCTGCGCGGCGCAAGACGTGCCGCTCGACCCTTCGACGCCCGGTGCTATCATGCGGTGGGAGAATGTTCGCACGCTGGACGCGGACCCGCTTTGCACGATTGGCTCGCACACGGTCTCTCACTACGCGCTGGCACGGTTGCCGGAGGACGTGATGCGCCATGAAATCAAAGCGGGCGGGCAGGCGGTCCGCGATCAGATCGGCCACGTCCCCAAACACATGGCTTATCCCTACGGCTACCATCTGGCATCGGCGAACGCGGGAGTTTGCAGCTGCGCGCGACCTCGGGCTCACCACCGCGGTAACGACGCGCCCAGGAATGCTGTTTGCCGACCATGCCAACTATATGACGGCTCTGCCGCGTATTTCTGTCAACGGCCACTACCAGAGCATCCGCCATTTCGCGCCCCTCACGAGCGGGCTGCCAACGCGGCTGAAAACCCGGTTCAAGCGGCTGGATGTCGCCTAGGTTTCCGTCACCATCCACTTGATGATGATGGCCGCAGGCACGACCCATAGGACGCCGGTAAGCGCGAAATAGAGTGCGTGGGCATACCACGGCGCGGTGGCGAGCGTTGCCCCGGCAATGGTCACGGCGACGATCGCGTAGATAAAAATGAGCGCCAGAATCAGGAAAAGCCCGATCATCTTCTTGGCGCGCAGGGGCAGGGTTGTTCTCATGGCGATGCCATAGACCGGACGCACCGCCAGCGCCAGCGCCTTGGGCAGCGACGCCGTGTCGCTGGATTGCGCGGGGTTGCGGCGTTATGTGTGCGGCACATCCCAAGGGTTCCGCACGATGACACAAACCGCACTTCACGGCCCGCAGCCGGACCGGCTCATTCGCTGGTGGCTTTACGCCATCGCCTCGCTGGTGGCGGTGATTGTGCTGGTGGGCGGGGCGACGCGGCTGACCGACTCCGGCTTGTCTATCACCGAATGGAACCCGATTAGCGGCGTCATTCCGCCGCTTACAGCTGCCGACTGGGCATTGGAGTTCGACAAATACCGCTCGACGACGGAGTACCAGACCGTCAATGCCGGCATGACGCTGTCGCAGTTCGAGTTCATTTTCTGGTGGGAATGGGGGCACCGGCAGTTGGCGCGGTTGATCGGGCTGGCCGTGTTGCTGCCGATGATCGGGTTCTGGGTGGCCGGGCGGCTGTCATCATGGGCCAAGCCGCGTGTTGCATTGCTGTTTGCCGCGATCTGCGCGCAGGGGGCCGTTGGGTGGTGGATGGTCGCTTCCGGGCTGGTGAACCGGGTCGATGTGGCACACGAACGGTTAGCCGTGCATCTGACAATGGCATGCCTCGTGTTCATTCTCGCGCTCAGTCTCGCCCATGCCCACCGACGCGCCGGTGTCGCGCCCCAGCGGGAAGCGGGCCGCTGGGCTGGCTGGTTCATCGTGCTCGTGCTGGTGCAAATTTTCGTAGGCGGCCTCGTCGCCGGTCTGGACGCGGGCATGGCCTACAACACCTGGCCACTTATGAACGGAGCGCTGGTGCCGGACGGGCTGGGCGCGATCACTCCCGCATGGCGCAATTTGGTCGACAATGCGATGACGGTGCAGTTCATTCACCGCGGATTGGCCTACACGTTGTTCGCGCTGGTCTTCGTGCATTTGTGGCAGGTGAAATGCCATGCGCCGGACCATGCGGGCACGGCAGGCTTGCTGGCGCTGGCCGTCACCGCGCAGGCCGTGATGGGCATTGCCACGCTGGTTTTGCAGGTGCCGATGGCAGCGGCGTTAATGCATCAGGGCGGAGCGGTAGTGGTGTTGGCCGTTGCCACATGGCACTGGCGCAACATGGCGGGTGTCCGCAGCGCCGTATATGCCTCTGGTCACTTGCAGCAAGCCCCCGTAAACGCGGAGTATGACCCCGCCTGACCGCCCTTTTCTGGACGTTGCCGCATCGCTCACCAACCAACGGTGGGCGTCGCGCGCTACCCCGCCGCAGCGGGCGGTCGCTGATGCGATGGTGGAACAGAAGCGGCTGGACCCCGTTCTGGCGCGCGTGCTGGCGGGGAGGGGTGTTGCCGCAGCAGACGTGGAAGCGTTCCTCAATCCAACCCTGCGCGACCTGCTGGTCGATCCGTCCACCTTCACCGACATGGACCGCGCCGTCGCGCGCGTGGCGCAGGCAATCGAAGCCCGTGAGCGCGTCGCCATTTTCGGTGATTACGATGTGGACGGGGCGACGTCTTCCGCTTTGCTGAAACGCTTTCTCGCGCCGTTCAGCAATGCATTGGAAATCTACATTCCAGACCGCGTATTCGAAGGGTATGGTCCGAACGCGCCCGCCATCCGCGAACTGATCGAGCGCGGCGCGAAGCTGATCGTGACTGTCGATTGCGGGTCCACCAGCCACGAGGCACTGGCTGTTGCGAAGGATGCAGGCGTGGATGTGGTCGTTCTCGACCATCACCAGACGAACGACACATTGCCGGATGTTGCCGCGCTGGTGAACCCGAACCGGGACGACGACTTGTCCGGTCAGGGGCACCTGTGTGCGGCGGGCGTTGTGTTCGTGTTTCTCGTCGCGCTGCACCGGCATTTGCGGGAGATGGGTGTCTTCACCGACGACAATCCCGGCCCCGACCTGCGCGCGTTGCTCGATCTTGTGGCGTTGGGCACGGTCTGCGATGTGGTGCCGCTGATCGGCGTGAACCGGGCTTTCGTGACGCGGGGCATGGAGGTGATGCGTGCGCAGAACAACGAAGGCCTGGCAGCACTTGCCGAAGTGGCCGGAACGGACGGGCGATTGGCACCGTGGCATCTCGGTTTCGTGCTCGGCCCGCGAATCAATGCTGGCGGGCGCATCGGCAACGCGGCGTTGGGCGCGGAATTGCTGACGACGGACGACGCGGACGAAGCCGCCGGCATCGCGTTTCGTCTCGACCAGTTGAACGGCGAACGGCAGGCGATGGAGCACGCGATGCTCAAACAGGCCATCGATGAGGCCGACGCCGAAGCGGGGCTTGGCGATGGGCCTGGCATTCTCGTCACCGCCCATGATGGCTGGCATGCGGGGGTTGTGGGGCTGCTGGCCTCCCGATTGAAGGACCGATTCCGCCGCCCGGCCTTCGCTATCGCATTCGATGACCGTAATATCGGCACCGGCTCGGCCCGTTCCATCGCGGGGATCGACATAGGACGCGCCGTGCGGGACGCGGTGGGCGAAGGATTGCTGAAGCGCGGCGGCGGGCACGCAATGGCAGCGGGCATTACCATCGAGCGCGACAGGCTGGGCGCGTTTCGCGGATGGCTGGAAGAGCGGTTTGGGGAAGCGGTGCGGTCGCAGGTCGCGGCCAGTAACTGCAAGATTGATGCGGCACTTTCTGCCCGTGGTGCGACGCCGGAGTTTTTCGACGGTCTGCAACAGGCCGGTCCATTCGGCTCCGGCAACCCGAACCCGGTCTTCGCCTTTCCCAACCATATCGTGCGCTATGCCGACACGGTCGGCGCAGGCCATGTGCGCTTTGCGCTTCGCGCACCGGACGGTGGCGAGATACGCGGCATCTCGTTTCGCACTGCCGACACGCCACTGGGGCAGGGACTGCTCGGTCGTGTCGGGCAACGGCTGCATGTGGCGGGCACGCTGTCGCTGGACACCTACGGTGGCCAGCGGCGCGTGCAGGTGCGGCCCGTCGATGCAGCGATACCTGACGGCGACTAGAGCGCGAAAACCCCCGCCGTCAGGTCGATCGCGGTGCGGGTGCGGATGGATTCCTGTGCGGCCTGCCCGATGCGAACGGCCTTCCACCCGTCCTCGCCCGTCACCTCCACCGGCCCTTCACCGAGGACAGCTTTGGCGAAGCGCTGGTGTTGGTAGAATGTGGACCCGTTGTGGTCGCCAGCCGCGAGCAGGGTTTCATTGACGGGTATCTCCACCAGTTTCTCACCGGACGGGTTGCGCGGACTGACGATAAGTTCGGCGGTTGGAGGTGGGCCGAGACGGTCGGTGGGCCAAAAGCGTTGTGGGCCGGGCACATTGCACTCCACCTTGCCGGTGGCGGACACGGCGGCGATCTTCTCCTGAAATTTCGAACCCTCGGCGAACATGCACAGGTCGAGACTCGCTCGCGCGCCGCAGGCGAAGTCCAGCACCACATAGGCGTTGTCGAGAATGTCGGACGGCGCTCCGTCATATGTCTCATCGAGGTGGTTCACGTCCTGCGCGCCACTGGCAAACAGACGAACCGGCTCCGATTGCAGGACGAGCCGCATGAGGTCGAAAAAGTGGCAGCACTTTTCCACCAGCGTACCGCCGGAGTTGGCACTAAAGCGGTTCCAGTTGCCGACCTTTTTCAGAAACGGATAGCGGTGTTCGCGCACCGATAGCATTTTGATTGGATCACCCGCCGTCTGCATTCGCCTCACTTCCGCGATGAACGCAGCGATGACGGGCATGTAGCGATATTCCATCGCCACCCAGAGCGGTGCGGGGTAAGCCGCGAGCGCATCGCGCACGACCGTAGCACCAGCGGGGTCCGTGAAAAGCGGCTTTTCCATGAGCAAGGGAAGGGCACGCTGTTTGGCAATCGTATCGAGTTGTCCGGCGTGAAGGTGGTTCGGGCTGGCGACCAACAGGGCGTCCACATCGTACCGGTCAAGCAGTGCTTCGATACTGTCGACCTGCGCTGCATCTGGGCGCCAGGTCGCCTGGACGCGCGCGCCATCTGTGCGTCAGGTTCGTAAATCGCGCTAACCGTGGCATTGCTCAACAGCGCGATGTTGTGGATATGCTCCTGTCCCATCATTCCGCAGCCGATGATGCCGTATCGCAGAGTTCCACTCATTATCATTCCCGTCTTCATGCGATGGCAGCCCGGTCCGTTGAGATATGCCCGATAGGCAGCTACAGCAAGGTTGCACCTGCTGGGGAGGATATTCGCGTGACCGTTGTTCCAATCAAATCCGAGGGTCTCGATGCTTCGGAAGTCTCATGGTTCGCCCCGATCTGCTCCGACGATTACCGCTATCTCGGCGTGCCGGACGGAAACTTGCGCTCGTCGTGGGAGAAGACGCGCGACATCGTGCAGACCGCGGATCGGCTGGGCTTTCGCAACTGCCTGTGCCCCTCGTCCTATCAGGTGGGGCAGGACACGTGGAGTTTCGTGTCCGCGATGGGGCCGCTGACGGAAAACATCAATCTGCTTGCCGCCATCCGCTGCGGGGAGGTGCATCCGGTCATGCTGGCCCGCGCTGTCGCCACCGTCGATCACCAGATGAAAGGGCGGCTGACGCTGAATGTCATCTCGTCCAATTTTCCGGGTGAGGATGCGACGAGCGAGCATCGTTACAAGCGGTCGTGGGAGGTGGTGGAGATATTGCGGCAGGCATGGACGCAGGACGAGATCAACTATGACGGCGAAATCTACCAGCTCAAGGGCCTGACCACCGATCCGGTGCGTCCCTATCAGCAGAACGGCGGGCCGCTGCTTTACTTCGGCGGCTATTCCCCGCCCGCGCTGGACCTGTGTGGTGCCCATTGCGACGTCTATCTCATGTGGCCGGAAACCGAGGATCTGCTGGCCGAGCGCATGAAGGCGGTTCACGCCCGCGCCGAGCATCACGGTCGGGTGATGGACTACGGCTTGCGCGTTCATATGGTGGTGCGGGACACGGAGAAGGAAGCGCGGGATTATGCCGACAGCCTCGTCTCCAGGCTGGACGATGATTTCGGCAAGGAAATTCAGGGCCGTGCGCTGGATGCCAAGACGCTGGGTGTTGCCCAACAGAACGCGGCGCGGGACGGGGCGGACGCGCATGGCTACAGCGAACCGCATCTTTGGACGGGTATCGGGCGCGCCCGGTCCGGTTGTGGCGCGGCTTTGGTCGGGAGTGTCGACCAAGTGCTGTCGAAGATCGAAACTTACCGCAAGATGGGTATCCGCGCTTTCATCTTTTCCGGATACCCGCATCAGGACGAGTGCGAGATTTTCGGCACGAAAGTACTGCCCGAACTCAAGACCTGCTCGCTGCCGGACGTCTATGGCCGCGTGCCGTCAAAGACGCCTGCCACACCCCTCGGAACCGGAGAACGACGCTAATGGAACAGGTGCAGTTCAGCGAGGCGTTGCCCGCATTCAGCCGCATGATTTATGGCGTTTGGCGGCTCGGTGACGATGCCGACACATCCGTGAAGCATGTGCGCGCCAAGATCGATGCCTGTCTGGAACAGGGCATCACGACGTTCGACCATGCCGATATCTACGGAGACTATCGCTGCGAACAGATTTTCGGCGAGGCGGTGCGCGAGGATGCGAGCCTGCGTGATGTCATGCAGACCATCACCAAGTGCAACATCATGCTGGTGTCCGACACCGCCCCGGACCGGCGGGTGAAGCATTATGACACGTCGCCGGAGCATATTCGCGCGTCCGTCGACAATTCCCTGTCCCGCATCGGCGTGGACGTGATCGACATGTTGCTGATCCACCGGCCAGACCCGTTCATGGACCACCACGCGACGGCTGGTGTGCTGGACGATCTGATAGACAGCGGGAAGGTGCGGGGTGTGGGTGTCTCCAACTTCAAGCTGCACGACTGGACATTGCTGCAATCGGCTCTGAAAACGCCGCTTCTGACGAACCAGATCGAGATTTCGGTGCTGGAACGGTCCGCGTTCGGCAATGGGGATATCGCGTATTTGCAAGAACGCGGGATCAAGCCGATGGCTTGGTCGCCGTTGGCCGGCGGTGCGTTGTTTGGCGGTAACGATGCACGGGCAGCGCGCGTGTTGCCAAAAATGCGAGAGATTGCGGATGGATTCGGCGTCGGTGTTGATGCGGTTGCCTATGCTTTTCTACTGGCCCATCCGGCGGGGATCTGCCCGGTTGCAGGCACGAACAATGTAGAGCGTATCGCTTCGCTTTCTGATGCCTTCAAGGTCGAGATCGACCGTGAGATTTGGTATGAACTTTATTCGCTCGCCGAGGGTGCAGAGGTTCCCTAGCGCCTAATCCAGCGGCAGGCGGCTTGGCACGGCATCCGGTTGGCCCAGTCGGCCGCGCAAGGCGCCCGGGTCGGTAAGTGATTCCAGAAACGCGACCAACTCGTTGATTTCAGTGTTGTTCAAGTCGATTGGCTGCAACTCGTTTGCTACCGCAATCGCATCTACCACACGTTCATTGTCCAGCGCGGCGAAGTCGTTGTGGTCGCCGTGTTCGGGCAATGTGGCAAGGTTGCGGTCGTAGTTTCGCAGGCTGGCGACGGGGTCGAGATGGTGGCGGATAACTGCATCCAGCGTCGGATATGCTCCGCTATGTCCGTAGGGCGCAGTGTCGGCGACGTTCCGCAGGGAAGGGGTCCGGAACTTCCACGCATCTTCGATCCGGTCCGTAAAGTTGATGCGTCCACGGTCGCGGATGACTGGGTCGAAAGACCGCGTGGCCCGACCGCCCAATGGTGGCATGGCGATAGCGTGGAAATCGTGGTCGGTCATCAGCGCACCGGAATGGCAGGTGGCGCAGCCAGCCTTGCCATAGAACAGGTTCATACCCTCTTTCTGTTCGGCGCTAAGCGCTGCCTCATCACCGCGCAGGTAACGGTCAAACGGGCTGGCATCGGCACGCCATTCGCTGTTGATGAAATCGCCGAGAGCATTGGCGATGCGCACCATGTTGATAGCGTCGTCACCATAAGACGCTGCCGAACGTGCGGGCGATATGAACGGCGCCGTTTGTACCTGCTCTTCGAGTGCGGCCCAAACCTCGCGGAAGCCGCCATCGGCGATCCTATCCCGGGCAACGGCAACGGCATTTTCCTCCAGGTCGCCCGCCATTTCCGTTTCAGCCGTGACAGGGAACATGGCTTGGGCGGCGGTGATCGTTTCCAAACCCTCTGGCATCGTTTCGCCTGCGGGAGAACGAAAGCCGCTGGGTTCGTTGGCGTCGAAAAACAGGCGACCATCGTGGAATAGCTGGCGAACTTCTTGCGCGCCGAGGTTGAACAGCGGCGGCGCATTGCGCGGCACGCGGCGTCGGATGCGGTGCAGTCCTTCGCCCGCTGTGCGCTTGCCAGCCAGCCCCACGCCTCCTTCACCAACCGGCAGCGAAAGGCCGTCGCCTGTTCCGTGGTCGTGGTGGTGGCAGGTTGCGCAAGAAATATTGCGGTTGCCGGACAGGATCGGGTCGTAAAACAGCAAGCGACCCAGTTCGGCGCGGGCGGGCGAGAAGGGTACGAAATCAGCTTCCATAAGCGGTTGCGGCAATGGAAGCGTGCGGGCATCTTCAGCACTTGCAGCACCGACCCACAAAAGCGCGACTGTCGCCAGAATGATCCGCATGATTTGTCGCCCTCCCATCACCGTTCCTAGCGCCTTGTTGCTGGCCTGCACACTAGCGGTAGGCACAGCGCTGGCGGATATTCGTGCGGCACAACGCGCGATGGAAGCGGGCGATTTTACACGGTCTTACGACGAACTTCTACCCGCCGCCCAATCCGGCAATGCGACGGCAGAGGAATTGATCGGCATCCATTACGCGATGGGGCTTGGCCGTGAACGGGACGACGAGCGTGCCTTCGACTGGTATCTGCGCGCGGCCATGAAAGGGCATCCGGGCGCGCAATCGGGCGTCGGATGGTATTACGAAGTGGGCCGCGGAATGCCCGTGCCGGACTTGGTGCGTGCCTATGCGTGGTATGTGCTTTCCGCTATCGGCGGTGACCCCGATGCGGCGATTAGTCAGGAAGAGGTCGTCAAGAAAATGAACGCAGACCAGATCAAACGCGGAAACAGGCTGGTGGACGATTACCGCGAGCACCTGTTCCCCAATCGGCGTTAATGCGAAAACGCCCGAAGCACTCATATCGCTCCGGGCGTTCGTGTTCAGCCAATCAGGATGCGTTTTACTGCATATCCATTTCGGCTTGCTTGTCGATGTCCGCCTGCGCGGAATCAGCGGCCGTTTTCAATGCGTTGAAAACTTCCTCACCGCCGTCGATGTTGGCCTTGAACCAATCGAAAACAGGGGCTGCAGCTTCCTGAAAAGCCGCCTTCTCTTCCAGCGACGGCACGTAGAGATTGCCACCACCGGCGACGAAATCCTCATAAGCCTTGATGGATTTGCGCTTCGGCGAAGCGAAGGTTGCCTGTTGAAGCTGAGAGAAACCGTCCACGATCACGCGCTTCTGTTCCGGCGTCATGCCAGCGAATTTCGCTTGGTTCATATACCACAGCGCGCCCATATAGGCATGGCCGTCGAGCGTGACGTATTGCAGCCCGGCTTCGGGAAATTTCATGCCCATGATGTCTGTGATGCCGTTTTTGGAGCCTTCGACCACGCCCGTCTGAAACGAGGTAAACAGTTCCGGCCACGGGATCGGGGTCGGCGAGGCGCCCAGCGCCTTTACCAGTTCCTGCGGCAGGTCCGCGACGACCGTGCGGATTTTCAGGCCCTCCATATCGGACGGCTTCCTGATCGGCCGCACCGTGTTGGCGAAATTGCGCCAGCCGCCAGTGTTGCCGATCGTCATCAGACGGATCGTGTCACCGCTGTCGGCCAGAATTTTCTTGCGCATCATCGCGGTGAAATCGGAATCGGTCAGCACTTTTTCAGCCACGCGGTCGTCGCGCATCAGATAGGGCAGATCGAGCACCTGCACATACGGGAAATGCACCCGCCGCGCCGCCGGACGTGGAGATGTAGATGTCGATAGACCCGTCCCCGACGCCCTGCAAGCATTCGGCACCCTTCGAACAAAGCTGGGTGCCGATAAAGGTGTCGACAGCGATGGTGCCGTTGGAGGCGCTTTCGACGTAGTTCTTGAAGACGGCAAGGCCGTCGGCATCCTCATCGTTCTCGTTGGAGTTTGCGGTCGCGCGCAGGGTGATGTCGGCGGCGAATGCGGTTGAAATGCCGCCCGCTGCAAGCGCCAACCCGAGGGCCGCGCCGGTGAGACGTTTTGCGATCGAATTCATGTTTGTAGTCCTCCCATTGGTCTTCATTGAACGTAGCCCAGCAACCGCGGAATCGTAAGCGAAATTGCCGGAATGTAGGTGATGAGGAAGATAACGAGCACTTCCACGGCGAGAAATGGCAGGATTGCCTTGGATATCTGCTCCACCTTCACGCCGGAAACGGAACTGGCCACGAACAGCACAAGCCCCATCGGCGGTGTTGCCAACCCCACTGTCAAATTGACCGACATGATGATGGCGAAGTGGATCGGGTCGACGCCCATCGACAGGAAGATGGGCCCAAGGATCGGCCCAAGAATGATGATGGCCGGGCCCGCGTCGAGAAACATGCCGACGATGAACAGCAGGATGTTGATGAGCAGCAGCAGCACCAGCGGATTGTCCGAGAGGGTCAGGATCCACGACGCCAAGTCCTCCGCGACGCGGGACAGGCCGACGACCGTCTTGAACGCCATGGCGGCGCCGACAAGCAGAAGAACGACGGCGGACGTCATTGCAGCTTTCCCGAAGACATCGGGAATGTCTCTTGTCTTCAGCGATCCTGTGATGAACAAACCGATGATGAGCGCGTAGAAGGCCGCGACAGCGCTTGCTTCAGTCGGTGTGAAGACTCCGCCCAGAATACCGCCGAGAATGATAATCGGTGTCAGCATAGGCAGCACGGCGCGCTTGGCGACCGCGCGGAATTCGGGGCTCATCGCCGCGCGCAGGCCCATTGCAAAGGCGAATGCGACGGCGAGACAGACCGCAGACGTGATCCAGCCTTCGCCGAACGGGCCGGAAAGCCCCAGATAGAATGCGGCACCCAGCACCAGCACGCCAAAGATTTTGGCCAACCAGTTTTCGAGGAATCCAAGGCTCAGGTCTGACTTTATCACCCGTTCGGCAGCCGGATAGTCGTAGCGTTTGGCCATCAGGCCCGTCATCACCATCAAGCCGCCGCCGACCAGAATGCCGGGCACGATACCGGCGGCAAACAGTGCCGCGACCGATACTTCCATCACATAAGCGTAGATGATCATGATGCCGGACGGCGGGATGATCGGGCCGATAACGGAGGACGCAGCGGTGATGGCGGCGGCGAATTTGCGGGTGTAGCCGTTCTTCTCCATCGCCGGAATGAGCATGGACCCGAGCGCAGACGTATCGGCGACGGCCGAACCGGAGAGGCCCGCAAACAGCATGGACGACAGGATGTTCACATGGGCCAACCCTCCACGCAGGTGGCCGATGAGTGCCTGCGCCAGTTCCACCAGACGGATCGTGATACCGCCCCTGTTCATCAACTCGCCCGCCAGCATGAAGAAGGGGATCGCCATCAACGGGAATGAATCCATCCCGTTGAAGATGTTGCGGTACATCAGCGCGATGTCGCGGCTCATATCCTCGCTGAACAGCATGATGCCGGGAGCGGCCAGCATGGCGAAGAAAACCGGCATTCCGATCAGCAGGAAGACGAGAAAGACAGCGAGAAACAGCGACAGCACGGGGCTATTCCGCCTGCAATTCGGGCGGCATGGAAGGCGGCTCGAAGCCCGGCCTGTCCATGCCGAACAAGCGGCCGATCGAGCGCAGCAGCAGTTCGATGTTGACCAGCAACATGAGGCTGAAACAGACTCCGAGCGAGAGGTAGAGATATTTCAGCGGTATCTTCAGCGAGGCAGATTTGAAGATTTTGCCCGCGTTGTAATGGTCGATAGCGTGGCTGACGAGCACGACCAGAACCAGTGTGGCAACGAGCGTGAGAAACAGCACCAGCACCTCACGTGCCCTGTGGGGCAGAGCGTCGGCCAGCATGTCGATGGATACGAACCCGCCCCAGCGGTAGGCGGACGGTGCCATGAAGGCGATGAGCCAAAGCATGAGGAAACGCGCTGCTTCCTCGGTCCAGTTCAGCGGGCTGTTGAGGCCGTAGCGATAGATCACCTGCACGAGAATGATCGTCACCATCGCTGCCACGCACATCCAGCCGAGCTGGCGCATGATGGCGAGAATGACCATGTTAATGCGTGCGAGCACCGCCACGCTGGCTTGCAGAAGTCCCATCCCGGCCCCTCCCCAGGCGCGTTGGAACGCAGACGTTAGCGGCGTGAAGCCTGCGGCACAATGGCTCTAAGGGGACGGCCCCAAATAAGCGGCGAGGTCCGGATGGGCGAGAATGGCGTCGGTCGGGCCTTCCATTGCGATCCTGCCCGCGTGCAGAAATGCCGTCCGGTTAGCCAGCGCGCGGGCATCGCCAGGATTGTGGGTGACCATAACGATGGTAACGCCGCGCTCATCCCGCAGTTTCTTCAGCGCCGCCAGCATCTCAGCGCGCATGGCCGGGCCGAGGGCGGTGAGGGGCTCATCGAGCAGCAGAACCGGCTTGTCGCGCAACATGCAGCGGGCGAGCGCGACCCGCTGGCGCTCGCCGCCGGACAGGTCACCCGGTTTGCGCGGGCCATAGCTGCCGAGACCGACTTCAATAAGAGCCTGTTCGACGCGCTTTGCAGGATCGGCCTCGTTTGGCAGGCCGAGGGCCACATTGGTCGCGATATCGAGATGGGGAAACAGGTTGTGGTCCTGAAAGATCATCGAGAAGGGCCGGTCCTGCGGCGGCAGGGTCGTGATATCGGTGCCCCCGATTTCGATGCGGCCTTCACGGGGCTTTTCGAAGCCCGCCAGCAGAAGTAGCAACGTCGATTTACCGGACCCGCTAGGCCCGAGGATCGCCAGCGTATCGCCAGACTTCACATGCAGGTCGAATTCGAACGCGGTATCGCCGTAGGCGAAATCGACGCCGCGCATGTCGATCTGTCCACCGGTCATGGCGTGACCTTTCGCAATCGGTCGCCGACGGTGAAGATTGTGAGCGCCAGTGCCGCAAGAATGAGCGCGATACCGGCTGCATCGTCGGTGCGGTAGCTGCCGAGACGTTGCATCAGCAGGTAGGGCAGCGTGATGAGATCGTCCGACGCGAGCATGGCGATTGCTCCCAAGTCTCCCAAGGAAAGCGCGGCGGCGAAGGTAGCGGCTGTTGCGAGCGGGCGGCGCAAAACGGGCCAGCCCACCAGCCGGACCCAGCGCCAGCCTTCGATGGCAAGCATGGCGGACAGGCGGTCCGTGGTCTGATGCATATGGTCGAGCGCGGGGCCGAGAACACGCACTGCGAAAGGCAAGGCGATGAGTGCATTCGTCAGCACGAGCAGGACCACGCCGAGGCCCGTTTCGCCCACAGAACCAGCGAGAAATACGAACCAGCCTGCGCCGATGAGGACCGGCGGTACGACCAAGGTGATGCTGCCTGCAACGGCCAATAGCCGCGACCAAAGCGCGTTTCGCGCTGCGCGTTCCGCCTCTAGCACGGCCAGGGCAAGCGCGATTGCCGTTAAGGCGGCGGGGATTGCGACGAGAATGGAGGTGAACAGCGCTTTGCGGACGGTGTTTTCTCCGATGAGCCGGAAGAGATCGGCGGCGATGCCGTCCACCACTGTCGCGGCAAGAGGCAGGGCGACGAACCCAGTAGCCAGCATAACGAACCCGCCCGCGATCCATTTCCCGAAACGCGATAAGACGTCCGGCCGTCGTGTATTCAGCCCCGCTTCCTGCACAAGACGGAACGCGGAAAGGGACAAAAGCGACAGGATCGAAAGCGTCAACGCCAATTGGACCGCGGCCAGAGCGACCGCTCTTCCGGGGTCGAAATCGAAGCGCAACGATTGATAAATAGCCACTTCCAGCGTCGTCGCCCCCGGCCCACCGCCCAGCACCAGAACGATTGCGAAACTGGTGAGGCACAGCATGAAGACGAGGCCCGCAATGCCCGGCAATGCGGCGCGCAAGGAAGGCCATTCCACATAGCGCCAGACTGCCCGGCCACTAAGGCCAAGCTGCTGCGCGGTACGCCATTGCTCAAGCGGGATACGGTCGAGTTGCTCCAGCAATAGCCGTGCAGCGAGGGGAGCGTTGAAGAATACATGGGCGATCAGGATACCGGACAGGCCGTAGATGCTGGGAGCGTTTTCGATGCCAAGCGCCACCAAACCTTCGGCAAACCAGCCGTTGCGGCCCCAGACGGCTAGCACACCGAATACGGCAACGATGGCGGGCAAGGCCAACGGCAGGCCGAACAGGCGCACGATGAATGTGCGGCCCGGCAGGTTCGGCATACGCGACAGGGCGACGGCCAGGGGGATTGCGACGAGCAATGACAAGGCGGTGGAAAGCGTCGCCTGCCAGAGTGTGAAACGCACAACCCGCAGCAGGTAGAAATCGAACGCCCCCGCAGCATCACCACCGCCACGAGAGGCGAGGGCGAGGGCTGCCCCGGCAATGATGGTGGCGATGAGGGCAAATGCCGCCGCACCCGCCACCTGCGCCTTCATGCCCGTGCCTTTAGCGGCTCATGGCCGCAAGCCATTCGTCAATCCAAGCCTTGCGGTTTTCGGCCACGACGTCCGGCGCGATGGTCAACGTTTCCGGTGCAATCAGCGTGTCGAACGCTTCCGGCAAGGGGGCGGATGTGGCGGCGGCGGGCCGCATCCAGTTGTTCGTGGGAATGATATCCTGAAAGGCCGGGGTCGTGATGAATTGCAGGAAGGTTTTCGCCAGTTCCGGCTCGCTTGCTGATGTCAACAGACCCGCGACTTCGATCTGTAGCGTGTGGCCTTCGGGGAAGTTCAGTGCGGCGTAGCGGTCCGTTTCCTCCGCGATCAGATGGTAGGCGGGAGACGTGGAGTAGGATAGCACCATCTCTGCCTCGCCCTTGGTGAACAGCCCGTAAGCCTCCGACCAGCCCGGCGTGACCGTAAGCACGCGGTCGCGCAATTTCTCCCATGCCGCGCCCGCCTCGTCGCCATATACCGCCTTCATCCAAAGCAGCAGGCCGAGGCCGGGAGTGGAAGTGCGGGGGTCTTGAATGACGATCTTGCCGGTTCCGGTTCCATCGACCAGTTCGGCCAGACTCTTGGGCGGCTCTATGCCGGACTCGCGGTCGTAGATGACAGCAAAGTGCGCGTAGTCGTAGGGCACGAACATATCGCTCTGGAAATCACCTGGAACGGTGATTGCGGCCATGTCAATTTCAGCAGGCGCGAACAGGCCGGTGTTTGCCGCTTCGACGGTGAGGTTGGTATCGAGGCCGAGCACGACATCCGCCTTTGAGCCGTCGCCTTCGAGTTTCAGGCGGTTAAGCAGTGCGACGCCATCGGCAAGCGCAACCCATTGCAGGTCGCATTCACAGGTCGCCTCGAAGGCTTCCTCGACCTTCGGACCCGGGCCCCACTCGGCGGTGAAGCTGTCATAGGTGTAAACGGTGAGAACGGACTTGTCCGCTGCTATTGCAGCGGTGGCCGTTGCAGTGGAAAGGGCTGCTGCGAAAGCGAATGTGAGAAGTGAGCGCATGAGATATCCTTCGGTGAGAAGGCTGCGAGACGTATGGGGAGTGCCTTGGTAAACTACCGGTGGCCGCTCTTTTCCTACGCCGGTGCGAGCCGGATCAGGTTCAACGGGTTGGATTTACATCCTCTCAGCCCGTTGTCTTGACGACTGGCGGGCACCCCGAAAGCTGCCTATCCATAGCGCTGAAACGGATACGATGACAAGCGCTGCATATGGACGAGTATTCGACTGAAAGCCGCTGGACGGTTTTACTGGGCGGCGGCATCACCGCCACGCCGCGGTTGCGGGAGCAGGTGGAAGGCACACGGGTCATCGCTGCTGATAGCGGTATCCGTCATGCCATGGCGCTTAGTGTGACGCCCGAATTGTGGATTGGTGATTTCGATTCCTCCGATGCGGAATTGCAGCACCGCTATTCGGATGTGGCACGTCAGACGCACCAGCCGGCGAAGAACGCGACGGACGGCGACCTTGCTATGGAGGTGGCTCTCGCAGGCGGTGCAAAGCATCTCACACTTGTCGGCGCATTCGGCGGCCGGGCCGACCAGGCCACGGCGCATATGTTGATGGCGTTCCGGCTGGCCGATGCGGGTGTTGGAGTGGTTCTAACCAGCGGAGTGGAGGAGGGGTTGGTGGTTTGCGCGCATCCGGTGAAGCCGGATTGGCCTGACGCCACCCTGTTTTCGCTGCTGGCTTTCAGCGATTTGCGAGGTGTAACGATTACGGGCGCACGCTGGCCATTGGACAGTGTCGATATAAAATTGGGTGATACGTTGGGCGTTTCAAACGCCGTATCCGGGCCCGCGACCTTGCAGGCGCGCGAAGGCCGGTGCCTTGCGCTGGCAACGCTTAGATAGCCGGCAATGGTGGGAAACGGCTGGTAGTCCCTAGGGGAATCTATCAACCTAACGATTTCAAACACTTAAAGGCGTATTAGCCAAAATCACCTTGCATGAAATCGCAAGTGAAAACCCGCGCCTTGGCTACGGCCAGACAAACCAACAAACGTCTTATCCCCAACGAAAAACCCCTCCCAGCCGGCCAGCTAGAAGGGGTTCAAAAGTCACATATCCTACCGAAAGTCATACACCTTTATGCACGAGAAGTCAAGAAAAAATAACCAGAATCCAGTTAATTCTTTCGACGGCCTTGAGACCTACACACGGTCCGTCCGCGAACGGGAAGTGGCCGAGCGGGAAGCGGCACTTCAAGCCGAAGCCGAGCGCCTAACCGCGCACGTTGCTAGCGAACTGGCCCGAATCGATGCGGCTGTTGTGGACGGCAATGCACGGCTAACTGCGCAGGCCACAACGGCAGCGAACGATAACGCGCCCGCGTCGTCCGTCGATTGGCTGAACCCTGCCGATTGGCAGGGCCGAACCGCGCCCCGTCGTGAATGGCTTATCGACAGCCTCATTCCGATGCGCACCACAACAATTCTCACGGGCGATGGTGGCGTCGGCAAATCCATGCTTGCGCTTCAGCTTTCTGCCGCCGTTGCAATGGGTGGCACCACGCTAGATATGACGCCGAAACCTGGCCGCGTCTTGTATCTCGGCGCTGAAGATGAAGCCGACGAATTTTGGCGCCGCACCCAGGCCATTGCTTCCCGTTTGGGCGGGCAGCCGCGAGATATGGCAGGTATGCGCATTGTTCCGATGGCCGGGCAGGATGCAACGCTCGTTATGCCGGGCAAGGCGGCACCCCTAATCTCAACCTCATTCTGGACGGACTTCCGGGCCAAAGCCGTGGCGTTCGATCCGGTATTGATTGTGTTCGACACGTCCGCGAACCTGTTTGGCGGTAACGAAATCGACAGGGTGCAGGTGCGCGCGTTCGTTCAGGCATTAAATGGCCTTGCGATGGAAGCGAATTGCGCAACCTTGCTGCTCTCTCACCCTAGTGTTGCGGGCATGGCTACCGGCACCGGATCGTCCGGTTCGACGGCATGGAACAACACCGTTCGCGCCCGGTATTGGCTTACCGAAACGCAAGACGAGGATGAGACTCGACGGCTTGGAGCTAACGAGCAAGAAATCGAACTACGGCCCGAAAGCCGCCGCTATCAAACTTTGCAGAATGGAGGATGGAACAATCGGCTTGGAAGGCGAGCGGCCCGTTCACCTGTTGACTGACAGGGACGAAGCCGACGAAGCGACATTCCTTGTTGTGCTGGAAAAGCTGCGCAAGCGCGGCACGAAGGTAGGGCCGAAGAGCGGGAAGAATGGCGCAACGAAGCTCATGCCGTTGGAAGATGAGGCCAAGGGCGTTCCGTTGAAGCGGATAGCCAAAGCGCAGGCACGTCTTCAGGATCGAAAGGTTATCATCATAAAAGAGGATGGCCCGCGCTCCCGTCCGGAGCGGTGGCTGGAGGTGGCACCTGTCCAACCCCACGTTCAACCCCCCTTCAACCCCATTCAACCTACCTGTCCACACAACCCCCCATACCCCCCAGGTGGGGTTGAACACCCCCACGGGGTTGAAGCCCCGCAGGGTGAGCACCCCACCGAAAGCAAAACAGAGTGAGCCGCTATCCATACAATACGGCCCGATGGAAATCCTTGCGCTTGCGGAAGCTACAGGCCGAACCATTGTGCCAGTTCTGTCTAGTGCGGGAAGTCATCGAACCGGCAACGGTTGTGGATCATCACCACTCGATTGCAGACGGCGGGCCAGCGTTTCCACCGCTCGATGATCTCAATTCGCTTTGCGCGGAATGCCACAATTTCAAGACGGCCAGCCATGACACTGGCACCCATAGAGGGCGCATGGCGAAGGGTTGCGACGTGGATGGCAACCCACTCGCCGACGATGGATGGAGCGCACCAGCGGGCCGCTATGGCACACCGGGGGGCTTGAAAACACTGCATAAAACAGCCTGGGGGCCGTGCGGGGACAACAAGACAGACTTAGTTTCTCACGGAACAGGAGCCGTCTAATGGGGCTGAGGGGGCCAGGGGCGAAAAAGAGCAAGGTGGCGGACGTTTTGGCGGGGCCGCTTCGCACTATCATGCCCTGGGACGAGGGTGCGATGAGCCGTGTCGAGCGTGTGATTGCGTTTCTGGAGGATTTACCAGTCACACAAGGCAAGCTGGCCGGACAAAAATTGCGGATGCGCCCTTGGCAGCGCGAATGGCTTGAAAATGTCTATGCGGAGGACGAGGACGGCGGGAGGCCAGTGCGGACGGCGGTTTTATCGGTGGCGCGGAAAAATGGCAAAACCCAGTTGATCGCTGGTCTGGCATTGTGTCACCTGCTTGGCCCTGAATCCGAACCACGCGGCGAGTGCTACGCCGCCGCAAATGACAAAGCGCAGGCCGGTAAAATCTTCGCGGAGATGGAAGCGATATTGCTGGCCCATGCCGAATTGCTCGAAAGGGTGAATATAAAGCGGTTCAACAAAATTATTGAGGTGCAGGACGGGCAGGGAAAGGGCAGCACCTTTACCGCACTATCCGCCGACGCCACCACTAAGATGGGACTATCACCTAGCTTTACGGTTGTGGACGAGATGGGCACGGCCCCGAACCGGCATTTGTTCGACGCCTTGGATTCTGCGCAGGGGGCACGAGAAGAACCGTTGACGGTTGTGATCTCGACACAGGCACCGGACGACGCACACCCGTTTTCCGAATTGATCGATTATGGCGCCAAGGTGGAAGCAGGCGAGGTGGTGGACGCCTCATTCTATGCCAAGACGTATAGGGCCGATCCGGGCGACGATCCGTGGTCAGTGGAGACGTGGCGCAAGGCAAATCCCGCGCTCGATGACTTTCGTTCGCTGGCCGATGTGGTGCGGCAGGCGGAACAGGCGCAACGCATACCGTCAAAGGAAAATAGCTTCCGCAACCTCATATTGAATGAGCGCATCGCCGCGCACTCCCGGTTTGTTGCGAAAGCGGAGTGGGACTCCTGCGCCGGTGCAATACCTGCCGATCTTGCGGGCCGTGTTGCGTTCGGGGCGCTTGATCTATCCGGCGGGCGCGATCTGTCGGCCTTGGTGTGGGTTTTCCCGCGCGATGATGGCGGTTTTGATTGCTTGCCGAGGTTCTGGCTACCGGCGGAAGAGATTGCGGAAAAGAGCGACACGGACAGGGTGCCCTACGATGTGTGGGCGCGTGAAGGGCACCTGTTTTTGATACCTGGCCGCACCATCGATCCGGCATTCATAGCCGAAGCCATTGCCGAGGAACGCGGCCCGGTTCGACGTTCAAACCATCGCTTATGATAGATGGCGCATCGAAGACTTGAGGCGTGAATTGACTGCGATTGGTGCGGACGTTCCGCTGCTGGAACACGGGCAGGGCTTCAGGGATATGTCTCCTGCTATCGACGCGCTGGAAAGGGCCGTTGCGGAAGGCCAGTTGCACCACGGAGGCCATCCTATTCTTACCATGTGCGCTGCCAATGCGATTGTGACGGTGGATGCTGCCGGTGGACGCAAGCTGGACAAATCGAAGGCCACCGGAAGGATCGATGAACTCGTCGCGTTGGCTATGGCGTTGTCTGTCGCGGCACGTCACGAGCCTGCCGAATTACCGGCTTGCTTGATGGTGGCGTGAGAACTAAAATCGACACAAAAGTTCGTCGAATATCTGAAAAATTCGAACTTTCCTCGAGTGTAAGAGCCGGAAATGGGATTAGGAAACAGGATGTGAATTGATATACTGTAAGAAGTTGGT
>CAWJDI010000001.1:0-276069 GCA_963841615.1 uncultured Alphaproteobacteria bacterium | reverse complement strand
AAACGACGTCCGCAGCCCATTCCCATCGGCCGACTTTCGGTTCGATCTGGCTACCGGTTGTCCGGCTCACTGCCAATACTGCTATCTGGCAGGCTCTTTGAAAGGGCCGCCGGTAACGCGGGTTCACGCGAATTTGCCGGAGGTTTTGGCAGAACTCGGGCCTTGCCTTGGTCAAGGTACAATTACGTCAAAGTCCAAACACCGCGTCGGGGAAGGCACGACGTTTGAAGCATCCTGCTATACGGATCCGCTCGGCATCGAACCGATGACCGGTTTGCTGTCGGACACGGTTCGCCTGGTTCGGCAAGTGGGATGCGGACGTCCAACTTCGATTTACGACGAAATACGATGGCATCGAACCGCTGCTAGATATCGACCACCGGGGCCGGACGCGGGCGCGGTTCTCTGTGAATGCCGAACCGATAACGCGCCGTTTCGAAGGTCGGTCCGGCCAAACTGGCAGACCGGCTGTCGGCGATGGGTCGCCTGGCCCGAAGCGGGGTACCCGGTCGGCCTGACGATTGCACCCATCATGCCGATTGAGGATTGGGAGCACCATTACACGGAACTGCTCGATCAAGCGGCACAGGCCCTATCCCGTATCAACCGTCCCAACGTTACGATCGAACTCATCACACACCGGTTCACCCCCGGCTCCAAGGCCGTGCTCACGGAGTGGTATCCGGCGAGTGCATTGGAGATGGACGAACAGGTGCGCGTACAGAAACGGACCAAGTTCGGTTCCGTCAAATTCGTCTACCCCCGCGATCTGATGGCCGACATGAAAGCCTTCTTCAACCGTCAGGTTCCGCAAGCGCTACCGGATGGTCATCTTCTGTACTGGACCTGAAACCCTCGCAATGGCGAAGCCTAACAAGCCTCGAACGACGGAGATAGGTGAGTGCCTCGCTGTCACGGATTCGGAGCCTGGCCTATAGAGTCATCTGGCGTTTCAATTCCTGCTGAAGCGGCTGGTAGATGGAACGCGGGTCGGTCTTACCGCCGAACTTGAGCAACCCGTTTGGCAATGGCGCCATCCCAGCCCGGATGGTCCAGAACGGGATACAGGCATATACCCTCCACTGGCACACCCATCTTGCGGGCTGCGCGCATTTCCGCACAGACATAGGCCAGCCATTTCCGGACGTACGCGCCTTCGATACCGGTTTCGGCAATCATGATCGGCGCCGTAGCGTTCGTAGGTTTCAAATAAAAGAAAGCGCAACGGCTTGTATTGTTGGTGGTCCATATCGATGGGCGGGCCACCGTGGATCCACTGGTTGTTGTGGTAGTAATTCACGCCAACGATATCCAGCAAATCGGGCCGTCCACCGAGTTGCGGCCAGGCACGCCCTTCGATCATGTCCCAGGCTTGAAACTGCGCCTGGCGATGGCCTTCGGCATGGAAACGATCTTGGGCCGGGTCACATCCGCGACCACATTGATGATTGGATCGACATGGACGAAGCAAGCGCTCGGCAGGACTGCGCGGATGGCGTCCATGGCGACGATGGCCGCGCGTGTCAGCTGCACTTTCAGTTCGTGCGCGCGGTGGTGGCAAAACGGGTTCAGATATCCGCATCCCCACCGGCCCAGGCAAGAAAGGAGATCTCGTTGACGGGCGCGAACATAGGGGCACCCGGCGTTCTCTGTGCGATGTAGTTGGCCGCTGCGGTTGCAAACCGCGCGAACCGATCCACCAAAGCAGGGGTCCAGACGTCGATATCGTCCGGCCAGCCGTAATGCATCAGGTCCCAGATGACTTGCATATTGCCGCGTTCGGCAGCGGCAAGCTGGCTGTCGAGGCTCGACCAATCGTACTGGCCCGGCACGATTTCAATCAGGTGCCAACGTACTGCGTCCCGCACAGTGCCGATGCCCTGTTCGCGCAGAAGGGCATAGTCGGTCGCCGCGTTGATATCGTGGCCAGTTGTAGCGATCATGTCGACACGGGCACGGTCGTGGGCACGCCGATGGGTGGAGGATTCGAACCCGCCTTGCAGGAAGCTGGCGAATAAAGACGGGGGTGGCGCAGCCGGTCTCTCGGCCACAACCTCTTCCAGCAGAGGATGCCCAAACCTTCGCCACGACGGGCACGGCGTAATCACGCTCGACCTTCGCCCGTAACGCATCGCCGAGACGATGACGCAGCGATGGGTCTTCGATGAGCCGCAGCATGGCGTTGGCCACCGCAGGCGGGTCCTCGTGGGGCACGAACAGTCCGCTCGCCCCGTCGTCGATCTGTTGAAGGCTCCCGTTATCTCGCGTGGCGATGACCGGCAGGGAAGCCGCACCCGCTTCACCGATGACATGGGGCATGCCCTCGTCCCGTGACAGCCAGACGAATACGTCCAGCGCGACCATCAGGTCCGGTATATCGGCGCGGTCGCCAAGAAACATCAGTGTGTTTGCCAAACCGAGCGCACTGGCGCGGGCGTATAACGACTTGGCATAGTCCGGCATGAAGGCGTCGGGGCCGCCGATCACGACGAAGCGGGTGTCGGGCCGGCTGGCCGCCACAATAGTGGCAGCGTCAATAAAGTCTTCGACGCGCTTCTTGGCATCCAGACGCCCGACCCACCCGATCAGAGGCGTTTCCGGCGCAATGCCAAGCGCGGCACGAACCGCTGCACGGCGTTCGGGATGCACGACTTCAAGATCGACCATGGACGGGATTTCGATCGTATGGTGCTCACGGCCCGGCATGCGGGACGCGGCCGCATCCCGGATCGTGCGACATACGCCGACGTAACGGGATGTCAGGTGTTTGGGCCCCGACAACGCCTCGCGCACGAGCCCGCCATGCTCGATGAGTGGCGGTGGCAACCGCATGCGTTCAAGCGCGGGATAGATGTCGGCTACGTCCTGACACGATACGACCACATCGTAACGACCGACTTTATCAGCCAGATAGGCCACGGTGTCTTCCATCGACAGCGCATAAGGCACGGTGTCGACGGCAACGCCTGCCCTGTGCAACTGGTCGTGGGTCTGTTCCGGCATGCCGGGCTTGCGGAAGCAGGCGACCACCTCGATGCGGAACCGGGCCGGGTCCAGGGCTTCTGCAAGCAACCGAACCTCCGTTTCCTCGCCACCAACGACAAGCCACGCGAAGACGAACAGAACCGAGATCGGCTCATGCTCCGGTTCGACCCAGTGCAGGACGGCAGGGTTCAGATCGTCCGGTCCATCGTCGACGGAGCGCGGAGGCTCGTGTGCATCGCTCACGCTTGCATATCGAACACGACCTGGATCATGTCCGGGCGGTCAGCGACCAGATGTGCGAGAAACCCGGGGGTATCTCCGAATGGGATAACGTGGGTTATCATGTGACGTTTGATGCGTCTCTCCGCGCGCTTGCAGAAGCTTTAGGGTTTCCCTGGCTCAGGCGTGCCTTCGGCCAGACTCCACCAAGCCCGCGGGGCATGCGGCCGATCTGGGCGCAGCGCAGCGACAGGCCGTTGTGGTGGAACTCCTCCCCAAGGCGCAGGGCGTCGGTTCCGCGGCCTGGATAGAAAGCCAGATCGATCACGCAGCCCTGCGGGCGCAACGCGCGCATGCCGGCGTGCAGAGACCCGCATCGGCTCATCTATGAAAAACGATATCGGAACCCCGGTCGTTGCCGCCATGGCGCCAGCGGGCCTTGGCATAGTCCACCGCTTGGCCTTCTTCCATTGCGGTCAGGCCTAAAGCCTCCGCACATGCGCGACGGAAGGGTGAGGGATCTGCCACCACGACCTCGCTTGCGCCTGCTAGGGCGGCAAACAAAGCTGTCAGCAACCCCAACGACACCGCCGCCGATAACCAGTGTAGGACGGTCCACCAACCCTTCGCCCAGAACCGTGAGACGGATGGTCCCATCATCTCGGCATCGGCATGGAGAATACCGGTTTGGCGATCAGGACCATCTGGGCGACGTAAATGCCCAGCATCGGATCGAGTGTATCGGGCATCGCTGTCAGTGTATCGTGGAACGGGTCGGCTAAATGTCCGGTTTTGTGGCCGCAGGTGAGCGCAACATGCTGGCCATCGTGGAAACCATGAGCGCGGGATTGGGCGATCCGCGCGACTTCCATGTAACCGAGGAACGGCACCGGGTAATGCATGCCGGCTTCCCCCGGCTGGAAGACGCCCCGGCCCTCGTCCCACCGTGAATGGAGGTAGGGGTTGGTGCCCTTGTAGAAGGTCAGCTCCGTACCGGCTGAGAAACCCGAATAGAGCGTATCGAGGCGCACCTGCCCGTCATGCGGCGGCGCCTCATCGTAGCCATGAATATAGGCCTGGTGCGACCGCTCGATTCCGAGTGAGCGCACATGACGGTGCCCCGGCGGCGGGCCCTGATCGGCCCCTCTCCGGTCCGGGTTGCATCCGCAGGGGTGCCGGATCGGCCCTCGGTGTGCCTTCGCCATCGAGTTTTACCGGTTGTCCACTGCGAGCCGACTCCAGCACCGCTAGAGCCAGCGCATGCGACTGCAGGGCATCGGCGTAAGGTGCACGGATACGGTTCTCCCCTCCACGTACCGCGTCGATGAAATCGCGATCCTCCCGCCAAACCGGGTCACCCTCGGCACGACGCTGAGGGCGCCCATGGCCCGTATCGACCATGATGTCGTCGTCGAGTTCGATGGCCAGCTTGTCGGCAAACATGTGAAGCCCGACACGGTGGTTCCAGCCCAGCAGACAGGTCGACGCGATGGCGACCACGCCGGAGGCGAATGTCAGCGTTGCGGTGGTGGTCGTCGGCACATCCAGGCCTGGAAAATCGTCCCGCTCGCGGTAGGCCGTACGTCCGTAGACCTCAACCACTTCGCCCAGAAGAAACCGTGCCAGGTCAAGCAGATGAGTGGCCTGTTCGACCTGCCCGCCCGACTGGTCTTGCTTCCACCACCATTGCGGTGGGGGCGTGCTATCCAGCCCAGTAACCGGAAACGAGTTGGGCCGGATTGTCGCGCAACAGGGCGCGGGCTTCGTCTACCGTATCGAGATAGCGCCAGTGATAGCCGGTTGCCGTGATGAGGCACGCCTGCTCGATCTCGGCTGCAATGCTGCGGGCCTGTTCCAGATCGAGCGCAACGGGTTTTTCGACGAAGGATGCGCAATGCCCCGTGCAATCGCTGCGCGCTCCACATCGCCATGGGCAAACGGTGGGATGCAGATGTAGAGTGCATCGAGCTCCACCGCCTCCAGCATTGCCTCGTGACCATCGAAGGCGCGCGCCTGAAAAGGCGCAGCAGCCTGTTCGGCACGGTGCATGTCGGTATCGGCGAAGGCTACGATTTCCACGTCATCGAAACGCGACAGGATATCGAGGTGTCGGTGGGCGATGCCACCGGCACCTACGAAACCGATACGTGTCGGGCGGAATTCGGCGGGTTCCTGCAGTGTAGTATCTGTCATGGGAGGTGTTCCGGGAAACGGGTAGGGAGGTGCGCGGAAGCAAGCGTTGCAGCGTAAAGAGCGGCCATCGCTTCCCCCATCGGGGCTGCAGCGAAATGGTGGTCGAAGCGTTTGGCGGCAGCAGAAGCACGACGGCTTCGTTCTTCGGGATCATCCAGCGCCGCAGCGAGAGCGGAGGCCAGGCGGTCCAGGTTGTCGGGCGGGACAGTCCAAGCGCATGGCTGCTCACCATCGGCTTGGAACCTACTAATGCCTCCATCGTGCCGCCAATTGGCCGTTGCCACGATCGCGCGTTCTGCAGCCATGGCTTCCAATAGGGAAAGCGGGAAACCTTCGAACCGGGAGGGCAGCACGAAGACATCGCACGCGGCCAGCAGGTCGCCGACATCGGTGCGGTTGCCGAGCAAAGTCACCGTCAGATCGGCGTTCCTGATCTGAACCTCCAGATCGCTCGTATGACGGCCAGTCACCCGCAAGAAGCAAATGCACGTCAAGGTGCGTGCGGCGCAAAATTCCGAACGCATCGAGCAGCGTCGCGTGGCCTTTCTGTTCGCTCAACCGGGCAACTGTCAGGAGCACGCACGTATCGTCGGCCAAGCCCAAACGGTCACGGGTCGCTGCGCGGTCCGTACTGGTCGCTACGGGTACGATCCATTCGCGCCGATGTGCAAGCCGGTCGGGGGGTGTCCGGCTTCGATAAGTGTCTGCCACGGCTTGGGAAACGCAGACTGTCGCATCCACCAGGGCCGACCAATGGGTGTGCTCCGCCTTCTGTCCGGCATGGGTCAGCAGGTAAGGGAGATGTTCCGTGCGCAGGACCACCATAGGACTTTGGCGGTCGGAACCGTGCTGGTCGGCACGGTGACGCAAACCCAGAGCGACGAGACCATGCCCCTCCCCAGCCTATTCCTGCATGGACGTGCAGCACATCGGTGCCGATGAAGGCCAACCAGTCGGCAGAACTCCTGGTCGGTGCGCATAGATAGGCCTGCACGGTACATTTGGCTGCACGCGCATCCTCCAGCAGGCCGGACGATGGCGGCGCGGCGATGATGACATTATGCCCGCCAATTGCCGCAAGTGTTTGCGCAAGGATCTGACGGCCAACGCCGGACGGCGTTGTGCTGTCCGTTGCGAGCACGATCCGCAATGGCCTGGTGCTCATCGATCGGGTTCGGACACGCTGGGAGCGAATGCGGCAGCGCGACTGCCCGCCGCGCCCGCACTCTCACTGGTGCGAGGCTGCAACGACTTCCGTCCCCGGCCCGTACCCTTTTGCAAGCGGTCGTAGGTAGTCAACGCCTGTGCGACGACTTGGTCCATGTTGTAATACCGGTAGGTCGCCAGACGCCCAACGAAGGATACATCCGGAATAGCTGCTGCAAGCGCTTCATAGCGTCGGTACAGAACCTGATTTTCCTCCCGTGGCACAGGATAGTACGGGTCGCCCTCGTCGGAGGGGTATTCGTAGCTCGTGTCTAGTATAGGTATGCCCGTCAGGTGCTTGTATTCCGTAATGCGGGTATGGGGCACGTTTTCAAGCGGCTGGTTCACACAAGCAACCGGTTGGAAGCGGTTCCTGTCGTGGGTTTCGTGGAACAAGGCAGCGATACGGCAAACGCCCGAAGCAATGGCCGAAAAAGGCGTCCACCGGGCCGGTATAGACCGTGTGTTCCACGTTGAGCCCGTCCCGCACGTCGTCGTAATCGACGCCCGTTTCCACAGTGATATTCGGGTGGTCCAGCAGGCGCTCGAACATGGCGGTGTAGCCGTCCGCTGGCATGGCCTGGAAAGTGTCCTGGAAGTAGCGGTCGTCCGTGCTGGTGCGCGTGGGCACCCGCGATGTGACGGACTTGTCCAGTTGCGATGGGTCCAGCCCCCATTGCTTGCGCGTGTAGCCTTGGAAAAACGTCTCGTAGAGATGCTGTCCCACCGCATTCACGACAACGTCGCGGGAGGTCTTGACCACGTCCACCGGCTCGGCGCTGCTGGCAAGATAGGCGCCAGCCTCTTCGTCGGTCGAGAGCGATCGTGCCGATTATAGCTCATTCAACGTGGTGCGGTTGATGGGTATCGGCAGCAGTTTGCCGTCCACTTCGGCCAACACGCGATGCTCGTATGGGCGCCACTGAGTAAAACGCGACAGATAATCGACGACCATTGTGCATTGGTGTGGAAAATATGCGGTCCGTAGCGGTGAACGAGCACGCCTGCGGCATCCTGATGATCGAAGGCGTTACCCGCAATGTGGTCGCGCTTGTCGATCACCGAATACCCGTTTTCCGCCATCGGCTGCCAGTCTTCGGCCAATACGGCACCGCCGCACCCACGACCAGTATCTGCGGTTTCGTGCCGCCGCAGGGATGGGCTTGCCGGTTGGCTGGAGCGTGCTTTGGAGACCCGCTCGATATGGCCGCTCATGGCGGCTTGGGTGCGCGTCCAGTTGTTCTGCAACCACCCGGTCGGCCGCAGTGAGCCATTCGCCATCGGTTGGTAGCGCCAGCGCCTCTTCGCAGCCTGCGATGAATGCCTGCGCTGTATCGGCGATAATCACGCCATCCAGATGGCCATAGCTGGCGACCACATCGGGCACGAGGGTGGAGACGACCGGTCGTCCACCGGCCAAATATTCCGGTGTTTTGGTCGGGCTGATATAGCGGGTTGCCTTATTCATGGCGAAGGGCATCAGAGCCACGTTCCATCCGGCCAGATAGGCTGGCAACTCGGGAGTAAGACCGCGACCCCAGCCAGTGAATGTTGGGAAGGTGCGGCAGGTTGGACGGGTCTATCTTCACTACAGGCCCGACCATGACGAACGACCAATCGGGCCGGGCTGCCGCCACATCGCGCAGGAGCACCAGGTCCACCCGCTCGTCGATGACACCGAAATATCCAAGACGCGGGCCTGGAACGTCTTTCAAATCGGACGCCACATCGCACGCACCACGCGCCTGCTGAAAATGCTGCGCATCCACTGCGGAGGGAAACAGGTGGATATCATCATGACGGCCCCGCCGGGCTTCATGCAGGCTGCGACCACCGGTGAACACCACGTCTGCCAATCCGAGCAACTCCTGTTCCAACCCTTTCAGCCTGCCGTCGGCGAAATCGAACGCGGATAATTCGTCCATGCAATCATGAACGACCGCGGTACATTCCAAATGCCGCGCGTAGGGCAATGCAAGCGGTGTGTAGAACCACAAGACCGGTTTTTGGCGCAGCACACTTGCGACGAACTGATCGAGCAGCTGCCGCAAGCCCTGCTCCACCTCGTCCCCATTCCACCAGTGCGGCAAACGGGGGCGCAAAGCGGTAACGTTGTCCGCCGGAAAAGGTGATGTTCGAGATAGGACTCGGGTGGTCGCAACCGATATGTTCCTCCCAAAACCAAACAGCCTGTTCCGCTGCGAACAATCGCATCAGATGCTGGGGACGCTGCACCACGAAATCCCATCGCAGATGGGAGAAGCACAGTAGCGGGGGTTTGACTTTGGATTGTCCTGCGGAACCCATCCGTTGTGAGCTCCCGATCGGTTGTGAACTCATAGGTCCGAGGTCCTTTCGATAGCGGATAGCGGATAGCGTTCTGTTCTGGCTTGTCGATACGGGTGGGGCAAGCGCGGCCAGCCCACCATTTCTATCCGTGTCAATAAAGGTTGAAAGGGCTTCCTTGCGCCGTATTCCATCCTCGATAAGTCCAGCCAGACGGGCGCCGGAATGGGGCCATGTCCAATTCTCCAATACCGTCTTACGGGGTTGAAACGTGTCGAGATCGTTCAACATTGCCGTAATGCCGTCGGCAAATCCGTCCGCGGATGCCGTTTGCCCGGTGTCGGGTGTGATGAACTGCAGCCCGCAAGCCAGCTTGTCGTTCGCCAGCACCGGCAGACCGGCCAGCACCATGTATTCCGTCCAAACTGGCAGGGGCTCCATCGTCCACCCCACAGACGACCCCCATGCGCGCAAGGTTCATCAAGCGGTTCACCTCGGCAAACGGAACTCCCGGCGGCCCGACAAACGAGACGTCGAGACCTTTGGTGTCGGCTTCAAGGCGCAAGGCGTCGGCGTCCTACTCCATACCCGAACACGCATAAAGCCCGGATGGAGCGCGGCAGACGTACCAGAGCATCGAACAGGATGTCGTGACGCTTGTAGGGCTGGGCTGCCGCCACATAGACGATGTCGAATTCCTTCGGCAAGTCGAGCGGGCGGAACGTCTTGGGATCGGCGAATTCCGGGCCGATCGGCATGAATCGCGCACGCCTTGTCGGGATGTGCGGCCTGGACGACGGCGCTGTGCCGGGCGATCCTGTCAGAACGAGATCGAACTGGGCGCTGACGCTTTCCGGTACCCGCAAGAGCCGGCGCGTCGATGGAGTTGTAGATTCGGAAACTGGATTTGCAGGCTTCGAGTATGTCCATATCCACGCCGAGGCCTAAAACACAGAGAATACGTGGTGGACCGAACGTGGCGATATGCATGAGCATCGCCCGGGACGAGAACGGTGGGGTGGCCTCGTCCACTGCAAATGTGCGGCGTGTGAGGAACGCACCGTCCGGAACGGATGTGGACTGACCCCCGCCGAGATGATGGTGCCAAATCTCAACCCGGTCAACGATCCCGAGCCGGACCAAAGCCAAAGGCATCCGTTCCAGATATCCACCTGTTACGGAAGCGCCCGGACTGTCCGGCTTCGATGCATGGAAGTCCTCAAGGGTCGCAAAACCATCGAGCTTGTCTGAGAACAGCCGGGTTTGCCGAGCATCAGCGCACGTATCGACGCGGTCGGAAATGATGACGATAGTATCGCGAAGTGATTGACTCACCATCTGATTTCGCAACACTCGAACGCCATCCCAACCCTAGCAAAGCCAACGATCAGGGGTGCAAACAGCCTCCCTGACGCAGCAATTATCCCGCGGGCCCGACCTCGCTGGCAGTCAATTTGGCGCGTGTGCCACATTCCGTCCTGCATCGGTTTGCACTGGATTGAAACCAGCAGGGTTCGGCGGGTACGGAAGGTCGCATACAGGAGGGATCCACTACCCGGAGGCGCCCGAGCTATGGTGCGCTGGTTTATGCCGTCTGGCGGCTCATCCGGTTCTTGCCACCGCCAACTGGTCGAATGTATCGCTGCTCCGCTGCTGCCAGTTCCAACTGTCGCGGCACATATCGTATACTGTCCGCTGCGCCTTCCAACCAAGGATATCGTGGGCCCGTGTCGGGTCGGCATAGCAGGCCGCCACATCGCCGGGACGGCGTCGGGTTATCTGATAGGGAACTGACCGACCGGTCGCTTGCGAGAAGGCGGCGATGAGTTCTAGTACGCTTACCCCCCGACCCGTTCCAAGGTTCAAAGCCGTGCAACCGGAGTCGTCGAGCATTCCAAGCGCCGCGATATGACCGGCGGCAAGGTCCTCCACGTGAATGTAGTCCCGTACACCGGTGCCATCGGTCGTGTCATAGTCGTTGCCGAAAAGCTGCAATGCCGGCCGCAACCCGGCAGCTACCTGTGACAGGTACGGCATGAGGTTGTTGGGAATATCATTGGGATCTTCGCCTATCAGACCCGAACGGTGGGCTCCGACCGGGTTGAAATATCGCAGTATGACGATGGACCAGTCCGGATGAGCCCGGTGCAACGATCTCATGAGATTTTCGGCAACCAGTTTCGTGTCGCCGTAAACGCTGATCGGTGCCAACGCATGGGCTTCGGGGATCGGCAGGACGGTCGGTTGCCCGTAGACGGATGCAGAGGATGAGAAAATCAGCCTGTTGACGCCGCAATTGGACATCGCCTCGATAACCGTCAAAGTTCCTGCGACATTGTTTAAATAATACCCGACCGGATCAGCCATGCTTTCACCAACGGCCTTCGCGCCAGCAAAATGAATGACGGCTTCACACCCGTACCGATCGATCGTGGCTTCCAACAAGGACCGGTCACAAACATCGCCCTGAACAGCAGAAATATCCCGGCCTGCAACCGTGCTCATACGCCGGACTACGTTCGGGTTCGAATTCGAGAAATTGTCGTAGACGACAGGGTACAAGCCCTGTTCTATCAGTTGAATACATGTGTGCGACCCGATGAACCCTGCACCACCGGTAACCAATATACGCATCACATAGTCCTGCTACCTGAACTAGCGCAAAACACCTCCGAGACTGTTACAGTTAAGGCTGCTTGGACTCGTATAGAGAAAGTTCTCCGCACACCCTTCGCTGATACGGTGCATGGAAAGAGCACCAATCGCTCTAGATTGATAGCGCCAGAATTTGTCCGCGATCTAACGTCGCAGTAGGCTTGGTTGGCAAATATGCCTGTTTGATCAATCTGCTAACCTCAAGTCGAAGAACGCATTTCCGTCAAGGAGACTTCCGGCTCCCACTCCAAAACGTTGGCAGTGTTCGATAGAGAACTCGTCGGCTTCCGCCCATGCTCAGCAGCGATTCACAATGTCGATACGGTAGTGATCCGCTGTTTGGGTAAACACTGAAGTCAATGGTGCCGACTGCTGAAACGTCGCTACAGCTTCGTTGCCGTCAACGGGAAGAGTGTTGTCCTCCGTCCAGTTGACGAGGAGGCATACGCCGTCAGACACCAGCGCCTCGAAGGCGCGCTCCGCGGCCCGGGCTACCTCTTCTGCGCTCAGGAAATAGAGCACTTCCGACACAACGATGAGGTCGAACCGGCCGTCGGGCCACTCGTCGGGAATTTGAGCGCGCTGGAATGTGACATGGGGTCGACTGGAAAGGCGTTCCTGCGCCCGCGACAGCGCAGCCCGCGAAATATCGACAGCGAGCAAAGCATCGCATCGCGATGCGAGATCGGCGGTGGACACGCCGATGGCACACCCGATTTCCAACCCGCGCGCGAATTGGCGGTCAGGGAGGGCAGCCATTGTGGCCCGACGTTTATCGCGCTCGTAAGCGCTCGTTTCGAACGCCCAAAGGGTCGCGGTCCGCCCTGAACAGATCATCGAAGGTTTTGGCGCGGTCTTCTTCGCTCATAACACGGTTTGCCCAGACCAGGTCTTTCCAGCCACGAAGATCTCCGGGTGTTCGACGAAGTGGCGGGTCAGCACGTCCGGCATGATAAAAGCGGTCGGATCGTCAGGAATAAGCGTCGTCAATTGCGAACGGTGGGCAGCGACCGCCTTGAGTTTGGCACCAACCTGTTCCGGCGCGGTAAAGTTGCGCAGGGGCAAGGTTGGCAAAGCGCGGTCACCGAAGCGACCCCAGACGATATAGTTCCACAACGGTAAGCCGTGTCGTTGTGCCAATGTGTCACCCAGATGGGCCGCGGTCTCGTGGTCACAATGCGGATCACCCGCCCAGGTTGTCCATATGCAGCCTGCATCGACGTCCTGCAGCAGCGTATCGATGCGCGTGTGATCGTCGTCGGTGATGTGATGGGGCCGGCTCGACCCGTCAGGCAGATGCACCCGCACGATATCGACTTGTCGACCCGGCACCAGTGCCGCAACCGCAGCGGCCATCTCGCGTTGGCGCAGCTCCACCAACCGCTCGCGGGAATAGGTGGCGGAACCGGGATGTGAGCTTTCGCCGTCCATCAGTTGAACGATCGCAACGGACCGGCCTGCCGCATGGGCAGCCGCTATTGCAAGACCGCACCCAAGGCTTTCATCGTCCGGATGTGACACGATGACGAGCACGCCGCCGGACGGGGCCAGTTCTGCGATGAAAATTGGCGCGGCCTTTGCAACAGCGTCAATCACGCTACCCTCGGCGGCTTGTGGAACGCTCACAGATCGCCCGGTAGAACGCCGCGATCGACCAGCACTTTGACGGCCCGCGAGCGCTCGGCATCCGGTGCGGCCTGACAGATAAACAGACCGAGATCGCGGCGCATACGTTCGATCGGTCGCCCCTCGAAATGCGCACCCATTCCCAGCGCTTGCTCGACCGTCGTAATAATTGTGCGACAGGCGTCCTCGGTGATATCACGTGCGAGAAGCGACATCGTCGCCCGGTTCTCCGCCTCGGCCGTATCATTGGGATCGATCGGCCGCTCCACCGCGGTTGCAGCACGCAGAACCCACAACCGGGCGGTTTCCACGGCGATGGCTGCCCGCGCGATACGCAATTCCTGATGCGGATCGGCCGCACGCCCCATACCGGACAGTGCGTCGCACATGGCGGTGTAGAGTGCCTCGGCCCCGCCCAGATGAGCGGCGCAATAGCGCCAGACTCCGCCTTCGAACCAGGGTTCGCGCATATAGTCACCCGGGCGACCGATCAGATGGTCGTGCGTAAGGCGCAAACCCGTCATGTCGTAGAGGCCGGAAGCGGTGGCCCGCATACCTGATACGGTCCAACCGGACGCGTCGCTGCGCGCTGCATCGTCGATCGGTACGAGCATCAGTTGCGGTCCTCCGGGGAGATCCGCGTTTGCCACGACCAACGATACGGAGCCGAGACCCGAAGCAAAACGCTTGGCACCCTTCAGCACCAGCTCGTTTCCCGTGTGGACGAAGCTGAGCGACTGCCCAGGCTGATCGGCCCCCCAAACGCCCATCAAAGCGCCTTTGGCGACAGCATCGAATGCAATGGATTGCGTTGCGGGAAAGCCGTGTAACGCGACCAGTTTTACCGCATTCATATGGCCTTCGAACAGGCGTGCGACGGACAGGTTGGCGCGACCCAACTCACGCAACCGGTCGAAGGCGGCTTCTTTGGACGCATGGTCACACCCCCACCCCTGCCCATCTTGGGCGCGGGGTAAGCATGCCATGAGCCAGCCCGCTTCACGCAGCGCATCGATATCGGGCAGGATATCACCACCGCGCTCATCGCGCTTGACTGCATTTTGCGCAATGTCATCGAGCAGTGAGCGGGATGTGTCGATCGCTGTGCTGACTGTGTTCATGCCGCAATCCCCTCGTCTGCGGCAGAGCGGACATCCGCATCGAGCATTCGGGCCAGACGATGCGTCTCGCGCTTCACGTCACTCAAGCGAATGCGCAGTGCGGACAGGCCGGTGCGCCGCTCGCACATATCTTGGAAATCGAGCGCTGCATCGGGTTCTCTGTACAGAGTGTTCCACACACGGCTGCGGCGATAGAGCACCACAGCAGGAACCAGCGCCTCGTCGCAGAAGGGACCATCATGATAGCAGCGCTCCAGCAGGGCATTGCCCACGCCGCCGCGCGCACGGGCATCCAGCCGGCAGGATGTCGTCACGCGCACATCCTGTGCTTCGATAACAGGCAGACCCGCGCGTCAAACGCGGCGCGCAAGCGCTTTGTCCTCGGCAACGGGTGGAAGTGGAAGTCCGCCGATCTGGCGATAAAGATGTGTTTTGATAGCAAGGCTGGCGCCCATGGCGCGGATCGTAGGAACGGGCCCGGTACCATTGCACCAACATGCCCAGGCACGCTCCGACAGGGCGAAATATGCCATCTCCGCCGCGCCGCACATCCGCACAGCAACGGGTAGAGCGTCGATCTCGCCCTCATTCACATCCACCGCACCGCAGATCAAACCGGTACTGGTATCGAGATGGCGCAAGTTGGCTGCGATCCAGTCGGGCCCCACTAGCGTACCGGCATCGGTGGTTAAAAGTGCACCATGGGGCCAAAATTCGCACCGATTTCCAGAGCGAGCCGCCGGGCATGGGGCGCATTGCGAATGGAAGGGTCGAGCGACACCTCGACAATCGCGCAGGCATGGCAGGTTCGCACCGCCCATCTACGCCCTATATCAGCGGAGCCATCCCGGGTGTCGTTTATCAGCAGAACGACAATGCCGCGTTCGGAACAGGACCGAAGGGCCGTATCGAGTGCGGCCAATGTTGCAGGCAATGCGTCCGCTTCGTCATGCACGGGAATGCAAACGGCGAAAACCGGCCGATCGATCGCGCCCGAAAGCTAACTCTCCTCACGTCGCACCTGATTGGTGCGCCTCTCATCAAGCCACAAAGACAGTTGCAACGACGTGGGAAACTGGGTGCCCCTGTTGCAAACAGCTTCGGGTTCGACGGAACCAGAAGTCAACATGATCTTATCTCGATCATAGGACAGGTCACTCTTCAATTGCAGGACAATATCTCCGCTGATCGGCACCGATTGGGATCGGGTATCTTAGTTTTCCCGATATTCTAACAAGTCCCGATGCTGACACTGGTTCCACAACTATCTGATATACCGACAAAAAAATGGAGACGATGACCGGTTCCAACGATTTTTCTGACTTGGAAGCTCGGGAAGGGATAGTCACCCGAGGCACAGGTCGCCTTCCATTCTCCACCCTCAATAGCGGTGGATGCTTGCAGCACTTTGGCGGTGTGGCTTTAGTTGTGGTCGGCCCATGATGTGGAAAATGAACCGATGACTTCCGAGAAAAGACTGCTTGTCGCGACGTTTGCCCTGGGGTTCGCTTTATCCGGCTTTTTCGACGGTGTGCTGCTTCATCAAATCCTGCAATGGCATCATCTGCTCAGCGCGCTCGATGGAGATCTACGCTTTCAGATCGCCGCCGATGGTTGGTATCATGTTCTCATGTACGCCGTGGCTGTCTGGGGTTTGTGGCAGCTTTGGAATGCGCGTGGTGCACTGGCATCCGACAGGTCGGGCAGGTTGGTTGCAGCCTGGAGTTTGATCGGTTTCGGGGCCTGGCATGTTGTCGACGCCCTCGGCTCCCATTGGCTTTTAGGCATTCATCGCATCCGCATGGACTCCGACATCCCCCTTGCCTGGGACATCGGCTGGCTGGCCGTGTTCGGGCTTGTGCCATTGTTGGTCGGCTGGCGATTACGCTCGAACGGCAGCACTCCAAACGGACTGACGCGAGGGGGAAGGCATGGCGCGGCGGCGGCGTTAGTTCTGCTCGCGCTGGCCTTGCCGGCGGCATTTCTAGCGGCACGCCCGGTTCCCGGTTTTGCACAAACGACGGTCGTTTTCGGTCCTTCTGTCTCGGCGTCGGACGCTGTGCTGACTGCGCTGGCAGCGGGTGGTTCGCTGGTATGGACTGACGGAGAAAGTATCGTCGTCATCACGCAGGTACCGCCTATGGCTATGATACAACTGTACCTGAACGGCGCGATATATGTCGGTGGAGCCGGAGTGCCCCCGGGTTGCTTCTCATGGAGTGCATGACGGGGCTGCCGTATTTCAGCTTTATCGAGGTGTTGCTGGATACATTACGGGTTCGGCTTTTCCAGACCATCTTCGCCGGCCAGGTTCGAACCAATCGTTTGGTGGCAAAAGCCTAACCGGCGAGCACTTCGATCGCTTTGACAATCCGCTGTTATCGTCCTCATCCGCAGCCTATTCGGCCCGCCTTAGCATACCGTATAGATCCCTTGGATCATCGGGGTCTGCGAGCATATCGAGTTCGACGTAGTGACCTGTCTGTTCCATCTGATCGTGGATGAACCGTAGTGCAGAGAAGTCTTCCATTGCGAAACCAACGGAATCGAAGAGTGTTATTTGGCCGTCACTGGTACGTCCGGCAGCGGTGCCTTCAATGACTTGCCACAGTTCGGTGACGGGATGATCCGGGCCGAGTTGTTGAATCTCGCCTTCGACCCACGTTTGCGGCGGGAACTCGACGAATATGTCGGAGCGCAGCAAAATATCCCGGTGCAGTTCCGTTTTGCCGGGGCAGTCGCCACCGATGGCGTTCAGGTGAACACCGGCACCCACCATATTGTCGGTCAGGATCGTCGCCTGCTTCTTGTCGGCTGTGCAGGTTGTGATGATCTGTGCGCCTTCGATGGCTTCTTGCGCGCTGATGCAGGACACAACCCGCAAACCCGTGCCCTCAAGGTTGCGAACGGTTTTGGCGGTCGCTGCCGGGTCGATATCGTAGAGCCGGACCTCGTCAATACCGAGAACCGTGTGGAAGCCCAGCGCCTGAAACTCGCACTGCGCGCCGTTGCCGATCATCGCCATGGTGGTGGCACCCTTCGGTGCGAGGTATTTCGCGGCCATGACCGATGTTGCAGCCGTCCGAAGGGCGGTCAGAACTGTCATCTCAGACAGCATGACCGGATAACCGTTGTCGACGCAGGCCAGTATTCCGAAGGCGGTAACGGTCTGAAACCCGCGCGCCATGTTGGCAGGATGACCGTTGACGTATTTAAAACCGTAGAATTCGCCGTCCGATGTCGGCATAAGCTCGATCACCCCATCGGGCGAATGGGCGGCAACGCGGGGCGTCTTGTCAAACAACGGCCAGCGGCGGAAGTCGACCTCGATACGCTCGGCGATAGCCGCAATCGTTGCGCCCACACCGGCCTCGTTGACGATCCGCATCATGTTTTCCACAGACACGAACGGCACCATGGCCAGATGTCCGGGCGCGGGTTTTTCGATGATCTTCTCGGTCATGGTGTTCAGCTCCGGTTGGGACGGTCGAGCACGGACTTGCCGAACAGGCTTGCCACGAGGTCGACCAGAAGGTTGGCGGTCCGTCCGCGTTCGTCGAGAAACGGATTCAGTTCGGCTACATCGAGCGATGTGACGAGGCCGCTATCGCACAGCATTTCCATCACGAGATGCGCTTCCCGGAAGGTCGCGCCGCCGGGCACCGTGGTACCGACGGCCGGCGCAATGGACGGGTCGAGAAAATCCACATCGAAGGAAACGTGCAACGCGCCGTTCGCGGCCGCGACCCGAGCAAGGAACCGGCGCAGGGGTGCAGCGATACCGCCTTCATCCAGCGCGCGCATGTCGGAGACGTCGAAGGCACCACCATCACCACTGCCGTTTCCGGCGAGAATTGTCCGCTCCGCCGTGTCCACGGAACGAAGTCCGATCATGCACACATTCGCGGGTGGAACGGTTGCCACAGGAGCGGGGAAGTGTGGCGTAAAATCCGCGCGACCGGTGAAATATGCCACCGGAGTGCCGTGTAGATTGCCCGTCGCGGTGGAGGAGAGGTCGTGCAGGTCGGGATGGGCATCGAGCCACAGCACGAACGGTTCCTGCCCCCGCTCACGTGCAGCCTTCGCCGTTCCGGTCACGGTGCCAGCGGCCATCAAATGGTCCCCGCCCAGAAAGATCGGCAGGCCGGCTTTTGCTGCGGCATAGGCAGCCATTGCGAGCGGCCCGATCCAGGACGCGCAGGCAGCGCGTTGCGTCTCCGCGGTGCCATCAAGGTGAACCGTCGTGCCAGGTGCCACATCCCTGCGATCTTCCACGTGCAGTCCCAACTCCACCAACGCTTCCATAAGACCGGCGGTTCGCAGTGAAGCCGGTCCCATAATACATCCGCGCCGGTGCGAACCGCACTCTACGGGTGCCCCTATGAGGATCGGGTTTCTGCGTTCAGTCATGGCCAGCATCCGTTCGTTTTGCTGGGTGTAAGACACAGCGGATACCCGGTACTTTCAATCCGGCAGATTGCACAAATTGTAACCTCGACAGACCGGTTCGCGCGGTTCAAGTGACCGCTATGGATACTTTGGACCACGACCTCATCACACATTTGAAGCGTGACGGGCGTGCTTCGCTTTCTGAGCTGGCATCCGCCGTGGGCGTCACGCGCGCCACAGTGCGCGCTCGGTTGCAGCGGTTGCAGCGCGATGGCGAGATCGTCGGCTTTTCGGTGGTCGTGCGTGACGATGTGGAACGCCACGCGGTGCGCGGGATCGTGCTGATCGAAATTGAAGGGCAAGGCACCGAGCGCGTGATCGAAAGCCTCGACCGGCTGCCTGGTGTGCTGGCCGTTCACACCACCCACGGGCGCTGGGATCTGGTCTGCGAAATCGGTGCACCGACGCTGGCAGACCTCGACGCCATGCTACGCGCCCTGCGCCAGATTGACGGTGTATCGAACAGCGAGACCAGCCTGTATCTGACGACACGACGGTCTTCGCTGGTCGCGACTACGCGCAAAACGCTGTCGAACAAATGACCACAACGAACGCCAGCCGGGGCATTCTGCTCATGGTTCTGTCCATGGCAGCCTTCGCCCTGGCCGACACGTTGGTGAAGCTGTCGGCATCGGTTCTATCACCAGCGCAAGTGCTGTTCTATCTCATGGGCGGCGGGTTGGTGATGTTTGCAGTCATGGCAAAGCTGTCGGGGCATTCCCTGTTCGATATCCGCGCGCTCGGTCCGGTTCTGCTGGTGCGCTACTGCTCCGAGATCATCGGCATGGCCAGCATGGTTCTGGCGTTGACCTATGTGCCGCTGTCCACAGTCGGCGCGATCACGCAGGCAACGCCCATTCTCGTGGCAGTTGGTGCGGTGGGCTTCCTCGACGAAAGAGTGAGCTGGCGGCGCTGGACCTGCATCGCAGTCGGTTTTCTGGGCGTTCTGCTGATCGTGCAGCCCGGTGCCGTGCGGTTCGACCCGTCCGTGCTGTGGGCCGTCTCAGCGCTTTTTGCCCTGTCCGTGCGCGATCTCACGACACGCATGGTACCTCAGGATATGCCGTCGACCTGCCTGGCGACCTATACGATGATTGCAGCAGTTCCTTTTGCCATCTTCTGGGTCACATATAACGGCGAAAGCCTGTTTCCGGCGCAGACCAACTGGTGGATCATCCTGCCGATGATTTTACTGGGCTCGGCGGGCTACCTGCTGCTGATTGCGTCGCTACGCATGGCCGAAGTGTCGGTTGTCATGCCCTTTCGATACACACGGATCTTGTTCCTGTTGATACTGGGAATTGTGGTCTTCAATGAGACGCCAAGCCTTTCAATGCTCTTAGGCGCGGCACTGGTGGTGGGGTCGGGCATTTACATGATGTGGCGGCAGGGACAGCTCGACGGTGCTCGATGATGCGACAGGGTTGGGCAACGGACGACGAGCTGCTCGACCGGTTCCAGCGCGCGGCGTTCGGGTACTTTCTGGCAGAAGTGAATCCGGAAAACGGGCTCGTTGCCGATACGTCACGCGAGCAAGCGCCAGCCAGCATTGCGGTCACGGGGTTTGCCCTATCGTGCTACCCGGTCGGCGTAAACCGTGGCTGGATCAGTCGAGAAAGGGCTGTTCATCTCACCTTGGCTGCACTGCGTTTCTTCGCAAACAGCCAGCAAGGCAGAGCTGGCGACGCGACTGGCTACAAAGGGTTCTTCTACCACTTCCTGGACATGCAGACGGGCAAGCGTGCCTGGCGATGCGAACTGTCCATGATCGATACCGCGCTTCTGATGGCAGGGGTACTCGTCACAGGCGCATTCTTCGACCGCGAGGAACCCGCGGAAATGGAAATACGAGAGCTTTCGGAACATCTCTACCGGCGTGTGGACTGGAACTGGGCACGGGGTCGACAGATGTCACTGTGTCTTGGCTGGAAGCCTGAAAGCGGTTTCCTGCGTCATCGCTGGCTGGGTTACAGCGAAGCGATGATCCTGCACATTCTGGCGCTGGGTTCGCCAACTTATCCAATCCCGACAGAAAGCTACGCCGATTGGACCGCGACCTTCCAGTGGAAAACGCTGTATGGCCAAGACCTCATCTATGGCGGACCGCTGTTCATGCATCAGTTCTCCCACGCATGGATTGATTTTCGGGGCACACGCGATGCGCTCATGCGCGACAGGAACAGCGACTACTTCGAAAACAGCCGACGTGCTGTCCATGTTCACCGCGACTATGCGATGCACAATCCCCATGGCTTCTCCGGCTACTGTGAAAACCTGTGGGGCCTGTCCGCCAGTGACGGACCGGGCAAAGTTCGCGCAAGCATAGGCGGTCGCCGGCGCACGTTTTCCGGCTATCAGGCCCGGGGCGTTCCGTTTGGCCCGGACGATGGAACGCTGGCCCCGGCGGCAATAGTTGCGTCGCTACCCTTTGCGCCGGAGATCGTCCTGCCCACGCTACGGCGCCTTCTGAATCGGTATCCCGCGGTCGTCCCCGATTACGAACTGTTTGGAGGGTTCAACCCGACGCTGGCAGACCGCCAATCCTTCGGCCGCGATGGCTGGGTTTCCAAACACCGTTTCGGATTGGACCAAGGGGCAGCGGTGATGATGATCGAGAACCATCGATCCGAATTGGTTTGGAACTTGATGCGCCGGAACCGCCATTTATCTGCGGGATTGCGGCAGGCGGGCTTCACTGGCGACTAGTGCAGCATCGCCGATGGACGTCTCAATCTGCGGGGCGAACGATGAGTGTTTGGCGGGAAAGCTAACGCTTGAAATGTCTGCTTTTGCCTGTTTCCCAGACCGGTGGCAAAGTCCGGAATGGCCGAGGCTGTGTGGAAACGGCTGTATCTGCTATGTTTCCTGTCCAACATGGAGGTGTTGGATGAAGCGGTTTATCGAAGGTGTAGCACGCGACCATGCGGTCCTGTTTCCCGATCTTCTGGAGGACTTCGTGGATGAGGATAATCTGGTCCGCGCCGTCGATGCGTTCGTTGAAGCGCTCGATTTGGCGGGTCTTGGGTTTGCCGGTGCAGCGGATACCGGCCGTCCGGGCTACCATCCATCGGTTCTGCTGAAGATCACCATCTACGGCTATCTCAACCGCATTCATTCGAGCAGGCGACTGGAATGCGAGGCCGGTCGGAACGTCGAGATGATATGGCTGACGGGACGGCTCGCACCGGACTTCAAGACTATCGCAGACTTCCGGCGCGATAACGGCGTGGCCATTCGCAAGGTCTGCCGCCAGTTCGTTGGACTTTGTCGCCGGATCGGCCTTCTGAACGGCGGAGAGGTTTCTATCGACGGCAGCAAATTCAAAGCGGTGAACAATCGGGACCGTAACTTCACGCCCGCCAAGATGCAGCGGCGCATGGAGGATATCGAAGCCAGCATTGATCGCACCATGTTCAAACTCGACGCTGCTGACCGCGACGAGCCTGCGCTGCCGCCAGCGCGAAGGTGGGTCGACTGCAGGAGCGTATCGTCACGTTGAAGGCACAGATGGTCGAACTGAAGAGCATCGAGCGTGAGATGCAGAAAGCGCCTGACAAGCAGGTTTCGCTGACCGATCCCGACGCCCGTTCTATGAACTACCGTGGGTCTGGCATCGTCGGCTAAAACGTCCAGACTGCGGTCGATACCAAACACCATTTGATCGTTGCCCATGAGGTGACAAGTTCCGGCAGCGATAGATCCCAACTGGTCGCGATGTCCAACAAGGCCCGTGAGGCCATCGGTCACGAGAAGATTCAAGTTACTGCGGACCGCGGGTATTACAGCGGCGAGCAGCTTCTTGAATGCGCACAATCGGGCATCATCGCCAGCGTTCCGAAGCCCCTCACACCGAGCGGTACCAAGCGAGGGATGTTTACGAAACAGGACTTCACTTTCGACCTCGAGAACGATCTCTACGTCTGCCCTGCTGGCGAGACGCTGACGCGCGGCTCTCACCGCTCTGACCGGCAGGGCAGCGTTAACTTCTACCGCAATCTGACGGCATGCACCTCATGCAGATTGAAGGCACGTTGCACCCCGCTCAAGCATCGCCGCATACGCCGATGGGACCACGAGGACATTCTCGACGAGGTCGAACATCGGTTGAGCGACAATCCTGACGCCATGAAGGTTAGGCGATCAACGGTGGAGCACCCGTTCGGAACTCTGAAGGCCTGGATGGGCCACAACCACTTGCTCACGCGCACCCGTCCTGAGGTCGCCGCCGAGATGAGCCTGCACGTTCTCGCTTACAATTTACGCCGCGTGCTGAACATCATCGGCGTCAGCGCGCTAGTGGCGGCGCTAAAGCCCGCGTAGGGGCAATATGAGCCGCTCACGCACAAGGGACCGTCCTCCAAAGGCCAAGTCCCCAAAAGCGAACCCGACATGACCCGCAAACGGCTCAAAAGCCACAAAACCGAAACCGCGCCAGATACCGTTGAAAACCTCCCGCCAAACGCGTTGCCACACAGCCTCGGCCGATCACGTCGCGCAGCGCTTCATTCAACAACCCTATTTGCGACAAGTTGTATTCTTCGAATTTCGGACTCGGCGTAGACCTTGCAAAAGATCGCCAACGGCAGGTGTATTCACTTTGCGCCGATAGTTGGCTTTGTCGTTGGTTGAACAATTGTTGAAACCGAAAACGTTAAAAGGTCCGCTTACCGGTCATTCCAGCCGAATCGCTACCCACCCTTCCCAACGCCCCGCACCGCTGGCATAACCGGGCGATGCTACGCGCCCTTGTCCTCACTCTCGTTATTGTCTTCACCGTGCCAGCACACGCCGCGACTGCCGTGCCGCCGGGCAACCGTGCGGCAACGCAACCGGCGGTGCCGGCAGGGTCCGTCATTCGCACCGAAGGCACGTCCTTCGAGTCAAAATACGCCAAAATCCGCAATTTGCTGGCCACGGACCGCAAGCTGATCGGTAAGATCAAGAGCGCGGCCAAGACATTCGGCATCGACCCGATCCACATTGTCGGCGCGTTGGTGGGGGAACACACCTACAACGTGGACGCGATGGACCGGCTGCAGACCTATTACGTCAAGGCGCTGTCCTATGTCGGGCAGGGCCTCGATTTCCAGTATGACGGGGTGAAGATCGCGGATTTCGTGCAGCAGCAGCCGTTTTCCCGGTGCGCGGCTGGTCTGTCGTCCTACGACCTGTGGTCATGCCGTGAGGCGGTCTGGGATATCACCTATCGCGGTAAATCCGTTGGTGGGCGCTCATGGCCGGATGACCGCTTCGGGCGGGTGTTCTTTCAGCCGCTCTATGCGGGGCAGACCTTCGGCCTTGGCCAGTTGAACCCGCTGACCGCTCTCAAGGTCAACGATATCGTGCGCGCCAAACTGCGCCGCGAGCCAAAATTGGATGTAGGCGATGCACCGAAAATCTACAGCACGATCATGGATCCGGATTCGACGCTCATCTACATGGCCGCCGTCTTGCGGCACGCCATCGACGCCTATGCCCGCGCCGGTTTCGACATATCGAACAATCCCGGCATCACGGCCACGCTCTACAATCTCGGCAACGTCACGGCGCGCGCAGATGCGGCGCGGCGCAACGGGGGTATGCCGAAGGAGAATTACTACGGCTGGCTGGTCAATGACCGCGAGGCGGACCTGCGGTCGCTGCTTTAACCGGCTTCCTCCCACCCTTTGTGGATGAGCCCGTTCAGGCTAGGAATATCGGTCAGAATGAGCGCACCGGTCGTCGTCTCCACAATCTTCTCCCGTTTCAGCCGTGCAATCTCGCGGCTGACCACTTCGCGCCGCGTGCCGATACGCGCGGCAAGGTCGCGCTGCACCGGCGGCGGTGAAATGGAGCGATGGTCCGGGTTGACCGCGCGGGGTTTCGACTGGCGCAGCAATTCGATGTAGAGCCGGTGCTTGGTTTGCAGAAAGCAGTGTTCCGACACCCGCTCGTTCAACTGGCGCACGCGTTGGGCCAGCATCAGCATCACCCGCCGGTTCACGGCAGGCTCGCTTTCGATGAGGTGGGCAAACACCGATTGCGGCATCACGCAAACCTGCGTGCGCGTGAGTGCCGTGACATTGGCGGAACGGCCTTGACCGTCGAGCGCGGCCAGTTCTCCGAAATACTCGCCGCCGCCCATTTCGGTCAAAATGACCTTCACGCCCGGTTGCGATCCGCAGCACGATGCGGACGGCACCGGACAGGATGAACCGCACGTCGCAGGTGTCGTCGTCATAGTCGATGACGAGTTCGTTCGGCTCGTGGCTGATCCACGAACAACGTTTCGATTGGGCTGCGGCGTTGGCGGCGTCCAGCCCCGCGAACAGGGCGATATTGGCGATCGTGTCGCCCGCAACCACGGTCATAGGTTCTGCGGCATGGCCCCTCCGGCTGTTCAAATCGGCGGATAGAGTGTTTGCGACAGGGCAGGCTGCGTCAACAGGCAGCGCATTTATCGCGGTGGCGTTCCATTGGCCGCCAGCGCTTCACCGGCCAGATAGAGCGACCCGGCGATTATGATGCGGGGCTGGACTGTAGTTGCTTGCGACAGGGCATCCTCCAGTGAAACGGCGACCCGGACATCGAGCCCCGCGCCGTGCATGGTGACGCACAGCTTTTCCGCCGGAACACCGGCATCGCTCGACCGCACCGTGACCGCGCTGGCCGAGGTGGCGGCGCTTCGCAACGGCTCCATGAATCCGGCCGCGTCCTTCGTATCGAGCATACCGCAGATCAGATGCACCGGGCGCGGGTCGCGCACGGCCAGTTCTGTCAACGCGTTTGCCAGCGCCACGCCAGCCGCCGGGTTGTGCCCCCCATCGATCCAGATATCCGCACCCTGCGGCGCAAACTCGAACAACCGCCCGCCCGTCAGCCGCTGCATACGCGCAGGCCAGTCGGCGGACGAGATGCCCTGCGCCAGCGCCTCGCTGGAAACGGCGTGGCCGGTGCGTTCGGCGAAGGCGAGACAGGCGGCGATGGCGGTCGCTGCATTGTCGATCTGGTGCGCACCGAACAGGCGGGGCCTCGGCAGGTCGATCAGCCTGTCCTCCCCCTGCCAGACCATCCGCCCCTGATCGAGTAATGCGGAAAAATCCTGTCCCTGTACGCTTACCGGCGCGCGCATTTTCGCCGCGTGACGTTCGATGACCTCCAGTGCCGCATCCGCCTGCAAACCGACGATGACCGGCGTGGCCTTGCGGATGATACCGGCTTTCTCGAAGGCGATCTTGGCCAGTGTGTCGCCAAGAAAGGCTTCGTGGTCCATCGACACCGGCGTGATGACGCTGACCGCCACGTCCTCCATCACATTGGTGCAGTCGAACCGCCCGCCAAGCCCGACCTCGATCAGCGTCGCGTCAGCCGGATGGCGCGCAAACAGCAAAAAAGCCACGGCGGTGAGAATCTCGAACACGGTGATCGCTTGCCCGTCATTGGCCAGCGCCACTTCCTCAACGGTCGCCGCAAGCTCTTCATCGCTCACCAGCGTTCCGGCGAGCCGGTAACGCTCGTGCCAGTTTACCAGATGGGGGGACGTGTCCACATGCACCCGCAACCCGGCCGCTTCCAGAATGGCGCGGGTGAAGGCGACGGTGGAGCCCTTGCCGTTGGTGCCCGCCACATGGATGACGGGGGGCAGGGAGAGATGCGGGTCGCCGAGCTTGCTAAGCAGCGCCGTGATACGGCCCAGCGACAGGTCAAACCCTTTCGGGTGCAGGCGCATCAACGCCTCGATGGCGCTGGCGGCGGCACTCATGGTGTTTCGATCAGCCGGCTGCCGGTGCGGGGGCACCGGACGGGTTTGGACTGGCTTTGGTCTTATCCTCGGCAACGACCTTGGCGACCGCGACCGCTACACCGGAGCCTTCGGTCTCGACAGCGGGTTCCGGCACTGGCTCTGCCACCGGCTCAGGCTTCGGCTGCTTCATCAGGATGGTCGTGAGCGTGGAAATCGTATCGCGCAACTCGCCGCGCGGCACCACCATGTCCACCATGCCGTGGTCTTTCAGATATTCCGCCCGCTGGAACCCTTCGGGCAGCTTTTCGCGGATTGTCTGCTCAATGACGCGCGGCCCCGCAAAGCATATCAGCGCGCCCGGTTCGGCAATCTGAATGTCGCCCAACATGGCATAAGAGGCCGTTACACCGCCCGTTGTCGGGTTCGTCAGCACGACGATATAGGGCAGTCCCGCTTCTTTCAGCAGCTGCACGGCAACCGTGGTGCGGGGGAGTTGCATGAGCGACAGGATACCCTCCTGCATCCGCGCCCCGCCGGAGGCTGCAAACAGCACGTAGGGCGTGCGGCGTTTTACGGCCTCCTCCATTGAAGCAATGATCGCCTCACCGGCGGCCATGCCGAGCGAGCCGCCCATGAATTTGAAATCCTGCACGCAGGCGGTGACGACTTGTCCGTGCAGCTTGCCAACGGCGGCGACGATCGTGTCTTCGGTGCCTGCCTTGGTGCGGTTTTCCTTCAGCTTGTCCGTGTAGCGGCGCTCGTCGCGGAATTTTAGCGGATCGACAGCAACGGATGGCTGCGGCAGTTTTTCGTAAGCGCCCTCGTCGAAGAAATGCTTCAGCCGCTCATCGGCGCGGATGGCCATGTGGTAGCCGGATGAAGGCACCACATACTGGTTCTTCGCCAGATCCTCGTGAAAGATCATCTCGCCGGTTTGCGGATCTTTCACCCACAGGTTTTCCGGCATCTGCTTGCGGTTGAAGAAATCGAAGCTCGGACGGACGTAGTTGGTGATCCAGTTCATTGGCGGGCAGGTTCCGTTTGGCACCGGTTGCGGCGCATTGTTCGTGACAGACTATTGATTGCAGACCACACCTTCAAGCGCGGGTCAGGAGCGGGCGGAGCGTACCCCTTCAGCGATGTCCCGCACGATGGACAATGCCGCTTCGATAGCCCCGCCTTTTGGCGCGGATGCAATGGCCGACACGATGGCCGAACCCACCACAACTCCATCCGCCGCCTTGCCGATGGCGCGGGCGTGCTCGGCGGTCTTAACACCGAAGCCGACGCAGATCGGCAGGTCGGTCTTGGCCTTGATATGAGCGACCGAAGCGGCGACCGCTTCCGGGTCCACATCAGCGGAACCGGTGATACCGTTCATGGACACGTAATAGACAAACCCGGACGTGTTGGAGAGCACCTTCGGCAGCCGCTTGGCGTCGGTCGTCGGCGTGGCAAGGCGGATGAACGACAGTCCGGCATCCAGAGCAGGCAGGCACAGTTCCTCGTCCATCTCCGGTGGCAGATCCACGATAATCATCCCGTCAATTCCAGCGGCCTTGGCGTCCGCCAGCCATTTCTGCGGCCCATAGCGGTAGATCGGGTTGTAATAACCCATCAGGATGATCGGCGTGGCATCGTCGTCCTTGCGGAATGCGCGCACCATGTTGAACGTGGCTTGCATGGTGTGCCCGCCGTCGAGCGCGCGGAGCGCAGCAGCCTGAATGGCAGGCCCGTCCGCCATCGGATCAGAAAACGGCATTCCCAGTTCGATGATATCCGCCCCCGCTTCCGGCAGTCCGCGCATGATGGCGAGTGAGGTGTCGAGGTCTGGATCACCCGCCATTACATATGTGACGAAGGCAGGGCGGTTTTTATCGCGCAGAGCGGCGAAGCGGGTGGTGAGGCGGTGTGTCATGTGGTCGCGTTCAAATCGGGATGATCGAACCGTTCGCCGTCGTTCCATTCCGGCACGGAATTGCCGCCCTTCGGAAAGCCTCCGGCGGCGGCGAGCATCTTAGCCATGTGCATCAAGTTCCAGGTCATAAAAGTCGTGTTGCGTTTGGTGAAATCATTGTCAAAGCCCGTGCGGCTCCCGTCGTCGGCCTCGTCGCCGTAAGAAAGGCCGGGTCCAGCTTCGCCGATCCATCCGCAATCGGCTTGGGGCGGGATCGTGTAGCCGACATGCTGCATGGCATAGAGGCAGGTCATCGCGGCATGTTTCACGCCATCCTCGTTGCCGGTAATGATCGCACCGCCGGTTTTGCCGTAATAAATATACTGTCCGGCATCGTTGCGCTGGCCAGAATGGGCATAGAGCCGTTCGATGATGACACGGCAGATGGACGATTCCTCGCCGAGCCACAACGGCGTGCCGAGAACCATAATGTTGGCATCCCGCACTTTGGGCCAGATATGCTCCGGCCAGTCATCGTGCGCGGCACCTTCCTCGCGCATATCAGGCTGGACGCCAAATGCGATGTGGTGATCAGCGGCGTGGATATAGTCGACCTGCACACCGTTGACGCGCATGATGGCAATGGAATTATCCATCAGTGTCTTGGTGTGTGACTTGCTGGCGGACGGTTTCAATGTGCAGTTGATAAAAACCGCTTTCAGTCCGTCGAAATCAGATGAAGGCATGTTAAAGTTCCATCCCCAAAGCCTCAGCCACCGTATGCACATCCTTGTCGCCGCGCCCGCAGAGATTCATCACGATGATCTGGTCGGCGTCCATCTGTGGCGCGCGCTTCATCACCTCGGCCAGCGCGTGTGCCGGTTCCAGGGCGGGGATGATGCCTTCGGTGCGGCATAGAAGCTGGAAGGCATCCAGCGCTTCGGTGTCCATGATCGGCACGTATTCGACACGGCCGGTCTCTTTCAGATGCGAATGTTCCGGCCCGATACCGGGATAGTCGAGACCGGCGGAGATCGACGCCCCTTCCTCGATTTGACCCTCGGCATCCTGCAAGAGGTATGTGCGGTTGCCGTGTAGCACGCCCGGTGCCCCTGCCGTAAGCGATGCGCAATGTTCGTCGCCGTCGAGACCCTTGCCGCCCGCTTCGACACCGACGATCTGCACGTCCTTGTCGTCGAGAAACGGGTGGAACAGGCCGATGGCATTGGAGCCACCGCCGACCGAGGCAATAAGCATGTCCGGCAGGCGGCCTTCCAATTCCATCATCTGTTCGCGGCATTCTGTGCCGATGACACTTTGAAAATCGCGCACCAGTTCCGGGTACGGGTGCGGCCCGGCGGCGGTACCGATCAGGTAATAGGTGTCGTCCACATTCGTCACCCAGTCGCGCAACGCCTCGTTCATGGCGTCTTTAAGCGTGCCGCGACCGGATGCCACCGGCACAATTTCCGCGCCCAGCAGCTTCATGCGGAACACGTTCGGCGACTGCCGTTGCACGTCTTTCGCACCCATATAGACAACGCAGGGCAAGCCGAAACGGGCAGCCACCGTGGCGGAGGCGACCCCGTGCTGGCCCGCGCCTGTTTCAGCGATGATCCGCGTTTTTCCCATGCGCTTTGCGAGCAGGATCTGGCCGAGGCAGTTGTTGATCTTGTGGGAGCCGGTGTGGTTCAGCTCGTCGCGCTTGAAATAGACCTTGGCACCTTTACCGTCCGCCGCACCCTTGCGCAGATGTTCCGTCAGGCTTTCGGCGTAATAGAGCGGGGAAGGGCGACCCGTATAATGCCTGTTTAGCCAGGCCAGTTCGTCGCGGAAAGCCGGGTCCTGCTTGGCGGCCTCATAGGCCTCGCCCAGTTCCAGAATGTTGGGCATGAGCGTTTCGGCGACGAAACGTCCGCCGAAGATACCGAACATGCCTTGCTCGTCTGGTCCGTTCCTGAATGAGTTCGGGGAGTGAATGTTCATGGCATATCTTTCGCATTTTCTGTCGCAAAGCAGGCGTCTAGCAGCGCTGCGATCTTTGCAATGTCCTTAACACCCGGCGCGCTTTCCACACCAGAGGAGAGATCGAGGCCAGCCAGCGGACCGACGCGCGCCACGGTCGCCAGAGCGTGTTCCAAATTGTGCTGGCCAATACCACCGGACAGAAGCGCCGGGGTCGCGAGCGACAGATCGTCCAGCAATGCCCAGTCGAACGTCACACCGTTGCCACCGGGAAGCGCTGTGTCTTTGGGAGCCTTTGCATCCAGCAACAGCATGTCGGAGACACCATCATAGGCCTGCAGCGCCAGCAGATCGTCCGGTATAGAAACAGGCAGAGCGTTGATGACCGGCAAGCCGTAGCGGCGCGCGACATCCCGCACCCGCTGCACCGTTTCCAGCCCGTGTAGCTGCAACATATCCGGTTGCATCGTCCTGACGATGGCATCGAGTGTCGCGTCATCGGCGTTCACGGTCACGGCGACTGTATGCGCGGAGCCTTTGTGGGCCGACAATTCAAAGGCCAGTTCTGTGGTGACGTTGCGCGGGCTCTTTTCGAAGTAGATGAAGCCGAGATGGGTGGCACCGTGGGCCACCGCCGTTTCGACAGCCTCTACGGTCGATAGACCGCAGATTTTCACCATGAGGGGGAGTGATTTATCCATCCGATTGATGTGGATCACACCTGCACCGCGTGCAAGTCCGAACCATGAACGCGCAGCCATGCTTTTTGCGCCTCGTAACCGGGGCAAATGTCTGCGACCAGCGCCCAGAAAGCATCGGAATGGTTCATCTCGCGCAGATGGGCGACCTCGTGTGCGGCCAGATAATCCAGCACGGCAGGGGGAGCCAGCACGATCCGCCACGAGAAGTTGAGCGCGCCACTCGTGGAGCAAGAGCCCCAGCGGGAGGTCGTATCGCGCAGGGTGATGGATGTGGATTGTACGCCCAGCATGTTGCTGTAGTGCGCGACAGTTTTTGTGAGATCCGCCCGCGCCTGCCGCTTTAAAAACTCCACGACCTTTTTTGGCACCGTGCCCTTGTCACCGTGAACGCGAATGACAGGACCGTCCTCTTCCATACCCGTTGAGACGATCCCGCGGGTTCGGCCCGAATGGACGATGCGGTGGGACACACCGCGCAGGGGAACCACAGACCCCTCCGCAATTCGCACCACGTCCGGCAACCGCGCCAGCCGCGCCGCAGCCCAATGGCGGTTGCGGTGGAGAAAGCCGTCCACATCCGCTTCCGGCGTTCCGGGCGGCACGGTGATGCGCAACGTCTCGCCTTTCTTGCCTGCTGGTACGAGGCGCAGGGTGAGCCGCGTGGTGCGGGGATTCTCCACCACCCGCACGTCCACCACCCGCCCGTCGACTTCCAGCAGCGTCCACCGTTCGACAAGGCCTTTGGCAGGAGCGGGACGTTTTTTCAGCAGCGAGAGCATGACAGGTGGCTAGCAGATTCGCAGCGGCGATGTGATGTTTTCTGGCGCACCAACAAAAAAAGGCCCGCCTTTTCCAGCGGGCCTTCTCGTTCGCGTCAGGCAGTTACGCCGTGGCAGGATTGCCGTTACCGGCTTTCTTGGCTTTGGCGGTCTTTACCACCTTCGGCGCTTCGCTGTTCTCGACCGTCTCGTGACGGTGGGACATGAAGGAGTTGAACTCCTCTTCGTCCTTGGCGCGGCGCAATTCGCGGGCATAGTCGTCGAACTCGGCGCGTGCCGTGTCGAGCTTCATACGCTCTTTGTGCAAGCGCTTCAGCTCCGTTTCGCGCCAGTCGTCGAAGGCGACGTTGCCGGTGCGGGCCATGCCGCCAGTGACGTTGCGGCCGAACGGACCGCGAAAATTACCGCTGGAAAAGGCGTTCGTCGCTTTGTCTGTGGCGCGGTTCACGTCGGACTTGAATTGGTCGAGACGGTCGCCCCAGACGATGTAGGCGATCATGGCGACGCCCAGTGGCCAGAAGATCATGAAGCCGATAATCATCAGCGCAATCGTGGCAGGCGTCCATGCCGGTCGGATAAGTGCATTCATAAGGAAAACCCCTCTGAGATTGGTGCTTTCGGCGGCTGGAGACCCGCGTCTTGCTTGACCTTCAGATAGGACTCAGAGGCGCGGCTTCAAGAAAAATCGGTCGCGGAAATGTGAACTATTCGACACCTTCCACGATGATCAGTTCGCTTTGAGCCACTGTCAGACGGATCGCCTTGGCCGCCTGATAAGCGTCGGAATTGTAACAGGCGAGCGCTTTTTCCACGCTCTCGAACGCAATCACGACATTGCGGGCGCGGTTTTCGCCTTCCAGCGATTGCACCTCGCCACCCCGCACCAGAAATTGTGCGCCGAATTCTTCGAAAGCCGGTTTGGCGGTGGAAACATACTCCGGGTAGCGGTCGGCATTCTCCACATCGACCCGTGCGATCCAATATCCCTTTGGCATGTCAGTTCCCTTTCATTTCCTCAAAAATCGCAAGCGCCGCAGCGCGTTTGTCTTTGGCCTGTATGATCGGACGACCGACGACCAGGTGAGACGCGCCGGCGCGCAGGGCGTCTGCCGGTCCCATGACCCGCTTCTGGTCTCCCGCATCGCTGCCAGCTGGGCGGATGCCGGGGGTGACGATGGCCATATCAGGCCCCACAATGGCGCGAATGGCGGCGGCTTCCTGAGCGCTGGCGACAATCCCGCCTATCCCCGCCGCCTTCGCCTGCTCGGCACGGCGACGCACGAGATCGGCGGCACCCATTGCATATCCGGCCTCGGAAAGATCAGCGTCGTCCATACTAGTGAGAACGGTGACACCCAAAAGCGTCATCGCACTGTCCCCAAGCACGGCAACTGCAGCGCGCATGGCCTTTGGATAGGCATGAAGCGTGAGCATGTGTACGCCCAGCCCCGCCACGCTTTCCACGCCCTTTGCGACAGTCGCGTCGATGTCGAGCAGCTTGAGGTCGAGAAAGACATGCTTGCCTTCCGCCACCAGTTCCCGCGCCAACGTGAAGCCGTTTTCCGCAGCGGGCGCATAGGCGAGCTGATGGCCGATCTTGTAGAAGGATACGGCGTCGCCAAGCGCGATGATTGCCGCGCGGGCTTCCGCTACGGATGGAACGTCGAGGGCGACGATGAGGCGGGGGTCGTGTGTCATGAAAAAACCCTAGCCATTCAAGCCAGCATCGTCATCCCGTGCGCTCCCGCAATTCAAACTTCTGCACCTTGCCGGTGGATGTTTTCGGCAACGGCCCGAAGATCACGGCCTTCGGTTTCTTGAACCGCGCGAGATGCTCGCCGCAAAAGGCGATGATCTCCTCGGCGCTCGCCTGCGTCCCCGGTTTCAGGTCCACGAAGGCGCAGGGCACCTCGCCCCATTTTTCGTCCGGCTTCGCAACCACAGCCGCCTCCATGATCGCGGGATGGCGGTAGAGCACGTCCTCGATTTCCACAGACGAGATATTCTCGCCACCGGAAATGATGATGTCCTTGGAGCGATCCTTGATCTGAATATAGCCGTCGGAATGCGTCACGCCGAGATCGCCCGTGGCGAACCATCCACCCTTAAAGGCGGCCTCCGTCGCGCCGGGATTCTTCAGATACCCCTTCATCACATTATTACCGCGCATGAAAATCTCGCCTACCGTTTCCCCATCGTGGGGCAGCGGCACCAACGTGTCCGGGTCGGCGACCATCAGATCCTCCAGCGCCGTGTTGTTGACCCCCTGGCGGGATTTAAGCCGCGCCCGCCCGTCGGCTGGCAGGTCGTTCCACTCGGCCTTCCATACGCTGATGACAGAGGGCCCATAGACTTCGGTAAGCCCGTAAACATGCGTGACCTCGATGCCTATCTCCTCCATTGCGCCGATCACGGCAGCGGGCGGGGAGGCACCGGCGGTCATCACCTTCACGTCGTGATCGAAATCCTTCATGGCGTCTGACGCGTTCGCGAGCATGTTCAGCACGATGGGCGCACCGCAAAAGTGCGTAACTTTCTCATCGCGGATCAGCCGGTAGATCGGCTCGTCCCGCACCGCGCGCAGGCATATATTGACGCCTGCAATGGCCGCAATCGTCCACGGAAAACACCAGCCGTTGCAGTGGAACATGGGCAGCGTCCACAGGTAGCGGGCGTGCTGCGGCATGGTCCAGTCGACAATGTGCGCGAGCGCGTTGAGATACGCCCCGCGATGGTGGGTGACGACCCCCTTTGGGTTGCCCGTGGTGCCGGACGTGTAACCGAGCGCGATGGCGTCCCATTCATTCGCAGGCAAATGCCAATCGAAATCCGGCGCGCCGTGTTCGAGCAATTCCTCATAGGTGAGCGAACCAACAGCGACCGCTGCGGGCATGTGCGGGTCGGTAATGGCGACGACCAGAATGTCTTTGTTGGCCGTCTGCTCCAATGCTTCGGCTGCCACGGCCGAAAACTCCGGGTCCACAATGAACACTTTTGTTTCCGCGTGTTCCAGAATGAATGCGATGGTCGCCGCATCGAGGCGGGTATTGATCGAGTTGAGCACCGCGCCGCACATCGGCACACCAAAATGAGCTTCAAAGTGTTCGGGAATGTTGGCGGCGATAAGCGACACGGTATCGCCCCGCCCAACCCCGTGCGCCGCCAGACCACCCGCCAGTTGCCGGGTGCGCGTATAGGTTTCGCCCCATGTGCGGCGCACATCTTCATACACGATGGCCGGTGCATTCGGGTGAACGCGGGCGGCGCGGGCGATGAAGCTAAGGGGAGACAGCGCCGCATAATTGGCCGCATTGGCGTCGAGGTCGCGGTCATACATGCGGCTACCGGTCTGCGTCATCGTCTGTTCCTCGCCCTGCGTTTGCCCAAGCATAAAGCGAACGGGCATGTCGCGCGAGGCCAGGTGCTGTGCTAGCCAGCACTTTTCGCAATATCGCCGGACAGGACAGCCATGAACGAGATCGAAACCGATTATCTGATCGTCGGCTCAGGCGCGGTGGGCATGGCGTTTGCCGATGTGCTGCTGGCGGAAACAGATGCGGATATCGTGATCGTCGACCGCTTTGCCAAACCAGGCGGTCACTGGAACGTAGCCTATCCGTTCGTCACCCTGCACCAGCCGTCTGCATTCTACGGCGTTTCGTCGCGGGAATTGTCGAGTGGGTTGATGGATCAGGCAGGGCACAACAAAGGCATGGCGGACCTTGCGACCGGCGCACAGGTGAGCGCCTATTTCGATGCGGTGATGCGCGAAACATTTCTGCCATCCGGTCGCGTGCGGTTTTTCCCCATGTGCGATTACCATGGCGACGGGCGGTTCGTGTCGAAGCTGACCGGCGGGGAAACGCAGGTCTGCGCGGGCAAAACAGTTGATGCCACTTGGTTGAAAACATCCGTTCCTTCGACCCACAAGCCCGGCTTCGACGTGGCCGAAGGTGTGCGCTTCATCGCACTCAACGACCTGCCGAAAGTTACCGAACCACCTGAAGGCTATGTTGTCATCGGCGGTGGCAAGACGGGGATGGATGCCTGCATCTGGTTGCTCGACAACGGCGTCGATCCGTCCGCCATCCGCTGGATCATGCCCCGCGACGGGTGGTTGATTGACCGTATCAACACCCAGTCCGATCCCTCATTCTTTATGCAGACGATGGGCGCGCAGGCCGACCAGATGGAAGCGATTGCCGGTGCCACGTCGGTGGACAACCTGTTCGAGCGTCTGGAGGCGGCGGGCATCCTGTTGCGGATCGACCCGACCGTGAAGCCCAAAATGTTCCATGGTGCTACGATTAGCCAAGCGGAACTGGCGCAGCTGCGCCGCATCGAAAATATGGTTCGCATGGGCCGCGTGAAAGCCATTGAAGCGGACCTTATCGTTCTGGCTGAAGGCGAAATTCCCACCGGCCCCGGTATTGTGCATGTTGACTGTTCCGCGAGCGCAATCAGCAATGTGGGCACCAAGCCGATCTTCGACGGAGATACGATCACGCCCCAGACCGTTCGGTCCTACCAGCCGGTCTTTTCCGCCGCCTTCGTCGCCCATGTCGAGGCGACACGAGACAGCGAGAAGGATAAGAACCGTCTTTGCGGCGTGGTGCCGTTGCCGAACCACGATACCGACTGGATACGCATTATGGTGCCGTTCATGATGAACCAGTTCAACTGGAGTCAGGAACCGGATATCCGTGCCTGGCTGCGTGACAACCGGCTCGACGGATTCAGCGGAATGGTGCGTGCGGTGGACAAGAACGATGCCGACAAGCAGGCCCTGCTCGGGCGCATGAAGGCCGCTTCCATGCCTGCCATGGCCAATCTGCACAAAATGATCGCCGAAATCGAAGGAACCGCGTGATGCAAGTCGAAACCAATAAAATTGACATTACCGATGTGCGGATTGTAGAAGCCGATGTCGCCGAATTGGGCGCGGGGCAGGTGCAGTTGACGGTGGACCGCTTCGGCTATTCCGCTAACAACATTACCTACGCGGCAGCGGGGGACACGCTGAAATATTGGGATTTCTTCCCCACGGGTGCTGAGGGTTGGGGCGTCGTCCCCGTCTGGGGCTATGCCGATGTGGCGGCGTCGAACTGCGAGGGTATCGAAGTCGGCGCGCGCTATTTCGGCTACTGGCCATCCGCCGACAGCTTAATCGTCAAACCTGCCAAGGTGACGCCAGAGCGCTTTTTCGACGCTTCCGTCCACCGCTCCGAACTGGCTGCGACCTACAATTTTTACCGTCGCGCCGAGCAGCCGGATGCGGACGCTGAAAACCGCCATATGCTGCTGTTCCCGCTCTACATTACGTCATGGTGCCTGTGGGACGCCCTATCGAAGGATGACTGGTTCGGTGCACAGCGGGTCGTCATCGCCAGCGCGTCCTCCAAGACCGCCATCGGCCTGGCATTCGCCCTGTCGCAAGACGAGAACGCACCGGAAGTCGTGGGGCTCACCTCGCCGTCGAATACCAGCTTTGTCGAAGGTCTCGGCCTCTACGATACGGTTCTCACCTATGACGATCTCAAAACGCTGGACGCGTCCATCCCCACCGCAATCGTCGATATGTCCGGCAATGCCACCACCATCGGGCGTCTCCACACCCATCTGGGCGAGGCCATGCGGCAGACGCTGGATGTCGGTCTGACCCACTGGGAAGCGCCGCGCCGGGACGATGCCCGAATACGAGATCGCTCGACATTCTTCTTCGCGCCCGCGCACATCGCCGCCCGCACGAAAGAATGGGGAGGCGATGAATTTGCGCGGCGCACGAATGTGTTCATGGCGGCGGCGACCGAAGACAGCAAACGGTGGATGGATGTCGAAATCTTGTCCGGTCTGAACGCTCTCGCTGAATTGCACCCGAAAATGGCGCGCGGTGAAAGCAACCCCGCAAAGGGGTTCGTGATCGACGTTTGAGTCGAAGCGAATGGCCGTTTAGTCCTAATCGAAACTCCCGCAAAGACCGATTCACCATGCCCGATCTGCTGCTTTCCGAACCCGATATGACCTTCATGCTGTTCGACTGGCTCAAGCTGGAAGACCGGCTGGCGGGTACCGATTTCGATCGTGAGTCGGTCGCGGCCTATCTCGACCTGTCGCGCAAACTGGCTGCCGACCAGTTTCTGACCCACTACAAGAAGGGCGACACGGTGGAGCCGCGTATCGAGGATGGGCGCGTGAAAATTCTGCCGGAAATTGGCACGGCGCTGGCTGAGTTTCGAGAGCTTGGCATGTTTGGCGCGAGCTTTTCCGAAGATCTCGGCGGTATGGGTTTGCCCTATCTCGTCACCTCCGCATCCTACGCCTGGTTTGCCGCTGCCAACGGGTCCAGCATGGGCTACACGATGCTGACGGGCGCCAACGCCCGGCTGATTGCGGCATTCGGCAACGCGGCGCAGATCGAGACCTTCGCCAAACCGCAGATCGCGGGCGACTGGTTCGGCACGATGTGTCTGTCCGAACCGCAGGCCGGTTCCGGTTTGGGCGATGTGCGCACCAGCGCTGTTTCGGAAGCCGAAGACGATTTCGGCACACGATTTCGCCTAACCGGCAACAAGATGTGGATTTCCGGTGGCGATCAGGACATTTCCGACAACATCGTCCATCTCGTTTTGGCTAAAATACCCAACGAAGATGGTACCTTGCCGGATGGCACGGCAGGCATTTCGCTCTTCATCGTGCCACGCATCCTGCCCGATGGCGCAACCAACGACGTCACTGTTGCCGGATTGAACCATAAAATGGGCAATCGCGGCACGTCGAACTGCCTGTTGAACTTCGGCGAAAACGGTGGCGCAACCGGCTGGATCGTTGGCGAACCCGGGCAGGGGTTGCGGCAGATGTTCATGATGATGAATGAGGCGCGCATCGCGGTAGGCTTTGGCGCTGCCGCACTCGCCTGCAGAGGCTACCTGCTGGCTGCCGACTATGCCCGCGAACGCCTTCAGGGGCGCGGCATCGGCCAACGCGAAGGCGGTCCCATCGCAATCATCGAACACAAGGATGTTCGCCGCATGTTGCTGTCCGCACGCTCCTATGCGGAGGGCTCGATGGCGCTGTGTCTGTTGAGTGCCGCATTAGTCGACCGTCCAGACAATGCCGATGACCATGCGCTTCTGGAACTGTTGACGCCGGTTACGAAAACCTTTCCGTCCGAATACGGCCTGAAAGCCAACGATCTCGCCATTCAGGTCCATGGCGGCTACGGCTACACCCGCGATTTTGACGTGGAACAGCTTTACCGCGACAACCGCCTGAACCCGATCCACGAAGGCACGACGGGTATTCAGGCTGGCGACTTTCTCGGCCGTAAGGTGTTGAAGGGTGGTGCCGGACTAGCCGTTCTGGCCAAGCGCATGCGCGCCACCTGCGCCGATGCTACTGGCACCGAACTGGCGGAAGAGGCAGGAGCGCTTGAGGCGGCTCTGGCAGAAATCGAGACCACTGTGCGCGCGATTCAAGACCAGTCACCCGAACGGATGCTGGACCACTCCGCCAGCTTCCTGAACGGCTCCAGCCTCGTCATCGTCGGTTGGCTCTGGCTTGACATGGCGCTGGCCGCGCAGCGTTTGACGGATACCGACGACGCCACCGCCCGTCTGAAAGCCGGGAAGCTGGCGACATGCCGTTATTTTATCTGGCATGAATTGCCGCTGGCCGTTTCGATGCTGAAACTGGTGGCCGCCGGGCGGAATTTTGATTCCGGTCTGGCAGCGGACGCTTTTTAGTCAACGGCTGGCTGGATGGATGCAAACCCAAACCCGCAGCCATCGCCCCCAAATTTCGCGGTAGCAATATGCGCTTCGTTCATCATTGGTGCGCTAGATGTTTAGTCCCGGGGGGTTGGACACGACACCGAATACAATGACGAAAAGCGGAAGCCCTACTCTGAAGCGATTTGTGGCATCAATTCTCGCATTGACAGGGATGCTGCTGACGTCAGCGGTTCACGCCGACACGCGAAAAGTAGACGTGATAGCGGATCAGGCAACGTTCATTGAACTGTTCTACGCCTACGACCCGGCCAATTGCACTCTCAAGAAAATCCTTGAAGTCGATATGATCCAACCAAAGGGCGGTGTGCTGTTTCTGAAATACGTCCCGACGGCCATCATCAAAGGGCACTGCCGGGGCAAGAAGGTGCAGGCCGAAGGTATTTTCTATCGCTCCCTACCGGGTTTTCGCGGGCGGGACATGGGGCGAGTGCGGTTCCGCTATTCCGCTTCCGATGACAACCCCATGAACAAGCGCACCAAGAGCTTCAAGGTTATCGCCACTGTGAAATGACCGCCTGACGGTGGATAGGTTCCGCTCGTCCTTCCAATGAAGCGGGCACATTGCCAGTTTTCGCGGGCGACTTGTCCTCCGAACCTTGAACCCACGCGATACTTCGGCAAATCCAAGCCGGGAGCATCGCGCCGTGAATCTGAACACACCAAACCTGAACCTGCCGTATATCGCCGCCGCACAGGCGCAGAAACATGTCACCCACAATGAGGCCATCCGTGCCCTCGACGCCCTGTTGCAGATTGCGGTGGTTGATCGCGATCTTACGGTCGCGCCCACCCAACCTGTCGAGGGTGCCCGCTATCTGGTGGCAGCGGGCAGCACGGGTGGATGGGCAGGTAAGACCGGGCAATTAGCGGCTTGGCAGGATGGCGCATGGGCGTTCTTCGAACCCCGCACCGGCTGGACGGTCTGGGTGGCGGACGAAGGTGCCCTGATCGTTTTCGATGGGGGTTCTTGGGTGGCCGTATCCGCCGCAGGCGGAAGCAACGGGGGGCCGAACCCCGCGCCGCTTGTCGGGGTCAACACTGTCGCCGACCCGACCAACCGCTTGTCCGTCGCATCTCCCGGGTCTCTATTCGATGCGGAAGGCGGCAGCCACCGGCTGACGGTCAACAAGGCCGCGCCCGCCGACACGGCCAGCCACGTTTTCCAGTCCGCCTATTCCGGTCGTGCGGAAGTCGGGTTGAGCGGCGACGACGATCTGCGGGTCAAGGTCAGTTCCAACGGGACGGCCTGGAAAGATGGCATCGTCATTGACCGGCAGACCGGTATCGTTTCGATGCCCAACACCCGGCTGGCTTTCCAGGCGGGCAGCCGCGTTACGCAAACTGCACCAACGACAATTACGACGGCTGGCACACTGATGTCCTGGAACGTGCTCGACTACAATGCGGGTGGTTTCTTCGATCCGGCAAGGCCGACCCGCATGACGGTGCCTGCGGGTGTGCAACAGGTGATGCTGTTTGGCGCGGTGTATATCAACACCAGCCTGCAAGGCGGCGGCGCGCCCGGTATGTCGTATGTCGCATTGCAGCAAAAAAGTGCCACGGGCGCTGTTAAAGAAACTTTATACTACGGCTCGACACGCATCACCGGTCTTTTCGAGGGGGCGATGCTCATGCCATCGCCCTTGACCGCGGCTGAAGGAGACTATTTCGAAGTGGTCGCACACGCTCTTTCCGAGCCGGGGCCAGCCTACGAAGTCGGCCTCAACTATTTCGCAATCGCTGCCCTGGCCTAAATGGTGGTTCGGTGGCGTCCGGATCGACAGTCTAACGAAAACTTGCGCGTCTCCGCCGATGGTAGTGTGCAAAGCGAAACTGATCCCGCTATGTCGAAGGCTGGTGCTGCCGCCACAGGTGTCAACGGGTTTCGGGTACGATGATGAAAGATCTGACGATTATCGTGCCCTCGTTTGCCATGCAGGCACATACGCGGATTGCGGTTGAGAGTATCGCAATCCAGTCACCCGATGTGGCGATCATCGTGGTGGACGATGCCTCCGATCCACCGATTACGCTTGCTGACGACACGATGGCACGGGGCAATATCCGCACCATCCGGCACGACACCAACAAGGGCGCGGCAGCGGCGCGCAATACGGGCGTAGCGGCTGCAGTGACGGAGTGGGTTGGCTTTCTCGATGCCGACGATCGCTTTCTTCCGGACACGCTCGAAAAGCGATTGCGCCATGCCAAATCGGATACGGGCGCGCCTCCCACGCTTTATGGCTGTGGGTGGGTAGAACCTGCGCGAGACAGGGTGCGCGTTCCCAAGGGTGCCGAAACGCCGGAGCGGTTTTCATCCGGCTGCTGGTTTGCACCGGGGTCGTGCGTTCTGGGGCGCAAGGAGTTGTTTGAAAATCTCCCCTTCGCCACCGGTTACAAAAGGTTAGAAGATTTCGACTGGTCGATCCGGTTTGGCATGGCTGGCGGAAGGCTTGACGTATTCGACATTGCGGGCAGCGTACTTGCCCCGGGTTACAATGCGCGATACGATGCCGTGCGGGACAGCGCCCGCATTATCGCCAACACATTTGCGGCGCTTGAGAGCAGCGATCCGCCTGTCTGGCGCAATATCAACGCTTACCTCGAATTGGAAATGGCAGCGTGCGCCTATGGAAAGCGCGCATGGCCGCGCATGGCGATCCACCTCGCCCGGTCTCTAAGTTTCCGGCCCCGCACAGCCCTTCATTTCAGTCCCGGATGGTCCACGCGACCATTGGATTGACTGTATGCCCCCCCCTGAACAGCGCCTTTTCAACGGATCTGTCCGGCAACCCGGCTGAAAGACCCGGCAAGCGGGCATTCCACGACCGTCAGGTGACGCGGGCGGCATTGGCGTGTGAGCGGTTTTTTCAGCTCCGGTGCGCGGCCTGTGGTATGATAGAATGCTGGAGGATCGGGATTTCAAAAAAAGTCCGGCACCGGCCAGCTCGCTCCACCGTGTCGTGGGTGCCATAGAAGCGTTACAACGATGGAGCGCTGACGAAGCCGCTTGATTGAAGCGGCGGCGTGACCTAATTTCCCGTCACCGCAGCACTATTTTGCTGCACGTCGAATGGCCAGCCCGATAGAATGCCATTTGCCTTCGACTGAGCAGATGCCTGAACGGGCCCTCTGGTTTCCCCTCCATGTTCGCTGTCATTGAAAGGCGCGTGCCGTGATACTCGACCCCACATGCATCGCCTGTCCCCATTGTGATGTCGTGCACCGTATCGGCCCGGAAGAAATGGCGCTGCGGTCCCGCTGCGTGCGGTGCGGCTACCGGCTAACACTGGGCAAATCGGAGGCCATCGCCCGCGTCGTGGGTCTGGCGCTGACGTCGGCGTTTTTGATGGGTGTCGTGGTCTTTGCCCCGTTCCTGAAACTCGATGCCGGTCCGTTCGGGTCCACTGCTTCGGTGCTCGATGTCGTGATGGGGTTCAGCAGCGGGTTGATGGTGCCACTGGCCTTCTCGGTACTCGCTTTTATCGTGCTGCTGCCCTTGGCCCGCTCGGTGCTGATGATCTACGCGCTGACACCGTTGCTGGTGGGTCGCACCAACCTGCCCGGCGCGGAAACGGCACTGCGCTGGACGTTCCTGCTCAAGCCCTGGTCGATGGCGGAAATCTTCATGGTCGGCGTGGCCGTAGCTTTGGTGAAACTGGCGGGCATGGCGAGCATCGAGATGGGAACGGCATTCTGGGCTTTTGCCATTCTCGTCGTGGTCAACGCGCTGCAGGACACCTTCACCTGCCGCAACACGTTGTGGACCGCGCTGGCCGACAACGCGCCGAAAGTTCTTGCGCGATGATGACAGCGCGCGAGGCGGGGCTTGTCGCCTGCACCAGTTGCGGCCTGCTTGCACCGCCGGACATTGAAAGCTGCCCGCGCTGCCATGCCCATCTGGAAAGCCGTGATGCGGGCAGTGTTCAGCGCGCGGTCGCGTGGCTCGTGGCTGGCCTGATCGTTTATATTCCAGCCAACGTCTATCCAATGCTGCAGACCACGCAGATGTTCCAGTCGCAGGACAGCACCATCGTCGGTGGGGTGGTGGACCTAATCCACCACCACGCCTATGCCATTGCCGCCATCGTTTTCATTGCAAGTGTCGTCATTCCGGTGGCAAAATTTCTTGCGATCGGCTATCTGGCGTTTCTTCTGTCGAATGGACGCAAAAAGGATCCGCACCGGCTTCACAAATTGCATGAAGCGGTGGAGTTCATCGGCCGCTGGTCGATGATCGACGTTTTCGTTGTCGCCATTCTGGTGGCGCTCGTTCAATTCAACGTTGTGGCAACCATCAAACCGGGCGTCGCAGCCGTTTGTTTTGCGCTATCGGTGGTCTTTACAATGCTCTCGGCACAAGCCTTCGACCCGCGGTCGATATGGGATGTGGCCGGAAAGGAAACTGCACGTGACTGAACCTGTCCAGACCGGTAGCCCGCAGGAGCCAATCGGCGTCAGGCCGGTTGTCGAAAAGAAGCGCCGCGTGCCATCCGCAGTTTGGTTGATGCCGTTTCTCGCGCTGCTCGTGGCCGTGGCCGTTGTATGGAACAACTACGCCTCGCGCGGCCCGCTTATCACCATTGTGCTTGATACCGCCTCCGGTATTCGCGTGGGCGCGACGGAAGTGCGTATCCGCGATCTGCGCGTCGGTGTTGTCGAGGAAATCGGTTTCACCGAGGGCATGGGTGCGGTGGAAATTCAGGTGCGGATGAACAAGGCCATCGCGGAATATGTCGATACGGACGCGCAATTCTGGCTCGTGCAGCCGCAGGTTACGGCGCGGGGCGTGACGGGCATCGATACGTTGCTGTCCGGCGTCTATATCGCGGCAAGTTGGGACGGGGAGCCTGGCGTTCCGCAGGACAGGTTTACGGTGCTGGCGACGGCACCCCTTTCCGCTCCGGGCGAAAAAGGCACGCGCATCGTGCTGCGGACCCGCGCGGGCGGGCAGTTGGCCGCCGGTGCGCCGGTGCTTACCAGCGGCATCGAAGTCGGCCGCATCGGCCAGCCCGTTCTGTCGACGAATGGCACGACGGTGACGATGGAAGCCTTCATCCTTGAGCCGTATAATAAACGGCTGACGACCAGCGCCCGTTTTTGGGATGCATCCGGCCTCTCCGTCAATGTTGGTGCTCAAGGCCTGGCCGTGAAGGTCAACAGTCTGGCCGCATTGCTGGAAGGTGGCGTGACCTTCGGCACTCCAGTGACTGGCGGCAAACCGGTAGAGGACGGACACGTTTTCAGCGTTTTTGAAACCGAAATCCTTGCCCGTGCGGATGCCTTCGAAGCCGATACGGGCCCCGATGTACTCGCATCCATCCTTTTGGACGCGGACGTGAGCGGCCTTGGCGTAGGGACCGTTGTGCGTTTTCGCGGCGTAAAGGTGGGCGAGGTGGAACACGTTGTTGGTGTCGCGCCCCGTGAGGGTGAGGGAGATCAGGTCCGTCTGCGGTTGGACATGCGTATATCGGCCGCCAGAATTGGTTTTCCTGCCGACTTGCCATTGACCGGAATTCGTGACGCAGTGGCCGCTCGTGTCGAACGGGGTTTGCGGGCGCGGGTCGGGTCCGAAGGCCTGTTCGGCCAGACTGCCATTGTCGAACTGGCAAACCTTCGTTCCTCTGAACCGGCCGAATTGGGGTCGGATCCATCAGGCCGCCTGCTGATACCGGTTGTGGCCTCCGCGAAACCCGAGGGTGAGGCCGGCGTCAACAGTCTGATCAGCCGCGTGTCCGATTTGCCCATCGAGGAATTGATGGAAGCCGCAACGCAGGCGCTCTCCGGCGTGTCCGGGCTGACCGGCGTGGCGCAGGATCTCATCGCCTCCGATGCTGTGACCAGCATTCCGCAGACCGTGGATGCGACCTTGGCCGACGTGCGCGCCCTCGTGGCGGATGTTCGCACCGGCGGCGCGATCGAGAACTTCAACGCGACGATGGAAAGCGCCAGCAACACGCTGAAATCTGTCGAGGGCGCAGCGCAAACCCTTCCGCAGACGGTCGAGCAGACCTTGTCGCAGGTCAACGCGCTGGTAGCCGACATCCGTACGGGTGGCACGCTCGATACGCTCAACGCCACGCTGAAAAGTGCGGACGATACGCTGAAATCGGTCGAAGGCGCAGCCACGGCGCTGCCCGATACGATCGACAAGACGCTGGCGGAAGTGCGCGGTCTCATCACTGACATCCGCACCGGCGGCGCGCTGGAGAATGTCAATCTGGCACTGCAAAGTGTCAGCTCCACGCTGAAATCGGTTGAAGGGGCGGCGCAGACATTGCCCGCCACCATCGACACCACACTGGTGGAAGTGCGCGGTTTGATCTCCGAACTGCGGGCGGGCGGTGCTGTCGACAGCCTGAATGCCACGCTGCTGAGCGCCAACACGGCGCTTAAATCCATCGACGATGCAGCCCGCACCTTGCCGGGGCTGGCGGACAGGCTCAATGCGGTTGCCGATGGACTCCAGACTGTGGTTTCGGGCTACGACGCCAATTCGAATGTTTATAAGGACATCAGGGGTGCCTTGCGTGAGGTGTCGTCGACGGCGGAAGCATTCCGCTCGCTCGCACGCAGCATCGAACGCAACCCGAGTTCCCTGATCAGAGGACGCTAATTATGCAAAAGTTTTTCGTAGTGCTGGCGCTTGTCGCGCTGGCCGGTTGCACAGGCGTGAAGCCCGACCGGTTTGCGGTCGAGCCGACCACCGCGTCCACCAAAATCAAAACGAGCGCCCGGACGATCTCGGTCGCCAAGGTCGATCTGCCTGCCTACGCCAAGGAACCCGGCATATTCGTGGAAAACGATACGGGGGCGCTGGTGCCGTTGGACAAGGCCGACTGGGCCGACGATACCGAGCGCGCCATGACACTTTCGCTGGTGCGAAATCTCGACGCCATCACAGGCGCACGCGTCGCGTCCGACCCGTGGCCGCTGGGCGGTGTGCCGGAAGCGGAAATCCGCGTTGAGGTGGAACGGATGCTGGTGGACAACAACGCCATGATGCAGCTGTCCGGTCAATTCTCGGTTCGCCGCGATGTTTCGACATCCCGTAATTGCATCGTGCGGTTCGACATCACCACTCGCGCCGCCTCCCGCAAACCTGCCGATGTGGTCAGGGCGCATGGAGACGCGTGGCGTGAACTGGCCGAGGATATGGCGCGGGCGCTCTAGTCCTGATCGGGTCTGACGCCGCCGGCCATCGCCACCGCATCGACGGCCCTGTTGCCTACGCGGATTCCAAGTCTTGCCGCGCTGTTGTTAACCGCAGATAGCACGCCGTCTTCCCACGTTGAGCGCGCCGCGCCGATACGGGCGGATGAGGATGCAACACATGCGGCGGCAACCCCGCGCGCGTCGAGTGAAGGCAGGCGGGTGATGCCGCACGCCTCCGCGCCCATGCCTGCATCGTTGAATAGCGCGAAATGAGCGTCGGCCTTCAATGCCCGCGCCGGGTCACCGCCGATCAATCCGCCGTGGGAACCGGTAATGATGATTGCGGCAGCGTCGGCTGAACCGACGAGCGAAGCGGAATCCACAAGGATGATGCGCCGCTCGCCTCCGCCGATTTCCGTGCGCGCCTCTTCGGGATGGCGGATGATGGACGGCGGGCGCGGCACGGCGCTTTGCAGAGCGTGAACGGCGTTTTTCACGCTCATACCAATAGTGGCTCCCAGCTCAGCGGCAAGCCTGTTGGCCCCGCTGATGCGCCCCCGCGCAATCATATCGGCGGCATCACCGATGCGGCACGACATCGTATCCACCGTGCACACAGGCACAGCGTGGGCATTGCCGATTTCCAGGCAGGCGCGGCCCGCATCGTCGAGCCCTCCCCCGGCATCGTTGAGGATGACAGCCCGTAGATCGGCTGCAAGCGCGAGCATCGCCGGGTATGTGCCGCCGTGGGAGCCGCACACCACCACACTACCCGCCGCGCCGGGCGGCAATGTGGTTATGGAATCGGCGATCAAATGAGTGTGCTGGATCATGCCGGAAAGGGTCGGAAAATTTTGCCCTTGACGCAAGGCCGTCCCGAATACACGCTGCTGGCGTTCCGTTGAGTGGAACGCCAGTTGTCGCAACGGACTGTCTGGGAGGGCATGAATCTTGGCCGAAACTTCGGTTCAACTTATCGGGCGCATGGCGCTTATTCTGGAGACTGTCGGCGCGTCCGGCCCGTCCGGAGCGACGCTGAGCGATGTGGTTCGCGCCACCGGTCTCGGCAAGACGACTGTGCATCGGCTTCTCATCGCACTGGCAGAAGTCGGCTACGTCGCTCACAACGCCATGTCACAACTCTACACAATCGGCCCCGGTATCGTGCGTCTCGCCGGTTCAGCGCGCGAGCGTGACCTCGCTGTTATCGCTGCTCCTCATATGCGAGACCTCGCCCGCGTAACGCAGGACACCGTGTTCCTGTCCGTTCGTGACGGTAGCGAGGCGGTCTGCGTGGCGCGCGAGGTCGGGCGCTTTCCCATCCGCACGTTGACGCTCGATCCCGGCGACCGACGCCCGCTTGGCGTGGGTGCCGGGTCTGCCGCCCTGTTTGCGGCAGTGGATGAACGGGAACTGGAGGCCCTTCTGGCAGATGTCGCCCCCATGCTTTCTGCCTATCCCGGTTTTGACGCAGCTCATCTGCGCTCCGATCGTGACGCAACCAACAGGCGCGGCCATTCTCTCAATGCCAATGGCGTGGTGGAAGGCATGAGCGCCGTTGGCGTCGTGGTGCGGGATGAGACCGGATTGCCCGTCGGTGCCATCAGCGTCGCCGCCATCACGACACGGATGAAGCCTGCGCGGCGCAAGGAAATCGTCGCCCATCTACAGAATGCCGCCACCGCGATTGCCGGTGCTTATGCCACGCAATCGGCTGGCAATTCCGCTGGTTCCGACAGCGTGACGAAAGTGGAGGCCGCGGCATGAGCGGGTCAAACTTCGATATCGACCGCTATACGAAAGCCTTCGGGCAGATGCACCGCATCCGCGCGTTCGAGGAAGCATCCATCCGTGCGCTGGACGAAAAACTGGTGCTGGGCGCAATCCATCCGTCCATCGGGCAGGAGGGCATTGCAGTCGGTGTATGTTCGCATCTGCGGCAGGACGACATCATGCTCACCACCCATCGCGGCCACGGGCACACGATGGCCAAGGGCGTCGATGCTACGGCCATGATGCGCGAGTTGCTGGGGCGTGCAGGCGGCACGTCCGGCGGCAAGGGCGGGTCCATGCACATCGCGGATTTCGATCACGGCATGCTGGGCGCAAACGGTGTGGTCGGGGCTAACATCGTCATAGCAACGGGCGCGGCCCACGCTATCCGCATCCACAATCTGACCAAGCAGGATGACCGGGTGGTCGTGTGTTTCTTCGGCGACGGCGCGACCAACCGCGGGCCGTTTCTTGAGGGTCTGAACTGGGCCGGTGTGTTCGACCTGCCTATCCTGTTCGTGTGCGAGGACAACGGCTTTGCCGCAACCACCCGCACGAAAGCCATGACATCCGGCCCCGGTCCCGCCGTGCGGGCGGAGGCGTTGGGCATTCCGACGCAAAGTGTGGATGGTAATGATCTCGTTGCCGTCGATGCGCTGGCGGGCGAGGCGATTGCGGTCGTACGAAACGGCTCCGGCCCCCGCGCCATCGTTGCCTCCACCTACAGGCTTACCGGCCACACGGCATCCGACGCGGCACCTTATCGCTCGTCGTCTGAAGTCGAGGAAAAATGGGGCGATGATCCCATCTCCCGCCTGCGGGCACGGCTGGAGGAAGCGGGTGCGATAGCAGCTGATCTCGATACGCTGGCACAATCCGCGCAGGATGAAATGGCTCAGGCGCTCGCCACGGCACGCGCCTCGGACTGGCCGGACCCGAGCCTTGCCTATGCCGATGTGCAGGATGCGGGCTCGCCCCAGGAAAGGGCGTATTGATGGCCACGATTACTTACGCCGACGCCGGAAAACGCGCAGTGGCAGAAGCTATGCGTGCGGACCCGTCCGTCTGGGCGGTGGGCGAAGATTTGGGGCGCGGTGGCGTGTTTGGCCAATATAAAGGCCTTCAGGACGAGTTCGGTCCGGACCGCATTTGCGACGCCCCGATTTCCGAAGCCTGCATTATGGGCGCTGCCGTGGGGGCGGCGATGATGGGCACGCGACCCATCGTGGAGATGCGCTTTTCCGATTTCGCGCTCTGCGCCATCGACGAACTGGTCAACCAGGCCGCCAAGGCCCGCTACATGTTTGGCGGCCAGACGCGCGTGCCGGTGACGGTGCGCGAACCCATCGGCATGTGGCGCTCGTCCGCCGCCCAGCACTCGCAATCGCTGGAAGCGTGGTACGCCCATATTCCCGGCCTCGTGGTCACGGTGCCATCGACGCCCGCCGACAATTACGGCCTGCTCCTCTCCGCCATCCGCAGCGACGATCCGGTCGTGCACATGGAGCACAAAGGGCTGTGGCCGCTGGAAGGCGAGATCGCCGATGATGCCGATGCAATTCCATTCGGGGTCGCAAGAAAAGTGCAGGAAGGCGATGCGGCAACCGTCGTTTCATGGTCTGCCAGCGTGCATGATTGCGCGAAAGCTGCCGAGACGCTGGCTGACCAGGGCATCGCAATCGACCTGCTTGATCTCCGCACGCTCTGGCCGTGGGACCGCGATGCGGTGGAGGCCAGCGTTGCCCGCACGGGGCGGCTGATCATCGTCCATGAAGCGGTGCAGGCCGGTGGTTTCGGTGCGGAAATTGCAGCGACCATTGCCGAGCGCTGCCACAAATTCCTCAAATCGCCCGTGCGCCGCCTTGGCGCGCCGCGCATTCCGGTGTCCTATGCGCCCGGACTGGAAGACCGGGTGCGAGTAACGCCTGACATGATTGCAGCCGGCATTCGGGAGATGCTGGGTGAAGCGGCGAAAGCCGCATGACGTGCCTTTGAATGCAACAACGATAACCCTTGGGAGAAGAATGACATGAATATCACCAGACGCATCGCAACAAGCCTGATGGCCGCCGCCGCTCTGACGGTCGGTTTTGCAAGCAGCAGCACATTCGCCGCCGACTACAAGGAAGAATACAAGATCTCCACGGTCGTGCCCGCACCCTTCCCGTGGGGCATTGCCGCTGAAAAATGGGCCGAACTGGTCAAGGAGCGCACCGAAGGCCGCATCAACATGAAGGTCTATCCGGGGGCGCAGCTCGTATCCGGCGACCAGACGAAGGAATTTTCAGCCCTTCGCCGCGGCACGATCGACATGGCGGTCGGCTCCACGATCAACTGGTCGCCTCAGGTGAAGGAACTCAACCTCTTCTCCCTGCCGTTCCTGATGCCCGACTATGCGGCCATCGACGCGCTGACCAACGGTCCGGTCGGTAAGAAACTGTTCGAAATCCTGGCAGCCGATGGCGTCGTGCCGCTGGCATGGGCCGAAAACGGATTCCGCGAAGTCTCCAACTCGAAAAAACCGATCCGCACACCGGCCGACCTTTCCGGCCTGAAGATGCGCGTCGTCGGTTCGCCCCTGTTCAACGATACGTTCACCGCGCTGGGGGCCAACCCGACGCAGATGAGCTGGGCGGACGCCAAGCCCGCGCTGACGACCGGCGCCGTTGACGGACAGGAAAACCCGCTTTCGGTCTTCGCAATCGCCAAGGTCAACGAGGTGGGTCAATCCAATCTCACACTTTGGGGCTATGTTGCCGATCCGCTGATTTTTGCGGTCAACGAGCAGGTATTCAACAATTTCAGCGATGAGGATCAGGCAATCGTCCGCCAGGCTGCCGTCGATGCAGGGGCTGAAGGCGTAAGCGTTGCACGCGAAGGTCTTACCGGCGGTGATAATTCCGCAATCGAAGCGGTCGAAGCGCTTGGCGTGAACGTCGTGCGTCTGACGCCGGAAGAACGGCAGGCATTCGTGGATGCCACCCGCGATGTCTATGCCGAATGGAAGACCCAGATCGGCGACGAGTTGGTGGACATGGCCGAAAAGTCCATCTCCGAACGCACCCCCGACTAGTAGCTAACCGACGCTGACGGGCGGGTCTTTCATGGCCCGCCCGCTTTTCACCAAGGCGGCACGATGAGCGACCCGAACGACCCAGATGCGCCTGCGCCGCTCGTTCCCTTCGGAATAGAACGGGCTATCGCCGCCCTTGCCATCGGCACCATCTTCGTCATCTCGCTCACCAACACGGTGGTGCGCTACATCACCAACCAATCCTTTGCCTTCACCGAGGAATACTCAATTTTCCTCGTCGTGGTCATGACATTTGCGGGCACGGCGACCGCCTTCGCGTTGCACCGCAACATCGCCGTCACCTTCATCCGCGATGCGATGCCGAAACGGCTGGCGGATGTGTTTGACATCATCGCTGCGCTCGCGTCCCTGCTCATGTTCGGTCTCATCGCCTACTATGGTGGCAAACTCGCCTACGAGGAGTGGTTTTACGAGGAAACTTCCGCCGGTCTCGGCAACCCTGCGTGGATATATACGATCTGGATGCCGTTGCTGGCTGTCGTCGTGATGGGGCGCATAGTGGAGCGCTGGGTGACGGGACGTCGCCGCCGCCGCAATTCCATCCCCGCGCAACGGCTGTGACCGCGCCATGCTAACCGGCAATATCGTTCTTCTGCTCGTCTTTTTCGGGCTGCTCGTCTTCGGAACACCTATCGCGGTTGCGCTCGGTTTGGCCGGTGCAGCAGCCGTGGCTGTGGGGTTGGACCTCAATACGGTGGCGATGGTGGGCACCAACACCTACGCGTCCATTGCTAAATATCCGCTCATTGCCATTCCATTATTTGTGCTGACCGGAGTTGTGTTCGAACGCTCCGGCGTGGCGCAACGACTTGTGATCTTTGCTCAATCCATCGTGGGTCCGCGGCGCGGAGGTCTCGCCCTTGTAGCGGTTTTGGTGTGCCTCATCATGGGCGGCATGTCCGGTTCCGGCCCTGCGGAAGCGGCGACCGTTGCCACGATCATGATCCCGTCGATGACACGGGCCGGATATCCGCCCGCATTTTCCGCCTCCATCATCGCAGCCGCGTCATCCACGGCGATCCTGATTCCGCCCTCGCTGGCGCTGATCGTCTATTCGATCATGGTGCCGGGCACGGACCTGCGCGCCCTGTTCGCCGCCGGTCTAATCCCCGGCGTGCTGGCCGGGGTCTCGCTCATTGCCCCTGCCGTCTGGCTATCGCGCAAGCATGGGTTCGGGGATGCCGACACGACCGAGCGCCCGCCGTTCCTCTCCGCTCTATGGGGTGCGTTGCCCGGCCTCTTCGCGCCGGTCATCATTCTGGGCGGCCTGCGCTCCGGCCTATTCACGCCGACCGAGGCGGCGGCAGTGGCGGCGGGTTACGGGTTTCTCATCGGCATCGTCGTGTATCGCTCCATGTCGCTGCGCGACATATGGAACATCCTGGCTGACGCCGCCGAAACCTCGGCTGCTATAATGATCATCATCGCGCTGGCGGGTCTGTTCGCATGGGCTGGCTCAACCTTGGGAGCGTTCGATCAGGCGGCGGCGTTTATCCTGTCGATTTCCAGCGAAGGATGGATCGTGCTGCTCATGGTGATGGTCATGCTGCTCATCGCCGGCATGATCCTTGACGGTGTCTCGATCTATCTCATCACCCTGCCATTGCTGGTGCCGATCGCCATGGCCTTCGACTGGAACATGGTATGGTTCGGTGTGCTGATGGCCATGAACGTCGCCATCGGCCAGTTCACTCCGCCCATTGCCATCAACCTGCTCGTCACATCCCGCGTGGCGGGCGTGCCCATCGAATCCACGGTCAAGTGGACGCTCTGGCTCATCGCCTCGATGACCGGCGCGTTGCTGGCTGTGATCGTCTTCCCCGAACTGGCGCTCTGGGTGCCACGTACGCTCGGTTATCGGGTGTCATAATTTCCAAGGACTTTCCATGACCGACAGACCAAACTTTCCTGATGAAATGACCGGTGGCGAAGCCATTGCGCGGATGCTGCAGGCGTTCGGTGCCGGACCAATGTTCGGCATGGGCGGCTTTCAGCTTCTGCCGTTTTACGATGCCACCCGCCGTCTTGGCCTCGATCACAACCTCATCAACGACGAACGCTGCGCGGTTTTCGCCGCCGACGCGTATGCCAAGGTAACGGGCCGTGTTGGCATTGCGGACGCTACCCTCGGACCAGGCGCGACCAATCTCGTGACCGGACTTGTGGAAGCGCTGAACGCCGGTTCGCCCATGGTCGTCATTGTGGGCGATGCCCACCGTGACCATGCGGGCAAGAACATGACGCAGGAGACGGATCAGGTCGCCATCCTGCGCCCGGCCTGCAAGGCGCTGCTGCGGGTGGAATCCACCGCGCGCATTCCCGAGCTGGTGGCCCGCGCTTTTGCAATCGCCACATCCGGCAGGCCTGGCCCGGTGGTGGTAGATGTGCCGGAGGACGTGTGCCACGGCACCCACGAATTTGCGCCGCATGATTTCGACGTACCCGCCATCCACGAAGCCGCCCCCGCCATCCGCTGCCGTCCGGCGCAGGCCGACCTTGATGCGGCCGTCGCGAAACTCGCCGCTGCCAAGCATCCACTGATGCTGTGCGGTGGCGGTGTGCATATCAGCAGGGCGACGGCCAGTGTCGAGGCGCTCGCGCGCAAACTGAACCTGCCGGTCGCCCACACCATGACCGGCAAGGGCGCGATCGCCTGCACCGACCCGCTGTCGGCTGGCCTGTTCGGGCGCTACGACCGCATCGCCAACGATCTGATCGCCGCCTCCGATTGCCTGTTCGTTGTCGGCTGCAAGCTGGGCGAGATCGCAACCAAGCGTTATTCCGTGCCCGAGAGCGGAGCCAACATCATCCATCTCGACCATGTGCCGGAAGAGTTCGACCGTACGCTCACCCCCGGTTTGCGCCTGTGGGGGGATGTGCGCGAAACGCTGGATGCGATGGTGCCAATGTTCGACGGCGGTATCGCCGACCGGCAGGCCGATTACGCCGCCGAGGTCGCCGACAAGATGGTCAAGTGGCGCGAGTCCGTCGCCGACAAGCTGACTTCGAACGAGACGCCCGTCGGCATGGCGCGGCTGCTCAATACCCTGAACGAGTTGTTGCCTGCCGACGCCACGCTCATCGCCGATGGTGGCTTTGCTGCCCATTGGGGCGGCCTGCTCTACGACACGAAACAGGCCGGTCGCGGCTTCGTGCCCGACCGTGGTTTCGCCTCCATCGGCTACGGTCTGCCCGGCGCGATGGGCGCAGCCTTGGCGGTCAAACGCAACGGCGGTGGGTCTGTCGTGGCACTTACCGGCGACGGCGGTTTCAACATGGTGATGGGCGAGTTGGAAACCGCCATCCGTATGGAACTCGATCTGACAGTCATCGTCGTCAACAACGCGGCCTCCGGCTACGTGAAGGCATTGCAGCATCTCATGTATGGCGCCGACGCCTATCAGGCGAGCGACTTGCGGGAGATGGACTACGCGAAAATCGCCAACGCGATGGGCGCGCACGGGCAGCGGGTGGAAGGGCCCGACACACTGGCCGACGCACTCTCCGCCGCGATAGCCCATAAAGGCCCGAGCGTGATCGACGTGATCGTCACCCGCGATCCGGCAAAGATGTTGCCCGGTGTCGACAACAGAACCGTGAAAGTGAAGAAGGGGGACCGGGTGGCATAACGCTGCCCGCTCCATTCGTCACAGGCCGGATACTTCCATGCTTCGCTATACCAAAACCGTCGCGGCGCTTCCTGCAACCGTGCCCTTCGTCGGACCTGAAACACAGGAACGTGCCCGGGGCGCGTCCTTCCTCGCGCGCCTCGGTGCAAACGAAAGCGTGTTCGGACCGTCGCTGAAAGCCATCGCGGCCATGCGGGATGCGGCGGAGCAAAGCTGGAAATATGCCGACCCGGAGAACTATGACCTAAAAGCGGCACTGGCCGCGCATCATGGCATCGCGCCCGCCAACATCGTTGTCGGCGAAGGCATCGATGGCCTGCTCGGGCTGTTGGTCCGTATGTTCGTGAACGAAAACACACCTGTCGTCACATCCGACGGAGCCTATCCCACCTTCGGGTTCCACGTTGCCGCCTTCGGTGGGCGGCTGGTGAAGGTGCCTTACAAGAACGATCGCGAAGATCCGGACACGCTGCTGGCCGCCGTCGCCGCCGAAAATGCGCCCCTCGTCTATTTCGCCAATCCAGACAATCCGATGGGGTCTTGGCACGATGCCGATGCGGTGACGGCGTTCATGGACAAGCTGCCCGCGGACACCGTTCTGTGCCTCGATGAAGCCTATTGTGAATTCGCCCCCACCGGTACCATTCCGCCCATCGACATATCGCGCACCAACGTCATCCGCATGCGGACGTTCTCGAAGGGCTACGGCATGGCGGGCGCGCGGATTGGGTATGCCATTGCCCACGAGGAACTGACCGTTGCGTTCGACAAAGTGCGCAACCATTTCGGCGTCAACCGCATCGCGCAGGCCGGTGCGCTGGCGGCGCTGGCCGATCAGGATTATCTGGCCGCGACCCGCCGCAATGTGGACGCTGCCAAGCAGCGCATATCTGACATCGCGCGTGCAAACGGGCTGACACCGCTGCCAAGCGCGACGAACTTTGTCACGCTGGATTGCGGTGCCGGCGTCGACCGGGCCAAAGCGCTTGTCGGCGCGCTGGCGGGGGAGGGCGTGTTCGTGCGAATGCCGTTCGTCGCGCCGGGAAACCGCTGCATCCGAGTGTCTGCTGGAACGGATGCCGACCTCGATATATTCGAAAGCGCTCTGCCGCTTGCGCTGAAAAGAGTGAGCGATAGTCTCAATGGATAATCCCTCGAAGGACGCGCGCATCATGATCCTGGACGATGAACCCCTCATCGCCATGACCACCGAACACATGATCCTCGATTTCGGCTACACCCATGTGGACGTTTTCTGCCGGTTGGCCGAAGCGGAACAGGCAATCCTGACACAAACCTATGACGTGGCCATTCTCGACGTGAACGTGGACGGTAAACAAACCAGTCACGATCTGGCGCACTCGTTACGATCTGCCGGAACGCGCGTTGTGTTCGCCACGGGCAACAGCGTGGATGACGAGACACTGCAAAACCTGTCCGACCTGGTGATCGGCAAACCGTTCGGCGAGGCGGATATCGAGAAGGCGCTCAGCTGAAACGTTAAGGCGTGACACCCCCGTTGACGTGTTGCCACACATCCGAGATGACCACCGACCCTTCACCGACCCCCGACGCGACGCGCTTGATCGACCCCAGCCGAACGTCGCCCACCGCATAGATACCGGGCGTGGACGTGGCGTAGGTCGAGGACGCTCCGACTGCTTGTCCAGTTGGCACAAACCCTTTGTCGTCGAGTTCGACGACACCATCGAGCCAGTCGGTCATTGGCACCGCACCGATCATGATGAACAGCCCGTGGGCATCGATTTCGGTCGTCTCGCCGGTCTGGTTGTTCTTCACCACCACTCCGTTCAAAGTCTCGTCACCCTGCAACTGGTCCACCTCGGTATAAGGATGCACGGTAATGTCCGGGTCCTGTTCGATGCGCGATATCAGATAGGACGACATGGTCTCCCGCAGATTGTCCTGCCGGATGAGAATGTGAACATGCTTTGTTTCCCGGGCGAGGAACATGGCCGCCTGTCCGGCGGAGTTGCCGCCACCCACGACAATCGCCTCATGCCCACGGCAGAAGCGGGCTTCGATATCGGTGGCTGCATAATACACGCCGGCCCCCTCGAACCGTTCGAGATTATCGATCGGCAAGCGGCGGTATTGCACGCCCGTGGCGATGATGATGGAGCGGGCACGGATGCACTCCCCGTCATCCAGCAATAGACCCCAGACATTCTCCTCGCCGTTCACACCCTCTGCGTCGGAAGGGAGCCGTTTCACCACCTGCACCGAGCGTGGCATGACGAAGCGCGTGCCGAGGCGCATGGCCTGTATCTCCCCGCGCCAGCACAGGTCACCGCCCGATATGCCGGTGGGAAAGCCCATGTAGTTTTCGATGCGTGAGGACGATCCGGCCTGCCCACCGATCACCTCGTTCTCGATCACCAATGCCCGCAATCCTTCCGCGCCTGCATAGACGGCGGCAGCGATACCGGCTGGGCCACCGCCGACTATCACGGTATCGAAAGTTTCCTCGTTCTGCAGTGACAGGTCGAGGCCGAGCAGGCGCGCGATGGCGCGGAGGCTGCGGTCTTCCAGCACCTGACCGGAGAAGAGCGCGACCGGCTGGTTCGCAGGCAGGCCAACGGATTTGAGTTTCGTGTCGGCCTCCGCCGAGCCCAGGTCGAGCTTGGCGACGGGAATACGGTTGCGGGCAGCAAATGATTCCAGAATACGCAATTCCCGGTCTGCATCGGCACCGATAAGGGTGAGCGAACTCGTGTTGCCTTCCAGCACGCGCCGTCTGCGTCCCGCGAAGACGGTCACGATCACGTCCGACATTTCCGGCACACGGGCCATGAGGTCCAGCATCTCCCGGCGCGGCGCGACCATCACGCGGGTGTCCGTAACGGCCCGGAAGGAGGCCGCCCATGTGCCACCGTTCAGGAATGCGATTTCGCCCATATATTGCCCGGCGCCGAGCGTGAATTTCATCGACCGCTTGCCGGTGACCTGGTCCAGCACTTCCAGTTCGCCCTCTTCCACATAGATAAACTCGTCCATCGGCGCGCCAGGGTCGACGACCATGTCGCCCTTTGCGAAATACCGCTCCGTGGAGATCTTGCGGATCGCTTCAATATGCGCGGGCTGGAGAGGAATACGGGGCGTCTGCTCGATGTCGATTGCAAGCGTTTCCATCAGGGTCCCGATGTCTGGAATTGCCCGTCGATGGGCGTGTGCATCTCATTATAGGAAATGACCGCCCAAGCTGCCACTCTGCGGGCGGCAGCCTCGTAATGTCGCCTGGAAGGCAAGGCATGTGCTACACGCTCCAACACAGGCGACAGGGTCGCAAAACTGCCGGAGAACACCATGAGCGACACACCGTCCCGCAAGCGCAAAATCGTATCGTCGCGGCATCTGGCATCGTCCGACGGGTGGCAGCTGTCCGAGTTCGAATATGGCCTCATCATCGCGTATAACGGTTTCAGCCGGTGGATGAACAAATGCATGGCTGCGTCCGGTGCGGCCGAGCTGGCACCGCTCGACATTCTCGTGCTGCACAACATCAACCACCGCGAGAAGCAGAAGAAGCTGTCGGACATCGCCTTCCTGCTCAACATCGAGGATTCGCATACGGTCAATTACGCGCTCAAGAAGCTGTTGAAGACCGGGCTGATCGAAGGGGAAAAGCGCGGCAAGGAAATGTTCTATTCCACGACGAAAGACGGCTTCGACTTGTGCGACCGATACCGCGACATCCGCGAACAATGTTTGCTGGAAGGTTTGAACCAGACTGGCGGCGACAAGGAGCAGCTGAGTGAAATCGCCAGTGTCCTGCGCCGCCTGTCCGGCCTTTACGATCAGGCTTCGCGGGCGGCTAGTTCGCTGTAGCGTCTCACATTAAGCTCGGTAGCAGTGTGACGATCCCGGGAAACAGCGTGATGAGCACAACGGCCAGCAGCAGTAGCAGGAAGAACGGCAGTGCCGCCTTGGCGACCGTTAGAATGTTGATGCCGGTTAGCCCCTGAATGACGAAAAGGTTGAACCCGACCGGCGGCGTGATCTGGGACATTTCCACCACGATGACGAGATAGATGCCGAACCACAACGGGTCGATACCGACGCTTTCCACCATCGGCATGATGATCGATGTGGTCAGCACGACGACCGAAATGCCATCGAGAAAACAACCGAGCACGATGAAGAACACGGTCAGCGCCGCCAGCAGTGCGTAGGGAGACAATTCCATCGCGCCGATCCATGCGGCCAGATTGCGCGGGATGCCGGTAAAGCCCATCGCGACCGACAGGAACGCTGCGCCGACGAGAATGAACGCGATCATGCAGGACGTGACAGTCGCTCCCATCAGGCTTTCACGCAGCATTTGCACACCGAGCGACCCGTTCGACCACGCCAGTAAGACCGACAGCACGACGCCGACCGCTGCCGCATCCGTCGGCGATGCGATGCCTGCATAGATCGACCCGATGACACCGGCGATAAGCGCCATGACGGGTATAAGCCGACGTGAAGCGGACAGCTTTTCACGCAGCGTATAGCGGCGTCCTTCATCGGGAAACTGGGCTGGCTGCATCAGCGCGACGGCTACCACATAGGCGGCAAACATGGTGACCAGCAGGAGGCCGGGCAGGATACCGGCCACGAAAAGCCGCGCGATGGACTGCTCCGTCGCCACACCGAACACGATGAGAATGATCGAGGGCGGAATGAGCAAGCCAAGCGTCGCTGAACCTGCCAGCGTGCCGAGAATAAGCTGTTGCGGATAACCACGCTCCGTCAGTTCCGGCACCGACATTTTGCCGATGGTGGCGGCTGTGGCGGCGGACGAGCCGGAGACGGCGGCAAAGATCGCGCAGCCGAACACGTTCACGTGCAGCAATCGCCCTGGCAGGCGCGATAACCACGGGGCGAGACCGGTGAACATGTCTTCCGACAGGCGCGACCGTAGCAGGATTTCACCCATCAGGATGAACATGGGCAGCGCCGCCAGCGCCCAGGAATTCGAATTGCTCCACAGCGTCGTGGCCAGAATAGGCCCGATTGGAGCGGGGGACAGGGCGAGCATGGCCAGCGCACCGGTGGCGATGAGAGCAAAAGCTACCCAAACCCCGGTACTGAGCATGGCGATGAGAGCGATCAGCAATCCGCCCGTAATGACGATCTCGCTCATTCCGAAGAACCTTCAGGCAGAACCGGGCCACCGGTTTGCATCGTTCTCACAATCAAATCGACAAGCGCAACGGTGAGCAGAACCAGACCGGCCAGAACGGCGGATTGGGGTATCCAGAGCGGCAGGGCGAGAATGCCGGTAGACACATCGCCGAACCGCCATGACTGGTGAACAAGTTCAGCCATGTAGTATGTGGCAAAGGCAGCAAGGGCCAGGGCAATGCCAAGCGACAGCACTTCGGCCCCAAGCCGAGCCCGCGGGCCAAGGGCCTGCAACAGCAGCGTCACCCGAATGTGCCCGCCCTGCATCAGCGTGTAGGAGAGCGCGAAGAAGGATGCAGCCGCCAGCATGTAGCCGGAAATGGATGCGTAGGACGGAATGGTCGCGTTGAACGACAGTCCTGCAAAGGTGGCGAGCCGCGTGGCAAGGTTTAGCACCACCTGCGCGGTTACCAGCAGGCAGATGCCTGCCACCAGCGCAGCAGACAGAGCCCCCGCCGCCGTGTAGAGTGTGTCGAGTAGCTTTCTCACGTCCTCACCTTCCCCCCGTAGATGATGGCCCGCACCGGCTGTTGAGGCCGGTGCGGGCTCGTTTCGGCCTACTTGGCGTAAGCGTCGAGGATTGTCTTGGCTTCCGGCGAGGCGGATGTGGTCAGATCCTCCAGCATCGTCGTGCCGATGGCGTTCAGGCCATCGAGCAGTTCAGCGCTGGGTTCCACGACCGTCATGCCATTGTTCTTCAACTCGGCGGTCATGGTTTCCGTTTCCTCACGGCTCATGTCCCAACCGCGTGTCTCAGCAGCGGCGGCAGCATCCATGACGGCGGTTTTGGTGGCGTCATCGAGGGCGTCGAACGCATCCTTATTCACGACGACCACGTTTTTGGGCACCCATGCGTTGATAGGCGTATAGACCGTCACGTAATCCCAGGCCTTCGAGTTGGCACCGGTGGATGGCGATGTGATCATCGCGTCGACCTGACCTGTGGAGAAGGCCTGCGGAATGTCCGGCACTTCCACCTGCGTCGGGGCCGCACCGGCAAGCGTTGCGAACTGTTCCAACGCCGCATTGTAAGCGCGGAACTTCAGACCCTTCAGATCGTCAACGGTCTTGATCTCGTTCTTGGTGTAGAGACCCTGTGGCGGCCATGCGACGGAAAACAGCGGCACGAGGTTCTGCTTGGCGAGCAATTCGGTCACGACCGGCTTCTGGATGTCCCAGAGCTTTTTTGCATCGTCATAGCTGGTGGCGAGGAACGGTTGGCTGTCGAGGCCGAAAGCGGCGTCCTCGTTGGCCAGCAGCGACATGAAAAATTCACCGGCAGGCACCTGGCCAGACCGCACGGCGTTCTTGATTTCCGGGTGCTTGATGAGGGAACCGGCGGAATGGACCGTGATGTTGAGCCCACCATCGGTGGCGGCTTTCACGTCGTCAGCGAACTGCGAAATGTTGACCGTGTGGAACGTCTTGTCCGGATACGGCGTCGGCATGTCCCAGTCTGTCGCGAGCGCTGGAGTGAAGCCCGCAAGCGCCACGATGGCGGAGGCGAGGGCCGTCTTGGTGATCAATTTCATATCGGTAGTCTCCCTGTCGATGGTGTGTTCAACCCCATGCACCTGGGGCGGCAAACCCTTCCTACCGCATTATGCGGGCCGCAAATAATGCGAGTCTCGGAAAAACTTACATTGACAAATTGTCAGCGTTTAGACAGCAAATCAACTACAAAATGAAATTCGGTTCACTTTTTGATTTTAGAGGACCGGCTAGGGTGGAGGTTGTGACGGTGGCACACGAAGCGAAATGGGATTTCTGGATCGACCGTGGTGGCACCTTCACGGACATCGTGGCCCGAACGCCGGAAGGGGTGCTGAAACCCCACAAGCTGCTGTCGGAAAATCCGGACGCCTACCGCGATGCCGCGCTTCAGGGCATTCGCGATCTCATGGGCATCGGCAAGGATATGCGCATTCCCGCCGAAACCATCGCCACCGTGAAGATGGGCACGACTGTCGCCACCAATGCTCTGCTGGAACGCAAGGGAGACCGGGTGTTGCTGCTGACGAACGAAGGCTTTGCCGATGCGCTGGAAATTGGCCACCAGGCCCGCCCGCGCCTGTTTGACCGCGCGATTGTAAAACCGCAACTGCTCTATGAGTGCGTGGCGGAAGTGCCGGGGCGGTTTTTGAACGATGGCACCGAGGAGGTGGCTTTTGATGAACAAGCGGCCCGCGCCGCCCTGCAGGTAGCATACGATGACGGCATCCGTTCTGTCGCCATCGTGTTCATGCACGCCTACCGTTACAGCGCGCATGAGCAGACAGCGGCTTCCATCGCCAAAGGCATCGGCTTCACGCAAATCTCCGCCAGCCATGACGTGTCGTCGCTGATAAAATTCGTCGGACGCGGCGACACGACTGTGGTGGACGCCTACCTGTCCCCCATTCTGCGCCGATACGTCGAACAGGTATCCTCCGAACTAGACCTGGAAAAGTCCGGCCTGAAACTGATGTTCATGATGTCGTCCGGCGGGTTGACGGAAGCTGGGATGTTTCAGGGCCGCGATGCCATCCTGTCCGGCCCGGCCGGTGGTATAGTTGGCGCGGTGGAAACCAGCCGAATGGCGGGCTTCGACCGCATTATCGGGTTCGACATGGGCGGCACGTCCACCGATGTCGCCCACTATGCCGGGGCGTTCGAAAAGGATTTCGACACTGAAGTCGCGGGCGTACGGATGCGCGCGCCGATGATGAAGATTCATACCGTCGCCGCCGGTGGCGGGTCGCTGCTCACTTATGACGGCGCACGGTTTCGTGTCGGGCCGGAATCCGCAGGCGCAAACCCCGGTCCCTCCAGCTACCGGCGCGGGGGCACCATTGCGGTGACGGACGCCAACGTGGTGCTGGGCAAATTGCAGGCCCGCTATTTCCCCGCTGTATTCGGCCCGGACCAAACGGAAAAGCTGGATGAGGTCGCGCCGCGCGCGCAATTCGCAATGATTGCCGAAGCGTCCGGCAGCGCCAGCGTCGAGGACGTGGCGGAGGGGTTCCTCAAGATCGCAGTCGAGAATATGGCCAATGCGGTGAAGAAAATATCCGTCCAGCGCGGCTATGACATAACCCGTTATGCCCTCACCTGTTTCGGCGGCGCTGGCGGGCAACACGCCTGCGCGGTGGCGGACGTGTTGGGCATGAAGACCGTGCTTATCCACCCGTTTGCGGGCATCCTGTCGGCCTACGGCATGGGGCTTGCCGACATAAAGGCGGCGCGGCAGCGGAGCATAAACCGCACATTGGACCGTGCTTGTGAGAACGCACTTACCGAAGCATTCGACGCAATGGAAGCCGACGCCCGCGCGGAACTGGCCCGGCAGGATGTGACGGGCGACGCGGTTGCTATTCAGCCCCTGGTGCATCTGAAATACGCCGGCACGGACTCGACCATCGACGTACCGCTGGCCGATGCCGCTACCATGCGGGACGCGTTCGAACGCATTCACCGCGAGCAATTTGGCTTCACTATGCCGGATGCCGCAATCGTGGTCGATCTTGTGGAACTGGAAGCGACCGGCGGCGGGGTTCGGCAGGCGGACATGGCGCAATACGCCTTTCTACCGACCGCGCGCACCGGCGAGCAGACGCAATTCTATTCCGGCGGCGCGTGGCGCGAAGCGAAGGTCTATCGCCGTGGTGAACTGGCCCGTGGCACCATCGTGTCCGGCCCGGCGCTGATTATCGAGGATATCGGCACCATCGTGGTGGAGCCGACATGGGAGGCGCGGGTGGACGACGATCTGTTGCTCGTCTTGCGGAAAGTTGCGACCGCCACGCAACAGCAGAAGATCGCCACCGCGTCCGACCCGGTCATGCTGGAAGTGTTCAACAACCTGTTCATGTCGATTGCCGAACAGATGGGGGTGCGGCTGCAAAAGACGGCGCGTTCCACCAACATCAAGGAACGGCTGGATTTCTCCTGCGCCTTGTTTGATGGTGATGCAGCGCTGATCGCCAACGCGCCGCACACGCCGGTGCATCTGGGGTCGATGGACCGCTCCGTTTCCAGCGTCATGACGGCGCATCCGACGATGAAGCGCGGCGATGTCTTCGTCACCAACGCGCCCTATAACGGCGGCACGCATCTCCCAGACATAACGGTCGTCACGCCCGTCTTCATCGGGGACGCCGACGCCCCCACATTCTTCGTCGCCTCCCGTGGCCACCATGCCGATGTGGGCGGCATAGCGCCGGGTTCCATGACACCGCTTGCGACAACCATCGAGGAAGAGGGCGTTGTGCTGGACAACCTCAAACTGGTTGAGGACGGCCGCTTTCTTGATACCGATATCCGTGCCTGCCTCAACGGTGGTCCTTACCCGTGCCGCAACACGGAACAGAACGTCGCCGACCTGAAGGCGCAGATCGCGGCAAACGAAAAGGGTGTGGCGGAACTTCAGCGCATGGTTGGGTCATTCGGCCTCGATGTGGTGCTCGGCTATATGGGCCACGTCCGCGACTATGCCGAGGAATGTGTGCGGCGGGTGATTTCCACCCTGTCGGACGGTGCAGCCGAAGTGGCGTTCGATCAGGGCTGCAAGATTGTCGTGCGGCTGACCATAGACAGCGAAACGCGGTCGGCAACGCTCGATTTCACCGGCACCAGCCCGCAACAGGCGGACAATTTCAACGCGCCTGAACCCGTCACCCGCGCAGCCGTGCTTTACGCGTTCCGCTGCATGGTGGATGACGACATTCCCATGAACGCTGGATGCATGCGCCCGCTGAACATCATCCTGCCGGAAGGCTCCATGCTGACGCCTCAATATCCAGCGGCAGTTGTCGCGGGCAATGTGGAAGTGTCGCAAGCTGTGACCGACTGCCTGTTTGCCGCGCTTGATGCGATTGCCGGGGCGCAGGGGACGATGAACAATTTTAACTTTGGCAACGACCAGTATCAGTATTATGAAACAATAGGCGGCGGGGCAGGGGCCGGACCCGGCTTCGACGGTGCGCATGCCGTCCACACCCATATGACCAACACGCGCCTGACCGACCCGGAGATACTGGAGCAGCGCTATCCGGTCGTGCTCGACACATTCGCCATCCGCCGTGGAACCGGCGGAAAAGGCAAATGGACCGGCGGCGACGGGCTCGTCCGCAAGGTGCGTTTTCTGGAACCGATGGATGTGTCCTTTTTGTGCGGTCGTCGCACTGTGCCGCCGCGAGGTTTGAATGGCGGCGCGGACGGTGCGGTGGGTCATAACCGGCTGGTCGGTGCCGATGGAACGGCGACGGATATCGCGGGCCGGGTGCAACTCACCTGCAAGGCGGGTGAAGCCGTTATCATTGAAACCCCGTCCGGCGGCGGCTACGGCTGAACCGATTCCCGCCATCGCGACTTTACGTGTGCCCCGCCCTCGCTTACTCGGTGGCCTGTGCGGTTTGCACGTCAGCGGGAACATCAGATGAACGAATTCGACCGGGTCGCACCGGCGCTGGCGCGTGCGCTTGCCGAACGCGGCTACACCAGCATGACCCCCGTGCAGCGTGCCGTGCTGGAGCCGGATGCCGACGGTGCCGATCTGCTCGTCTCTGCCCAAACAGGCTCCGGCAAGACCGTGGCGTTCGGCATGGCCGTCGCCCCCACGTTGCTGGGCGATGCCGAGCGCTTCGGCAAGGCCGGTGCGCCGCTGGCGCTCGTCATCGCGCCGACCCGGGAACTGGCGCTGCAGGTCAAGCGCGAATTGGACTGGCTCTATGCCGATACGGGCGCGGTGACGGCCTCCTGCGTGGGAGGCATGGATACCCGCACCGAACGGCTGGCGCTGGGACGCGGCGCGCACATCGTCGTCGGCACGCCGGGGCGTTTACGCGACCATATCACACGCCGGGCTCTGGACATGAGTGCGTTGCGCGTCGTGGTGCTGGATGAAGCGGACGAGATGCTCGACCTCGGCTTCCGCGAAGACCTCGAATTCATGCTGGACGCCGCGCCGGACGATCGTCGCACGTTGATGTTCTCCGCAACCGTTGCGGCACCAATCGCGAAGCTCGCCAAACGCTACCAGCGCGACGCTCTGCGTATTACCACCAGCGAAGAACAGCGGCAGCATGTCGATATCGAATACCGTGCGCTGGTCGTCGCGCCACGCGAGGCCGAAAACGCAATCGTCAACGTGTTGCGATACTACGAGGCGGAAAATGCTCTCGTATTCTGCAACACCCGCGCGGCGGTCAACCGCATGCTGTCCCGGTTTTCCAACCGCGGCTTTTCCGTCGTCGCCCTGTCGGGGGAGTTGAGCCAGAACGAGCGCACCCATGCCCTGCAGGCCTTGCGTGACGGGCGCGCCCGCGTTTGCATTGCGACCGACGTGGCCGCACGCGGCATCGACCTGCCGAAGCTGGAACTCGTCATCCACGCCGACCTGCCGTCCAACCCTGAAACCCTGCTGCACCGCAGCGGGCGCACGGGCAGGGCAGGGCGCAAGGGGGTCAGCGCGATCATCGTGGAAGGCAAGGGCCGCGCGAAGGCCGAACGGTTGCTGCGCGCCGCAAAGATCGATGCCACATGGGCCAATGCCCCTTCCGCCGAAGCCGTCACCGAGCGCGATCAGGACCGGATCGTCGCCTCGCCCGCCCTGAGCGATGCATTGTTGCCGGAAGAGGCGGATTTCAGCGATCGCCTGTTAAAAGGCTTCACCCCGGAGCAACTGGCCACGGCAGTTGTGCGCCTGTCCAATGCCGGTCGCTCCGCACCGGAGGATATTGAAGCCGTGCCCGTGGAAGGGCGCGGAAAACGTGAGCTGTCTTCTCACACCGGACCCCATACCAAATCCAAAGCATCGCGGGAGTTCGCCAAAAGCCAGTGGGTGACGCTGTCTGTCGGGCGCAAGCAGAACGCCGAACCGCGCTGGCTCATTCCTCTCGTGTGCAACGCGGGCGATCTGACCAAAGTGGATATCGGATACATTCGCATTGAGCAGAACCGCACCCATGTCGAGCTGGACGCCAGCAGCGCCGGCAAGTTTCTCGATGCACTCGGGCCGAACGGAACGCTGGAGAAGAACGTCCGCGTGACGGTGCTGGACGGTCGGCCGGATTTCGACAAGCCGGACTTCTCCAAGCCAAAGCGCGGATACCCGAAGGGCGACAGCTATAAAGGCGATGGCCCGGACAAGAGCGAACCCCGCACCGCAAAATCAAAACCCTACAAAAAGAATTTCGACGGCCCACAAGATGTCGATGCGAAGGGTGCTGGCCCTAAAGGGACAAGGCCGAAAAGCGCAGATAAGAAAAGCGCTGCCAAGCCCGGACCCGGCAAGCCGTGGCAGAAGAAGGGTAAGCCCACGGACGGTACTGGCTGGGCCAAGCCTAAAAAGAAAAAGCCAAAGCCCCGCACACAATAGGCTATAGCGCCGTCAGCCAGCGCCTTCGCCTGGCTCCTTGAACAGCCGCCCGCCCTCGGCGATCCAAGTTGCAACCAGCGCGCCGAGTGATAGGAGCGTGAAGCCTGCCAGCAGCGGGATCAGCGTTCCGTTGTACAGATAGCCAACCACGCCGCCGATGATGCCGCCGCCCAGCGTCTGCATCGAGCCCAGAACCGACGAGGCCGTGCCCGCAACCTTGCCCAGCGGCTCCATCGCCAGCGCGTTGAAATTGGTGCCAATGAAGCCGAACAGGCAAAACGCCGGAACCATCAGCACCATAAACAGCCAAAACGGTGTCGCCCCGCCATACGCGAATGCGAGGCCGAGATGGAGCGCATTGACAACGACGTAGCCGACCAGCGCGGTTTGCGACAGAAGCCGCATCCCGAAACGCTCCACCAGCGTGGAGTTGGTGAAACTGGACGCGGACATGAAGATGGCGATGAGCGAGAAATACAGCGTGAACGCCGCGCCCAACCCGTAAATGCCGGTGTAAATCTGTTCCGCCTGACTGATGAAGGCGAACAGGGAGGCGAAGATCAGCCCGGTCGCAATCGTGTAGGAAAACGCGCTGCGGTTCGTGACAACCAGTCGGAAGGCACCGAGCACCGGACCGGCTCGCAACGGGCGGCGGTTCTCCGCCGCCAGCGTTTCCGGCAGGCGCAGTGCCACCCACACTAGCACGGCCAAACCGAACAGGAACAGAAAAACCGACAGGCCGTGCCAGTCGCTGTAGATCATGATGGCCGCGCCGATATTGGGCGCGAAGATCGGCATAACGAGAAACACCGTCAGCACCAGCGACATGACCTTGGCCATTTGACGACCCTGAAAGCAATCCCGCGCAATCGCCACTGCCATCACCCGCGTCGCAGCCGCGCCGATGCCTTCGATGAAGCGCAAGAGTAACAGTATTTCAAAAGTCGGGGCGAACATCGCAGCGCCTGCTGCCACGATGTAGATGCTCAGACCCGCATACAGAATTGGCTTGCGCCCGAACCTGTCCGAAAGCGTGCCATAGACGATTTGCGCCGCACCGAAGCCGATGAGATAGGCGGAGATGACAAATTGCCGACGGTTGATGTCGGTCACACCAAGCGTTTCGCCGATGGACTGCAGCGCTGGAATATACACGTCTATGGCCGCCGCATTCATCGCCATAAGTGCCGCGAGCATCGCCACCAATTCGGGGTAGGACAGCTTTCCATAGCGCCGCTGCTGAACGGGAATGTCCGGTGGCGAAGTCGAGACGTGAGCGGTCATGAAGGGGAGCAGTCGTTTTCATGCGGGATTTGCTACTGCTATCCCCATGGTCGCTGGAAGCAAGCGGGCATTTTGACCGTCGAGCCGGTAGTCGGTGCAGCCCCTTATTGTCACCGATAACGAAACAATGATGTGTGCGTTCTGTCACACGTCATATGATGGGCGCTTCCCTATGATGGTAAAGTAATGCCCTCAAAGGCCTTTGCGCGCCCTCAATGACACAAGGACATCCCATGAAATCCATTCTCGCCTCCGCCGCCCTCGCTCTGGCGCTCTCCACCGGCGCGGCTTTCGCTGCCGACTCCTACAAGTTCGACGCCAGCCATTCGCAGATCTTGTTCTCCTACGACCACCTCGGCTTTTCCACGACTTACGGCCTCATTTCCGGCTTCGACGGCGAAGCGACGATTGATGCCGACAACTTGGCAAACTCCTCGGTCAAACTGGAAATCGCCTTGAAGGATGTCATGTCGACAGGCTGGAAAGCGCGCGACGATCACTTCCTGTCCGCCGACTTCTTCAATGTCGGTGAGACGCCGATGGTAACGTTTACGTCCACCGCCGTTGAATCGACCGGCGACAACACCGCTTCGATCACCGGCGATCTCACCATCGCGGGCACCACCAAGCAGGTCGTTCTCGACGCGACCATGAACAAGATTGGCGAACACCCGATTGCAAAGAAGCCATGGGCCGGCTTCAACGCGACCACGACGCTGAAACGCTCCGATTTCGGCGTGGAGAAGTTCACGCCTTTCGTTGGCGACGATGTGGCCATAACGATTTCGGTGGAACTGGAGCAGCTTCCTTCCAGCTGATCGGCTAGTCTCACGACCTGAGATACGACACCGGGGACGCAGCCATGCGGATGACGAACACGCGCGAGACCTACGGTCTTGTCCACCAGCTTTTGCACTGGACCACCGCCGCGCTCATCCTCTTCATGCTGCCCCTCGGTGTCTATATGCACGAGTTGCCCGTCGACACTGCGGCGGAGGTCGCGGACAAGGTGTGGCTCTATTCGCTGCACAAGACGGTGGGTGTCGCGGTGTTGGTGGTGGCGATCGCCCGCATCGCCTGGGCGCTCATGCAACCGCACCCCAATCTCATCCACGGTGGGTGGGAAGCGTTCGCGGCCAAGACAATCCATTGGCTACTCTACGGTAGTATCATCGCCATGCCGGTCTTCGGCTGGCTGCACCACGCGGCGCTCGATGGTTATGCGCCGATCTGGTGGGAGGCGGTCTTCCCCGGTGACTGGGACGTGCTGCCCTTCGTGCCGAAGTCCGAACCCGTCGCCAGTTTTTTCGGCATGGCGCACAAGGTGACCGGCATTGCGTTGATCGGCGCGCTGGTGCTTCATATCGGAGGCGCATTGAAACACGCGCTGGTCGATAAGGACAAAACGCTCGCCCGCATGGTGCCGGGTGTCTACGGCGAAATTGGCCTCGCGCCCACGCCCAAGGGGTATGCGGCTTCTTCCTTCGCTGCCGCGGCATTGGTCGCGGTGTTGGGAATAGGTGTCATTATTGCCGCATGGTCCTTCACCCGCCCGGCCGTTTCCGCTATTGCCATTGAGGCTGCGACCGCACCACAAGCGGCAGGTGCTTGGATCATCGACTACGGCAACAGCAAGCTGGCCATTGAAATACAGCAACTCGGCTCCCCTGTCGCGGGTTCATTCGACGCTTGGTCGGCCGATGTGATCTTTGATCCTGATACGTTGGAAAGCGCACATATATCCGCTGAAATCGACATCCGGTCGCTGACGCTTTCCGACGTTTCGGACCGCGCCAAGTCGAACGAATTTCTCGACGCCACGGCGTTCCCGAAGGCGACATTCGTGTCCGACAGTGTCGTGTCCACCGGCGATGGCTACGAAGCAACCGGCATACTCACGCTCACGGGTGTGTCCCGCCCCTTCATAGTTCCCTTCACGTTCGAAGAGCGCGACGGTCAGGCGATTGTGGAAGCACAAGCCTCTATCGAACGCCTCGAATACGACGTCGGCACCGGCTTTCCCGATGATGCGTCCGTTGGCCGGTCGGTGACGCTCAACATTGCGATCATTGCTGCGCGGCCCTAGCGGAGAACGCGCGTCTGCGTTTATTTTCCGAGTTTCCAGATACGCTTTTCAAAGAGAACCTTTGCCGTAACAACGATGACAGCCGCACAAAGCAACACCTTTGACACCGTGCCCATCGTCCCGTCGATCAGCACCGCATGAACCACTGTGCCGATAACGATCACGGCTCCGAGCAGGCCATGAACGCTTCGCCATACTCTTGGACCGAGCGATAGCCGCCTACGCGAGAGCGCCAGACCGGCGGACAGAAACACCGCCCACATAGCAATCACGCCCCACATCGAGAATGGCGTCGGAGAGGCGAATAGCAAGGCGTCGATCACATCCGGCGGGCTGGTAATCCATAGCCCGATGATATGGACCACGACGACCGCCACAAGGGTACTCCCCAACCAGCGGTGGACCGTGCGGCTGCCCGCAATCGAAAGGCCCGGCAGATCATAGCCAGCCAACAGCGGTTGGATCAGCAGAAGCCCGAGCCCGACAATGCCTGCAAACCCGGCAGCGATATAGGCCGGCTCCCGCCACTCCAGCAGCGGGCTTGTGGCCGCGATGGCAACCGGCACGGTCAAAGCAACGCCAAGCGCGACCCATATCAATCCTGCACGGACGCGTTGCATCGGTGTCAGGCCGGTTGCAGAACGAAATCCACGCTGAGCGTCGTATCGCGAGCGCTTGCCATGACAGGTCGCAGGAAGACGGTTTGGAATACGCCCCCACTGCCGATAGTGTCATAAGCTGCATCATAGGAAAGGTGGCCGTGAGCCTGCCCGAACGCGGGCACGATCTGCGGCATGTCGAGTCTGAACACGCCATTTTCATCGCTCAGAGTCGCACCGTGACTCTGCGGGTCGCGCTCGTGCCCCTCGGTCGTGTGGGCCCAGACCTGTATGCGACGTCCTGCCAGCGGCGCACCATCGCCCGCCCGCCGCACGGTGCCGGTCATCAGAAACCCGCCGCGTCCGATACGCTCCACCACCGGTGCGCCCGGACGGTAATTGTTGGCCCCGCCTCGCATGGTCGGGGTTGGCGTAAGCCCTTGGGCACGGGCAGGCAGCAGAGTGCCTGTTGCAGCGGCTCCGGTCAGGATACCGGCTGTGGTGAGTATTCTTCTGCGGGTGAACAGAGTTTTGATCATGTGGGCATCTCCAATCGAGCGGGGGAATATTGGTGGCCTGAACCAAGTGTCTGAACCAGACATGGGGCCTGTGGCGTCATTGTGAACCATCCCCACGGCATCGTGAATGCGGCCTATGGAAGCCCAGATTATCCGCGACGGGGTGCTGCCGATGCGTTACGGCTCCCGTAAGCAAGACCGCACCAATTCCTGACCGGAGCCACACACACCATGACCCCACATTACGACACATCGAAACCCGTACTCGTCACCGGAGCCACGGGCTATGTCGCCGGTTGGCTGGTGAAACGACTGTTGGAAGAAGGCTTCGACGTTCACGCGGCGGTGCGCGACCCGTCCAATTCCGACAAGGTTTCCCACCTCAAGGCGATGGCGGACGCCTCAAAGGGCACATTGAAACTGTTCGCCGCCGATTTGCTTGAAGACGGCAGCTACGCGGATGCGATGGCCGGCACCGCCACTGTGTTCCACACGGCGTCCCCGTTCACGCTGCGCGTGCGCGACCCGCAGGCCGACCTTATAGACCCGGCCCTGAAAGGCACCCGCAATGTGCTGGCTTCCGCCAACGCGACCGATAGTGTGGAGCGTGTGGTGCTGACATCGTCGGTCGCTGCGATCTACGGCGACACGAAAGACATCGCGGACGCGCCCGGTGGGGTGCTGACCGAGGACGTGTGGAACACGACCTCGTCGCTCGACCACCAGCCCTATTCCTATTCCAAGACAGTCGCTGAAAAGGCGGCTTGGGAAATGGCCGACGCGCAGGACCGCTGGAAACTGGTGGTCATCAACCCGTCCCTCGTCGTCGGCCCCGGCACCCGTTCGGACCAGACGTCGGAGAGCTTCAATCTGGTGAAGATGCTGGGTAACGGCACCTTCGCCAAGGGCGCTCCGCCACTATCGGCGGGCCTCGTCGATGTGCGTGATGTGGCCGAAGCCCATATGCGCGCTGCCTTCGTGCCTGCTGCCGAAGGGCGCCACATCACCAGCGCCGAAACCGGCTCGTTCCTGACCATGGCCGATGCTCTTCGGCCCACTTATGGAGACGACTGGCCTTTGCCAAAGGTCGCCGCACCGGCGGAGGACACGTTTGCCGCCGACAATTCCCGTTCCAGAGAGAAACTCGGCATCGAATATCGCCCCATCGACACTGCGATGCAGGAAATGTTCGCGCAGATGGTTGAGAACGGCCTGACGGTTCGCAGCTGACCCGGCAGAACGTTCCAGTCACATGCGGATCAGGAACCTCGATACCTTCTACTGGATCGTCACCCTGGGCAGTTTCAGGGCCGCATCGGAAAAGCTCAATCTGACGCAGCCGGCCATTACGGCGCGCATCCAGATATTGGAAGGCGATCTCGGGTCCGAAGTTTTCTATCGCAACCAGCGCAAGGCGGAACTGACGGCAGCCGGACGGCGTCTCTATTCCTATTCCGAGCGTCTGGTCGTGCTGGAGCAGGACGTGCTGGCCGCCTTCGCGGACACGACCGGTATCGAGCAGACGATCCGGATGGGCGCATCGGAAACGATCGTGTCCACATTCCTTCCCGACTTTTTGGCGGAACTCGGCGCGCGACGCAAAGGCCTGTCGTTCGATCTGACTGTGGATTCCACCAACTCCCTCCGCAACGCGCTTGTGGGCCGGGAGATCGATCTGGCGTTTCTGATGGGGCCGGTATCGGAAGCCAGTATCTACAACCACGAAATCTGCAATTTCGAGATGGTCTTTGCCGCCTGTCCCAAAATGGCGGACCAACGGCTCGACTGGTCGCAGGCCGATATCGGTCTTGAACGCATCCTCACTTTTGCCAACCACACCAGACCGGGACGCGAAATCCGCGCCCTGTTAGCGCCCGACGCGGAGCGCACGCTGGACATGACGACGTCGACGTCACTGGGCGCTATGATCCGGCTGGCGCGTATCGGGTTTGGAATCTGCGCGGTACCGAAAGCGGCCATCGTCTCGGAACTGGAGCGGGGCGAACTGCAGGTTTTGAAAACCGACTTCGACTTGCCGATCATCTCCTTCACCGCATCACACGTGCCGGAAAATGTGCTTGCGGGGTTGGTCGGTGATATTACTGCCGATTTGAACAGGTTTCTGGAGCCACGACTCATCAATAAAATCTATCAAACCTGAACAATAAGTTCGATTTGAACTTATGTCCGTTTTCCCGTCTTCTGGTTGCAGGAGGACTGGACGTTGCCTGATATGCAGATTTCCCAAACAGGAGAGGAGTTGCGCCGCACGGTGCGCGCTGGCCTGTTTGACGGACAGACGGCGGGACAAGCGCCGGATTGCCTTCAGGGAAATGTGGTCATGCTTCCGAAGGCCTACGCTGCCGACTTCCTTCGCTTTTGCCTTAACAATCCCAAGCCGTGCCCGCTCATCGGCCTCTCCGAGATCGGCATTCCGGCCTTGCCGTCGCTCGGGTCCGACATCGACATCCGCCGCGACGTGCCACGCTACCGGGTCCATCGGGACGGCATGTTCTACGAAGAACGCACCGACGTTGCCGACCTCTGGACCGACGATCTCGTCACGTTCGTGCTGGGCTGTTCCTTTACGTTCGAGGAAGCGCTGATGCGCGAGGGCTATAGCGTTCGCCATGTGGAACAGGGGCGCAATGTGCCGATGTTCCGAACCGCGCTCGACACCGTGCCAGCAGGCGTTTTCAGCGGCCCTCTCGTTGTAACGATGCGCCCGTTTGCGGGTCGCGAAATTGCTGCGGTTTTCGATGTCTGCTCCCGCTATCCCCATGCACATGGAGCGCCGATCGCCTGGGGTGACCCAGCCATATTGGGGATCGCCGATCTGAACGCCCCCGACTATGGCGATGCCGTCGAACTGCGTGAGGGAGATGTGCCTGTCTACTGGGCTTGCGGCGTTACCCCGCAGGCCGCAATCGCCGAAGCCAGACCGCCTCTGTGCATCACACACGCCCCCGGCTGCATGCTGGTCACCGATATACCGTCCGACCAACCGCCCGATGTCGATATCTCGCTCGCACGATTTGTCGCCCGCTAAAACGTCAACACTCATCCAAACCAGAGGATCTCAAATGAACCACACACTCAAACAGGCTGCACTGGCCCTCGCCTGCACCGTTGCAATCGCCGCACCGGCCATGGCCGAAACGATCTCGGCTGTCGGTTCGTGGTCGTCGCTGCCGCTGAACAAACAATACGAAACACCGTTCTGGACCAAGACACTTCCCGAAGCGGTGCCGGGGCTTGAAGTCCAGCTCACCACATTCGACCAGATGGGCGTGCAGGGCGGGGACGTCTTCCGCCTGCTGAGCCAGGGCGTGTTCGATGTCGGCATGACGGTCGCGGATTACACCGTTGGCGACGCGCCGGAACTGGAAGGCCTCGACGTGCCGCTACTGGCTGCCGACGCCGATACCGCACGCAAAATGGTCGACGCCGCACGGCCCATGGTCGAGGACATCATGGCCAAACGCTTCGATGCAAAACTGCTGGCCATCGCGCCATACCCACCGCAAATCGTGTTCTGCAAGGACGCAATTACCGGTCTTGCCGATCTGAAAGGCAAGAAAGTACGCGGCTCCGGGCGCATGACGACGAAGCTGCTGGAAGCGCTGGGCGCGGAAGGCGTCAACGTCTCGTTCTCGGAAGTGCCCGGCTCGCTGGAACGCGGTGTCATCGACTGCGCCGTCACGGGGTCCGGATCGGGCTACTCCGCCGGTTGGCATGAAGTCTCCACCCACCTTCTGCCGTTACCACTCGGCGGATGGGACCCGGTCGTCACGGCCATGAACATGACCAAGTGGAACGCGCTGGACGATGCGACGAAGACAACGATCGAAACCACAATCAAGTCTGACTTTGAAAACCCCGCATGGGACGAAGCGGCCGGATCGTTGGCCAATGATATTTCCTGCCTGACCGGGAAAGGCGAATGCACGTCCGGCGCACCGGCATCCATGACACTGGTGGAAGCCTCCAAGGCGGACGAGGACACCGCACGTGCAGCCCTGGTCGATACGGTTCTTCCCGACTGGGCCAGTCGCACGGACGCTGCTTACGTGGCGACATGGAACGACACGGTCGGTAAAGTGGTCGGTGTGAAAGCCGGTAAATAGAGCCTGGTCGCAAGACCGGCTCGGTTCCAGCTCCCTGGAGGATCAGGACGATGCTCAATGCACATGCGACCCTGCGCGCTCTCAATCGACGGATTGCGCTGGGTTGTGGCATCGTCCTGATTGCCACGGTGGTTTTCGTTCTGGTCGAGATCACCTTGCGGGCGCTCGGCCTGCCCAATCTTGGCGGCGCAGACGAATATGCAGGCTATGTGATGGCCGGCGTCACGGCATGGGGTCTGGCGTTTGCGCTGACGGAACGGGCGCATATCCGCATCGACATGCTGGTTTCCGGCTTCCGCCCGCTGATGCGGGACATCGTGGATGTCATGGCATTGGTCAGCATAGCCGTCGTGGCAGTAACTGTCGCGCTGTATGGCTGGAGCGTTCTGGAAACCTCCCTTGCCAGTGGCAGCCGCGCCAACACGCCGTTGGAAACGCCGCTCTGGGTGCCGCAGATCATCTGGCTGGCCGGATGGGGCTGGTTTGCAATCACATCCTGCATCATTGCAGCCATCGGGGTAGGCCTTGCCATGAGCCGCCAGTCCGGCGCGCTTCGAACGCTGGCCGGCACCGAAGCCGAAGGTGAGGTCGTGACATGATTGGTGCAGTCGGCTCCAGCCTGCTGATATTGCTTGCAGCATCGGTGCCCGTCGCGGTCGTGCTATTCCTGCTGGCGTTCGGCATCGACTATTTCTACTCACCGTTTCCACTGATACGCGGGTTAGGGCAGGTAGTCTGGTCCTCGTCCGACAGTTCTTTGCTGATCGCTATTCCGTTCTTCGTTCTACTGGGCGAAATCCTCGTACGGTCCGGCATCGCCGAGCGCACCTATGCGGCTCTCGATGCCTGGGCCTCATGGGCACCGGGTGGTCTGGTGCACGCCAACATCGGCACTGCCACGCTGTTCTCCGCCACTTCCGGTTCTTCGGTCGCGACCGCGGCCACCGTGGCGACAGTCGCCATGCCGCAAGCGGAGCGGCTGGGTTACGACCCGCGCCTTTTTGCCGGTTCCATCGCGGCGGGTGGTACGCTGGGCATTATGATCCCGCCGTCTATCAACCTCATCGTTTACGGCTTCCTCACCGAAACATCCGTCCCCCGCCTGTTTCTCGCAGGCCTCATTCCAGGTTTGTTGCTGGCCGTCATGTTCATGGCCGTCACCGCCATTATCTGCGCCATTCGCCCGGAATTGGGCGGCCCAAGGAGAAAGGCACCATGGTCTGTAAGAGTGCGTGCCATTGCCGAACTATTGCCCATTGCCGTGCTGTTCGGTGCCGTGGTCGGCTCGATCTATGCCGGTCTCGCAACCCCGACCGAGGCCGCAGCTTTGGGCGTGGCGATGGCGTTTGCCATATCGGCTGCCCACCGCACGCTGACCCTCAAAGCCGTGACGGACGCGGTGACCGGCACCGTGCGTGTTACGGCGATGATCATGTTCGTGATCCTCGGCGCATACGTCCTGAATTTTGCACTTGCCTCTGCAGGCCTCGGGACAGCCTTGCGGGACTTTCTGGAAACGCTTGGGCTATCCCCCTTCGGAACCCTGCTCGCCATCGTCGCGCTCTATATCGTCCTCGGCTTCTTCATCGAAACTTTGTCACTGATGGTGGCGACAATTCCCATCGTCGTGCCGATCATCGCAGGGCTGGGATATGACAAGGTCTGGTTCGGCATCCTGATGATCCTGCTTGTTGAGATGGCACTCATCACCCCGCCCGTTGGCCTCAATCTCTACGTCGTGCAGGGCGCGCGCAGTTCAGGGCGTCTGACTGAGGTGATGGTTGGTGCTATACCCTACGTGCTCACGATGCTGTTGATGGCCGTCCTGCTGATCGCCTTTCCGGCGCTTGCACTGTGGCTACCGGGCTAGGAAATACGGCTGGTTGTTTGCGAACGGGCCGCCGGGCTGCCGTTGCTAACACGCCGTTCACACCGCTTTCAAAAGTTTCAACCGATTTGAAATTGTGTCCCGGTCAGTTCTTCCGACACGCGCCAGAGGCGCGCGCCCGTCTCTTCACTCAAGGCGCGTCTGGAAGGGCGCGCCCGCCCGGTCTTGCCGTTCATTTCCATGATGCCGGTCGGGCCGTAATAGTCACCGCCCTTTACCTGTTTATCGAGTGCCGCATGCAGGCTGGGTTGAGCGGCTTTATCGGCACCGTGGGTCAGCAATGGTCCCATGAACAGCAACGCGGCTTTCATGTAGAGCGGGGTGTCCTCGAACAGTTGCGTCCGGGATACGCCCGGATGCGTCGCAACGGATACGACGCTGCGACCAGCCTTGCGTAAACGCCGGTCCAGTTCGATTGCGAATACCAGACAGGCCAGTTTCGATTGCGCGTAGGCAGCACCCGGATCGACGGCTTTGCCACATGTCAGGTCATCGAACCAGATTGTTCCGTTCTTGTGAGCGATGCTGCTAAGTGAGACGATTCTGGAAGCCGGGATGTCCGGTATCAGCGGGAACAGAAGCGCGGTCAGCTGGAAATGACTGAGATGGTTGGTTCTCAGCTGAACTTCAACACCGTCCGCCCCGATCGTGCGTGAGTAGCTCATGATACCGGCATTGTTCACGAGAATATCCAACCGGTCGGAACGTGAGCGAAAATCGGCAGCGCATGTCTCCACTGAATCCGGATTGGCAAGGTCCAGTTCAAGGAAGCTGAAACGCCCGTTCGGTACCCGTTCGAACGCGACAGAAATAGCAGCCGCCGCCTTCTCGGCACTGCGGCAGGCCATGAAAACGTGAAGCCCGCTTTCCGCCAAACCGATCGCGGTCTCCAGACCGATGCCACTGTTGGCACCCGTCACGATTGCAATGCGGTCGGATGACATCAGCTGCTTTCCTGCGTGTTCGGAGGTCTCCAGATACGCGATTTTGGGATGCGTGTCGCATACCGCATCTGGATGTCGTATGAGGTGTATGACCCGATACGGCCTGCCGTCAAAGTCTAAAAAGAGAGTTCAGATGTCTACGCTTGGAATGTTACCGAAACTGGCTTGGGCATTTGCACCGGAGCCGCTGGTAAGGCTGATTTACAAAGGGCGATTGCGGGTTGTCGGCGGGCGCACGATAGACCCGAAAGCACAGGCCGTTGGCCAACTGGCCAATGCGTTGCGGAAACCGGGCGTAATACCGACCCTCGAAGAGAGCCGTCGCGGTTTGAAAATCATGGCGGCGAAGTTCGACGAACCGTGCCCCGCAGGAGTTCACAAGCAAGACATCACGCTGCCCGGCGGCGATGGAGACCGACCCGCGCGGATTTACGACGCCGTGACGCCGGCACATGATAAAGCGCGCCCGACTCTGCTGTTCCTGCATGGCGGCGGCTGGATACAGGGCGATCTGGATACCCATGATGGGATGTGTGGCAAGCTCGCAAAATGGGCCGGCATCAGGGTGATCTCACTGGAATACCGGTTGGCCCCCGAGCACAAGTTCCCCGCCGCACCCGATGATGTGCTGGCAGCATTCCAGGCGTTGCAAACCACGCCGGAACAATGGGGCGTCGATCCGAATAATCTGGCCGTCGGCGGCGATAGCGCGGGCGGCAATCTGACGGCGACGTTGATGCACGACCTTGGAGAGCGGAACCTGCCCCTGCCAAAAGCCCAGGTGATGCTTTATGCTGGCGTCGATCCCGAGCTCGATACGCAATCCATGCGCGATCTGCGCGATGCCTATATTCTACCGTCCGAAAGGATCGACTGGTATCTCGATCTGTATCTGCCGGCCGATCAGGACCGCCATGCCCCCCGCGCGGCGCCGTTGTTTTCAGTCCATCTGGCAGGTCAACCCGATGCGCTCATCATCGCAGCAGGGCATGACCCGCTATGGGACGACGGGCTGGCCTACGCGCAGGCTTTGCGTGATGTGGGCGTGAGCGTCGATCTGATGGAATATCCCGGACAAATCCACGCCTTCATGTCGCTGACCCGCGTCATCCCGCAAGGAAACGATGCGATCAAACGGACCGCAGACTGGTTGGCACGGAAGCTAGGTTCAGGACACATCAAACGGTTGCTGGATTGAGCGGTCTCTGAATCACTGACGGCATGGAGGTGCCGTTATGAGTGATCTGTTTTGGCTGTCGGTGGCGCAGATGCGCTGGATCGAACCGTTCTTTCCCTTGTCGCACGGTGTTCCCCGGGTCGATGACCGCAAGGTCGTCTCGGGCATCGTCTTCGTCATTCGCAACGGGCTGCGTTGGCGCGATGCGCCGGGCGCCCATGGCCCGCACAAGACGCTCCACATCCGCTTCGTGCGCTGGAGCCGAATGGGTGTGTTCGACCGGATCTTCGCAGGCCTTGTAGCACAACGCGGCGAGCCGGACGAGGTGATGATCGACGCAACCCACCTGAAGGTACACCGCACAGCCGCCAGCCTACTAAAAGGGGGTGCTTCCCATGGCTTTCAAGAATGGCGTATCGGGCGAACAAAGGGCGGCCTGAACTCGAAGCTGCATGCGGTCTGCGACCAGATCGGACGACCGATCATCATGCTGCTCACCGAAGGCCAGGTCAGCGACTACAAAGGGGCCGCGACCATTCTCCAGGCGCGTCCTACATCCGCCAGGACCCTGATCGGCGACAAGGAGTACGATGGTGATGCGTTAAGAGCAGCCATCACGGCACGCGGCATCTAACCCTGCATCCCACCCCGCAAGGGACGCAACAATCCAGCCACCTATTGCCGCCGCAAGTGGACCTGTCGCGTTTCCGTTCCGCGTCTATAACTTCTATCCTGCAGCAGCGAATTTAGGTACATAGATAAATTACACACGATTTTTAAGTCTGGGCGAGAGGCGTCCTGGCCACGCCGAAGGGTAATCACGGATTGAATAAGAACAGCAAGGTTCTGATAAGCGGCGCGGGTGTCTCCGGCCTCGCTTGTGGATTGTGGCTGGCGAAGGCCGGTTTTAAGCCGACCATCGTTGAAAAAGCCTCATCCATTCGCGCAGGCGGCTATTTGGTATCGCTTTCGGAGAGCGCCTATCACTATGCCGAAAAGCTGGAGCTGATAGACGAGCTGAAAGACTTCGACATCGGAATAACAGCTTCCAGTTATCATGACCGTTCCGGGCGTTCGATCCTCGATTTGGATTATGCGCGCATGATCACCGGCAACATCGATGTCATCCAGATGATGCGCGACGATTTCGTAAAAATTCTCTACGACCGCGCGGTCGGTCAGATGGATTTTCGATTTGGCGATCGGGTCGAGGCGATCGAACCCGACGGGTCTCGTTCGCACGTTACCTTTCAGAGCGGGAAGCAAGAGGAATTCGATGTCGTCATAGGGTGCGATGGACTGCATTCGTCCGTGCGCAACGCATCCTTCGACAGTAATAGCTATACAGAACATTATCTTGGATTGTATTGCGCAGCGTTCAGGCTGCACAATGTGTTCGACATCGCCGACAAGTTCGAAACCCATATGGAGAAGGACCGTTATATGGCGACCTTCACCACCAGAGAAGGAGATTTAGGTGCCGTTTTCGTGTGGGCGGACGAAGGTCGCGCAATACCGAAGCGCGAAGCCCGTCATGGCTCTTTAATGGAGGCGTTTGAGGGGACGACCGACGCCATCAAGACCGTTCTGCAACATTGCCCAGCCGATGGCAGCTTTTACATGGACGCCTTATGCCAAATCGAAATGCCGACCTGGCATAGCGGGAATAGTGTTCTTGTCGGAGATGCAGCCCATTGCCTGACTTTGTTTTCCGGGCGCGGTGCCGCAGCAGCATTCGCCGGGGCAGGGCGTCTTTCCGAGGCGCTGGTCGAATATGATAAGGCGGATGCATTCAAGGCCTACGAAACATCAACGATGCCGTTAATATCTCGCATTCAGCCTGCTACGCGAAACGCGGTGCGGTGGTATGTGCCCCGCAGCCGGACAAACTATCTTCTGCGCGATGCCGTCATGCGGTTCACGCCGAACTTCGTGTTCCGCCGCTATTTCCGTAACAAGTATTCGCAGGTTTAGCCTTGGTTGCGGCGGACAAGCGCAAAATCACGTTCTCGTTCGACTTGGAAGACCACAGGCCGCAAACCCCACAGGGGCATCGACTGGAAAAGCGCTTTCCCGACAACACGCGCCGGGTTTTGGAATTTCTCGATGAGCGATACATCCGAGGTACCTTCTTCACCGTTGGCAAATTAACGAAGGCTGACGCAGGTCTCATTCGGGAAGTTGCAGCCCATAACCACGAAATCGCGTGTCATTCATGGAATCACACGCCCATTGCACTGCAAACGCCGGATAGCTTTCGCAAGCATAGCAAGGATGCCAAGGAAGCGCTTGAGGACGTGGTGCAAAAGCCGGTTATCGGATATCGCGCGCCAGTGTTTTCGCTGACGCAGAACACGATTTGGGCAGCCGATATCCTGAACGACCTCGGCTTCCAGTATTCTTCCAGCGTGCTTCCGGTCAAAAGCCCGCTTTACGGCTTTATTGACGCCCCGCAAAGCGCCTTCAAATGGCCATGTGGCTTACTTGAACTTCCGGCTCCAATTGCAAAGGTTGGCCCGGTGGTGGTGCCGTACCTTGGCGGAATATACTTTCGCTATCTGCCGCTTTCTCTAGTTCGCAGATGCCTTGCGGATAGCGAACCGGATGCCCCGCTTTGGCATTACTCACATCCTTACGACTACGATTCGGATGAACGCTATTTCCGGCTCAACGGGGCGTCGCATCCGGTAAGTTTTGCCTTGTGGTTCAAGCGCAGGGGCACATTCGCAAAACTGGCGGCGCTTGCCGACCATCCGGACATGCCCGGTTTCGACGTACCGTTCGCCGAGCAACTGGAGCGGGCAGAAATGCAGAACGCTCCCGTTTGGTCGGGTGCGGAAGCTTACACGACAGCGGAATAGACGTACGGCCCCAAGATGTTGGCGACAGGAAGCGGCATACGGCTCCACGTCGATGTCACAAACCTGTTCCGGGCAGAAGCCGGGTCGAAGTCCGGAAGGGCATCGGTGCCGAGCGGGTAGAATTCGTATTGCAGAGGCTCGGGTTCGAACCCGAAGTTCTTCTTGAAAGCATAGGCACCAGAGCCGGTTTGAGACCGACCGAAATCGAACCACTCCATGCCATCCTTCGCGGCGCTTTCCATGAGTGAGAAATAGAGAAACGCGTAACCACCCAGTTTGCGAGATTCTATAACGGCCCCGCCATAATAGGGCAGGACTACGTTTCGGAAGGTGAATGTGAGCACGGACGCGACCGGCCCGTTTACATCTGCAACCGAAAGTATGCGGCATCGATCTCCGAACATCGCACGCAACAGGTCCGGATAGCGTTTTGGGAAAACAGGGGTGCCAAGGTTATGCACGCTGCCCGCATAGATCGGATAGAATGTCTCCGCCGTCTCATCCCAAGAGGCTGTCAGTCCGGCTTTCATGGCGCGACGAACCTCCGCCCGTTGCTTGCGGGGTATGGAGGTCAAGATGTCGTCCGGTCTGGCGGGCAAGCGCTTGCAAAACCGCGCGCTTTCGAACCTCACCACCTTTTCGAGCGCGGTTCTGCCTGTATCGCTGGTCTGTCGTTTGCGCAGTTCCACGAACGAAACTTCCAACACCCTGCCGGTCGCCACCGCTTCTTCTTCCAGCATGCGCACGGCTTCCGGTTCGCCGATGCCGCCACCATATACACAAAGGGGTGTTGAAATGAGCGCGTTGCCAAACAGGCGGCGTCTTACGTGCGTGAGGGGCAACACTGCAACGATTTCGCCATCCCGCTCCACGAAGCGGTAAACAGGTTCAAACCCGAACGCTTCCCGCGCTATTTGCCCCCATTGGGCCAAGTGAAAAAACGTGCCGTCCTGATGCGCTTCGACAAATGCATTCCAGCGACCGGCATCCGTCTCTTGAAAGTCGGTGACCTTCATTTCGTGCCCTGTGGACCGTCCGGCTTTTCAAAACGAGCAAACAGGGAAGCGCCGAACAGCTTCGCGGCAATGCTATGGGCAGCGACCCGGTCCTGTCGCAGAACCGGCAACGTGACCGCGCTTTCCACAAGCGATAGTCCCGCTTCGCTGGCGTATCGTTCCACATCAGCAAGGGGGTTGCTGTATTGCGGAAAGCCGGGCTGATTGCCGGTCACACGGTCCGCCATTCTGAACACTGCGTGCGCCGAACGGTGCAGCAGCGAGTCCGCGTGCCGCCACAAGATGAGCAGTGAACCGCCCTGGCGCAGAACCCGTGCCGCCTCTTCCACGAAACGCTGGGTCTTGTCCGCCGGTTGCTGGTTGAGAAACTGGCAATTTACGATCTGGCCGAACGAATTCGCCGGGAAGGGCAGGTTGAAGGCATCACCCTGAACGATGGGAAAGCCATTCGCACGGGCGTCAGCGCAGGCGTCCTCGTTGAAGTCCAGCCCGGAAACATCGACCCCCTGTCTCTGGAGAGGCAGCAACATCAGGCCTGACCCACACGCGACATCCAGGATAGGCTCGCACGCAACATCCAGATGATCGAGCAGCAGGCGCTGTTCCCGCTCGAAGAACGAGTGAAACCGGTATCCGTTGGCCCCGGCATCCTGCGCGCCGTAGGTACCACGCATGGTGTTGTAGAGCGCATCGACTTGCTCGTCCGCTTTCATAGTCACTATTCGGCTCCATTCGGTGTTGAAGCAATCGTCTGGTTCTTCCGCCGGTTCCGCGCGTTGCCAAGGCCGCTTGCCAAGGCCCAGAACAGCACTGTGGAAGCAATCAACACCGCTCGAACGACGATGCTGACGGAAGCTGCCGTGGCCACAGGAACGGCGAATGCGCCTAACAGCATCATAAGGCCTGCCTCTCCCACGCCAAAGCCGCCAACGGTTTGCAGGGGTATGATTGCCAGAAAATTGTAGCATACCGCAACGATGACACCTTCAAGAAACACAAGGTCGATACCCGTGGCCAGCAACAAAAACGCAATCGCACCAAGGTTGCAAACCCACTTCATCAATGTCCATCCGATGGCAGCGGGCACATACTTGTCAGGAAATGTGTGGCGGACCCAGATGCGAGCCTGCAACGCTATACGGCGCACCCCCCTTGCACGCGGCAGCACCCGCTGAAGCAAAAGTGTCACCAGCGTAAGAATGAACGCCAACTTCCAGAGAACAAAAACGCCAGCGGTGAACACTGAACCTGCGATGACGATTAAATGGGTTTGCGGAATGACATCTGATATCCAGAACAGAGCGATCACGGCGAGCATGGACAAGACCACCAGATCGTAAATGCGTTGCGAAACGATGCTGGCCACCGCTGCGCCGACATGCTGCTTGAGGAACTTCCGAAAAATCACCACCGCCGCCACTTCGCCCAGTCGCGCCGGCAGGATAATGAGCATGAGGCTATACCAAGCGTTGGATTGCAACGCCGCGATGACGTCAACTTTCATGCCGGTGAAGAGACGGATGCGCAGTGCGGTGAACACGCCTTCGCCGAGCACCAGTATGACAGCGACTGTCAGCAGTCGAGCGTCAAGCTGCGTCAGTCGCGCCCATAATTCGGACGGTTCGACATACCAAAAAACTACGATCAGCAACAGTGAACTGACCGCAAGACTGGTCACCCAGACGACACGATTACCGTTGATCCTGCCCAGGCCGTCAAGCATCGGTCTTGCGGTGCCACCAGCCGCGTGCGGACCCCAGAGCGCGGATTTTCCCCACACTCTCGTGCAAGACCCACGCTATGGAGAGGCCGTATGGCAGGATGAGAAATGTGTTGTATCGTTCGATGCTGATGGAAATGGCGGCGTGAAATAGCACCATGAATGCCATCGGCGCCAGCAGTACCACTAGGCTCCAGTCCCGCTGGCGCAGCGTGTGCCATATGCTGACCGCGGTGCAGATCGCACCAACGAGACCGATCAGCTTGGCCACGAAGAGACCCCGCCACGCAAAAGCGGCTGTCAGCGCCACGAATTTCACCGGTTCCATCAGGACATAGGTCACAATGAGGTGGCGCAACACGCCATCGGGCCCCCCGAGCTTCGTGACCGCACTGTTATAGGTGCCAGAAATCGCGTTCGCAAAGATCGAGGAAGGCCCGGTTCCCAACAAATCCAGCGTTTCGCTTGAGCCGAATGCGCGCGCGAGATCATCCCCAAAGTCGGGAAGCCAGAATACGAACGCCACCGCGATCTGCGACCAGTCAAGAACGTGATACGCTAGCCGTTGAGCGATGATGAGTTCCGCATATTGCCCACCGGAAAGCGCAAGATCGTCGAAATGCCAGTAATTTCGCAACGCCCAAGGCGCGACCGCGACCGCGAACCCTGCTGCCATTGCCACCGCCATCTTCAACCAATGCCTGTCCCGCAATACGAGCGCCGTCAACACGAATGCAAAGCCGTATCCGTAGATGAGATAGAGATAGGATGGACGCACCAGAGTTGTGGCGGCAATGGCTGCGCCGATGAGCATGCATGCGGCAAGAGATTTACTCGCGGTTGCACGAAGCGTTGCCCAGCACATGACGAAAAAGGGCAGCAGCATCGCGTTTTCAGGCGCAATTCTCAGCCCGTCCTCCATCTCGATCAGGCAGACCAGCATGATGCCCCCCGCCATCCATGCGACTACCTCATTGCGCGATATTCGCAGCGAAATGGCCATGCCGACCGTGATAGTGGCAGCACCCAACGCAGCGTTCAGCCAATACAGGCTGTTCAAATTCGACGGGCATGCTGCTGGACTACTGCTGTTTTGAAACACGCATTTCAGGCTCTCCTGCAGACCTGCATCGACGCTGGAAATCCCGGCTACGAGTGCCATGTATATAGGAGCGTTGGCCCGTCCGTGGGCAGGAATCGTTGAGGGATCTCCAAAGCCCAGTCCGAATATGCCGTGGACATTGAGGTTGAGGATGTAGTCGATATACCGAAGCGCATCGGCCTGCGGCACGAGAGGCCGGGCAAGAATGGTGAGGTAAACAGCGTAGGCCAGAAAGAAGACTGCAAAGCACAGCAACCAGTATGTCATTGCGCGCCAAAAGGTGCTTTCCCGCGTCGTCCTGTTCATGCGGGAAACCGGAACATGGACTGCAAAGGCTCCTTGGGCTGACTTTGAATATCGTATTGCAGCGCGGACAGGATAAGCTGCAACCCCATGATGAGCGACAGGGCTACGATCATAATCGTGCCGGTCGGAGTGCCGACCGCTAGATCCGCATTCACCCACCAAGTCCAGACACCATAGACGAGCCCGAAAAGAAAAAGCGCCGGTCCCAGAATGATTTCCACCGACGCGACGCTGAAATCGCGGAGAAAGTAATTATAGAACATGCGCTTGGCGATGTTGCGCACATGTTTGATGAAAAACTCGGGTATACTACGCCATGTGTTGAGATGGCTGGTTTCGTCGCCATAAAACGGGGCGTGCGGCACATCCCGCACCACGGCCTTAATGGTGCCTAGGCGGAACAGCATGTCGGATTCAAAGAAATACCGCCGTTCGATCTGGTGAAGCGGCAACATCCGCAAAGCCGTAGCATGAATGGCTGTAAAACCGTTGGTCGGGTCGAAGATCGACCAATAGCCGGTTGACAACTTGGTCAGAAACGACAAGCATACATTTCCCACCAAACGGCTCCTTGGCATTACGCCGAGGTTCTGGAGCATGAAAAAGCGGTTGCCCTTAGCGTAGTCGGCTTTCCCCATCGCAACCGGGCGCACGATTTCGTGCAATAAAGCCGGGTCCATCTGCCCATCTCCATCCATTTTAACGATGATTTCTGCGCCATCTGCAAGGGCTGCCAGATAGCCCACTATAACGGAGCCGCCAACACCGATATTTTGCTCGTTGAAAAGGACGCTCACTCGGGGATCATGACATTGTTCTTCGACAAGTTGTCCAGTCCTTTCGGGACATTTGTCGTCAACGCAATAAATGCTTGAAACGATGTCTGGAATTCCAGCTAGGGCCTGGAGGACGTGTTTCCGCTCCTTATAACAAGGAACGACAACAGAAATTTTGCAATTCATCCGGGCAACCAAAAACAATAGATCATGGTGCGAAGCGTTAAATGACTTTTTCCCCGTCAGGTAAAGATAGCGGCGTTTGCATAGCCTGCGAAAGCGCCACTAACTGGTGCCTTAAGGAATTGGATCATTGGCGAGTTTTGCCGTCGTCAATGTCTGCTATTCAACCTGTGAGCTCTGATTTGCAACGCCCGCTTCTGGCCAATCTGATCAGAGATGCAAACGTCCACGAAAGGGCCGCAACCCGCCGTTTCCGTTGAAAAACTCGCCGTCTCATACCAACCGCAGAATTCATTGACCGATATGCGCCCAGTCTCTCATTCCGATTGAGGTGATGGTTTCGGGCTGATCGATGAGATTGTTCCACGCATCGCACGCGGCATCGACGATGACGTCGTAGGTTTCGAAGACGCGGTTCGATAGCCAGTTGGCTCGCAAATGTTGCCAGACGTTTTCGACCGGGTTCAGCTCGGGCGACTTCGATGGCAGCAGGATAATGGTGATGTTTTTGGGCATCCTCAGTTTGCCGGTCGTGTGCCATCCGGCCCAAACTCCGATCTGGCCATCAACACGACGGCATGGGCGTTGCGGGCAACATATTTGCTGATCTCGTCGAGGTGCAGCTGCATGGCTTCGGTGTTGGCGATTGGCAGAACCAGTGCCGCTCCGGTGCCCCGTTTTGGACAGATGGCGCCGAACAGGTAGGTGTTCTGATAGCGCTGATCGGCAGGCAGACGGGGCCTAGTACCCTTGCGTGCGCAGATGCGGACGCGTCCATTCTTCTGGCCAATCCTCGCTTCATCTTGGAACAAGACTTCGACCGGCGTACCTTTCGGCAACTCGGCTATGTGTGCAGCGAGCGTGTTGGCGAAGTTTTTTTGAAAGCCTCGATCACTTCTGGTTTTTGCGCCGGGTGCTGCGGACGGCCCGAAATGTGCGTGAAGCCGAGTTCGGCCAGATAGTCGGAGACGACACTTTCAGAACACGTCACTGCAAAGCGCTCGCTGATTATCCGGACCAGATCTATGCGACGCCAGCGAACAACGCTATCGGTTTCCCGGTCCGGACCGGTTTCGACAATATGAGCCAATTCTCGCATCTGCTCATCGCTCAGCAAGCGCCGTCGCCCGGCACCCTCGCGGTTGGTCAATCCATCCGGGCCATCCTGGTTGAAGCGATGCACCCAATCATTCAGCGTCTGACCCTCAGCGTCTGGCAGTCCATTCCCCCGATCCGGGCCGCCTCCGTCCGGTTCATGCCGTCGTAAACTGCAGCAAGGGCCAGCAACCGCCGGCTTTGACGATTGTCCCGGTATCGGCGTGCAAGCTGGCGCAAAGTGAAAGCATCGAAGTCGTGGCAAAGTGGAATGGCACAACGCATGGCAAATCTCCTTCGCCATGCTGAATCAGAATACCGCAGCCTTGGGAATACTCAGTGAGTCGGAATTTTCTGAGGTTGGTATTAGACGATCGGGACATCGGAGTGAGAGCCTCCCGGCTTCTTCTTACGCCGGTTGCGGCACCAACTTTGCCAGTTTGAAGAGGTTCTGGGTGGTTGCTGCGAGGATGAACTCGTCTTTAGCCCCATTCGGTCCCCGCAGGCGCAGGCGGTCGAGCTTCATGATGCGTTTGAGGTGGGCGATTAAGGCCGCCAGCCCGCCATCGGTTCAAGGGCGAGGCCGAACCATTTCCACCTTCTTCCTTGTATAGCTGGCCGTCACGTCGGCATCTGTCCTGGTGATGTCGTGCGCCATATCGCGGGCACCCTCGTGCACCGATCGTAGAACTTTCCGGGACGCGACATTCGGACAGCAGCGGGACTTCAGGGGACGGACGTCGCAGTCGCTTTTGGCGGCGCGATATCGCTTCATGCCGTCCTTGTCGCCGGTGACCGATCGCGGAATCTTGTAGCTCCCTCTGAACTGGACGAGCTGCTTGCCGGCTGGCCAGACATAAACATCCTCGTCGCGGTCGTACCGGAAGTCCTCACGCGAGAAGGTGCCTTTGGTGCGGACCGACTTGTCGATCACCGGGATTTAAGGCTCGATCCCTTCCTCCTCCGCCAGGTATCCCAGCATGGGGGCGGACCCGTAGGCCGTGTCCTCCACCAGCTTTTCGGGATACAGCCCGAAGCAATCACGCGTGCGCATAATCATATTGAGCACGCTGCCGACTTCAGCCTGCCGGATGGGAGCCGTGGCTTCGACATCGACGTGATAGTTGGTAGAGTAGGCGAAGAACGGCCCGCCACCGATAGCCCGTTTGCCACGAAGTGCACCGCTGTCATGGGCGATCGGCGCAAGTCCTTTGAGCGCTGCTGCGTGTTGGCCTGATATCTGTCCCAGTTCCGGCATCTCGGCGATGAGCATTGTGCTGGCGACGGGTCCGATCCCCGGCACGGATCGTAGAATGGGGCGGTATCGGCCAAGCCATCATCGGCTGCGGTGAGGTGATCAATCCGGTTTTCCAGCTCGCCAACTTGTGCATCGAGAAGGAGGCGGAGTGCCTCGTCCATATCTTCCACAGATTCACCGATCCCTGTTTTTGGCGTGCCTTGATCTGTGCCAGTAGCCGCTTGCGCGTCTCGACGATTTGGCCGCGCTTGCTGGTCAAGGCCCTGAGAAGATGCAGCTTTGCGGCAGGCAAAGTGCGCCCGGCATCCGGCCTGAAGGCCATGAAGCGCGCGATCAATCCAGCGTCGATCCGATCCGTCTTGGCACGTGTTCCGCAGCTGGCTGCAAAGGCCTTGATCTGCGCGGGTGGCAACGGTCGGGCTGTGACCCGCTTCATCAAGGGCTGCCCATAGTCGCCATTCCTGACAGCCGGTTGCTTCGAAGCAGACAACAGCTTCAAGATCACGCGCAATGTCGATGAGCTGCCAATGCCCCCACCGTGTTGGGCAGTCGCAGTCGGTCTCCATGCGGCAGACAATGAATGTCCAGCCAGTCGCGACACACATCTATGCCGATGATCGAAAGTAGTGATACCCTTTTCATGCTCTCATCCTTTTGGTTCGTGGTCCTGATCGGCCACTCTCAACTGTTCGAGACGATGAAGGAGAGACGGCGCTGACTCACTAGAAAACGTGGTGCGGATCAGTTCGGCCCACAAGGCTCAAACGCCAAACACCGCCCCGCCACCAACCTTCGCCCAAGAAGGTGACGGGGAAGCAATAGCAGGATGCAGATACAGAAGGCTCAAAACCATAGCCACAGAACCGGAGTCTCCCATGAACCGCCTATCGACACTCACCTAGGCCGTATCCGCCCTTGCCCTCATGACTATCAACGCGGTTGCCGCCGACTGGCGTGACAAGGCCGTCGAATTCGCTGTAGCCAAAAAGCAGGTTCATGAAGCACTTTGGAGCCAGCCAATCAGTTTCTGGGTTTCGATGGATGACGACGGCAGCAATCGATCGGGCTTCGCAGAATACCTGTACTTCGTCTCAAGCGATGCGGGCCGACCTGACGGCGAGTTTATCGCAATAACCGTTTGGGATCGTGCCAGCATGGCCGGAAACAGCCACAAGCAACTCGGCAAAGCGAACTGCACCTTCCAACGATAATCACCCCTACCACCGATTTGTGCGACAAAGCTAACGCCGATTTGCGACAAAGCTGCCGCCGCGCCACACTTTCGGTCGAATATTGAAACAGACATTGTTTCGTTAATCAAAGATGGTGCCCGGGGGCGGAATCGAACCACCGACACGCGGATTTTCAAACCTGAGCGGGGCTTTCGTGCTACCTCCCAAAATACCTGACATATCACTACTTTATGGGATTTTGACATAGTTATCGCTCGTATGATGCCCTAAAGGCTCTTACCGTTTACCAACGTATTGCTACCTAGGCGCTACCTAGTTATCACTGATCATGGCCACAAAAGGCAAGATCACAAAGCGCTCGGTCGAAGCGCTCCCAACTGGCACGCGAGACTGCTTGCTATGGGATGTCGAGGTTCGAGGTTTCTTTGCAAAGGTAACGCCTACAGGCCGTCGGTCGTACGGCTTGTTCTATCGAACAGGTAGTGGAAAGCAGCGTCGACCCACCATTGGGCAGCACGGCGCAATCACCGCAGATCAAGCTCGACAGATTGCGAAAGCATGGCTCGCAGAGGTCGCGGCTGGCGTTGATCCGAGCGGCGCACGTCAAAGGAACCGTACCGCCCCCACTGTCTCCGACCTCGCAGCCCGTTACCTCACTGAATATGCCGAAGTGCATAAGAAGCCGAGTAGCGTTCGCACAGATCGCGCGAACATCGAGAACCACGTCTTACCCCTCCTCGGCGACAAGCGGGTGGCGGAAGTGTCCCGTGCGGACATTGAGGCAGCGAAGCTTAGCATTCGGCAGGGGGCTACCGCTCGAAAACTGAAAGCTAAGAAGCGCGGACGAAGAAACGTTACGGGTGGCGAGGGTATCGCAAACCGGGTAATCGCATTGCTATCCAAGATGTTCGCTTGCTCAATGGATTGGGACATGCGTGAAACCAATCCGGCGCAAGGTATCCGTAAATTTCGCGAATTCCGCAAGGATCGCTTCCTAGATTTCGATGAGCTTCAGCGCCTTCGAACCGCATTAGCTGCCGCGGAGGGTGACACATCCTTCAATCCAGCAGCCGTTGCAGCTATTCGGTTTCTGCTGCTGACAGGGCTTCGCCGAGGTGAAGTGCTAGAACTGCGGTGGGGTAATGTTGATCTTCAGCGTGGCTTGTTGCGCCTGTCTGATACCAAAACGGGGGCGCGAACCGTGCCGCTGAATACAGCAGCGTTCGAAGTACTGCGGCAGGTCAGAGCCGGCGGATTAAGTGGGGGAGGTGATGAGGGACATGTTTTTGCGAGCTTGAGAACGGGTAAGGCTATTGCCCTCGCTGAGCCGTGGAAACGCGTTCGTGAAATAGCAGAGATTGATGCCAGTGCCACGTTGCACACACTTCGGCATACGTTTGCATCGTGGGGCGTAATGAACGGCTTGTCGCTCCCGCAAGTAGGTGTTCTGCTGGGGCATAAATCGACGCAGACTACGCTGCGCTATGCCGACCACGTCACGGAGGCGGTACGAGGATATAGCGAGCGAGCAGCACACGGTGTCTCGGCATGCGCAAGCGGTGAGAAGCCAATACGCGTACAAACCGATACGCTGAAAGCCGAAGGATCGCGGAACGATGGTCAATGAGTAAGGCAACAGATGCCGACACCTTCGGGAACCTACTGTGGGAGCGCGTCGACCCCCGATATGTTCTTAGCACCCTTTATTCGTCGACGCCTTCCAATTCTATTGCCAAGCGCCTTTGTGCGACCGTGCTGCCGGTATGGCTTTGCAAGCCGAGTGCTTTCTCCCAGCTTTGCTCTGGTCACTACAGGCGTCATCCTGCTCGCCCCGCTGTCGCCGGCGAGTTGGTCAAGTTACTCGACGAAGGAATGAGAGAGTGGCGCACTGAGCGCCAGTTCCGAAGCCGTCACGTCGCTAAGGCAAAAGAATTCCCTGCAGAAGTTGAATTTCTGATGAACATTGTAATGGATGTTCCAGATATAATAACTGCCGTGTCTCGCGATCTAAAACACGAGACTGCAAATGTAGTTCTGGATGAAAAAAAGAACTACACGCGCGAATGTATTGCCGTCTGTGGGATTATGCATCACTTATATGAGTTGTCATCCAATTCAAATGATTACAAGCCCGCCTCTCGTTCGCAAGCTCTACAGTGCTTTTCGAGAATTGACTACATGACAAGGTATGGGGATGTTCCTGAACGCTTGGGTAACCGACACGACGAGAATTCAGTGCGTAACCGTCGGCGCGTTGGATTCAACGGTGACTTGCATACCATTGGGACCAATGTGGGCAAGTTGAATCAGACTGCGGCGCTCCTCTACAGTGCCCAGTCGACTAAAGTCTCTGGTAGGCGGACGTTATATGATGCCATGTCGTGGGAACCGAGGAAATTGGCGAGCGTCCCAGCCCCAGTCTTCCGGAAGTGGCTTAAGCGCGCGGCATATTTCCATCACCACGTGCTTGCTCAAAACCGAAGGTCCAATCCTTTTACAAAACACGACTGGCTATTCGAAGGAATTCCTCAGGAACCGTTCTCAACAGCACTCAAACCTTGGGATCGCGCTTTCGTCGAAGCCAAACTCCGAAAGACTGCCAGAAGCTAGGGTAGGGCTTGCCACCACCCCGAATTGGTGTGTTTTCGTTTCACAGTAGTCCCACGTCGCCGCTGTGGCTGATGTCTCCCAGTGCCAATCAGGGCACCAAAGGAGAAAATCAGTGAATATCCCAAATGATACAGACACTACGGCAGACCGCAGGTCACCGGAGGAAGAAACGTTTCTCACCGAAGGTCAGCTCGGCAAACGCTGGTTCAAAGCGGGCAGCACGTTGCAGAACGACCGCGTGGCCGGGAGAGGGCCTAAGTACTGCAAGCTGGGCGGTTCGGTTCGCTATCGCTTGAGCGACGTTGAGCAGTTCGAAGCGGACGCGTTGCGTATGTCAACGTCCCAGAACGGGGGGCAGAAATGATGGCCGTCCCTTTGAATGGCTACCAGACCTACAAAGCCGCCGCTGAGCGGTTCCAATCAATATGCTCGGGTAATAGTCTGCAAGAAGTGTTAACCCCGGTGTTCAACTCTGTGGTGGGCAATGTGCCCCGCCCACGACCCAGCGTCGAAATGATCGAAGAGATCTTCTCGAAAAGCGTCACTCAGTTGGATGTGGCGGTTCGTTCGGCGATGGCAGAACGGCGGCTTCGGAAGCCTAATGAGTTCCTTAATATCATTGAGGAATCAAAATGGTCTTTGGCTGCTGGCGAAGCTGGTTATCATGACCGGTTGAGAACGACCGTCTTGGCTTTGTACCACTGTGCAACACATTTGCGATCTAACCCTGACGATTGGCTCGTATTTTGCAGGGAATTCGCAGACAGGTTTCCACGGAAGAAGCCAACAGCTCAGCAGAAGGACAACGCTTTACGATATGTGTTGCCATCGGCTCTGGGCGACGACCTGCGCGCCGCGCAACAGAAAGGCAGCAAGTGGTTCAAAGCGCTAGAGCCGTGTTGGAACGAGCACGAGTTACCGGTCACCGTCGAGGCATTGCTCGTTGAAGCTGGATCCATTGACCGACTGCGCAAGGTTTCAGAACGCTACTACGGCGAACGCCTCGCGGGAGAATTGGGCGTAGATGTGAAAATAGTTGGTTCGATGCTCGTTGAAGCTCAGGAAATCGCGCGCAAGAACGGTTCGCTTGTAGTCACCGGCAAACTCAATCTGCAGCAAGGGCACCTCGAGATCACATCGCTGGACCTGAACCAGCAGTCGTAACCCACCCTTGTAAACCACATTACCACGGCGCGCTCACGTTCATCAAAACGCATTGAGGGGGCGGCCGTGGTAAATTAAGGCGGCAATCATGAAAGCCATCAACGACATCGAAACGTTCGCCACCGCACACCGCGATGACAACGAAAAACTTCGGGTTTGGGCAACTACGAAAGCGGGCAGGGCAGCCTTAAACCGCGATCATTTCGAAGCGCTGCTTGACCGCTCGGCAATGTCGCTCACCGCGACAAACGCAAAGGCACGTATAGTATTTTGCAAGGCTGCAATTGCAATTTTGCCGACCGCAGTGCGGGCAAGCAGCGAGCAACCGGCTTCCTTCGTCACGCTTGCGCCGTCTTGGGGCTGGATGACACGGTTAGAAGCCCAGCAGTTCGATTGGAGTCAGCTTCAGCATTGGGCGCGGCAGCTGCTCGCCGGCTTCTGCTATTTTGGGGCTGTAGACCTCGCGATGTATGCCAACGGACGAATTAGAGACATTGCCAAGCCGATCAGCTGGCACCTGCATGTCATTGTATGGGATGCGACCTTCGAACAGATCGGCAGGCTCGTAGATCAGGTCAACGCCGACAACGACGAAGTTCTGCCGGGAATGCAGGCTGCACACGCGCGGTCTCTGAAAGGGCAAAAAGGCGTAATCGCCAAGACAACATACCTCATGAAGGCACCGCTACGACGGTACTCCGCAATAGCGTCCGTTGACAGAAACGGTAGGCCGACGGGACAATGGAATCAGAAGAAGGATGCGCGGCGTCCAGGCGAAGCTGCGCTGGTCGTGCGACTGCTCCACGGTAGCTCGTTGCCCGATCTTTGCATTGAACACCACGGCGCAGAAATAGCAATTAAGCTTGAGGCCGACGCTCTTAAACGGCTTTCAAATTGACCGAACTATTCGACAGCTTTCGACACCAAGGTTATGCGCGGCGGGCCGCCATTGATCTGCGGTCGCGAGAATGACACTTCACTACAACGGTAAAACCGGAAGCACCAGACACCTATGATTCCGAAAGACTTCGTTGCCAAATGGCAGAATTCACCGCTGAAAGAGCGCAGTGCGGCACAGGAGCATTTTATCGACCTATGCCGGATGCTCGGCCAGAAGACACCTGCTGAGGCGGACAGCGCCGGCAAGGACTACGCGTTCGAATACGGGGCCACTAAATCCACAGGTGGCAACGGCTTCGCAGATGTGTTCAAGCGTGGCTGCTTTGGTTGGGAATATAAAGGCCCCAAGGCAGACTTGGACGCCGCTCTCGTTCAACTCCGTCGCTACGAGGTAGCGCTAGATCGTCCGCCGCTGCTTATCGTGTCAGATATCGGCTCGACCATCCGAATTCACACCAACTGGACGAACTCAATCTCGAAGACCCACGAGATCGCCATAACCGACCTGCTGGATGCCGAAAACCGGGACTTGCTGAAACAGGCTTTTGCTGATCCCGAGACCCTTCGTCCGGCGAAAACGCGCCAGCAACTGACAGAGGAGGTGGCGGGAGAGTTCGCCGATCTGTCGGGGCGTCTTCAATCGCGGGGCCATGCGCCTGAACAGGTCGCCCATTTCGTCAATCGTCTTGTCTTCTGCATGTTTGCTGAGGATGTCGACCTGCTGCCCAACAAGATGTTCACGCGAATGCTGAGGCAAGCATTGGACGATCCAGCTCAGTTCGAAACCTTTGCAGGCGATTTGTTTGCCGCCATGCAGAAGGGTGGTCGGGTAGGGTTCGAGCAGGTTGCTTGGTTCAACGGCGGCTTGTTCGATGATGCTACGACCTTCCCGCTCGACAAGGCCGATATCGAGACGGTTCACGCCGCTGCCGTGCAGCATTGGGGGGACATCGACCCGGCAATTCTTGGCACGCTCTTTGAACGTGGGCTGGACCCGGACAAGCGGGGACAGCTTGGGGCGCACTACACGGATCGCGCCAAAATCATGCAGATCGTTGAGCCGACAATTGTAGAGCCGCTCACGCGCGAGTGGGAGGGTGTTCGCGGTGAGATCGAAACCTTGGTGGCCAGGGCCGATGCAGCGCGGGAAAAATCGCTTTCAAAGCGTCGCGAGATCACAGCCGGTGATGTCGATTTCGCCCGGGCACTTGCCGTGCGCGACGCATTCCTGGAACGTTTGCGAGCCTTACGTGTGCTGGACCCCGCCTGCGGTTCGGGCAACTTTCTTTATGTTGCGTTGCGTGCGCTGAAAGACATCGAGCACCGCGTGCAGGTGGAAGCAGAGACGCTTGGCCTGCCGCGCGGTGGATCGGAAATTGGACCGCAGGCCGTGCTCGGTATCGAGATCAATCCCTATGCGGCAGAACTTGCACGCGTGTCGGTGTGGATCGGCGAAATTCAATGGATGCGAGCAAATGGGTTCACCCCATCCGAAAAGCCCATCTTGAAGCCACTGGACACGATCGAGTGTCGTGACGCGCTATTGACGGAGGTGCTAGAAAGTGAGGGTGGTGGGTGGAAGGTGGCCGATTGGCCGATTGCAGATGTAGTAGTCGGCAATCCGCCTTTTCTAGGCGACAAAAAGAATGATTCGAGAATTAGGCGAAAGCTATGTTTTAAATCTACGGGATACTTACAGAAGTTCTGTGCCCGGATCTGCAAATTTAGTCTGCTATTGGCTTGCTCAAATCACCAGAGCTGCAGCAAATTCAAAAATGCTACGCTCGGGCATCGTTACTACAAACGCAGTGAGGACAGGTGCTGATCGGCGCGTCTTGGAAACATTGAGTGGTCACTTGCCGATCTATTACGCTTGGTCGGACCAGCTTTGGGTTGTCGACGGTGCGAGTGTTCGTGTCTCAATACTATGTGTCGCTGCCCGAGTTAAGACTTGCATTCTTGACGGCAGAGTTGTTTCGAAAATTACGCCATCACTTAGCGAATTTTCTGAGCCACTCCCTGCTCAGCTAATTGAAAATGTCCGTGGATCATACACGGGCGTGTTCTTAAATGGGCCATTTGAAATCCGCCGGGCGCAGGCGGTCGAATTTTTAAACATGCCCGCCAATGTAAACGGGCGACCAAATAGTGAGGTGATAAAGCGAACAGTAAATGGTCAAGATATATTGCAGCGGGGCGAGGAAAAGTGGGTGGTCGATTTTGGACCAGGCGCTGCTTACGCCGATGCGATACAATACGAAGCGCCGTTTGATTACGTAGAAAAGAATGTAAAACCCTACAGGCAGCGGCTGAAAGAGAACGGTAAATTTGAAGTTCGCCGAAAGAACCATCGAGAAAAATGGTGGGTGCATGCTGAGGCGCGGCCCGGAATGCGTTCAAGCCTAAATTCTATCGAAAGATATATCGCGACGCCTATGGTGTCGTCTACGCGCGTTTTTTTCTTTCTGCCGGTGTGTATTGTTCCAAATCAGAAGCTGGTGATATTTCCCAGAGACGATCTTACGGCGTTGGGGATACTCTCATCTAGTATCCATGAGAAATGGACGCTTGAATATTGTTCTTGGATTGGAGCGGGCAATGACCCGACTTATGCAACACGTGCTGTATTCGCGACTTTTCCATTTCCTGAGGGGCTTACCCCCGACATCTCCGCATCCGCATATAGCGACGACCCGCACGCCGTTGCTATATCCCGCGCCGCTGCAAATTTAATAGAAAAACGGGAACGCTGGCTGAACCCGCCGGAGTTGGTGCGCCGCGAGCAGGAGGTCGTGACGGGTTTTCCCCGACCGCATTCTTCCCGTCGATGACGCGGCGGCCGTTGAATTGAAGAAGCGCACGTTGACCAATCTCTACAACGCACGGCCCGCATGGCTCGCTCATGCCCATGATGCGCTCGACGCCAGCGTCGCCGCCGCCTATGGCTGGCCCGCCGACATATCCGAAGAGGACGCGCTGGCCCGTCTGTTCGCGCTCAATCAGGAGCGGTCGGCTGCTGAAACGAAGACTAAGGCGGCGAAGACATCACGAAAGAGGAAGCCGGTATGACCACCATCTGGGGAATCCACATGGGTCGCCAGCATGGTAGCGCACCGATTGAAGAGGGTTATATTTCCCTTGGCTGGTCGCAGATCGGCGACCTACGTGCGCTGCCATCCGACCGCGACGCTTTTAAGAATGCATTCGCGCGGGCCTACCCCGACGCAAAACCGGGCGCGGTGCCTGTACATGCTGGGGTCCTCTACCGGTATGTGAGTGAAATGACGGAAGGCGATATTGTGGTCTATCCGTCGAAGGCAGACCGGGTGGTAAATATCGGGCGCGTGGGCTCCTACAGCTTTCATCCCGAAGCGTCGGACGACGAAATGCAGCACCGTCGCTCCATTGAGTGGCTCGCCCATGTGCCGCGTTCCAACTTCCCGCAGGCGGCTTTGAACGAGATCGGTTCGGCGCTGACGCTATTTCAGGTTGCCAACAATCCCGAACCGTTCCTTGCAGCGCTGGACGGGATGAATCCGCAGCCAGCTGGGGAAGAGGAGGAGACATCCGAAGCCGCGGCTACCACGCAGCAGGTTGAGGAACAGACCGAAGACTTCGTAGTCAAACGGCTGAAGAATGCGATCACGCCGGAGCGCTTCGAACACTTCATCTCTCACCTACTGGAATGCATGGGATATCATGCACGTGTAACTAAATTTGCCAACGATGGCGGCATCGATGTCATCGCGCACCGTGACGAGCTTGGATTTGAACCGCCGGTGATCAAGGTGCAATGCAAACAGGTGACAGACACGGTCGGTAGACCTGCCGTCCAACAGCTCATGGGTGCGGTAGCCGCATCTGAATACGGCCTCTTCGTAACACTGGGCAGCTTCGCAGCACCTGCTTTCGATATGGAGCGCCAGACGCCAAACCTGAGATTGATCGATGGCCCCGCACTCGCAGACCTCGTCTTCGAGCACTACGACGCCTTCCAACCGCAATGGCAGGCGGTTATACCGCTCAAACAGCGCTACGTGCCGGGGCCGAACGTTGCCGACAGCTAGGCAGGCCGTATTCGAGGCAGGTCGCGCGCCGATTATCGATTAACCACCGTCCCGCTTTGGCGTAACGACAGGGCATACCCTGCTGCGACAACCGAGTGGTGACGCCTAGCTCGTAACATCAGAGTTGACATCGGCCGTTTGTGACATGGCACGACTGGGCCCTAAACCCACATGTTACATGGTGATGAACAATGGCGCGAATTGGCTACGCGAGAGTAAGCACCCTCGATCAGGATCACGACGGACAGGTAGAACGGTTGCGGGCCGAAGGGTGCGAGGTGGTTCGGGCCGAAAAGCTGTCAGGCGGTAGCCGAGAAGGTAGACATGAGCTCGCCACGGTGATCGAATTCCTTCGCCCAGACGATGAACTGGTCGTAACGCGTCTCGATCGACTCGGGCGCGACACACGCGACGTGCTCAATATAGTACACGACTGCGAGCTGCGGGGCGCGTTTGTCACCGTGCTCGACCCTCACATCTCCACGCGTGGTGACATGGGGCGCGTGGTCATCACCGTGCTAGGCATGGTCGCTGAAATGGAACGGCGGTTCATCAAACAACGGCAAGCAGATGGAATTGATCGCGCCAAGGCCGCAGGCAAATATCGTGGCGGTAAAGCCCGCATAGATCGCGTCGAGGTTCGAAGGCTAGCTGGTGCGGGTCTAGGCCCAAGTGCTATTGCCCGACGAATGGGATGCTCGCGAATGCAGGTTTACAGGATCACGCAGGCGAAGACTCTGCAGGTTTAGCTCGATCAACACACCTGCAGGTTGGTCAATATTTCTGTTGGTAAGTAGGCAAGTTTGCATGAACGATAATGTGAGGAATTGCCTAAAGATTGTCCAATCGGACAGTCCACCGGCAGCTAAGCGGACTTTTCGACTTGTGCAATTGATTTCAGTTCCAACACACGACTATTTCTGATTGATCGAAGTGGGCAGAAAGCCCCCGGTCATCGGGTCCCTCGACTACGCCCCTAACCGGTGAGAAGCGGACAGTCGCCGTGTTCGTTGCTATGTTTGAGTTGGACCTTTCGCTCTCTCGTCCCGCCGCAGGTGCTCGTCTACGCAACGCTATATTCGTAGACGACAGGGCTTTCCCGGCTCATTGTCACTTGAAGTTAGCATTTTCTATCTCGCCGTTTTTGGAGATTACCAGACAGAAAATCGTAGCCCCCGCCCGTGTTTTGATCTTGGAAGATGCTCAGGTGGCAGCGAAACGGTGAGGTTGTCTAACGGTCGGAACACGTGGTTGCGAGCGGTATCATCACGTGGCACCCGACATGGGCGCTGCTGAACCGGGTGCGAAATATCCGCGTGCCCTTTTGCCTAATTCGGCAAATTTGTCGGAAGCGCTGCTCAGCTTTCCGCGCCATTGCGCGTCCGGGACCTGGCCTTCGATCACCTGGAAATAAACGCTCATCAGTGCCGCGATTGCGAAGGGTTCCAGCAACGCTGCACGGAGCGCCCAGGCAAACACGATAGCCAACACGAAGGACCAGCCACCCGTTGCACCGGGAAAATAGTAAATTACGGCTGCCGCGGGCGCGAGCATCAGCAGGAAGACCAAGAAGGTCAAAACCCATAGGAAGATCGTCAGCCAGACCGCGTTTTTGATCATCACACGCGCGTTCTGCGCGTATAGAACGACCGCATCCTGTGCGCTGTCATAAGGGTTATCGCTTTCGATCCGCATGTTGTAGCCGAGCAATATCTCATCGACATAGGTCAGCGAGAGGCGAATGACGGTGTTGACGAAGCCAACCAGTCCCTGAAGGCCCGGAATGGGAATCAGCGCACCAATTCCACCCAGAAGCCCCGTTACGACGCGTATTGCCCCTTTGATCAACTGGTCCACGCCGAACAGAATACTTGCCTCTGCAAAGCGGGCCGTCACGACCGTCCGACCATAGGCAATCTGACCGTGACCGTCCGGAATGAGCTGTCCGTCTATAAGTTTGACCATCACCGCTATGTGGCCTGCCTTCACGATATAGAGGATGTATTCGCGTATCCAGTAGACAAAGGCCGAGACGAGCAACAAGCCGGTTGCGCCGCCGTAAAACGCGAACCCGGCAGCGTCCTCGCCTTCTGAAAATATGTTGCCAATCCCATAGCCTACACCTGCACCGAGGCCGGTGAATGCAATGTAGGCCGTCGTGATTGCGAAATAGATGACAAGTCTCAATGCGATGAACGGCAGCGTTTTGCCCATGATGCCCAGCGTTTTGGATATGCTGAAATCCCACATTCGAACCGCTCCATTGGTAAAACGGCCCGTCCGTCTGCCGCATTTGTGGCGGCGACGTATTTGCCCTTCCCGCTAAATTATCGAAGGGTGGGAGGCGCACATCACCAATTTTGGTGACACGCGACGACCTTTGCGTTGAAGCGGATTGAACGGGCGCGCATTCACAACGAGTTTGAAGAGGGCATCATGGATTTGCAGAAGGACAGTTTGTACGACCAGGAAGCGTTGGCCGTTCTGCAAACAGTCTATTCACACCAGCTCGACAGCCAAGATTTCGGAACGCTTCTGCAAACACTGGATGAAGCCATTTTAGGCCTGACCAGCGCAGAGTTCGAAGCCGACACCATTCCGCTACGGCTCATGTCGCTGGAAAGTCTCGACGAGCACTTCGAACTTGCAACGCGGCTCGACTCCCAAATCTCCGAAACCAGCGAAGAGCGTGAGCTGCTGCGCCTGTGCGAAGGGCCGACTGCTTGTTTTGCGGTCAATCACAAGATGCAGATCGTCGGTGCGTCCGAGGCCTGCAGGGCGCGGCTAGGCGACGTTGCCATCAGTTCGGTCGAGCGGCTGCCGCTTCGTCAGCGTGATGTACAATCCCTGCGCGAAACGATCACCACGATCACAAGCACCGAGATGGGTCGGCAGCGGGACCGTGCCTTGTTCGTGCGCTACGATGAGACCGACGAGATCGCGATCTTCCGAACCCGGCATTTCAATAGAAGCCGCGTCGTGCTGGTTTCCTTCGACCATCTGACATGGAGCGATTTCGTCGAGGACGCCGCCAAACGGAACTTTGGCCTGACGGATGCCGAATGCAATGTCGTGCGCCTGCTCGTCGCTGGGCATCGCCCGGCAGACATTGCTGAAAGCCTCGATCGCTCGGTGGAGACGATCCGCAGTCAGATAAAAGCGGTTCAGTCCAAAACGCAAATACGAGACACGTCGGCGCTTATTCGCATGATGTGCGAAATCATGACGATTTCCGTCAATCTGAACGTGGACCACACCGGTGCAGATGATATGCCGATCGACGTTCCGCAAGCCAGAGCAATGACGCTATCGGGCCTTCGTTTTGATGTGACCCACCTTGTTGGTCTCAATGATGAAAACCACGCTACAGACAAACGCAAGCCGGCCATCTTTCTTCATGGTCTTTTGCAGGGGCCGTATCTCACGAAGGAATTGCGCGGTTTGCTGGCGGAGCGTCGTATCGAGATGGTCTGCCCCTCTCGGCCGGGCTACGGGGCAACGCAAGCGGCCACCGACAAAGACCAGTTCATTCGACAAAGCCTTGATCAGATACTTCACTTGCTCGACGCCTACAGCATCGACCGGGCCGATCTGGTCGCCCATATGGTTGGCATGCAGTTTGCAGCACGCTTTGCAGACCATGCGCCGGACAGGGTCCGGTCGATTATCGGTATCTCCAGCGTCATTCCAATGATGAGCAAGGCGCAGTTAAAACAGCAGAACACCATGCACCGCATGGCCATGGTCGCTGCCCGCTACAGCCCTGCTGTCCTCGCCTATATCGCGCAGATCGGAGAGCGCTACTTGCGGGATGGCAATGAGATAAAGTGCCTCAAACAGCTACTGGCACGGTCGGCAGCGGATCAGCGCACGTTGGAGAATCCGGAATACGCAGCTTTGTTAAAACGTGGCTTTCAGCATTTGATCGGTCGCGGCAGAGCGGCATTTATGCACGACTGCCAATCGGGGATCGAAAACTGGCAGGATGCGTTTCTAAATCTTACCTGTCCCGTGACCTTTCTGCACGGCGCAATGGACCCTGGCGTCCCGGCGCAAACTCTGCGCGAGATCGCACCTCATCAGGAAAACTGGAGGTTCCAATTTTTCGAAGATGCGGGCCAAACGCTCCTGCTGACACACCCCGTCGAAATCGCAGACGCCCTCTATGAGCTGGTCACTGCCAGCGATGTCGAGAAAAATTTAGTCGAATCGGGCTGACGGGCCAGCTTCACCCAGCATGACATCCTGCACGGAAACGGAAGACCATCACCAAATTTGGGGATGGCGAACAATCGGATGACAGCTAGCTTGAGATCATTCAAGGATTGGCAACGCGCAGAGACAGAAAATGTGTTCTATTTTCAAAAACTTGTCCCAACGATACCACATTACAACGCGCTTGATTTTTGGCATTTTGGTGTCATCCGCAATTGCAGGGCCGGTTTCTGCGCAGCCGCGTGCTGAAACCGACACCATAATCGTACTGGACGCTTCGGGATCGATGTGGGGTCTCGTTGATGATCGTCCGAAATACCTGATTGCACAGGATGCCTTTGCTAACATTTCGCAATCGCTTTCGTCGAAAGGCATCAATCCCGGACTGATAGCCTACGGTCATCGCCGCAAAGGGGATTGTGGTGATATCGAGCTGATTTCAAAGCCGGGAGCGACGGATGTCGAAGCTGTCTCCACTCGCGTCAACGGACTGACACCGAAAGGGAAAACGCCTCTTTCGGAAGCTGTAAGGCGCGCCGCTGAGGAGCTGAAGTTCACAGAGCAGAAGGCGACAATTATCCTGCTGAGTGACGGCGTTGAGACGTGTAATGCCGATCCCTGTGCAGTGGCGAGCGATCTTGAGAAACTCGGCATCGATTTCACGGCTCATGTCATCGGATTCGACATCAAGAAGGAAGCCGACAAGGCGCAGCTGGTCTGTCTGGCAGAGAATACCGGCGGCCAGTATTTCGACGCGAAGAATACAGCCGGTCTGGAAGCGGCCATCGATGCGGCAGTGGCAGAGGTTGCTCCGGAGCAGCTTGAGTCGAAGTCGACGAAGGTGACGATCAGGCTGAAAATGCCACTGGGACTGGCCTTGCCCGAAGAAACCGTCGTTTATTCGGGCGACATCGAACTCGGCCGCGTTGCGCGCGGAAATGCAGTTGTGCCCGGATTGATCGTGGATCTTCCACTGGGGCCGGTTGTCCTGCGTGCAGAGGGCAAAGCCGCGGCGGGTCGCTTTGAAGTGGACATCGCAGCGACGACGGACGTGGTGGACCTGGAACTCACACCCGATACGGACACCTACGTGATCTGGCAGAACACGGCGCTGCCAGTGGGCAACGAGCAGGTCGTCCTGATCGCAAATACATCTGGCGCCGATCGCTCGGTCCGGCAATCCGTTTCCCTCTATCCGCTCGGGAGCACCAACCCGGCAGACCGGATTGGTGAATATCCCATGGACTGGAAGTCCGGGGGCTATGCCTTCGTCAAGATCACATCGCCTGAGCAACCCGGCGACTACGAGATCGTGGTGAGCGATGATGACGGTAAGGAGAACGCGCGAATTCCGCTTCCCTTCGCTGCGGAGGTAGTGCCGACTTGGCTTGGCGCGCGCGAGGCAGAACCCGGTAGTGTCATCGACGCCTACTGGCGGGGAGACGCGAACCGGACCGCCGCGTTCTTATTTCTACAGGACGGTGCACAAGTCTCGCGCCATGCCGTTGAAGGCATTGCAGGACCCGATGGATTCAAATTGCCGGTCCCCGAAAAGGCAGGACTGTATGACCTGATCCTGCGGTGGTGGGGGCCAGATGAGGCCTGGATCACGTCGCCGCTTGGGTCGATCGCGGTGGGAATGTCACTGCCAAAGCAGGAAGCAGATGACGACGACCCTGATTCTACAGCCGGAATGAAGGCTGAAGCCGATGCCATGGGTGGTCCGGAAGGTCCCAGGTTGCCGGTGGGAGATTTGCACGGTGACTGGACATTGCTGTTCGCCAACGAGCAGCGGTCCATCACCTTGTTGGACGCGCAAGTCGATCATGATGCAGCGGACAGTATGGCCAGCGGAGGCCTGGTGGTCGAGGCGCATCCCGACTGGGGCTTCGGTCCGACAGGTGGATTTGGCGACATGACGCTGGAGCAGGGTGACGATGGCGTTATCCTGATGACGGTGGTGGTCGAAAGCGGCACGCTAGTGGCCGACATGCTGCCGCAGAACGGCGCTTTCACCGGGGCACTGACAACCGCGACAGGCGACACACATACGCTCTGGTTGGTGCCGGACGCAAACCTTGCTGCGCTGCAAGCCACCTTCAACAGCGATCCGATCGACCAGCAATTGATCCCCCGCGACGAGCGTGGAGAACGCATCGACATTCCGCTGACATGGACCATTCAGGGACGGGATATGGAGGAACCTGATACGTTGCAGAGCGACGGTTCCCGCCTCGACGATCCCGACCGTGCGCCTGGGACCTACAACGTAACAGTGACGGGTGGCGGTTTGCAGGGCGACTTCGGCTACGACCTCATAAGGGGCGATCGGCGCGCGAATATCGTCGTCATGAGGCCCGCATCAGAGGGGGCCGATCTGGCCCTCGACGTCGATTTCTACTGCTCGCCGGGTGAGGATTGCAACATGACGATGGACGACGTGCCAATCGATTTCACCTTGCCACCAGGCTGGGGTGCCGAGCGTCCCAGACGACAAGGGATGCGCGACGCTACGCCGGTCTTCAACATGACGACCAACACCCCCGACGGCCCGTTCTTCGTAACGCTGAACCAGCGCATGCGAATGGCCGCTTTGGGGCCCTGCGAGGAACTTCTGTCCGGAACCTTCTGCCATGACCACACCGACAATGCCGCCCTGCTGGCGGATGTCGCCGTTATCCGCCGGTCACTCTCATTCCGTGCCGTCGGTCCAGCCCTGATAGGGGACGAGTTCGAGAATATGATCGCTAAACTGACGGGAACGAACGAATGAAACGCATCATCCTGGCTTGTGCCATCGCGATCGCCACAACTGCCGTTTGGGCCGAACCCGTAAAACTATTCGTCGTCCAGAAGGGTGGGGGGGTCATAGAACGCCCTGGTAATGTGACTGTGGAGGCCGCGAAAGCCGCGCTGAACGAGGCTCCGCCGGAGGGTGCGACCGGACTGGTTATCGAAAAGGGCAAGCCTGTACGGTGGACGACGCTTTCGGCGCGTGAGATCAATGAGAACTACGGCGGTGAAGGGGACCCGCAAGTCGAACTTTTCCCCGAGGTCGAAGACCCGAACCCACCCGTAGAACTTTTCCCGGAGGAGAACGACAACGGTAGCGCCGCGATCGTACCACGCGCCGGCAACTGGATCGGAAAGCTGGTGAGTCAGACCACTTCCGGCTGCCCCGCTGGAGTGGCGGAGGGCGTCGCGGGACAGCTGGTTGCACTGGACGGTGCGCGGATCCCGGGTCCGATCGAGGAGTACATGTCGCCTGCAAATATTTACCCACAACTGGCCTGGACGAGAAGGGGCGCCAATGGCTGGCTCGGCACTGCGGAAATGGGAGACGGAAAATCCGTTATTATTCGTGTGCAATGGGCGATCCGCATCGAGTCATCCGACAGGATCAGCAATCGACAGCAGCTGAACTTCGCCGGCCCAATCGCAGGCAACTGTCAGGCGCTGACCGAAGTCGACCTACTCCGGCAGTGAATTCTCTTCAGTTGGATATCCGCTGACGATCGCGCAAATCAGCCCGACCGTCCCGCTACGCTGCAGTTTCATCGCGACGGGACGCTGTCCGACAGGCGGATCTTAGCCTTTTACAATTGGTGGAGCCGAAACTGTCGTGGTGGACCATCTCGGTAGGTCTGGGCATTTTCGCGACAGACTTGTTCGACTGCTACCTGTCGACGTATGAGGACTGACTTCACAGAACGCTGCTACAGCGACATGGCACCGCGGTCTCAAAAGTTCGCGGAGCCGCCCTCGACGGATTGCAGAAATGCACCCCGATCGAACGGCCGCTTTCGGGAAACTGACCAAACCAGCCGCACCGTCAGCATTGGGTTTCAAGTTACGCTCACGCACGCTCTTGATTGTTCAAAGAGCAAAATAGGTCCAATGGCGTATTAGGGCTCAAAGCGGTCGGTGGGGCAGACAGCAGAAGAATGCATTTCTTGACCCACTTGCAGAGTTATCATCACAATGTTCCACATTCGCATCTGCACGTCTAAACCCTGCCCATGGGACCCTACCGCCTTTTGCCGTTCGGCCTCATCGCCGCTGCTGTTGGCGCATACGCTCATTGGAACGGCCCTGCTTGGCTAGGGTATGTTTGCACTGCCATCCTGTTGGTCGCGATCATGGACTTTTTGTGGGCACGGCAATCGAACGACTGACGACCATCGAACGCGAGAGTCCACCAACCCGTTGCGCATAAGTTCCATAAACTGCTCGCGCCCAAACGAACAAACCCGGAACATATTCCTATGCCGCTGTTGGTTTGCTGGCTAGCATCACGGTCTTGATTCGACACCATTCATGGTTGGCCCATCTTGTCTCGCCGCTCCACACCGCAAAAGATCACTGACGAACGTGCCTTTCCGGTTCGCGTGAAGTTCGAAGTGCTAGGACTAGGGTTGGGCAATCAGCTTGTTGATCTGCAGCAATGGCTGTTCCGTGAGGTGGGACCAGGCGACTACGCCATTCACGGGTCGAGCGGGGTCGGCACCGATGCGATGGCGGTTCACTTGCGCGATGTGGATGGTGCAAAAGCTATGATTGCCGCGTTTCCCAACCTCGTCCTTGCCGATGGCACGCTATCGGCAGCATACTCATCGCCTGCGCAGCAACCGCAGGCGTGGACCGGATCGGAGCTTTTTGGTGTGTGTAATCTCTACTCGATGAACAATGGACAGGCTGCCATCAACGAGTTGGCGAAGGTTTGGGACGACCGCACTGGCAACATGCCGCCGATGACGAACGTCTATCCCGACTACGCTGCGCCAATCGTCACGCAGACGGCCGAGGGGCGGGTGATGAGCATGATGCGGTGGGGCATGCCGTCACCCGCTTTTGCGTTGAAGAACCGCAGCACAGACAGTGGTATTACCAACGTTCGGAATACCAAATCGCCCCATTGGCGGCGCTGGCTGGGGGTGGAGCATCGCTGTGTTGTGCCGTTCACCGCCTTCTCTGAATATGATAAGGTGAAGGGCCAAAAGCCCGAACTGGTCTGGTTCGCACTGAACGAGGAGGAACCGTTGGCGTTCTTCGCTGGTATATGGACGAACTGGACATCTGTGCGGAAGCTGAAGGAAGGCGAGACGACGAACGACCTGTTCGCGTTTCTGACGTGCGACCCCAACGCCGAAGTCGCTTCCGTCCACCCCAAGGCCATGCCGGTTATTCTAACAGATATGGACGAGGTTGATCGGTGGCTTTCTGCCGACCACGATGATGCGCTACAGCTTCAGCGACCGTTGCCCGACGACACACTAAAGATCGTCGCCCGAGGCAAGCGGTAGTTCGGGTGGAGTTATTCACTGTCTGCGGGTGGAAGCCGAACGACCTATTTGCGGGCATTCGATCGGCGACTGCTCCACACGGCTAGCGGGCTAGTACTCGTCTGCCCTCATAAGGGTCAGAACGCGAGTGGTGACTGCTTCGTCCATAGGGTCGGGTGACGCGCAATTGAGATCGAGGTCGTAATAGTGGATCTTCCAAAAGTAGCGGTCGCCCTCCAGTTCGACCACGCCGAAGTCGTGTTCGTGATACGGGTCTTCAGCCAATGTGAAGACGCGCTGTGACCGAACCGCCTTAAGCAACCGCAGTTGCGACCCCCGAGGTAGAGCACTGACGCCCACGGTCATCAAGACCGTACCGCCTTCCAAGGATCGACGGAAAGCATCGTTCAATTGCGCAATCGTTTGGGATTTGATGGAAAGTGGTGCCAACTTCGCATCGGTTCCCTCGACGCTCGGTTCGGTTTTTGTATCGGTTTCCGGTTTGATGTTGTCTGCCATTCCAAAGGCTTTCGGTTTGAGGTGGGCAGTTGATGTCGGGGGCAGGTCGTCATATCAGTGACTGGTTCGACCGAAACACACGGTCAAAATTAAGCCCGCTGAGCGCTTTGCGGCCCTGCTGAATAGGTCGATCGGCCTCGATGCCAAAACCGCGCTGTACGGGCTGTTTTCGAGGCCGTTTGACCCGCCGGTCGTGCGTTCGGGCTTCGAAACCGGCACCGATATGAGCACGATGTTGTAGTTCGCTGTTTGTTCACGTATCGAAGTGGCGGCAAATCGAGCTTGCCGCCGCTGGTGCATTTGGCTCGACGCAGGTGGTTTCTCCCCAACTTGTCGGTTATGCGGCCGCTTCTTCGGGCATGACCGGCGGCAACAGGGCCAACGTGTCGCGATGGCGGCTCACCAGACCGTCCTCGATGTAATCGCGCCATACCAACGTGCATACGCCGTCCGCAGACTCTTCGACGATCACGGCAATATACCAGCTATCGTCATCCACTCCGGGTGTCTTGGCGAGCACGATATTGCCAACCGTCATGGCCTCTCGGTCGGTGGCGACCTTGGCCTTGTGGACCTTGTTCATCATGTCGGAGGTGACGTTACGGGGTAGCGTCCAGCTGCGGTCTTTCTGCGCCAAAGCGGGGTGCAAGGCCGACAGTTCGTTAAACAATGCCAGCTTCGCAAACGGCACGAACGCTTTACCACTTGCATGGATCTTTCCCCGAGGCAGTTGCATGGCGATGGCCTGTAGATCATCGGTGTCGATATCGATTGCCAGCATGGTCGTGCCCCGCGTTGCATCAATGGCTTGAAGCCGTTCTGTTGCGGTGAACCATGATGCATGCGGTTTGCCGCCTTCATCGTGTGCCGCAAGAATGACCGCAGGCACCGGCGGGGTTTCGGTTGCCGACCTCGCCTCGTCCGCCACGACCAAAGCCTCGACAGGGTCAGCCGACTTGATACGGGGCGGCACGATTGGAGGAGTGGTCGGCTTGCCGTGTTCTGCCATAGCGGCAGCGATGAAGCTGGGCGTGGCGGCAAGTGCGGTCGTGCCCGAAATTGCCGAAGTGTTTGTCGTGGTCATGTGTTTGGTCCTTGAACGAAGAAGGGCCCGGCGATGAAGCCGGGCCCTATGGGTTGTGGGCGTATCATCGCCCAATGCGAACATAACAAGAACAACGGCTTACGTCAATTCATCTCATTTCGAGCACATGTTTGGCGGTGTTGTAATCTAGGCGGACCGATCGCCAGCGATCGTAGTCATCTAGGCTTGACGCCTCAGGCAGTTGTGTGAGTGCGAACGTTGTATGGTAACACCGTGGGCAGCTTTCCGCTTTAACTATGATAGTCGGCTTGCTACCTAGGTGCTACCCAACCTCGCGCGCGCGAGGCGATTGCACAGGACTTCATACAACTAAGTTGTTACATTTATTTACGAATTATGGTGCCCGGGGGCGGAATCGAACCACCGACACGCGGATTTTCAATCCGCTGCTCTACCCCTGAGCTACCCGGGCAACCGGTTTGCGATCAGCCGTTTCGTGGCATCGCGAGGGTATGCGCCGGAGAACGTCCGGTGCGCGGCACGTATAGAAATGCAACGCCGTGTAGGCAAGCGCCAAATGTGCCTGACGGTGGGAAAGCCTGATTTTACACGTTGCCTTGCGGGTCGAGCCACTTCTCAGAGACGGGAAAGCCCTCTCCGTCGAGCAGTGATAATGTCTCAAACAGCGGCAGGCCCACGACATTGGTGTAGGAACCGATCAGCTTGACCACAAAACAGCCCGCGATACCCTGAATGGCATAGCCGCCTGCTTTGCCGCGCCATTCGCCGGACGCGAGATAGTTTTCCAACTCGTCTTCCGACAATTTCTTGAAGCGAACGCGCGTTTCCACCAGCTTGTGCCGCAGTACGCCGGAGGGAGTGATGAGCGTTATGCCCGTGAAGACGCGGTGAGCGCGTCCGGATAGCAGACGCAGGCAGCCGGTCGCTTCCTCCAGCAATTCAGCCTTGGGTAAAATGCGCTTGCCAACGGCGACCACCGTGTCGGCGGCCAGAATGTAGGCACCCTTGCGTTCTCCGGCCCGCTCCATGTTCGCAATGGCCATTTCGGCCTTCGTCTTGGCCAACCGTTTGGCAAGCGAACGGGGAGCTTCGGACTTCAAGGGTGTTTCCTCGGCATCAACTGGGGCCAGCGTGTCGGGCACAATGCCGATCTGCGCCAGTAATTCCAGCCGCCGGGGCGACCCGGACGCGAGAATGAGCTTTGGACGGTCGGCAGCTTTGTCTGGCACGGCTTGGTCTTTCAGAAACGGCGCACGGAGGTGCGTCGGTTACTTGAAACGATAGGTGATCCGGCCTTTGGTGAGGTCGTAGGGCGTCATTTCCACCAGCACCTTGTCGCCGGCCAGAACGCGAATGCGGTTCTTCCGCATCCGGCCCGCCGTATGGGCGATGATCTCATGTTCGTTTTCGAGTTTGACGCGAAACGTCGCGTTGGGGAGCAATTCGCTCACGGTGCCGGGAAACTCCAGGACTTCTTCTTTCGCCATGCGTATTCCATATCTGGGCGGAGACGCTGACAACGCGTTCCACAAGAGGTGTGATCATCGGTAGAGGCGGGCGCGCGATGCTGTCCGCCGGAAGGTCGCGCGCAACCTAACCCCTTCCTTACGCTTTGTGAACCGCCAGAATGCGCCTAGCGTTTGGGGCCGAGCAGGTCATCGACCTGCCGTGAAAGCCGGTTACGAACATCGCGGTAGGCGTCGAGTTTGGTTTCCCGCGAACCGGTTACCAGTGTCGGGTCGCCGGAAGGCCAATAGGCGATCTCGCCGCATTCCAGATAGGCATGGTCGAGGGCGACGTGGTGGGCGGTCGGCGTCAAAGTCACCATCACGTCGAACCACGTGTCGAGCACGTCTTCCAGCGCCTTGGGCTCGTGGGTCGCCATGTCCACGCCGATCTCTGCCATCACCGCCACGGCGAACGGGTCCAGTTCACCCACCCGAATACCGGCTGAAGTCACATAAACGCTGTCACCATACCGCGCCCGTGCAAGCGCCGCAGCGATGGGCGAACGGATAACGTTGTGGTTGCACACGAACAGCACGGAACCGGGGCGCTCGCTCATCGCCTCTACCCGCGCCAGTGCAGAACGCAGATCAGCGTGAACAGGCGGCGGGCCGTATCGAAATCAATGGCAATCTTGCCATCGAGCCGCTCTTTCAGCGTTTCTGAACCATCGTTGTGCAGCCCGCGCCGCGCCATATCGATCGCCTCGATCTGCGCCGGAGCGGAGGTGCGAATAGCTTCGTAGTAGCTTTCGCAAATCTGGTAATAGTCGCGCACGATGCGCCTGAAAGGGGAGAGCGACAGCAGGTGTGTCGCAACATCGTCTCCGTCGCGCGTTGTGATACGGAACATCAAGCGTTGCTCGACAAGCGCCAGAACCAGCTTGTAGTCCGGTGCAGCCGGTGCGGGGTCGTGCCCAACAGGCCAGAACGTGTTGGCCTCCAGCAGATCGAAGATGGCGACTTCCCGCTCGTGTTCCACATCGAGATTGCCACGGCTGATCGTAGTCTCGTCCAGCACGAGATCGACGAGGCGGGCATTGTCGGGTGGACCCTCGCTCATTGGCCCATCACGCTGCGCGGTGATCGGGACGCAAGCGGGTGGCCCATGCGCCGCCGAGGTCGGTCAAGCGCGCTTCCAGCCCATCGACGTCGAGCAGCAATTCGGCCCCGCCTGCGAACGTCACCGTTAGGCGGTCCAGTGCTTCACCGCCCGATGCGACTGTGAAAGTGACCGAGAGAAGCGACAGCACGGCATCCTCATCCTGCCGGTCGATACCTTTCGCTTTCGTCGCGCGCACATGGGCAACGTCCAGCACCGCATTGCGCCGTTCGTGGCGCGGGAAGAAGCGGCGGCGGGAAGAAGCAGCTTCCCACACGAAACGGTTGAGCGACAGCACCATGCGTCCGCCCTCGACCACGATGTCAGCAGGCCGCACCGTCGCGTCCTGCAGGTGGGCCGACAGCACGGCCAAATCGTCACTATCCAGTGCGATCAGTTTCAGCAGGGCCGGAGTTTCAGACATGAGGAACCAATGGGAAAGCGGGGTTGGGAAGGCGAAAGATACGCAGCAAGGAGTAGGCACTCCCGCCCCGCGCCGCAAGACGAGTGGTTGCCGAAGGGGTTTGCGCCCCTGTGAACTATAATAAAACCCGCGCCGGACCTTACCCGCACGGCGATCAAATCTCCTCCTGCCGTATGGGATTTTTCGGCGATTGCTGTAGCATCCTGCCAACCGCATCGCAGCTTGCATGGTATCGGGAGCCTTCAAATGAACTGTCGCAACATTCTCGCCGCCTTCGCTGCAAGTCTCGCCATCCTGTCTGCCGTGCCAGACGATGCGCGGGCGGAGGGTATCGACGAGATCACGGTCGCATATTTTCTCGAATGGCCCATGCCGTTCCAGTTCGCCAAGGTGAAGGGAACTTACGAGAAGGAACTGGGTATCAAGGTGAACTGGCGCGCCTTCGACACCGGCACCGCCATGTCGGCGGCGATGGCATCCGGCGACGTGCAGATCGCACTGTCACAAGGCGTGCCACCGTTCGTGGTCGCCACGTCTGCCGGGCAGGACTTGCAGGCGATCGATGTAGCCGTCTCCTATTCGGAAAACGACAATTGCGTAGTGGCCGAGGGGCTGGAGATCACTGCTGCCAACGCGAAGGAATTGGAAGGCAAGCGCGCCGCCGTTCCCATCGGCACCGCAGCCCATTACGGTTTTCTGAAGCAGATGGCCCATTTCGGTGTCGACACGTCCACCATGACCATCGTTGACATGGCGCCGCCGGATGGCGCTGCGGCCTTTGCGCTGGGCGACCTTGGCATCGTGTGCGGATGGGGTGGCAGCCTTCGCAAGATGAAGGAATACGGCAATGTGCTGCTGACAGGCGCGGAGAAAGAGGCGCTCGGCATTCAGGTCTTCGACGTCACGTCCGTGCCCGCCCGTTTTGCCGACGAGAATCCGGACCTTTTGGCAAAATTCGTCAAGGTAACGGCGAACGCCAATGCCGCTTATCTTGCCGACCCCAACAGTATGATCCGCATCATCGCCAAGGATGCCGGTATGGACGAGGAAGCCGCCCGGAAAACCCTGGACGGGTTCACCTTCCCGACACTCACAGATCAGCTTTCTGAAAACTGGTTCGGCGGCGCCACGCAAATCTTCTTGCAGGAAGTCGCTGACTTTTTTCGTAGTAATGGGGAGATTGATGCGACGCTCTCTACCTACGATGGCGTGGTGTCGGCCGGTCCACTAAAAGCCGCGCGGGCGATGACGCAATAAACTGTCGCTCGGACAAAGTTCGATATGGAACGGCGCACCGCATCCAAGCACCATCGCGCAGTCCGCTCGCGCAGCTATGGCGCGTCGGAAGAAAGCCCGGTCCGCCATTTTGCATTCCTTCTGCTCGACCGTTTTTCCATGTTGTGCCTGGCTTCCGCGATGGACCCGCTGCGCTCCGCCAACCGCATGGCCGGGCGGGAGAATTACCGCTGGTCCATCGTCACAGCGGATGGCAGCCCTGCGCTATCGTCCAACGGTCTGGCGCTCACGGCGGACGCTTCGATGGATGATCTGCCCGCCTGCGATATCCTGTTCGTCTGCGCTGGAGCAAAGCCAAGCGGGCCGCAGCATAACCGTGTTCTGGCCCGCTTGCGTGAACGCTCCCGCCGCGGTGGCGCCGTTGGCGGGCTGTCGCTGGGCAGTCATGTACTGGCACAGGCAGGGCTGTTGCAGGGCTATGCCTGCACGATTCACTGGGAAAACCGCACATCGTTTCAGGAGGAATTTCCCGAAGTCGTCTGTACCGGCAATGTCTTCGAAATCGACCGCAACCGCTACACATCGGCCGGCGGCACGACGGCAATAGATATGATGCTGCACATCATCCAGCAGGATTTTGGCGCGGCTTTGGCACAGGATGTCGCCAACCAATTCCAGCACGACCGCATCCGTACCGCAGCCGACCGGCAACGTGTCGGCCCGGAACGCGATCTGGCGGGCAAGTCGCAAAAGCTGCGCCTTGCCGTCGATATGATGGGCGAACATTTGGAAGAACCGCTCGCCGCGCTGGAAATCGCCCGCCGCGTGGGCCTGTCGCTCCGGCAGATCGAGCGGCTGTATCTCAAGCACCTGTCGATGACACCGGGGCGCTATTACATGTCGCTGCGGCTAGAACGTGCGCGGGAAATGCTGCGCCACACGGGTGCGCCAATTTTAGAGGTGGCCCTAAGCACCGGCTTCACATCCCACAGCTATTTCGCACAGAGCTACCGTCGGCATTTTGGCCTGTCACCGAGCGCCGAACGCCGTGCGCTGCGTTAACCTTGGCGTAACCTTTTGAAACCTGTTAGGCTCAACCACGTTATTCAACATCGACCAGTATGTGAGTAGCCCGATGAAACGCCAGATCGATATTCCGATGTTAGCCCCGATGGTGGCCTTGGCAGCCGGGGTGGCGATTGTCTTTTTCATCGCCACCATGGGCTGACCGTATAGGTCATGCGTGGATCAGTTTATGATCCACTGACTGCTCCGCAATTTCCATTTTTTGGAACTCACTATCTTCGTTTTTCGCTTTTTCTTTTGGAGTACCGCAACGCGCACTGTCTCTCGTTTCGACGCCGCTTTCTTCACCGTCGCAGGGCGTGGCTGAAGTTGCTCGATGTCCGCACGCGCCACAGACACCGGCGTTGCTACAGTAACGATGCCTGATCTTCTCCGCTCCTGCGCAGTTTGTGACGCAATCTTTGTTGATTTCGGAGCCTTGGACTTCGGCGGCGGCGCGTTCAGAATGTTCGACATCTTTCCGGCCATGGTGGCTTCGCGCTCCACCGGCGCAATGGATGCGACGACAATCGGATCGGTTTTCGGAACCGCGCCGCCCTTGGGCACAATATGCACGATCCTGTAGCCGCCATCTTTCAGACTTTGGAGAAGGCGCGGTAGCATCTTTGCGGTGCGGGCCTGGATGTCGTGCATTAGCACAATGCCTTTTCCATCCTCCTTCAACCGGCGCATGATGCGGTCGTGGATGGCGTCAGCGCTTTTCAGTTTCCAGTCGAGACTGTCGATATTGGCGTCGAACGCGATCAATCCACGGCTGGCGACCACCTTGTCCGTGGCTTTGTTGCGGGCAAGGTAGGGATAGCGGAAAAAGGGCACTTTCGCCTGACCGGTGGCTTCGCCATAAACGATCTTGTCGAGCGTCGCGATGCCCTTGTCGAGCAGATGACCCGCCCGGTCGGGCGAGTAGTTCAGCATCCGGTTGTGGTTCCACGTATGGTGCCCGAGCGTGTGCCCCTCGCGAACGACACGACGCACCAGCGCAGGCTGGCTGGACGCCATCTTGCCCACATAGAAGAACGTTGCCTTGACGCAGTTCTTCTTCAGCGTGGTCAGCACCGAGGACGTTTTGCCCCCAAGCGGACCGTCGTCGAAGGTCAAGATGACCTCCTTGTGGCTTAGGCCGAGCCTTTTTTCACGGCCGACGAACGAGCTGTGCTTGGCGGGGTCCAGCGAGATCGTGCGCGATGTGCCGATCTTGTCCGGCCCGCAGGCGGCATGGGCCGCGAGTGGTAAGGTCATGGCGGCAAGACAGCCTAAAAAGGCCGCGCGGAAGCGGTTCGATATACGCAAAACTGACACCCATACGCAAAACAAAAAGGGTCGGCCGCACTCCGCACGACCTGATGTCAAGGTAAACGGGAATGCTTAATCGCGTGTGAAAAGGCGATCGCGTTCTATCCGGCGGCTGCATCATAGGCGGCAACAAAGGCCTTCGCCTCGGCTCCGACCTTGCTGGCATCCCAATCCGGCTTGAAGATATTGGAGCCGATGCCGAACCCGTCCGTGCCCGCTTGCAGCCAGTCGGCAATGGTTTCCACCGTCACCCCGCCTACGGCCAGAACCGGCATTTGCGGCGGCAGAACGGCCTTGACGGCTTTTATCCCGTCCGGCCCGTGCAGAGAGGCAGGGAAAAACTTGAGCGCGTCACACCCCGCCTTGATGGCTGCAAACGCTTCTGTCGGTGTGAACACACCGGGAAAGCTGAGACCTTTGCGCGCCCGCGTTTGCGCGATGACATCCGGGTTCATGTTGGGCGAGACGATCAGCGTCCCACCGGCATCCACCACCGCATCGACCTGCTGCGGCGTGAGAACTGTGCCCGCCCCGATGATGGCCGTATCCCCAAACTGGCGCGCCAGCGTTTCGATAGATTTCAGCGGGTCGGGCGAATTGAGCGGCACTTCGATCATGCCGATACCCGCATCGACCAGCGCCCCGCCGATAGCCTCGGCGTCTTTGGATTCAAGTCCGCGCAGAATGGCGACGAGGGGGCGGTGCTGTCCAAAAATGCTCATCGGTCGGTCTCCAATAGGCCTGCATGATGGGCGATGTTTGCCAGTGCTGACCAGACGAGATCGTCGGATTGGAAAGGCTGGACCGCGGCATCGAGAACGCCAAGCGCAGCTGTGTAACGATCCATCACGACCCCGCTTCCGATAACAGCCACGTCCTGCACATCGAACCCGTCCCGGGCGGCGGCTTCCAGTTCCATGCCGATCAGCAGGCCGGAGAGCCGTTCGCGCCCGGCAGATCCGCTCGCGTCGCGCAGAATGGTGTCGGCACGAATGCCGAACAGCGCACCTGCTACGCTGGTCGGCGCAGCGATGGCATCGCGTACACTTTCAGCAAATGTATCGTCCGACGTTACGCCATCGTCGCTGACGCTGTGGCGCAGGATCGTGTGGGTGGACAACGGCGGCGAACAGGTCGCCCGTCATATAGGTGCGGAAGCCCGTAACGACGCCGTCTTTCACGTTGACCCATTTCGAGTGTGTTCCCGGCATGACGATGGTGCCGTTGAACCCCGGCATCCGCGCCAGCAGGCCCGCAATCTGTGTTTCCTCACCACGCATGACGTCGCGCTGCACATCCACATCGACCTTCAACCCCGGCACGATGTGCAGTTGGTTCACAACCATCAGATGCGCCGCAAGGTCTGCCACACCGGTGGGACAGGGCAGGTAGTCCGCTTCCCGCCAGCCCTGTCGACTGCCGATCATACCGCAAGCGATAGCGGGCAGGTCCGGCCATTCGTTCGTCAGGTCTGCAAAGCGCGCGGCAAAGCCATCGGCGTCGAGATGCCCGACACCACTTTCCCCGTGGCGTGTTTCCAGCGCAATGCCATCCGTATCCAGCAGCGCGGCACGCACGTTGGTCGTGCCCCAATCGAGGGCGATCAGTGCGCCGCTCATGGCGCTTCCAAAGCCAGCGCAATGCCGGTCTGGGCGTAGAGCACCGGCAATTGAATGCCTGCATTGGCCAGCACACTGCCGGAAAGTTCCAGCGTTCCCTCCATAAGCGGATTATCAAAGCGACGACTGCCGTGCAGCGCCACGTGGTCCGGCGTTTGCAGTGTCACGCGATAATGCGCCTGCGGGTCGAGCCCCGGCACCATAATCGACGGGGGCACGACGGAGCGGGGACGGTCGGTCTGCATCATCACCACCCGAGCGGACCGCTTGTCACCGCTCACAACGCAGGCGCCCAGCAGGTCGGGATCGACGGTGGTGATGCGGTGATAGACGCCGGAATGCCAAAGCGCCCGGTCGGCCTTGTAGCGTTCCACTGCACGCACGAAAATCGCCATGTCGGCGTCGCTTACATTTCGCAGGTCCAGTTCCAGCCCCATATGGCCGTAGCTGGCGACGAGCGCGCGAAAGTCCGGGTGGAACCCGCGTCCCGACGTATGGCACCAGGCCGGGCCCACATGGCTGCCCATCACTTCCGGCGGTAGGAAGTGCGTGAAGCCGTGCTGGATGCGCGCCCGCTCCACAGCGTCGTTGCTGTCGGACGTCCAGAACCGGTGGGTGCGCTTCAAAATCTCATAGTCGATCCGCCCGCCACCGGACGCGCAGCTTTCGATTTCCACATGGGGAAAATCCGTGCGGATCCGGTCGATCAGGGCATAGAGCGCGCTTGTCTGGCGGTGCACGGCCGCATTGCCCGTGCGGTCTCCCGGCAGCACGAGGTCGCGGTTCATGTCCCATTTCAGGTAGGAGATGCGGTAGGTGGACAGCAGCGCGCCCAACGCATCGAACAGGTAGTCCGTGACCTCTGAATTGGTGAGGTCCAGCACCAACTGGTTTCGCCCCAGCTTGCGGGGGTAGGGGTCCACGGCCAGCACCCAGTCCGGATGCGCCGTGTAGAGTGCCGACTTCGGGTTCACCATTTCCGGCTCCACCCACAGGCCGAATTCCATGCCCTTTTCGTTGACCACATAATCGACAATCGGGTGCAGGCCGTTGGGAAATTTACGTGGGTCCGGCGTCCAGTCGCCCAGCGATGTGGTATCGTCATTCCGGCTGATATCGGCGGAGCCGAACCAGCCATCGTCCAGCACGAACCTCTCTGCGCCCACCGTTTGCGCGGCGTCCGCCAGAGCCTTTAGCTTGGCATGGTCGTGGTCGAAATACAGCGCTTCCCACGTGTTCACCGTGACGGGACGTGGCTTGTTCGGGTCGGGAAAGGCCAGGATGTTGCGCCGCACATGGGTGTGGAAGCGTTGCGACAGGTCATTCAACCCACTGTCGGACATTGCCACATGAACCTCCGGCGTTTCCAGCGCACCGCCCGCTGGCAAATGCCCCTCACGGGAAAAATGTAGAACGCCCATCTGCAACTGGCACTCGCCGGTGGCGAGGCGCTCGATAATCATGCGGTGATTGCCGCTCCAGCCGAGATGCACACCAAGGCAATGGCCGGATTGCTCGTCCGTCGTCGGTGCCAGCATAATCGTGCCGGGAAACGCCTCGTGGCTCGTGCGCCCGCGCCGGTTCTCGCTTTTCACCAACCCCATCGGCACCTGCCGCCGGTCGATAGCGAACTCCGCGCACCAGCGTCCGTGAAAGTGAAGATATTCAGACAACACCTGCGGGATGGGTAGTACCGGTGCGCTCATCCAGTCGACTACGCAGGAATCCTCGCCATCGTTTTGCAGCCGTGATTTCAGCACGGCGACACCGGAATGGGGGCAGAGGGTTACAGTGATAGCAAGCGTCAACGCCCGGTGGGAATCATGGCAGATGAACACCACGCCGTTCTCGATGCTCTCCATGCCCCGATACTCGAACAGCCCCGCCCAGCCAGGCTTGTCCGTTCCCACACGATGCGCGATGAGGCCGGGATGGCCCATAAACCCCGCACCAATTTCCGGCTGCATGGAAACCGGTGCATGCTCGTCCATCGTCGCATGGCCGATGGGGCGTGAGCGGGACCGGGCGAAAACTTCCAGATCCAACCCGTCGTCCAGCCGGTCACCCAGATAGATGATTTCCGGCACCCCGGTCACCCAGCCGAACAGAATGGTGGCGTTTGGCGCGTCGAGGCGGTGGGTGTGAAGGGGGCTTTGGTCAGTCATGGCAACGACGGTTCAAGCAACGGTTCGCGCGCTTCTAGTGCGAAACTGGCAGAAGCGATACACCGCCTCCTCAACCCTTCGTGGCGCCCAGCGTCAGCCCAGCGATGAAATGTTTCTGCATGAGGAAGAACATGGCGACCGGTGGCATGGCAGCCAGCAAGGATGCGGCAGAGACCAGATGCCAGCGGGAGACGAATTGCCCGTTCAGCGCCTTTACCCCCGCCGTGATCGGCTTGGCATTCTCACCATTCGTCAGCACGGTTGCCCAAAAATAATCGTTCCACACGAAGGTGAAAATCAGCACCGCCAGTGCCGCCAGCGCTGGGCGCACGAGGGGCAGCACGAGATGCCAGAATATCTGAAACTCGCCAACGCCCTCGATCCGCGCGCTTTCGATCAGTTCGAACGGCAGCGCCTTGATGAAATTGCGCATGAACAGGGTGCAGAACCCGGCCTGAAAAGCAGCGTGGAAAAGCACAAGGCCTGTAACAGTGTTGTAGAGGCCAAAACTGAGTGAAAGGTCGCGGACTGGCACCATCAAAATCTGGAACGGCACGAAATTACCGGCCACAAAGATGAAGAACAGCACCAGCGAGAACCGGAAGCGATAAATCGCCAATGCGTAACCGGCGAGCGCCGCCAGCGAGACGGACAGGATCATGGTCGGCACGGTGATTTTCACCGAGTTCCACAGATAGGTGGCGGCCTGGGACTCGCGGAACACGTCGAGATAGTTCGTCAGCATCTGAAACTCGCTCGGCCAGCCGAACACATTGCCCGCGTTGATATCCCCGCCGGGGCGGATGGAGGTCATGAAGATCGCGATGAGCGGCAACAACCAGATGAATAGCGCGATGGGCAGAAACACCTTGTAGGCAATCTGCCAGCCGCGTGACTTCCTCGCGATCGGAGTCGGAAACATCAGGCAATCTCCCTTGTCGTCCGCGCGGGCAACGCATTTTGCGTTCTTTTCGTCAAACCGGCGCGCACGATGTCGTAGGATCGTTCGATGGCACCGCGCAGCAGATCGTCATCCGTGTCGGGTGTCAGGTGAACCCACGAACGGTGGAAATAGGGCGCTTTGATTGCCACACCGCCTTCGATCATCATAGCGGCGGTTTCGACATCCGGCGTCTTGACGGAAACGCCGGTCTCGTGGCTCCCGATGCAGGTGAACATCTTGCCGCCGATCTTCCAAGAATCGTGTTCGCCATCGAACGGGTGTGCGAGTTGAGCACCGGGCAAGGCGGTGCAGATGGCGTTCACACGCCCGCGCAAGGCGAACGCCTTCAATGGTCGACCCTCTCGTCGCGATACATCTTCCACAGGAAGAACGAGATGAAGATCAGCATGATGCCGAACAGCACGGTGGCAATGGCCGACCCGTATCCCATGCGGAATCCATATTCCGAAAGCGCCTGTTCGAACATGAAATAGGACAGCACGTTGGACGACCCATATGGTCCGCCCTGTGTCATAATCGCGATCATGTCGAACGAGCGCAGCGCGCCGATGACGGTGACGACGATGGCGAGGAACGTGGCGGGCCAAAGCTGGGGCAGGATGACATACCAAAGCATCTTCCAGCCCGACGCGTTGTCGAGACGGCCCGCCTCGACCTGATCGGGTGAGACGTTATTGAGGCCGGTGAGATACAGGATCATGCAATAGGCGATCTGCGGCCAGAGACCTGCGAAAATGATGCCGTAGGTCACGAGGTCTTCATCGCCCAGAATGGACGGTGGGTTGGCCCCGAAGAACTCCCAAACCGCAGCCACGATGCCGAAATTTGGGTTGTAGAACCATGAGAAGATCAACCCGACGACGACCTGCGAAATCACGAACGGGAAGAAGAACAGCGATTTGTAGAACCGCATTCCGGTCACGGTCTGGTTCAGAAACAGGGCGATGAACAGGCCTGCCGGAACGGCCAGCATGAAGAGCGTGAGCCACAGAATGTTGTTCCATAGCGACGTGTAGAACCGGCGATCGTCCAGCAGTTCGGCATAGTTGGCGAGGCCCACCCAAGTCGCCTCACCCAAACCGTCCCACGCATAAAACGAGATCCAGATCGACTGGAAGATCGGGATGATCACATAGACCATGAAGAACAGCAGCGCAGGCGCGAGAAACAGCCATGGCGCAACTTTCAGCCGGTTGCGGCCATACCATGAGCGCTTGTCTGCCCCGGGGTCTTTGAGGGAATGAGGAACTTTCGTGTCCGGCAAGGCTGGTGCGACGGTCATTGCGCCAAAGTCATAGTCAGACCCCTCCCAAAGCCTCCGGCAATGCGTGCCGGTCGTTAGAATGAGACAGGGCGGCTTTCGCCGCCCCGTCTTAGTCGTTTATTTGTAGACCCGTTCCTGCACCTGATCGAGGCGCTGGAGAATGTCGTCAAGACGGTCCGGCTTCACCATGAATTCCTGGAAACCTTCCATGCCCGCCTTGGCCATTTCAGCCGGTGCATCGCGGTCGTAGAATTGCGCCAGGCCCGTTGCGGTGGAGACGGTTTCAAAGCCCTCCTGGATGAACTTGTCCTCCCCAACGCTGGCTTTCGAGTTCGGGGGAAGCTGACCGATGGTCTTGTTCCATGCACTCTGGATTTCCGGCTGCGCGATGAAGGCCAGGAATTTGCGGGCATCTTCCTTGTTCTTCGCGTTGGTCGGAATGAAAAGAGCATCCGCCGGTGCTTCTTCCGCGCGCGGCACGCCAGGCGTGATTTCCGGAAACTGCATGAAGTCGATCTGGTCGTCCGTGAGGCCCGCATCCTTCATGGCAGCGACAGCAAAGTTGCCCATCACATACATGGCCGCTTCACCTTTGACGAAGGGTGCCAAAGCATCCTGCCAGGACATCGTTGCGTGATTTTCCACGAACGAGCAGCGGTCCATCATCTCCGACCACTTGTCGAACGTGGCACGGATGCGCGGGTCGGTGTATTTAATCTTGCCGGCGGTCAGATCGTTATGGACTTCGTAGCCGTTGGTGCGCAGGTTCAGGTAGTCGAAGACGCCCGCAGCGGTCCAAAGGAACTTGGTGCCGATGGTGAAGGGTGTGATGCCCGCTTCCTTCAGCTTGTCACAGGCGCTGAGCAACTCGTCCCACGTCTTCGGCTCGCCTTCCACACCGGCGTTGGCCAGCACGTCAGTGCGGTAGTAAATGCCCCACTGGTAGTAGGAATACGGCACGCCATACTGTTTGCCATCCATGGACATGGTCGGCTTGATCGCCTCAAACGATGTGGACAGGTTCGGGTCGGAAGCCCACAGATCGGAAATGTCCTCGAACTGACCGGCATTGACGAACGGCGCCATGCGGTTGCCGGGATACCAGGCCGTGATGTCCGGCGCATCGGCGGACAGGAAGTTGCGGATCGCCGTCTTGTGCGCTTCGCGGTCGGCGATGTTCAGCGTCACGTTGATGTCGGGATTGGCTTCCTTGAAGGCCGCTACCGCATCTTCCATGCCCTGTTTCGGAGCGGGGTTCGGATCGTCGAAGTTGATGACCAGATCGCCAGCGAGCGCGGTCGTCGCCATGAAGGCAGCGAGGCTGAAAGCGGCACTGGTCTTGAGAAGTGATTTCATCATGCGGTTTTCTCCCATTTGCATGTCTGGCCGTCAGTGGGACTTTGCGTCCCGTTTGTTTTTGGCCGTGAAGCGCAGATAACCACACCCGAACAGCACTTACAAACATGTCTTGCGCCATTCGCACCCTTGCTTTCGGCCAGCAAAGCCCGTTTTGTAGGCGGTGAAACGCATTTTCTGGGAGGTGAAACGCGTATGGCCGCAGTGGAATTGAGCGATGTCCGCAAGTCTTTCGGCGCGATCGATGTCATCAAGGGGGTCGATCTCCAGATCGAGGATGGCGAATTCGTCGTTTTCGTCGGCCCCTCCGGTTGTGGAAAATCGACCCTGCTCCGGCTGATTTCCGGGCTTGAGGATATCTCGTCCGGTCGCATCGACATCGGCGGAACGGATGTCTCCTACGCCGAACCGTCCGACCGGGGCGTGGCGATGGTTTTCCAGTCCTACGCGCTTTATCCGCACATGACCGTCTACGACAACATGGCCTTCGGTCTGAAGATGAACGGGGTCGACAGGAAAGAGATCGAGACGCGGGTCAAGCGCGCCGCCGACATTCTCGAACTCGGTCCGCTGCTGGACCGCAAACCCGCCGCCATGTCCGGCGGCCAGCGCCAGCGTGTCGCCATCGGCCGCTCCATCGTGCGCAATCCGAAAGTGTTCCTCTTCGATGAACCGCTGTCGAACCTCGACGCCGAGTTGCGAGTGCAGATGCGGCTGGAAATTGCCAAGCTTCACAACGACTTGGCAAACACCATGATCTACGTGACCCACGACCAGACCGAGGCCATGACCCTGGCCGACAAGATAGTCGTTTTGCGCGCCGGACTGGTGGAACAGGTCGGCTCCCCGCTGGAACTGTATGACAATCCCGACAATGCCTTCGTTGCCGGTTTCATCGGTTCGCCGCGCATGAACTTCATCGAAGGCACAGTGCAGTCGGCATCGAACGGCAGCGCTGTCGTCTCTATCTTAAAACTTGACGGCATCACCATCCCTGTCGCCACCCGCGACCGGCAGCCGGATATTGGCGAAACGGTTGAAGTCGGTATCCGCCCCGAACATTTTCTGCCCGGCGGCGAACACACCTTCAAGGCGCCGACCACCGTGGTCGAGCAGCTTGGCGGCAATTCATATCTCTACCTGAATATCGGGGGGGATTTGCCGCTGACCGTGGAGCAGAAAGGACATTCGCAGTTCAAGGATGGAGACGTGGCAACGCTCGCGGTCGATCCGGAAACGGTGATGCTGTTCGGCAGTGACGGTTTGCGGATCTAGAGGTAGTCGTCGAAATCCATCGACTGATGGAGAACGCGAACGACGTTTAGAGTTCCGGTTTCGGTTTGATAGAATGAAGCATGGCGACCGCTATCTTTTCGGCGGAACAATCTGCCGTCCGACGTTTCATAAACGACCGACGATTCGGGGAAGATCGCACATATCTTCAGCCCTTTATTCATGTCGCCAAGATAACGGTCAGCCATTCTGGGCCCGTAGTTCCGCGTTGTGTAGTCTTCGATCGAACGCAAGTCAGCGATGGCTTCTTTCGAATATTCAATCGCTAACGAGGCCATGACGCTCTCTCATCTCGGCAATGATATCGTCGAGCGTCTTGTCACTCACCCCACTGTCCAGCCCCTTTTGCAAGGCGGAGTCCAACTCGCTCCGTGTTCGAACCGTATTCGGCCAAGGCTCTTCGACCGGAGGTGTTCGTTTTGTGTCTGCGCTCATCGTGCCGTCTCCTCGGTTGGCTTGCTTCCAAGCTTAGCATAAACCCGATGAACCCCCTTCCGCAAACTTTCCCAATCCAATGCGCAAGCCCACCCTCGGCGTCTGCTACTATCCTGAACACTGGTCCCAAACCATGTGGGCGGACGACGCACGGCGTATGGTGCAAACCGGCATCTCGGTGGTCCGCATCGGTGAGTTCGCATGGAGCCGCATCGAACCGGCGCGCGGCAAGTTCGACTTCGAATGGCTCGACAAGGCCATTGAGACACTTGCCGATGCGGGTCTATCCATCATCTTCTGTACGCCCACTGCGACGCCGCCGAAATGGTTGGTGGACGCTATGCCCGACATTCTGGCGCTTGACGAACAGGGCCGGAAGCGGGGCTTCGGCTCTCGCCGACACTACGATTTCGCCCACCGGGGCTACCGCCGCGAATGCGCGCGCATCATCGAAATACTCGCCAAACGCTACGGCGCCCACCCTGCGATCACCGCCTGGCAAACGGATAATGAATACGGCTGCCACGACACCACACTCAGCTATGGCCCCGCTTCCCGCGATGGTTTCCGCGATTGGCTAGCGCATAAATACCAGTCGCCGGACGCGCTCAATCTCGCATGGGGCAATGTGTTCTGGTCGATGGAGGTCGGCTCCTTCGGCGAGGTTGAGCTGCCAAACCTGACAGTCACGGAGCCTAATCCGTCGCACGTTCTCGACTTCCGCCGTTTTGCCTCCGATCAGGTCGTGGCGTTCAACAGACTTCAAGCCGACATCATCCGCCGACACGCGCCGGGGCGGGATATCGTCCACAATTTCATGGGACGCGAGACCGGCTTTGATCACCACGATGTGAGCGCCGATCTGGACGTTGCGTCGTGGGATTCCTACCCGCTCGGCTTTCTTGAACGCCACGGGCGCGATGATGCGTGGAAACGCTGGTATCTGCGCGCGGGTGACCCGGATTTCCAAGCGTTTCACCATGATCTTTACCGGGGCTGCACCGGTCGGTGGAGCGTCATGGAGCAACAGCCAGGCGCGGTGAACTGGGCACCGTGGAACCCGGCTCCGCACCCGGGTATGGTGCGTGCCTGGACCCACGAAGCGTTTGCCCACGGGGCGGAAATGGTCAGCTATTTCCGTTGGCGGCAGGCACCGTTCGCGCAGGAGCAGTTCCACGCGGGCCTCAATCTGCCGGACAACACACCGGACACCGCGCTGGGTGAGGTGCGGCAGGTGGCGGTTGAAATCGCAAACCTGCCCGACATGGAAACGCAGCAGGCACGTGTGGCGCTGGTTTTCGACTATCCCTCCCAGTGGGCGACCCAAATCCAGCCCCAAGGTGCGGACTATGACGGTTTTGATCTCACCATGCGCTTCTATGGCGCGCTGCGTCGGGCGGGGCAGAATGTCGATGTGGTGTCGGCGCACGCGGACCTGTCCGGCTATACGCTCATCGTTGTGCCACATCTCATCATGGTGCCGGACGATTTTGCGGCACGTTGCGGCACGGCGCACGTCCTGTTCGGCCCCCGTTCAGGGTCTCGGACCGGCGAACACCATATACCCGACGCGCTTGCCCCCGATGTGTTGGGCAACATGCTGGGCATCCGCGTTCTCCGCATCGAAAGCCTGCGACCCGGCGTCACACGACCGGTCGGACGGGTAGGGTCGCTGGAGCGATGGGCTGAAAATGTATCGGTGGTCGATGCGAACGTTCTACTGGCCGACGATGACAACCGCCCGGTCTGGACCCGCAACGGCACCGCGTCCTATCTCGCCGGTTGGCCGGATGAGGCGCTTTGCGACCACGTCGTTCGCGCGGAACTGACATCAGCCGGATTGCCAGTCATCGAAACCGGAGACGACCTCCGGTTCCGGGACAAGAGCGCCCTCCGAACCATCATCAATTATGGCCCGCGAGAGCAGGACGCTTCCCATCTGATTGGTGCGGGCGATACCGTCCTGATCGGATCGAAAACGCTCCCGGTCGCAGGCATCACAATCGTCCAGCGCGCTTGAAATCAGGCGTGTGTGCGCGCCACCGCCTCGCTTTTGCGGGACGCGATGGCACTGGCGCCGGTGTCCGAGCCGGAAACCATCGCGCGGAATGCGCCGAACAGTTCCACGCCCATGCCGAAGCGGTTGGGCGACATGTTTTCGACCACCGCTTCCCGCGCGTTCCATTCGGCCTCATCGACCAGCGCGTTCAACTCACCGGTCGTCGCATCCAGCCGCACGATGTCACCATCGCGCAGTTTGGCGATGCCGCCGCCATCGACGGCTTCCGGCGTGACATGGATCGCGGCGGGCACCTTGCCCGATGCGCCGGACATGCGCCCGTCCGTCACCAGCGCCACCTTGTAGCCCCGGTCTTGCAACACGCCCAAAGGCGGCGTCAGTTTGTGCAATTCCGGCATCCCGTTGGCGCGCGGACCCTGAAAGCGGCACACCGCGACCACATCCATATTCAATTCGCCAGCCTCGAACGCTTCGCGGATCCCGTTCTGGGTGTGGAAGACGCGGCAGGGCGCTTCGATGATGTGATATTGCTCTTTGACGGCGGAGGTTTTTACGACGCCGACCCCGATATTGCCTTTCAGCATCGTCAGGCCGCCGTGGTCGGAAAACGGCTTGGCGACGGTGGCGAGAATGTTGGAATTACCCGCCACCTTCGGCGCGTCGTGCCATTCGACACCACCATCGTCCGCCAGTTTTGGCTCTACCGCCATACCGGCCAGCCCGCCGCCATGGATGGTTTCCACGTCATCGTGCAGATGGCCCTCGCGCACCATTTCGCCGATCAGATAGGGCAACCCACCGGCGGCGTGGAAATGGTTCACATCGGCCAGTCCATTGGGATAGACCCGCGCCAGCAACGGTGTGCAATCGGCAAGGTCGGACATATCCTTGAGCGTCAGCACGATGCCCGCGGCCTGCGCGATGGCGACGAGATGCAGAACGTGGTTGGTGGAGCCGCCTGTCGTGTGCAGACCGATGACACCGTTGACGATGGACTTTTCATCGATCACCCGGCCGACCGGTGCGAAGCGGTTGCCCGTGCCTGCGATGGAAAGTGCGGTGCGGGTTGCTTCCCGCGTCAGCGCATCGCGCAGCGGCGTGCCCGGGTTTACGAAGGATGCGCCCGGCAAATGCAGCCCCATGAACTCCATGAGCATCTGGTTGGAATTGGCCGTGCCGTAGAATGTGCAGGTGCCGGGGGAATGGTAGGAGGCACTTTCCGCCTTCAGCAACTCCTCGCGTCCGATCTTACCTTCCGCATAGAGTTGCCGGACCTTGATCTTCTCGTCGTTCGGCAAGCCGGAGGGCATGGGACCGGCGGGCACGAAGACGGCCGGTATGTGCCCGAATGTCAGCGCGCCGATCAGCAGACCGGGCACGATCTTGTCGCAAATGCCCAAATACATGGCCGCATCGAACATGTTATGCGACAGGCCGACGGCGGTGGCCATTGCGATCACGTCGCGGGAAAACAGCGACAGTTCCATGCCCTTCTGGCCCTGCGTGACCCCGTCACACATGGCCGGCACGCCGCCCGCCACCTGCGCCACGGCCCCCGCGTCGCGCGCAGCCTGCTTGATGAGATCGGGATAGGTCGCGTAGGGCGCGTGGGCCGACAGCATGTCGTTGTAGGACGTGATGATGCCGATATTGGGCACCACGTCGCCGGACAGCTTCATCTTGTCGGACGGCCCGCAGGCGGCGAAGCCGTGGGCAAGGTTGCCGCAGGTGAGCGCGGAGCGGTGCGGCCCGGCGTCGGCGGCGGCATCGACGCGGGCGCTGTAGGCCTCTCGCGTCGGTTTGGACCGCTCGATGATACGGTCGGTAATGGTGGCGATTTCGGATTTGACGGTCATGTTGGCAGTCATGGTGAGAGCCTCCTTACGGTGCCCAATAGACGTGGATTTTTGCGTCGGGATGACGGATGACGTGGCGGATCGGGAGGTCGTCGGCAGGGCCGTCTTCCATCGCGCGCTCGAAGACAGCGCGCTTTTCCGCACCCTCGATATGCAGCACGAGGAACGCGGCGGATGCGATGGGTGCAAGAGTCATCGTCAGCCGCGTGTCGGGCACACTGGGGCTTTCCATCACCATGAAAACGGCTTCTTGTTTCGGGTCGGTGGCCGCTGACAGGTTGTCCCCGTCAGGGAAAAACGAGGCCGTATGGCCATCCGTGCCCATGCCGAGCAGCAGCACATCGAAGGGCAATTCATCGTCGTCGCGCAGCTTGGCGTCCGCCCATTGTGCGGTTGCAGTAGCCGTCTGGTCGGGCCTGCGCAGCACTAAAAATTCGCTGTCGGGATGGTCCCACAACGCCGCATGGTCGCGGATCATCTTTTCGTTGGAGCGCTCGTGGTCGTTCGGCACATCGCGCTCGTCCACCAGCGCGCAATAGACCATCTCCTTCTCGATATCGGGATGCTGCCCGAACCGTTCCAGAAACAGCTTTGGCGTTGACCCACCGGAGAAAGCGATGGAGCCGAATGTGCCGGTTTCCAAATCGGGTTTCAGACGCGCCGCCACATCGTCCGCCAGTTGTTTGGCGAGATCGGCGCGCGTTTCGAACTCGATGAACTCAACCACTGCCATCAGAAATCTCCGCCGTTCTTAAAGATGCGTGATGTTTCACGCATCGCCATCATTCCCCTCGGTGCGTCACGCATCGCCATCATTCCCCTCGGTGCGTCACGCATCGCCATCATTCCAAGTGCGGCCATCGCGCTCCATAAGAGCAATCGACTGGCTCGGTCCCCACGTGCCCGCCGTGTATTGGCGAACCGGCTGGTCCATCTCGTCCCAGGCATCGAAAATCGGGTCGATCCATGCCCACGCGGCTTCCACCTCATCACGACGCATGAACAGGGTCTGGTTGCCGCGGATGACATCAAGCAACAGGCGTTCGTAGGCATCCGGCTGGCGCTCCTCGAACTCGTCGGCAAAGCTCATGTCGAGTTTCACGTGCTTCAGCCGCATTCCGCCGGGGCCGGGGTCTTTTATCATGATCCACTGGCGCACGCTTTCATCCGGCTGCAACCGCAGCACCATCTTGTTGGCAACCGGAGTGCCGGAGCGGTCTGAAAACAGGTTGTGCGGCACCGGCTTGAACTGAATGACGATTTCGCTCATCCGCGTCGCCATGCGCTTGCCGGTGCGAAGGTAGAACGGCACACCAGCCCAGCGCCAGTTGGTCACATCCGCCCGCAACGCCACGAAAGTCGCGGTCCTGGATTTCTCACCGTCCAACTCGTCGAGATAGCCCTCGACTTTCCCTTCAGGCCCGGCACCGGCGACGTACTGGGCGCGCACGGTATTATGGATCGCACTTTCGCCCGTCAGGGGTTTCAAACTGCGGAGCACTTTCAGCTTCTCGTCGCGGATGGCATTGGCGTCCCCCGTGGCCGGCGGTTCCATCGCCACGAGACACAGAAGCTGCATCATGTGGTTCTGCACCATGTCGCGCATCGCGCCGGACTTGTCGTAATAGGCCGCGCGGTCGCCGACACCTACGGTTTCGGCAACGGTAATCTGGACGTGATCAATATGGGCATTGTTCCAGACAGGCTCGAACAGGGCGTTGCCGAATCGCAGGGCGAGCAGGTTCTGCACCGTCTCCTTGCCGAGATAGTGGTCAATGCGGAACACCTGCGCCTCGTCAAAATAGCGGCCCACTGTTTCGTTCAACTTCTGCGCCGACGGCAAGTCGTGGCCGAGCGGCTTTTCGATCACCAGCCGCGCCCGATCGTCGATCAGGTCGAACTTCTCCAGCATCTCGCAGATCGGGCCGAACAGCGACGGGCCGACCGCCAGATAAAACGCGCGGATGCGCCCGTTGTCGCCTTCGTCCAGCTTGGCCTTCAACTCTTCCCAGCCGTCGTCGTCCGTCACGTCAATAGCGAGAAAATCGAGCCGGTCGAGAAAGCGGGCAACGCAGGTCTCGTCAAGATATTCATCATCCACGAACTCGGTCAGCGCCTTGCGCCCAAATTCCTGATATTCTTCGCGGGAATGCCCGTGCCGCGCCGCGCCGATGAGGCGGCACTCATCCGGCAACTGGCCATCCCTGTCGCGGTGATAGAGGGCGGGTAACAGCTTGCGCTCGGCGAGGTCGCCGGTGCCGCCGAAAATGATGTAGTCGAACGGGTCGACGGGAATGATCTGACGCATGGTGAAACGGTTCGTAAAGGGTGCGGCACGCTCAGTCTAATCGGTTTAGACCCACTGGTGCAACGGTGTCGGGAAACGCACACTTGCCTCTTGTTTGTGACGCGGGGAAGGACGTTTCGTGAGACTTGAGGGAAAAGTTGCCATCGTCACCGGTGGCGGGGCCGGTTTCGGCGAGGGCATGGTGCGCCGTTTCGTGGCCGAGGGCGCAAAGGTGGTGGTTGCCGACCGCGATGGTGATGCAGCCGCACGGGTGGCGGATACCTGCGGCGAAGCGGCTTTCGCGCTCAGGGTCGATGTCGCCAGCGCAGCTGACAACCAGCGTATGGTGGACGAGGCTGTCTCACGCTTTGGTGGTCTGGATATTTTCATCGCCAATGCGGGCACGACCCATCGCAATATGGATGTGCTGGATGTGAGTGAAGAGGATTTCGACCGCATCACGGCGGTGAACATGAAGGCGATCTACCACGCTGCCCGCGCGGTGGTGCCGGCATTCGAGGCGCGGGGCGGCGGGACCATTCTCGCGACCGCCTCTACCGCCGGTCTGCGTCCGCGCCCGGGTCTGGTCTGGTATAATGCGTCGAAAGCCTGGGTCATCAACGCCTGCAAGTGCATGGCGGTGGAACTGGCGCCGAAGAATATCCGTGTGAACTGCCTCTGCCCCGTTGCGGGCGAAACGCAGATGCTGGCGGATTTCATGGGCGAAGACACGCCGGAAAAACGCGCCGCCTTCAAGGCATCCGTGCCGCTGGGCCGCTTTTCCCAGCCCCGCGACCTCGCCAACGCGGCACTCTACCTGTGCAGCGACGAAGCCGATTTCATTACCGGCGTCGCGCTGGAGGTTGATGGCGGGCGGTGTGTCTGACCGACACATATCCTCTAGCACCGTCATCCCGAGCCTTGTTCCCGGAAGCTGCGTTACGCCAAAGCCTGCTTCAGATCGCCGATTAACGCATCCGCGCTCTCGATTCCGATACTTAACCGCAACAGATCGTCCGGCACGCTGGCCTCGATCGTGTGGCGGTGCTCCACGAGACTTTCCACGCCGCCGAGCGACGTGGCCCGTTTGAAGATGTTCCAGCTTGCCAATGACGGCCAGCGCATCCCCGTTCACCTGAAACGACAGGAGCGAGCCGAACCCGCCGCTCATCTGCCGTTTGGCAATGGCGTGATAGGAGTCGGAAGCAAGGCCTGGATACAGCACCCCCTTGACCCGCTCGTGGCCTTCGAGAAACTCCGCTACCGCCAGCGCATTCGTGCACATCCGCTCCACGCGCAGCGGCAATGTTCGCATTCCGCGAATGAGCAACCATGCCTCGAATGCGCCCAACACCGCACCGGCATCGTGCCGGTCGGCGACGACCTGTGCCCAGCGGTCGGTCCCGGCGTCCGCGCAGGCCAAGAAGCCGACCAGCACGTCGGAATGGCCGTTGATTGCCTTCGTGGCCGAGTGCATCACGTAGTCCGCGCCGTGGTCGAGCGGTTGCGTCAGCACCGGTGTCGCGGCGGTGGAGTCGACTGCGAGGTCCGCCCCCATCCGTTTCGCTATCGCCGCACAAGCCGCGATATCGACGGTCTTGAGATACGGGTTCGATGGCGTTTCGATCCAGACGATATCCGCCTTGCCGGATAGCCCGTCGCGCGCTCCCCCGTCCGCCATGTCCAGTTCGGTCAGTTCAATGTCGCGCCTCGCGCAAAAATCCCGCGTCCATTTCGTCGTGCCCCAGTAAATGCCCGACTGCAGGACGATGCGCCCACCATTCGGCACGGTTCGCAGCAGCGCGGCGATAGCTGCCATGCCGGAGGGAAACAGCAGGCCTGCCGCCGCATGTTCGGCCTGCGCCAGCATCTCCTCCCCAAGACGTGTGAGATCGCTGTCGTCGCGGGAATAGAGATGGTTCGGCGATAGCGGCACATTGTCCGTATCACGCACGAAGGTCGTTGCACTCTGGATCGGCGGCACGACACCACCGGTCGCCGCGTCGATGGCGCCGTTGGCCTGCGCGAACAGGGTGGCAAGGTCGATATCGTTGCTCATTGAATGCGCTCGTTGGCAGCGGCCCAATCGGTCAGGTCTGCCAGAAACGCGTTGCACTGCGCCAGCTGGTCGATGGCGATGAATTCGTCCGGCAGGTGTGCCTGCGCGATGTCGCCGGGGCCGAAGATGACGCCCGGCACGCCAGCCTGCTGGAAGTGGCTGGCCTCGGTGCCGTAGGACACGCGCATGGAATGGTTGAGGCCGGTGAGGTGGCGGATAATCGCCTCGGCGGGGCTCGTCTCGTCCGGCACGAATGTCGGCAGGTCGTGGCGTGGAACGTGTTCGACCCACGCTTTGACGCCCATCCTGTCGCCAACAGCTTTCAAGTCAGGCTCGATCTCCCGTTCAACAAAATCGAAAACCTCCTGCGCCAGCGCCGCCCCATTGTCCCCCGGCACCGTGCGAAAGCCCCATGTGAAGGCACAGCGGGCGGGGATGATGTTGTGCGCGGCACCACCGTCAATGAGGCCGATATCGACGGTCGTATTCGGCGGCGTGAACCCGTTCGCCGGGTCCGCCGCATCGCGCAAGCGCCCGTGCAGGCCGTCGAGAAACGCGATGATTTTCGCCGCTGCCACGATGGCGTTTGCGCCCAGTTCCGGCCTGGAGGAATGGCCGTCGATGCCGTGCACGATGGTCTCGTAGGAATGGCCACCCTTGTGGCCACCGACCAGCTGCATCATTGTTGGCTCGCCCACGATCACCGCCTGGGGGGCGGGCAGGTTGGCCCTCATGTCTTCAACAAGTCCCAGCACGCCGGTGCAGCCGACTTCCTCGTCATAGGAAAACGCAAAATGCAGCGGCATTTTCAGGTGGGTCGCCGCCATGCGTTCGGCGTGAGCCATGATGCAGGCGATAAAACCTTTCATGTCCGCCGACCCGCGCCCGAACAATTTGCCGTTCTGTTCGGTTAGCACAAACGGGTCTGTCCCCCAGTCTTGCCCATCGACGGGCACAACATCCGTATGGCCGGAAAGCACGATGCCGCCGGTGTCGCGCGGGCCGATCGTGGCCCAAAGGTTCGCCTTCGTGCCTTCGGTATTGTGCGTCAGCCGCACATCGTAGCCGAGCGGTTCGAGCACGGATTTCACATGCTCTATCAAAGCCAAATTGGAATTGCGCGACGTGGTGTCGAAGCCGACCAGCCGCTCAAGCCATTTGATGCAGTCTTCTGTGGTCGGTTTCATGGTCGGGAAGAGTCCATTTGTGCGAATTGCGCTTGCAGCATATATCCGTGGCATAACAGTGCGTGCGAGTGAACAGATGAAACGGGTCGTCATCAGCGGAACAGGGGTTTTCACCCCCGAAGAGACGATCACCAATGCCGAACTGGTCGCCGCGTTCAATGCCTATGCCGACCGCGAGAACGAAAAGCACGAGGCGGACATTGCCAAGGGCGAGCGCGAGCCCATCGCCCATTCCAGCGAGGAGTTCATCTTCAAGGCCTCCGGCATCCGCCAGCGGCATGTGATGGACAAGGCCGGTGTGCTGGACCCGGATGTGATGCACCCGCAACTGCGCCAGCGCAGCGACGGCGAACCCGGCATCATGGCGGAAATGGCCGTGAAAGCGGCGCGCGAGGCGCTGAAGGCGGCGGGGCGAGAAGCGGCGGACGTGGATGCGGTCATCTGCGCAGCATCGAACATGGAGCGCGCCTATCCGGCCATCGCCATCGAGGTGCAGGACTTGCTTGGCATTTCCGGCTTCGGCTTCGACATGAACGTCGCGTGTTCGTCCGCCACCTTTGGCATACAGGCGGCGGCGGACATGATCCGCGCAGGCTCGGCAAAAGCCATCCTGATCGTGAACCCGGAAATATGCTCCGGCCATCTGGAATGGCGCGACCGGGACTGCCACTTCATCTTCGGTGACGTCTGCACAGCCATGCTGCTTGAAGATGCGGAGAGTGCAACGGCGGGCACACAGTTCGAGGTGAAGGCCACCCGCTGCCTCACGCAGTTTTCCAACAACATCCGCAACAACAACGGTTTTCTGCGCCGCTCCCGCCCCGATGGTGTGGACGACCGGCGTGATATGCAGTTCATGCAAAACGGGCGCTCGGTGTTCAAGGAAGTGGTGCCGATGGTCTCCGACCTCATCACCAGCCATTGTGCGGAGCAGAATGTGGACCCCACCGGTCTCGACCGCATGTGGCTCCATCAGGCCAACAAGTCGATGAACGATTTTATCGGTCGCAAGGTGCTGGGCCGGGTGCCGGAGCCGGATGAGCAGCCGAACATTCTGCAGGACTATGCCAACACATCGTCGGCCGGCTCCATCATCGCGTTTGCACAGAACCACGCGGATTTGCCGGTCGGTGCGACGGGTGTGATCTGCTCCTTCGGCGCCGGATATTCGGTCGGCAACGTCATCGTCGAGCGGGTCGCCTGAGAGCGTATCTGCGACACAATGTCCACCGCAGCCTCCGGCAAGTCCGTTCGTGCTAAACAGACAGCAACGGGAGGTATCGTCCTTGATCTTTGTAGCCGAATCCAAGTCCGGTGAGCGTGTCGAATACCGCGATACCAAACGCTATCTCTGGTGGCTCGGATTCACCGTGCCCCTAATTCCGATTTTGGCGGTTGCGCTCTATTTTGCGTTGGATGGGGCCGTGTGGGTCACGCTGTTGCCGGTCGCCTATTCCTATCTAGCCATCCCTTTGCTCGATCTTGCCTTCGGGGAAGACCACGCCAACCCGCCAGCCGAGGTGGTGGAAGAAATGGCGGAGGACGACTATTACCGAACCCTGCTGCTGCTGATCGTTCCCTGTTTCTGGGCCATGCTGATCGTCTGCGCGTGGTTCGTAGCCACCGTCGATCTGCCCTGGTGGGGCTATGCGGCCATCACGGTCGCCTGCGGAATGGCGTCGGGCACGGCGCTGACGGTCGGCCATGAACTGGGCCACAAGCAGGGAAAGATGGACCGGCTGTTCGCCATGTTCGCCAATGCGCTTTCGGGTTACGGGCACTTTTGCATCGAGCACAATCGCGGCCATCATACGGCTGTCGCCACGCCGGAAGACCCCGCATCGTCTCGCTTTAACGAAAGCGTCTATGCCTTTGCCACCCGCGAATTGCCGGGCACGCTGAAACGTGGCTTGCAACACGAGAGAGAGCGGTTGAGCCGTAAGGGGCTTTCGTTCTGGTCGCCGAAAAACGAGGTGCTGCAAGGCTATGCGTTCACACTGGCGGTCTGGCTCGTGCTGATCGTTTGGCTCGGCACAGCTGTCTTACCGTTTCTCGTCATCCAAAGTGTGCTTGGCTGGTTTCAGCTGACACAGGCGAACTACGTCGAGCATTACGGGCTGAAACGGGCCAAGAAGGAGAACGGGCGCTATCAGCCTGTCGAGCCGCGCCATTCGTGGAACACCAACCACATCGTATCGAACCTGGTTCTGTTCCACTTGCAGCGCCACAGCGACCACCACGCCAACCCCATGCGCCCCTATCAGGCGTTGCGGAACTTCGACGAGCTGCCGCGACTGCCATCGGGCTATCCCGGGTCGTTCCTGTTGGCGAGCATTCCACCCCTCTGGTTCCGCGTGATGAACCCGAAGGTCATGGCTTGGGCAGGCGGCGATATCAGCAAGGTGAATACCGGCCTGTAGGGTCGCATTAAAGGCGATCGAGCATCGCATACCACGTTAGCGCCAGCACCTTGAGCGGGTTGCGGAACGTCGCGCCGCCGGGGAAGGCGGGAATCTTCAAGTCTTGCAACAGGCGTATCTGATCGCTGATACCGAGCCAGCTCTCGGCAACCATGCGCCCGGTATGGTGGGCCATGATGACACCATGGCCGGAGAAGCCTCCTGCCGTCCAGAGCCCCGGCTTCAACTCTCGCACGTAAGGCATGCGCGGCATGGTGATGCCGACAGTTGCCGCCCCAGGCATGGGTGATCGGAACCTCGGCGAGATCCGGATAGATCTGCGTGATCTGGCGGCGGATGGCGCGTTCGATATCGCCCGGCGTCGCCTTGCCGTAGGCCTCGCGCCCGCCGAACAGTAGCCGGTTATCGGCACTCTTGCGGAAATAGCGCACCACGAACCGGCTGTCGTCCACCGCCTCCCGACCCGGCAGGACCGGTGAATTGTGCCCAAGCGGTTCCGTCGCACCGATAAAGGACTGGATCGGCATCACGTGGCGGGAAATCTCGCCGTCGATATCAGCATGGTAGCCGTTTAACGCCAGCAACACTTTTTCGGCGCGGATGGTGCCATGAGCGGTTTTGACCGCCCATAAGCCGCCGTCCTTACGGACGGCTTCCATAGCGCTGTTTTCGTGAAGCACCGCACCCGCTTTCGCGGCAGCCCTGGCCAACCCGATCACGGCCTTCATCGGGTGGATGTGCCCGGTGCCCGTGTCCCGCGTGCCGCCGAAATAGGCGGTGCTGCCGAGCGCCGAAGCCATCGCGTCGGCGTCGAGCCAATCGATCGCATCGTAGCCGTAGCGCTCGCGCAGGACCGACACTTCCTCCCGCGCTTCCTTCTCGTAGCGCTGCCGGTGCATGGGGGTCAGCTGGCCCGGGCTGGTAGTCGATATCGAAGCCTTCGTCTCGCGCCGTATCGAGCAGGGTGTGCTTGGCGTCTTCCGCCATATCCCACAGAGCTTTCGAGCGCTCGAATCCGTATTTCTCTTCCAGCTCCATCGCGCCCGCCCGCTGCCCGCTGCCCATCTGCCCGCCGTTGCGGCCCGATGCGCCATCGCCAAAGCGGGCGGCGTCGATCAGTGTGACGGACGTGCCGCCCTTCGCCAGCCGGTAGGCCGCTGAAAGCCCGCAGAAGCCACCACCTACGACTACGACATCGCTGCGTGTATCATTATCGAGCGCGGGATAGGCGGGGCGTTCGCCGCAACTGGCCTCATACCAGGAAAGCCCCGGCGAGATGGGGGAGCGGTACGAAGGATCAGACATTCAGCAGCAGGAACTCCCGCTCCCAGGGCGAGATCACGGTCATGAATGTTTCGAACTCGGCGCGCTTGATGGCGGAATAAATGCCCACGAATTCCTCGCCCAGTATCTCGCGCAGCGGATCGCTGTTCTCGAACAGTGCAATGGCGTCCAGCAAGCCGCGCGGCAGGTCGTTGCTGTCCTCGTTGGCTGTGGTTCCCGTTGCCTGCTCCGGCACCGCACCGTGCTGCATGCCCAGCAATCCACACGCCAGTGAGGCAGCGATGGCGAGATAGGGATTGGCGTCGGATGACGGAATGCGGTTTTCAACCCGACGTGCGGATGGACCGGAGATGGGCACCCGCAGCCTGGTCGTGCGGTTGTCGTAGCCCCAGTGGGCGTTGACGGGCGCAGACGTGTTGATCGTCAACCGGCGGTAGGAATTGACGTAAGGTGCCATCATCACCAGCGCGCCGGGTACGTGAAGCTGCATCCCGCCGAGGAAGGCGCGGAACAGTTCGCTTTCCTCTTCGCCATCGCTGAAGATGTTGTTGCCCTCGGTGTCCAGCACGGATTGGTGAATGTGCATGGCGCTGCCCGGCTGGCCCTGAATGGGCTTGGCCATGAACGTGGCATACATGTCGTGCTTCAGTGCCGCTTCCCGAAGGGTGCGTTTGAACAGGAACACCTGATCGGCAAGCTCCAGCGGGTTGCCGTGGTTGAGGTTGATCTCCAGCTGCGCCGCGCCTTCCTCGTGGATCAGCGTTTCGATTTCCAACCCCTGCGCCTCGGAGAAATCGTAGATGTCGTCGATCAGGTCGTCGAACTCGTTGATCGCAGCCATCGAATAGCCGTTGCCACCCGCCATCGCGCGGCCCGAGCGGCCGATGGGTGGTTGCAGGGGCACATCGGGGTCTTCATTTTTGCTGACCAGATAGAACTCGATTTCCGGCGCAACGATCGGCGTCCAACCCCGGTCCTCATAGGCTCCGAGCACACGGCGCAGCACGTTGCGCGGGGTGTAGGCGACGGGGTCTCCCCGGTGAGTCTGCATATCGCAAATCACCTGCGCGGTGGGGTCGCCTTCCCACGGTACGGCACACAGGGTCGACAGATCGGGAATGAGCCGCAGGTCGCCGTCGTTTGGCGGATACGAGAATGTATCGCTCTCTTCCGGCCAGTCACCGGAAATCGTCTGCATGAAAACGGAGGTCGGCAGCGCCAGCGTGGAGGAATCGAGAAACTTGCTCGACGGCATCATCTTGCCGCGCACGACACCGGCATAGTCCGGTGTGATACACTCGACATCTTCAATTCCGCGCGAACGCAGCCACAGCGCCGCTTCGTCCATTGTGGTCACACCACGCTTGGAATCGACCGGATGGTTCGTCGTGGTCTCGTTTTTTTCACTGGCCATTGTGTTCATCGCGTCTGCCTGAAACGCAGGCTTAACACCGCCCGCCATCGCACGAAAGCGCCGGCACCATCACCCTTCGTTAAACATGATTTGCGAACAAGGGAGCGAACGCCTCGTATCGAGGTGAGATATTTTGGTGGACCGACCCGATGGAAAACGACGCGCTGTTTCGCAGGATTTCGGCCGTTTCAGGCGTGAAGCGGGACCGGGTAGATGCCCCATCGCTCGATATAGGTCGCTCGCAGCACCTTTATGCCGAGGCGACACCCGAACCGGACAAGCCGCGCACGGTGAATTACGACGCGGCGCGTTCCATCCCAAGCGCTCCCAATGCCGCACTGGAGCCGGTGTTCTCGCAAGCAAATACTGAGAGGCAAGCCGCGCCCTATAAGCCTTACGTGGACACCCCGGCGCTGCCAAAGGGTTCCATGATCGAGTTGCTCGACAGCGAGCCGGAAGATGACGTGCCCGCCGATGTGCCCGGTGCCGATCCGCTGTTGTTGGCCGAAGATGATCCCGATGCATTCCGCGCCGCATTCCTTCCCCGAGCGAAAACGAAAGCACGGGCACCCGAAGCCGGAGAGCGCGTCGAGCGCATGGAGGACCGGCCCACCGCCCATGTTATTGCATGCAACGGGAATAAAGCCGTGGTGCAGGGTGATACAGCCTGCATCGACACCGTCACCGGGCTCACATGGTCGGTCGGGCGCATGCTGTCGATACGCGTGGGCGAGGCCCGCGTCGTCGGTGTCATCTGCGACATCAACATGCCGGGCAAGCACTACGATGCCACCAGAACCTCACCGCTGCATTTCCATGTGGAACTGCAAGGTGAAGTACGGGAAATGGCGAACGGAAGCGCGTCTTTCTCCACCGGCATTTCCGCCTATCCGGGCGTCGGGTGCGAAGCCCATCAGGTGCGCTCCGGCGATCTGGAAGCGATCTATTCCATATCCGGCAAGATTGTCGCCCGCCTTGGCGTGTTGAGCCAGGACACGAGCGTGCCCGCCATCGTGGATGTGCCGCACATGCTGGCCAAACACTTTGCCGTGCTGGGCTCGACCGGGTCCGGCAAATCGGCCTCTGTCACCCTGCTGATGCAGGCCATGCGCGCGTTGGTGCCGGAATTGCGGACGATCATTCTCGATCCTCACAACGAGTATAAACGGGCGTTTCCCGACGCCAGTATCATCGATCCGGAAACGCTCGATATTCCGTTCTGGATGTTCCAGCTCGATGAATACGTCGAAGTGCTCTACCGCGGTCGTCCGCCGGTTCACGAAGAGATCGAGGCACTGCGCGAGTTCATTCCGCAGGCCAAGGCACGCTTTAAGGTCGGCGACAGCCGGGTCGCTTTACGCACCGGCAGCATCGGGTCGTCCATGACCGCCGATACGGTCGCGCCCTATCGTTTGAACGACCTGTTCCAACTGCTGGACGAGGAAGCCGGACAGCTTGAATCCCGTTTCGACCGGTCCGCCGTGCGCGCATTGCGGGCGCGGATCGCCGCCCATGCGGACGATCCGCGCTACGCGTTCATGTTCCGTCACCGCACCATTTCCGACATTTCCGAACACATCGTCTCCGGCCTGTTCAACCTCTCCGGCAGCGACCAGCGCCAGACCATCGTTGAGTTGAGCGGCATGCCGATCGAGGTGGTCAACTCCGTTGCCGCGATTTTGGCCCGCATGACATTCGAGCTGGCGGTTGCCGCGCGCGGTAAACTGAAACTGCTCGTGCTGTGCGAAGAGGCTCACCGGTATGTGCCGGTTCACGCCAACGGCTTCGAGCCCGCCCGCCGCGCCATCGCCCGCATTGCCAAGGAAGGCCGCAAATACGGGGCGTTCATGGGCATCATCTCACAGCGCCCGTCCGAGCTGGACCCGACGATCCTGTCCCAGTGTTCCACCGTGTTCGCAATGCGGCTGACCAACCATGTGGACCAGGATATTATCCGCAAAGCGATCTCGTCCTCGTCCGACAGCGCGGTAGGATTCCTGTCATCCCTTGCCAATCAGGAATGTATCGCCTTTGGTGAAGGCGCTCCAACGCCGATGCGCATGAAGTTCTACAGCCTGCCGAAACACCTTCTTCCGGGCGCGGAATCCGGTGTCTTCGAGCAGGACTATCCGGCCTACGACGAGAGCGAGACAACCAGCCTTGTCGCCCGCTGGCGCAAGGTTTCCGGTTAACGCCGCACGGTTGCTGCGAAACCCACGATGACGTTTCCGGTTGGCGTATCGTCTGCCGTGACGAAACGCACGCAGCCGGTTTCCGCGAGATAACGGCGCAGTCTCACCCTTGACCGGACCGACAAGCAACACGCGCGCACCGGGCTCGGCCGTCTCGCACTTAGTTTGAAACAGCAGGCTGATCGGTGTGCCTGCCTCCAATGGTGGTGGCAGCAAGACATGTGGTCCTTCGAGTATCGTCAGGTTTGTAACAGAACCGAACCGCAACGGGGCGATGGACTTGTAATCGGGGTCGGCCAGATAGGCGCGAAACCCTGCGCGGCGTTCCACATCCAGCAGCGCTGCATGGTCGAACGTCTCGCTGCCTTCCACATGGGCGGCCATGACGACCCGCATTCCGTGCCGATGCCAGATGGGTGTGACCTGTTCGAGAAATGCGCCATAGCCCGCGTCATCCGTCACTTTCTGCCAGCGCCACGAAAGTCAGCCGCTCCGCCTGTGCGGGCAACGGTCGATACAGCGTCAGAATGAGAAAGAACGAGACGAACATATCGCCACGAATAGGACGCTCAGCGCCAAAAGAAAAGGGAGCGCCCGGTTTCCCGGACGCTCCCTCTCTGCTCCGAAGGAACCTGTTGCCTTAAGCGAACTGGTTCATTGTGTTGTCTTCGCCGGACGCTTTCAGCGCCGCGTCTCCCGCAAAGTATTCCTTGTGATCGTCGCCAAGGTCGGAACCGGCCATGTTCTGGTGCTTCACGCAGGCAATACCCTGACGGATTTCCTTGCGCTGCACACCGGCCACGTAGCCGAGCATGCCCTGATCGCCGAAATACTCTTTCGCCAGATTGTCCGTGGACAACGCCGCCGTATGGTAGGTTGGCAGGGTGATGAGGTGGTGGAAGATACCGGCGCGAGCCGCTGCATCCTTCTGGAAGGTGCGGATGCGCTCGTCGGCTTCCGTTGCCAGTTCTGTCTCGTCGTAGTCGATGCTCATGAGAGCGGCACGGTCGTAGGCGGAGACGTCCTTGCCCGCTTCGGACCATGCGTCGAACACCTGCTGGCGGAAGTTCAGCGTCCAGTTGAAGGATGGCGAATTGTTGTAAACGAGCTTGGCGTTCGGATGTGCTTCGCGCACCTGATCGACCATCGAGGCGATCTGCTCGATGTGGGGCTTCTCGGTCTCGATCCACAAGCAGGTCCGCGCCGTTATCGAGCGACGCGACGCAATCCATCACGCAGCGGTCCGCGCCAGTGCCTTCGCGGAACTGGTAGAGGTTGGAAGGCAGGCGCTTCGGGCGCATCAACTTGCCGTCGCGCTTCAGCACGACATCGTTCGGCTCCATCGTGTCGACCGTAACTTCCTCGCAATCCAGGAACGAATTGTAACGGTCGCCGAGGTCGCCTTCTTCTTTCGAGTAGGCGATCTGCTTCGTCAGGCCCGCGCCGAGCGAATCCGTGCGGGTGACGATGATGCCGTCTTCCACGCCCAGTTCCATGAAGGCGTACCGGCAAGCGCGGATTTTGGCGATAAAATCCTCATGGGGCACCGTCACCTTGCCGTCCTGATGGCCGCACTGTTTCTCATCGGAAACCTGGTTTTCGATCTGCAGCGCGCACGCACCGGCCTCGATCATCTTCTTGGCGAGCAGGTAGGTTGCTTCGGCGTTGCCGAAACCGGCGTCGATGTCGGCGATGATCGGCACGACATGGGTTTCGTATTTGTCGACGGCCACTTCCAGCCGCTTGGCTTCCAGCTCGTTGCCGGACTTGCGGGCACCGTCCAGCTCGCGAAACATGCCGCCGAGCTCACGGGCATCGGCCTGACGCAGGAATGTGTAGAGTTCCTCGATCAGAGCGGGCACGGAGGTTTTCTCGTGCATCGACTGGTCGGGCAAGGGGCCGAACTCGGAGCGCAGTGCGGCAACCATCCAGCCGGACAGATACAGGTAACTGCCCTTGGTGGTGCCGAAATGCTTCTTGATGGAAATCATCTTCTGCTGGCCGATGAAGCCGTGCCAGCACCCCAGCGACTGGGTGTAGTTGGCAGGGTCGGTATCATAGGCCGCCATGTCATCGCGCATGATCTTCGCCGTATAGCGGGCGATGTCGAGGCCGGACTGGAAGCGGTTCTGCAACCGCATCCGCGCGACAGAATCAGCGTCGATGGCAGCCCACGCAGGGCCGGATTTCGAGATGGTACTCGCGGCGGACGCGATTTCCTGGGTGTAGGACATGAGGGAAGTCTCCTGCTTGGGTTGCGCCCGATTGGAGGGGCGCGAAATGAAGCCGCCAACGATCCGCTGGCGGCTGAAACTGATTTGCCCGTCGGACGGAGGCGCGGATCAGCCCTTGACGACGATTGGCACCATCATATCGCCCCAGTTGCCTTCGCCGCCGTGGTGGCGTGCGGAACGGACGAGTTCGACAGACACACCGGCATCGACGGCGCGCATAACGGAATGGTTGAGGCGGTGAAGGTCGTTGGCCAGCTGGCGGATCGCGCTTTCCTGATCGGGATTGACCGACGACTGCGAATTTGCACGTTCTTTGGCGGCTTTGATCGGTGTGATGGATGCTTCGGTCATGGCAGTCTCCTCGGGTTCAGCGGTTTCCGACATTTGGCGCCGGGAGCGTGTCGAACTGTCAAGGAGGTAAATCCCGTTCATGTCCGGACGCCGTGTGTGCAGTCAAAACCCGAACAGGCGGTAAAAGGCACGGGCATTCCGGTGCGAAAGTCGTCTCTTTCGGGTGGTTCTGTAAAAAGCGGTAAAAGAATGGTTTGTCACAATATGACAAATGTCATAGGCGGTTCTCATGGCTGAACAGAAGATTTTCGCCGGTCCCCGCGTGCGCCGTATTCGGCAACGGCTGGAGAAGACCCAGACCGCGATGGCGCAGGAACTGGGCATTTCTCCCAGCTATCTGAACCTGATCGAACGCAACCAGCGCCCGCTGACCGCGCAACTGGTCCTGAAGATCGTCGGCACATACGACATCGACGTGGCCGAACTGTCGTCCGGTGGCGAGGAGGGCAGCGTCGCGGCGCTGAAGGAAGTCTTCGCCGACCCGCTGCTGTCCGGCGAACTGCCCGGCGATACGGAACTGATCGAAATCGCCGATGCGGCACCCAACGCCGCGCAGGGCATCGTCAAACTCTACCGTGCCTACCGCGAACAGCGGGAGCGATTGTCGGACATGACGACGCTGATGGGGCAGGCGGGCCACGACCTCGCCACACCGGCCAGAGCCCTGCCGCTGGACCGGGTGCGCGCGGTACTGGAGGATGTGCCGTGGTGCTTTCCCGGGCTCGAACGCGCCGCCATCCGCATTCTCGATGCGCTGAAGGAAACGGGCGATCGCACCGACGCATTCAACGCCTTGCTGCGCGCTGAACACGGGCTGGCGGTTCAGGTGCTGCCGGTCGAAACCATGCCCGTCTGGCGCAAGCGCATCGACCGCCATTCCGGCCGCCTGTTCGTCTCGGAACGCCTGTCGCTGCCGGAAAGGGCCGAACTGCTGGCTCAGGAACTCGTCCTGCGTCGGGAAGGCAAGGCGCTGGACGAGGAGGCGGAACTGCTCGGTCTCACTGCGGAAAAAGACGGTGAGGAAGCCATGCGCCTGTTGCGGCTGGAACTGGCGCGCTACGCCGCGCTGGCGGTGCTGATGCCCTACGACCGCTTTCTCATGGCTGCAGAGCGGACCCATTATGACCTCCCGGTTTTAGCCACCCGCTTCGGGTGTTCACAGGCACAGGTCGCCCACCGCCTCGTTAGCCTGCAGGACAAATCCGACGGTCGCCGTGCGGGACTGCCGTTTTTCTCAATGGAAGTGGACCGCGCGGGCACGGTACTGCGCCGCCTCGGTGCGAAAGGCTTTCCCGCATCCCGCTTTGGTGGCGCATGCCCGAAACTGGGACTTTACGCCGCCTTCGCTCATCCGGGGCAACTGGTTTGTGAACGGGTCGTCACGCCTGCGGGCGAGGTTTTCATTACCCTGTCTCTCACGGTCGAGGGTGTCGTCGGCAACGCGGGCGAGCGGCCTAAAACGTCGGCCTTGTTACTGGGAATCGAAGATCCCCACGCCAAGGCTGTCATGGAGGCCGGGCGGTCGGTCGTCGGCAAAATGCCTGTTGCGCCGATCACATCTCATTCGCTCCCCAACGACTTGGCCCATGTGCGCTTGTTGCCGGACGTGCAGGCGGTCGGCCCCGTCGAAATAGGCCCGGCTTGCCGCTTGTGCGAACGCGTATCCTGCACCTCCCGCTCCGCACCGCCCCTGTCGCGACCGCAGGGACTGGACGATCTGGTGCAGGGTTTCGGTGCATACGGCCTAACTTGAACACCTGTGGCGAACGGACCACAAAAACAGGTTAACCGTTCGTGAACGCTTGATCTGCCATGAAGTCTTCGCATTGCTGTTCACAAAGGGTAGCAACACCCCATTCGCTTGCAGGAACCCGACCAATGATCCGATCTGTCTCCGCCGCTCTTCTAGCCGTCGGCCTCGTCGCCGCCGCGCCCATGGCCGCCTATGCCAAATGCTCCAACACGTCGTCGGGCTTCGACAGCTTCAAGCAGAGCTTCGATAAAAAGGCGCAGTCGGCGGGAATTGGCCAAAAAGGCCGCAACGCGCTCGCCAACGCCCAGTATTCCAATACGGTCATCAAGTTCGATCGCAGGCAGGCCGAAGCGTTCAAGTCCGCGGGTCGCTCCCAGACCAACTTCAACAAGTTCTACGCCAAGAAGACCAACGGTCTCGCCGGCCCGGCCAAGCGACAACTCGACAAAAACCGCAAGCTGTTCGACGCCATCGAGCGCACATATGGTGTTCAGCGCGAGATACTTGTCACGATCTGGGGCATGGAAACGGCATTCGGCGGTTACACCGGCAAGATCGACACGATCAACGCGCTCGCCACTCTGTCGCACGATTGCCGCCGCACGGGCCTGTTCACACCTAACCTAATGGCCGCACTGACCATTCTGGACAAGGGCTGGCTGTCCCCGTCCAACATGAAGGGCGCGGGCCACGGCGAATTGGGCCAAACCCAGTTCATGGCTGAAAACTACCTGCGCTACGCCGTCGATTTCGATGGCGATGGCCGTCGCGATCTCGTGAAATCCCGCGCCGACGCGCTGGCTTCCGCAGCCAACTATCTGCGCCGTAACGGCTGGCAGCCCATGCGCGACTATCAGCCCGGCAGCAACAACTTCCGCGTTTTCAATTCGTGGAACGAGTCCACTGCCTACCAGCAGACGATCGCCAAGTTTGCCAGCACTCTCTGAAGACGGGGAGGCGACACTCGCGTCCTTTCTCGACGCCAACCCCGGCGTCGAGACTGTCGAACTCGTTCTCACCGACCCCAACGGCATTGCGCGGGGCAAATGGGCGCCCGCTGCCACGTTGGACAAGGCGTTCGCAGAGGGCGTCAATTTTCCACTCTCGCTGCACGGACTCGATGTGTGGGGTAACGAGGTGGAAGCGACCGGCTTGCATATTTCGTCCGGCGACTTGGATGGGTTCTGCAAAGCCGTCCCGTCGTCCCTTTCATGCGTTCCCTGGGGGGAGAATGCCGCGCAGGTGCTGCTGGAAACCGTCGAACCGGACGGCACCCCGTTCGGCGGTTGCGCCCGCACCGTGCTGCGCCGCGCGGTCGAGCGGCTGGACGCAATGGGCCTGACCGCCGTCTGCGCCTGCGAGATCGAGTTTCACCTGCTCGACGAGGCAGGCGAACCGGTCGGTGCATCGCTCATTCCCGACGCGCAATTCATGTACAGCCTGAACCAGCTCGCCAAGCATTCGGCCCTGTTTGCAGACTTGCGCGAAGCTTGCCGCTTGGCCGACCTGCCGATCGATACGATCGTCAAGGAGGCTGGCCCCGGCCAGTTTGAAGTCAATCTCAATCACCGCCCCGACCCACTGCGCGCCGCTGACGATGTGATGCTGCTCAAGCGTGCCATCCGCGAATGTGCCCGCGCCAACGGGCTGACCGCCACCTTCATGGCCAAACCCTTCATCGGCCAGCCGGGCAATGGCCTGCACGTTCATACCAGTCTGCTTGATAGGGACGGCACCAACATCTTTTCCGGTGAGGAAGGCAGCACCCGCCAACGCCACGCGGTTGCCGGGCTGCTGGACGCGATGGCGGCGCACACGCTCGTGTTCATCAGCACCATTAACGGCTTTCGCCGCATGGCACCGGGCAGCTACGCGCCGACCAACGCAAACTGGGCCGACAACAACCGCTCCGTCGCCGTACGCTTGCCTGCCGCAGGCGACAAGGCCAAGCGCATCGAGCATCGTGTCGCTGGAGCAGACGCCAACCCGTATCTTGTTGTCGCGTGCATCCTGCAAGCCATGATGGACGGGCTGGAAGCGGCGCAGGAACCGCAACCGGCGCTGGAAGGCAACGGCTACGAGTCGGCCACGCCTAACCGCGGCTCCGCCTTGCCTGCCACGATGGAAAAGGCGCTGGCCGCCTTTGACGACGACAAGGCTGTGCAGGCGCTGGGCCTGCCCATGCACGCAATACTCACAGCGGTGAAGCGGGCGGAACTGGACGGCTTTGCCAACGACATGTCGCCACTGGAACAGGCAACCTACCGCTGAACGGCTGTGAATGTGCCTGTAAATCGGGCAGCAGGCGCATTGCAGGCAAAAGCCATTTGCAATCGCGCCGTGTCCTGCCCTAGGTTTCGACAAACGAGACCCTCGACAGGATCCAAAGCCATGAAAATGCTGCTCGCAGCCCTCGCCCTTTCCGCCGCATCCACCGTCGCATTCGCGCAGGACCAGGTGGTCAACGTCTATAACTGGTCGGACTATATCGACGACAGCATCATTGCCGATTTCGAAAAGGAAACCGGTATCAAGGTGCGCTACGACGTGTTCGATTCCAACGAGATCGTGGAAACCAAGCTGCTCGCTGGCGGCACGGGCTACGATGTCGTCGTGCCGTCCGCCGACTTCCTGAAGCGCCAGATTTCCGCAGGCGTGTTCCAGCCGCTCGACGGCTCCAAACTCGATAACACGAAAAACATGTGGGACGTGGTCAACACCCGCGTCGATGCCTATGACCCCGGTGCCGAGTATTCCCGCAACTATATGTGGGGCACCACTGGCATCGGTTACAACGTCAAGGCTGCTGAAGAGCGTGGCGTGACAGTCGATAGCTGGTCAGTTGTGTTTGACCCTGAACAGATCGCCAAGTTCGAGGATTGCGGTGTGCATTTCCTCGATGCGCCATCCGAAATGTTCGTCGCTGCTCTCAACTACCTCGGCAAGAACCCGGATTCCCGCGAGCCTGCCGATATCGAGGAAGCCACCGAACTGATGACGAAGGTTCGCCCCTTCGTGCAGAAGTTCAATTCCTCGGAATATATCAACGGCCTCGCCAACGGTGACATTTGCCTCGCCGTCGGCTTCTCCGGTGACGTGTTCCAGGCCCGCGACCGTGCGGCGGAAGCCGATGTGGGTGTCGAGGTCGGTTACGTGATCCCGAAGGAAGGCTCGCTTATGTGGTTCGACCAGATGGCCGTGCCCGCAGATGCGCCAAACGTGGAAAACGCCCATACGTTCATCAACTACCTGATGCGGCCGGACGTGATCGCCAAGGCGTCCGACTACGTGTTCTACGCCAACGGCAACCTTGCTGCGCAAGAACTGATGGATAAGGAAGTGCTGGACGACCCGGCCATCTATCCACCAGCCGATGTGATGGAAAAACTCTACACCGTGCAGCCCTATGACCCGCGCACCAACCGCACCGTCACGCGGGCCTGGACGAAGGTGAAGACGGGCCAGTAGGTCTGGTAAGAAGACAAGATCATGAAGGGCGTCGCCTCGTTCCGCCGCGATTTTACGCCTTGGGACGACCCCTCTGCGACGCCCTTTATCCGTTTCGAGCATGTGACGAAACGCTACGGCGCGGTCACCGCCGTCGAGGATTTAAGCCTCGACATCTACGAGAAGGAATTCTTCGCGCTTCTCGGCCCGTCCGGTTGTGGCAAGACCACGCTGATGCGGATGCTGGCGGGGTTTGAAAGCGTTACCGAAGGCCGCTTGTTGTTGGAAGGCAATGACCTCGCTGGTGTCCCGCCCTACCGGCGACCGGTCAACATGATGTTCCAGTCCTACGCCCTGTTTCCGCACATGGATGTGGCGAAAAACATCGCATTCGGGCTGAAACAGGACGGCATGGCGAAGGGTGAGATCGCCGATCGGGTGGCCGAAATGCTGGCGCTGGTGAAACTGGATGGACTGGCTGGCCGCAAGCCGGACCAGCTTTCCGGCGGCCAGCGGCAGCGCGTGGCGCTCGCCCGGTCCCTCGCCAAGCAACCCCGCGTGCTGCTGCTCGATGAACCCCTCGGCGCGCTCGACCGCAAGCTGCGCGAGGAAACGCAGTTCGAGCTGGTCGATCTGCAGGAACGTCTTGGCATCACCTTCATGATCGTCACCCACGATCAGGAGGAGGCCATGACGGTTTCCGACCGCATTGCCGTTATGAATGCAGGTCGCCTCGTGCAAATCGCGCCCGCCCGCCCAGATGTATGAGCGGCCATCGAACCGCTATGTCGCCGACTTTCTCGGTGACATGAACGTGCTTCAAGGCATCGTAGTGAAAGCGGGTGACACGACGACCTTGGAAACCGCCGATGGCACGGTGCTGGAAGCGCAGGCACCGGAGCCGTTTGGCGTAGGCACGACCGCATGGTTCGCCGTGCGACCGGAAAAACTCACCATTTCCCGCGCCGCGCCTGCAACGGCAAACAACGTGCTGGCAGGCGAGGTGTGGGACATCGCCTATCTCGGTGATCTCACAATCTACAAGGTCAAGCTGGACGATGGCACCTTCTTCAAGGCCAGCCAGTTGAACCGCACTGTCGCCGCCGATGACCCGATCACCTGGGAAGACCGCGTCTGGCTCCATGCCGAACCCGACAGCGCTTTGGTGCTGACCGCATGAGCGGGTCGGGTCGATGAAGAGCAGCCGCTTTACCGTCCTGCTGCCCTATCTGTGGCTGCTGATTTTCTTTCTCGCCCCGTTCGTTCTGGTCGCCAAAATTTCCCTGTCGTTTCCCGCGATGGCAATCCCGCCCTACACGCCCACCTTCGACTGGATCGACGGCGTGGCCGGTTGGCTGGCGAGTGCGAAGGAACTGACATTCGAGAATTACGCCTTCATCGCGTCCGATAGCCTGTATTGGAAAAGCTATCTGTCGAGCGTGTGGATCGCAGCCGTCTCCACCGTGCTGACCCTGCTCATCGGCTTTCCGCTCGCCTACGGCATGGCCCGCGCACCGCGCACCCTGCGGCCCATCCTGCTGATGCTGGTCATCCTGCCGTTCTGGACGTCGTTTCTCATCCGCGTCTATGCGTGGATCGGTATCCTGAAAAAGGAGGGTCTGCTGAACCAGTTCCTGCTCTGGCTCGGCGATGATCGACACCCCGTTGACGATCCTCAACACCGATATCGCGGTCTATATCGGCATCGTCTATTCCTACCTGCCGTTCATGGTGCTGCCGCTCTATGCAAACCTCGAAAAGCAGGACGGCGCGTTGCTGGAAGCCGCCGCCGACCTCGGCTGCACGCCAATCGACGCGTTCTGGCAGGTGACATGGCCGCTGGCGCTGCCCGGCGTGCTGGCCGGCTGCTTTCTGGTGTTCATTCCGGCGGTTGGCGAGTTCGTCATCCCGTCGATACTCGGCGGGTCGGACACGCTGATGATCGGCAAGACGCTCTACAACGAGTTCTTCCGCAACCGCGATTGGCCGGTTTCCTCAACGGTTGCCGTCATTCTGCTGGCCCTGCTCATCGTGCCCATCGTCATCTTCCAGCGCATCCAACAGCGGGAGCAGGGAACGTGAACGCGCGCTGGACGGGCTTCAACATCACCAGCGTGGTGGTGGGGTTTGCGTTTCTCTATCTGCCCATCGTGCTGCTCATCATCTTCTCGTTCAACGAGTCCCGCCTCGTGACCGTCTGGGCGGGCTTCTCGACCAAATGGTACGCGGAAGCCTTCGCCAACGACTTCCCTGATGGACGCGGCATGGGTGACGATCCGCGTTGCCTTCATCTCCGCCACCGTCGCAACGATCCTCGGCACGATGGCGGCGATGGCGCTGGCGCGACGCATGATATTTCCCGGTCGCCTGCTGTTTTCCGGCATGATCTACGCGCCGCTCGTCATGCCCGAGGTCATAACCGGTTTGTCGCTGCTGCTGCTGTTCGTCGCCATCGACCTCGACCGGGGCATGACCACGGTGATACTCGCCCACATCACATTCTCCATGTGCTTCGTGGCCGTGGTGGTGCAGGCGCGGCTGGCGGGCTTCGACCGGTCTCTGGAGGAAGCGGCACTCGACCTTGGTGCCACCCCCGCCCGCGCATTCTTCTCCGTCACCCTGCCGCTGATCTTCCCCGCCGTCATGGCCGGCTGGATGCTGGCCTTCACCCTATCGCTGGACGATCTCGTCATCGCCCAGTTCAATTCCGGCCCCGGCGCGACCACGCTGCCGATGAAGATATTCTCGCAGGTCCGGCTTGGTGTAACCCCGGAAATCAACGCCGTCTGCACCATTCTCGTCGCCATCGTCGCCGTCGGCGTCATCATTGCTTCGCTGTCTTTAAAGCGGCAGGAGGTGATGCGCCAACGGGCGGAACGACTGGCTGCGCAAGGTTGAAAACAGCTTGAATTTCCGCTTAGCCCGCACGACATAGCAGCAACCGAAAACGCCCGAAAGTTCCTGCCCATGAGCCGCGAAACACTCGTTCAGGATATCGGCGAATGGCTGGTCGATCAGGCGCTGGCGGACCCCGACATCATCGAAATGTTTACGCAGGTCTGCCACCGGCTTTATGCCATCGGTGTCCCCGTAGCCCGTGCGCGCCTGACATGGCCAACGCTGCACCCGCTTTTTACCGCAGAGACGATCATGTGGCATCGTGGAAACGAGACGGAGTTTGAGCAATTCCGTCATCAGGAGGAAGCGAGCGAAGCGTGGCTGGCAAGCCCCATGAAATACATGATGGACAATGGCGTGGACGAATTGCGCCGCCAGCTGGATGGTCCGAACCGAATGGTCGACTTTCCGGTTCTCGACGAACTCGTCGAACTTGGCATGACCGATTATCTGATGATCGCCACCAGTTTCGACAGCAAGACCGACAGAATGACGCCGGAGGCCAATGGCCTGCTGGTTTCATGGGCCGCAGACCGCGAAGGCGGGTTTTCCGACGACGATCTTCTGGCGCTCAAGCGCATCCAGCGCCGTTTCGCGGCCGCCTGCAAGACGGTCGTTCAGGGCCGCATCGCACGCAACATCACTGAAACCTATCTGGGCCGCCACGCGGGCAGGGCGGTTCTGGATGGGCAGATCAAGCTCGGCGACGGACATGAGACGCGCGCAGTCGTGTGGTATTGCGACATGCGCCGCTCGACCACGCTGGCCGACACGATGAAACCGGCGGATTTTCTGGCGTTGCTGAACCGCTATTTCGAGGCGACCGCAGGTTCGGCCATCGCCCATGGCGGTGAGATACTGGATTTCATCGGCGACGCGGTTCTGGCGATCTTCCCCTTCGAGGATGACACCGGACAGCACGACGCCGTATGCCGCGCCACCCGCGCCGCCCGCGACGCCATGCGCTGCATGAAAATGATGAACGAGACGGCTTTCGAAAAGAATGTGCCGGAAATCGATTTCGGTATCGGCATGAACATCGGCACAGTCATGTTCGGCAATATCGGCGTTGCCTCGCGCCTGTCGTTCTCCGTTATCGGTCCAACGGTCAACGAGGTGGAGCGGATCGAAACGCTGACGAAATCCATCGGCGTGCCGGTGCTTGCTTCAGCAGACATCGCAGCCGAACAGCCGGACCTGTGGCAATCGATCGGGGAACACGCGCTGATCGGCGTGGCGGCTAAATGCGAATTGTTCGGTCCGCGCGACCGCGCGGCATTTTCCGACGCCGCCTGAGGCCTGCGCGACTTAGCGGATTGGTGTGGCGGGTATTTCATCCCGTGGTGAGAGCGGAGTGTGTAACAGCTCGTCCAATGTACCGCCAAACGCGAAACGTCGTTTTCCCGGCGCGTCGCCGGTTGGTTCGATGGTGCCTAGAAATTCCAGCGTTCGGGTGGCGACATTCGTTTGGCCTGATGCAGTCATCCGCAGATCGGAGTTTTGCAAGTCCGCCTTTTCAACGATCAAGGTGTCATTCTCCATACGTCCGGACACCGACAGCGCACTGAACGCGGTACTCCCGTCGAGCGGGTTTGCAGGTTGGTCGCCGGTTAATAAGTGTTGCGCGTCAAACCCCTCCAGCCGTCCGTCCTGTGCTTCCATTGAGAATGTCCCCTGCAGGCTTCCATCTCGACCACGTCGAACTATGCCAAGTGTCACATCCACCTTGCCGGTTGGCCTGAAGGGAGAACTCTCCACCAGTGCTGCCAGTGTAGCGAGGTCCATATTGGTCAGCGCTACGTCCGACTTACGGCTGCCATCAGCGGAGTAGGAGACCTGACCGGTCAATCCGCCGCCCGCGCTTTCGGCGCTGCCGATATCAAGGTGAGCCTGCCCGTCGACCACCCGAATGCCTCCCGCAAGATCTGTAAACGCCCATGTCCCGTAGGATGCGACCGGCGCGGAAAAGCGCAGGTCGAACACGGCGGTTTCCTGTCCTGCCAGCGTGACCAGCGCGGTCTCGAATGTGGCATCGTCCTCCAAAACCGTCAGCCCGTTCATCGCCAGCGTGCCGTCCACGCTTACGCCGTGGTCGCGCAAACCGAGGTCAAGGCGACCGGATGCCGACCAATCTCCGCTTATCAACGAAACATCCGTTATCCGCGCTGCCGGTCCCGCCCGGCTCATCGTGCCGTTCATAGTGAGCGGGAGGGCGGGTGCCGCCTCTGCATCGGGTAGCCCAAGCCACTGTGCCGTATGTTTCAAAGACGGACTTTCGAACGAGACACTGCCCTCAAACGCGAACCCGGCGGCGGTTTCCGCTATGCCGGATAGTGTGAAACCAAGCGGAGCGCTGGTGACAGCCAGTTCGACGGGCGCGCGCGCACTGTCATTATTAGTCCCGACCGAACCTTTCAAGCCAACTGTCTGTCCGTGCCAAACACCCTGCACATCGAACGTACCGCCCCTGCCACCGGAAGACGGCGACAGCACGCCCGTCAGGCCTGTTAGACGTTCGTCCCCACTAGGCGGCGCCAGTGCGGGCACCACGATGCCGTCCCGCACAATTATCGAGATTTGGCTCGATGTGAGCGCGGGCTCCAAAACAGTATGCTGCCACATGCGTTCGAATACACTCGTCATGTCCGGGTCTGGCAACGAGACGATGGGGCGGACGAGTTCGATCTCATCGATTACCGTCCTGCCCGAAAGGGCAGGCCAGAATGCGAGTTTCACAGTGAGCGTTTCAACCCTTGCCAGTGGCTCACCATCGGGCGTCGGTGCTGCCAAGAGCATGTTGCGGTAGGTGATGGATAGATAGGGCCACAGGCTGACAGACGGTGTGCCCGGAAGATGCACGCTGCCGCCCGTTATGGCAGCCAACCGCGTTGCGATGTCGGACTTGACCGTCGCATTGGCGATCAAAAACGGTGCTGCAACCAGCCCGCCTGCGATGACCAGAACGGCAAGCAAGGCGCCGGCGATGTATGCTCGTGAGTACTTCACTGCCTGCCCGAAACGTACCTTTATCTCCCGTCCGGCTCATAGCAGAGCGGGCTGCTGAACGCACGTTCAGCCGAGCCCACTGGCGAGGTCATGCACAGCGCGCTAAAATGCCTGCAAAAGCAGTAAGCGCGCAGGAAACTCCATGACCGACCAATTCTCCCCCTTGTGGACACCCTCTCCCGAACGGGTGGCAGGTGCCAACCTGACCGCGTTTGCCGCATCGTGTCCTGGCGCGCCGAAGGGTACTGATTATGCAGCCTTCCATACCTGGACGCTGGCGCAGCCTGAAGCGTTCTGGTCCGCACTCTGGGATCAGGCGGGTATCGTCGGCGACAAGGGCGACACGATCATCACAGCTTCGGACCGCATGGTCGACACACGCTTTTTTCCGCAGGCCAGTCTGTCTTTCGCAGAAAACCTGCTGAAGGGCAGGGGGGGCCGCGAGGCACTGGTATTCCGCGGCGAGGACGCCGTTTCGCGCAAACTGTCATGGGACGAGCTGCGCGACCTCGTTTCCCGCCTCCAACAAGCCATGAAGGCGGCGGGCGTCAAAACCGGCGATCGGGTGGCGGCGATGGTGCCGAACATGCCCGAGACCATCGCCTGTATGCTGGCGGCGAACTCGCTGGGTGCGATCTGGACATCTTGCTCACCTGATTTCGGCGTTCAGGGGGTTTTGGACCGGTTCCAACAGGTTGAGCCCACCTTATTCATCGCCTGCGATGGCTACCGGTACAATGGAAAATGGATCGACACTCACGACAAGGCTGTCTCGCTTGCCGGTGCGCTGGGTGTCACCACGACCGTGATCCTGCCATACGATATAACGCAGAAGTCGCCTGCCGGCACCACCACGCTGGATGATTTCATCGCGCCATATGCTGCGAAGGAACCTGACTTTCTCCGACTGCCGTTCGACCACCCGCTCTACATTCTATTTTCATCCGGCACGACCGGCGTGCCGAAGTGCATCGTCCACAGGCAGGGCGGGGTGCTGGTGCAGAACGTCAAAGAGCACTGGCTGCACTGCAACATTTCCGCTGGTGACCGGGTGTTCTATTTCACCACCTGCGGCTGGATGATGTGGAATTGGCTCGTCTCCGGCCTCGCGCTGGAGGAAACGCTGATGCTCTATGACGGATCGCCGTTTCATCCCGGCCCTGAAGTCCTGTTCGATTATGCCGAACAAGAGCGGTTCGACTTTTTCGGCACATCCGCCAAGTTCATCGACGCGGTGCGCAACTCGTCGCTGCGGCCTATCGAGAGCCACGACCTGTCCGCCGTCCGCACCATCGCCTCAACCGGGTCGCCCCTGGCACCGGAGAATTTTGTGTTCATGCATGAGGGCATCAAGGCGGATGTCCATCTGGCCTCCGTTTCCGGCGGCACGGATATCGCCTCCTGCTTCGTGTCGTCCGTGCCTTGGAACCCTGTTTTTATCGGCCAAATACAAGGCCCGGCATTGGGCATGGCGAGCGACGTGTGGGACGACGACGGCAACCCGGTCCGGCAGGAAAAGGGGGAACTGGTCTGCACCAATGCCTTCCCCTCCATGCCGCTGGGCTTCTGGAACGACGACGATGGCTCGCGCTATCACGAGGCCTATTTCGCCCGGTTCGACAATGTGTGGTGCCACGGCGATTTCGCGGAGTGGACAGCCAATGGCGGCATGATCATCCACGGCCGTTCCGACGCCACGCTCAACCCCGGCGGCGTCCGCATCGGTACGGCGGAAATCTACAACCAGGTCGAGCGCATGGATGCCGTCGAGGAGGCGCTTTGCATCGGGCAGGACTGGCAGTCCGACACGCGGGTCGTGCTGTTCGTGCGGTTGGCGGCGGGTGTGGTTCTCGACCACGCGCTGAAAGCCGACATCAAGGCGCGCATCCGCTCCGGCGCATCGCCGCGCCATGTGCCGTCGATCATCATCGCGGTGGACGATATTCCGCGCACGAAATCCGGCAAGATCACTGAGCTGGCGGTGCGTGATGTGGTGCATGGCAGAGCGGTGAAAAACACCGAGGCGCTGGCCAACCCCGAAGCACTGTCGCTTTTCAAGGACTTGCCGGAGCTTGCAGAAGCGACAAGGTAAACGAAACCTTACCCGATACCTTAACCCTGCCGAGCGGCAGATGGCAGATCGTTAAAATCTGTTACAGTCTGGCAAGGTGGTGGTCACGCATAGTGGCCAATGTGAACGGACAAGCGGGACGCAAGTTTCGCCCTATAGTTTCCCGGAAGAACTCGGTTTTAACTAACGACCCCACAGCGTCTCACTCAAATTCCTGAACGCGGGCCGAAAGGTCCGCGTTTTTTTTGTTCGGTGTTCAGTCGTCCACCAGCACCCGGTCGGCGGGAAAGCGGATTTCCACCAGTGTGCCTTCTTCCGGTTCGCTCTCGATAGTGAAAGTGGCCCGGTTCGCTTCCGCCATCGCCCGCGTTAGCGGCAGGCCGAGGCCGGTGCCCCTTTGCTCGTTCACACGCGCAGGCATACGGGCGGGCACCGTTTCGATCTGCTGAAATGGCTGCATGGCCTGTTCGAGATCCTGCTCACTCATGCCGATGCCCGTATCACGCACGCGCAACGCCACTTCGCCGGACTGGTCATAGACCGTCGAGACGATCACCTGACCGCCGGCGCGGGTGAACTTTATGGAATTGGACACAAGGTTGAGCACGATCTGCTTCAGGCTGCGCTGGTCCGCCACCACCTTGGGCACGACGGCGGAAAGGCTGGAGCGGATGATGATGCGATGGGTGTTGGCCTGCGCCTGCATCGTCGCCACACAGTTCGACACCAGCATGTTGAGGTCGCAGGCATCGAAAGTGAGATCGAGCTTACCCGCCTCGATCTTGGAAATATCCAGCAGGTCGTTGACGATATCCAGCACATGGCTGCCGGAGCGGTGGATGTCGCGCAGATAGCCGCGATAGCGGTCGTTTTCGATACGCCCGAACCGCTCCTCGATCATCAGGTCCGAGAAACCGATGATGGCGTTGAGCGGTGTGCGGATTTCGTGGCTGATGCGGGCGAGAAAGCCTGTTTTCTGTTCGTTGGCGGTTTCGGCCTGCGACTTGGCTTTCAGCAATTCCTCTTCAGTCCGCCGCCATGTCGTCACGTCGCGCATGACGGCGCAAAGCGTTTCGGCTTCGGTCAACCGCCCGATGGTCATGAAGACCGGAATCAAGCCGCCGTTGGGCGTTCTCAGCATGAACTCCCGTCCATCGTTTAGCAGCCGTTCCACACCGCCACCGCTAATACCGGCCAGATAATCGGCCAGCTTGTCGCGGCTTTCCGGCGCGAGAAAGTCTGCCAGATCACGGCCCGCCATGTCGGACGATGGGCGGTCGAGTAACGCTTCAGCGGATCGGCTGGCAGCGCGGACCTCGCCGTTTGCCGTCAGGATAATCACGCCGTCCGACGCCGTGTCGAGCACGGCGCGCAGATCATCGACGCCGACACCGCCAAAGGAGTCGGTCGATCCGTCGTTGCGTTCGGATTTTCCAGACTTGAAGCTGACGATATTGCCCGCATCGTTCGGCAGGTCGGGCTCGGGCGTGCTGCGGCGCCCATCGCCTCCACCGCCCGGGCGCAGCGTTAGTAGCATGGCGCGTGCTGTATCCCACGGCACGTGCTGCAGGTGCGCGCGCACGTCCAGCCGCTCGCCGTTGCGGTGATAGATCGGCGCGCCCGGTCCCTTGCGCTGCAGGTCGTCTGTCGCGCCGAACAATCGCTCCACCCCACCGGCCTCTGCAAAATCGGTCAGCGATGCGTAGCCGGTGAGATTGTAGAAATCGGAATTGGCGAACAGCAATTCGTGGTCACGATAGACGAGCAGCGGAATCGGCAAGCGTGCGAGAATAGACGTGTCGACCGTGTGCTCCGGCACTTCCGGGCGCGGGCGGTCGTCGGTGTCGTCCGGTGTCGGATCGGTGTCGGCTAGATCAGAGGCAGTCGGCAGGGACGCCGCAGGTTGCGCGATGGTGTCATCATCTTCCGGAGACACGATTGACGCTGCGTCGTCGTCGTCGTTTGAGCTGTCCACCGGAAAATCCTCGGTGCTGCCGATGTATGGGGCAGTATCCGCTTCGCGCTGATCCGGTTCATCGCTTGACATTGGACCCAGCGTCCTCATCAGTGTCGGAAACGTCTTCAACCGCACCTTCCAAGTCCTCCCGTCCTGCCCGTTTCACGAAGGCGGACGGCAAATAGGCGATAGTCGCTTCTTCTTTGTTGATGGCGAGTTTCGTCTCTTCGACTTCTTCAACCTGCGAAGACAGTTTTACTGTTGCCGCCTCGATTGGTTCGCCTTCATCAGTTGGACCACTAGCCAATGTGCCAGTCGAAGAATCGGACTCAACCAGTGTCTCCCGCGCACCATTGTCCGCGACAACCACAGCCTCGTCACCGGGCTCTACCGCCGCAGCTGTTGCTATCGTTACGGTTGAAACCTCCGTCTCCGCGCTTCCAGCCCGTTCGTCGGTCAAGCGAGTGCCGATCTCGTCGAACACCTTTCGGTCCTGCTGCGAAAGAGTGCGGCTCCGGTCGGTTTCCGCTTCCACGGTGTCGACGGGAACCTCGGTTCCAAGTGTGGCACCTGCCTGGGCATCCGCCATGCGAATGATACCGAACCCGTTGAAACCTTTGAAATTGCGGTCCCGGTCATAGGCCGGCAGGCCAGCAAGATCGACGGGGACGACCGCGCCTCCATCCGCCGCGGGCCAAAGCACCGTGCGACCGGACCAGGTGTCGCGCCGGTTCAACAGCGGGTCGATATCCGTGCCGCCATCGAGATCGAGCGCAGTAGCGGCATCTGTCCATGTCCGCCCGGCCATGGCTTCCGCATCTGTACCGAGGGCTATGCTTATTTCCCGCCCCATGGACACAATTATATTGTCCGCATCGGTTTCCCACGCGAACCGGATCGCCTTCTTCGAAGGCATGAATTGGAAGCGCGGCTGTGCGTTTTCAGAAGAAGTCGACCGGCTCGGCTTCATCAAGCGCGTCCGGCTCGATGGTGCCTGCGTCGTCCTCCTGGTCGTCTTTATAACCAGGCACGGCATCCGCATCCGGCTCGCCACTGTCTGTTTCAGTCGTTTCCTTATCCTCATCCGTAGAGGTCGCAGCGACAGTCGTCTCAATCTCTGTTGGCACTTCCACAGCATCATCATCGTCACTGCTCCACGCCATCGGCGCGGGCTCGACAGCCGGTGATTTCGAGCGGGTAACACTCACCGCAGCGGCGACGGCGGCCCCGGTCGCCACAGCACCGGCGATGATCGCGGTGGTAATGGAGGGCGCGGCGCTGTCGTCCTCCGGCTCCTTGTCGGAAACAATATCCGCCACGTCCTCCGTCGCAGGTTCTACATCGTCAGACGGCTCCGGCTTGGGTGCCTTGAAATACCAGCGAGACAGCGTGCCGCCCGACCTGCGGTTCGAGAACGCGCCGACCCGTGGGGCGGCGGGCGCTTCCTCGACGGCTTCAACCTCGGCCAAGTCAGCCGAACCATCCACGCTGTCCGGCGTATCGAGCAACACAGTATCGTCGGTGCCGTCCTCGTCCGGCTCTTCCGTTCCCGCCATGATGAGAAGAAACCGTCCCGGCGCATCCGCAATCCGCGCCATGCCACCGGGCAGTGCGCCCTTGGCTGTTGCGACGGCGCGTTTGACGAGCCGGTCCGCTTCACTTGCCGTTTGGGCGCATAAAGCGCGCAGCACGTCGTCGGAAATATCAAGCGCGTCGAACGATGGAGATGCGGCCACCACCCGCCCGTCATCGAGCAGGATTGCGGAGGAATGGCCGCGCCCGTCGAGGCTGTCGACCATGCGTTGCGCCTGTGCGGCTTCACGGTCGCGGCGTCCGCGCAGCGGTTCGCTCAGCAGCAAAAGTCCGCGTTCCCCATCAGGCAAGGGGACCGCGCGCAGGGTGAAACCGACCAGCCCGCTCTTAAACCCACGGCGCAAGCGCATCACCGCGCCGACCGGCCCGTCCTTGTCGCCCAACTGTGCCAGCGCGCTGGCCATCTGGCGGCGCATGGCGGCGTTGATCTGCAAATCGCCGTCGATGGCTTGCCGCACATTGTCCGCGCCGATCAGCGATACGCCTTCGGCGTTCGACCATACAATGTCGGACAACCCGTCCGCGAACACGATGGCGGCGCTGCCCGAAATGAGATGCTCCCGCACCCCGTCCAGGACGGTCAGATCCAGATACGAATAGGTTGGGCGGGACATACGCGTACTCACTCACTCACCGGCCCGTGCAGCGGTTGCAAAGGCTTAACAAAGAATGAATAGCGTTTTCCGGCGTATCTATAAAGCAGGCGGCGGATTATTCGACCAAACGGTTAATTCGCCACGCCCGCCCGCTTGCCCCGCAGGGCAAATGTTTCTAAGTGAGGGTCGTGTTTCGCCGGACCGTTCGTTTGGTGGAAATGACTGTATGCTGCTGTAGCTCAGTTGGTTAGAGCGCTAGAATGTGGATCTAGAGGTCGGTGGTTCGATTCCTCCCAGCGGTACCAGTCACATCCCGAATTGCTTGATTGCCGTTTAGGCGCAGCGCGCCAGCAGTTCAGAGACAGTGGTGTCGTCCGGCAGGCATATCGCTTCGCGGGCGGAAAAGTCCGGCAGCGTGATGCGGGTGTTGCGATCCAGCGCCTGTCGCATGCGGGCTGAAAAATTCATCGCGCCAATCAGAGCCGTCTCCGGTAGCAGAACGCTCAGTTCCCGTTCGCCGGTGCGTCCGCCGATATCGATACCGTAGCGCGAGCTTTCCTCCACCAGCATGGCGAGGTCTGCAAAGGCACGGCCCGGCAGGTTCGAACGCAAAGGCGTGATGACGCACACCGCGAGGTCACGCTCGTAGCGTTTGGCACGGCGAAACTCCGCCCCCGCCCGTTGCAGAAACTCGTGGCGCGTCAGCAAACCTGTATCGGGGTCGATGGGGTTTCGCACCGGTCGATCTGCGGTGGCGTCGCTGTAGTCATAGGCGGCTTGGCTTTGGGTCATGGTGCCATCATGGCGACGATGCGTAACCAAAGCGTTGGCATACGTGCCGTATTTCGAAAGAATCCCAGTCCCGCGTAAGGTCGCGTAAGGTCGCGTATCAGAAAAGCGAGCCTTGCTTGGTTGAGGCTTGTCTCGCAGATTTCGCAGGTTTGCGCTCCGGTTTGCGCTGAACCGGTTCTGGCATTCTATCCAGCACCGCTGAACGCCGCCCGTCCTGCATTTCGATCTCCACGCCGCTGCCGGGTTCCAGTCCAGCCAACTGCGTTCGCGGCATCCCGTCTGCATCGCGTATCACCGCATAGCCGCGTTTCAGAACTCTTTTGAAACTCAGTGTTTCCAGCAGCCGGTCCGACTGTTCGAAGACCCTGCGCCGCACGTCCAGACTGCGCGAGATCGCCTTGCCCAACCCATCCTGCGCCTTGTCGAGCGATCGTCTTGCATCTGCGACTTGCCGCGTGAGACGAGCGGGGCGCAAAGCCGCGGAGCGGGTGTCGAAAATCTCGCGCTTACGGCGAACGGTGCCGAGCAGCGAGCGGCTATGGGCGGCAATTGTTCGGTCGAGCATCTCGCGCCGCTTGGCGACCATCCGCCCCACATGACCGAAATCGAGGCGCGGTTGCACCAGCCGGAACCGGTCCACCGAACGGCCAATGCGCGTCACCAACCCGCGGGTCAAGCGTCCCGAAGCCTCGTCAAAGGCCCGTCGCGGCAGGGCGAACAGCTGATCGGGTGATGCCAAGCCCCGTTCGGTCGCCCGGAATTGCGTTTTGCGTGTTGTGATGAGCCGGGACATGGACCCGCGCAATCGTGCGCCGAAATCGGCCACCGCCGCTTCCAGATCGGCTTTCACCGGCACCGCCCGTTCGGCGGCGGCGGTCGGCGTCGGCGCGCGGTGGTCGGCGACCAGATCGATCAGCGTCCAGTCGGTTTCGTGCCCCACTGCCGAAATAACGGGAATGGTGCTGGCAAAGACCGAGCGCACCACGACCTCATCGTTGAAGCCCCACAAGTCTTCCAGCGACCCGCCGCCCCGCGCTACGATTATAAGGTCTGGCGGATTCGATCCCACATTCAACTGGTGAACGGCATTGGCCACCTCCCGCCCCGTCGTTTCCCCCTGCACCCGCACGGGCCAGACGGTGACGTGGACCGGAAACCTATCCGCGATCCGGTGCAACACGTCGCGGATAACGGCGCCGGTGGGCGAGGTGACCACCGCAATATGGCGTGGCATGAAGGGCAGGGGCTTTTTGGCGCTCTCGTCGAACAGGCCTTCCGCAGCGAGCTTCTTCTTGCGCTCCTCCAGCAGCGCCATAAGTGCGCCGGCTCCCGCCGGTTCCAGATTGTCGATGACGATCTGGTACTTGGACGAACCGGGATAGGTCGTCAGCTTACCCGACGCGATGACCTCCAGCCCTTCTTCGGGCATGTGCTTCAGCTTTGCAGCCTGTCCCTTCCAGATAACGGCTTCCAGCCGCGCGCGGTCGTCCTTCAGCGAGAAATAGCAGTGACCGGAGGAATGGGGGCCGCGAAAGCCGGATATTTCGCCGCGCACCCGCACATGGCCGAATGTGTCCTCGACGGTGCGTTTCAGCCGCCCCGATAGTTCGGTGACGGTGACTTCCAGTGCGTTGGTAGTGGTCGATTCGGGCATAGTGCGAACCTAGCCGAAACCGCGATGGGATACCCCACCACTTTCCACAAACGGGTCCATCAACGCGGGGATAGACGGCCCGTCGCCAGTATCCATCGCGTTCAGGCTGTGGCGGATGTGATTGGCCAGCGCCTCCGTCACCTCCGTATTATCCCGCGTGCCGCGCAGCAGGCCGATCTCGCAATCGGGCAGGGGCGGAAAGCGGTCGCTGTGGTTCAGGATACGCATACCGGGGCGCAGGGCCGAATCCGGCAACACCGCAACTGCCAGACCCGCCAACACCGCTGCGCCAACGACCGTGGCTGAATAGCTGGAATAGAGCAGGCGGTGCTCGACACCGGCTTTGCTCAGCGCCGCAATCGCATCTTGGCGCCAAACGCAGTGAGGGCTGCCGAGCGCCAGCGGAACCGGGCGGGACGTGTGAACGATGTGGCGCGAGGACGTCACCCAGTGCAGTGGCTCGGTGCGAATAAGCTCTGAATGCCCGCGCACCTCGTTGTGCGTCACCAGCGCCATGTCCAGTTCACCGCGCCGCACCATCGGTTCCAGCGTGGCTGTGTTGACGCATTCCACTGTCACTTCCACCAGAGGATTCTGCCGTGAGAAACCCGCCAGAATGGTTGGCAGAAACCGCTCCGCATAATCATCCGCCGTGCCGAGACGCACGCTGCCGCGCAGGGCAGACTCGTCGAAAGCCGCTGCTGCCTGCGCTGCCTTTTCCACAATATCACGGGCAAACGGCATGAGCCGCTGTCCGTCGGACGTGATAGAGATGGCGCGTTTTTCGCGCAGGAACAGGCGCTTGCCCAGCGTGTCCTCCAGCTTCTTGATCTGCATGGAAACGGCAGACTGCGTCTTGGCCACCCGGTCGGCGGCACTGGTGAAGCTGCCGGTCTCACATACGGCCAGGAATGTGCGAAGCGGGTCGGTTTCCAAATGGATCATCATTCATTCCGTTTGCTGATGGATAACATAAACAACATTCGTTGGATTGATTGATATGACCGGCACATATGAGGCGGGTCAACCCGATACGCAGCAAAAAGAGCAAGCGCCATGACCATGATCCGCGATGAATTTTCTCACACAGACAGCCGCACCGCAGCGGTCCCGTCACCTCTGGATGCAATGCTATGGCTGCGCGCGCGCCTGCACACGCACACCAAGCGCAACGCTATCGAAGAACTGTTGAAGGCCGAACAGCACCGGCTGGACGATCTCGGCATCACCCGCGCTGACATCCACGAAGCGCTGGCAAGCGAAGGCGATCCGGCTCAGGCGTTGCACCGTGTATCCGCCAACCGGCGGCGGAGCGAGCGTGCAGCCGCTCTCCGTTAGGCCAATTGTGCGCAGTTAGTTGCCGAGCAGGTCGTCGATCACGCTGCGCGTCTTGCGCTGGTAGTCGCGGCTCGAAGACGGGCCGGGCTCCAGCAATTCGCCGAAGATGTCGCCGAAGCCATCGTTGGCCCGCGTTCTGGGCTGGCGTGGCTGGCGGGGCACCCGCTGCTGGGTGGTGCGGCCTCTCGGCGGTGGCATGACGGGATCGCGCGGATTTGCTTGTGGTGCGGAGCGACCAGACCCGCCGCCCAAAAAGCTGTCGAGCAGGTCGCCCAGTACATTCCCGTTTTGTGGAGAAGGTGCCGGTGCCTCGCGTGGCACCCGGCGGCGCGGTGCCTTACGGTTCGGTGCCGGCGCAGATGCTCCGCCGCCGAGCATCCCGCCTAGAACATCGCCGATCATGTCTTCAATACCACCGGTCGAACGCTTGCGGCGGGTAGTGGGCATGCCTTGCGCTCCCCCCGATACGAGGCCTTCCAGAATGGTGCCGAGCAAGCCGCCTCCGACAGCGCCGCCCAGCGTCTTGCCAAGCGCTCCGCCGCCGCGCCCGCTGGTCGCGCCCTTGAAGATCGCACCCATAACCATGCTGGCGATGACCGGCAGCATCTTTTTCAGGAGCGTGGCGCCTAGGCCCGTGGATGATGCGGCATGGCTGGCGACTGCACGACTGACATCGGGCGTCTTGAACAGATGGCCGAGAATGGCCTGGCCTTCCTCGCGGCCCTTGCGCGTCATCGCCTCCGCCGGATTGTCGATGTAGCGGGCGTGGCGGCCCGATGCGAGTGCCTGAATGAACCCGGCCGCCTGCTGACCGGTCTGCGCGTTGCGCTTCAGCCCCTGCGAGAAAGCCGGCAACAGCGCGCTGATGGCTTCGGCGGCCTGATCGTTGCTGATGTTGAACTGCTGCGAAAGCTGATCGATGTTTTGCGGCGTCAACAGAAGGTTGGTGAGGTTCATGGTCGTCGTTCCGGTCGTGGTGTTATCGACAGTGTGGACCAACGACGAAGTGCAAGCAAAGTTCGCTTACAGTCTTCAATAGGCATACTCCTCGAAAATGTGGTCGATCTCGCCACCCCAGTTGCTCGCATATTGCTTCAGCAACCGCTCGGCCTGCGTTTCTTCAAGCTGCACCGCTTCCTGCAACGGGGCAAGGAAATTGGTTTCGTCGGAACCCTGCGCGTTGAGCCTGTTGCGGGCGCGCAAGCCCCGCTCGGCGATAGCAACTGTATCGCGGGCCAGTTCCAGCACGGTGCGTTTGCCAGCTGGTGCGGCAAAGCCTTGCGACGGCACCGCTTCGCGCATGGCGAAAACGGCATCGTAGTCGAGGTCCGCCACCAGCGCTTCGGCCTCGCCGAGTGCAGCATCGTCATAGAGCAGCCCGACCCAATAGGCCGGTAGCGCGCAGATACGCCGCCAAGGGCCACCGTCCGCCCCGCGCATTTCCAAAAACTTCTTCATCCGCACATCGGGAAACAGCGTGGACAGATGGTTGGTCCAGTCGCCCTCGTTGGCGGTGCCGTCCGGTATCTCGCCAACCTTGGCCCCATCGAGGAACTGGCGGAACGTCACGTCCGTGCAATCGTGATAGTGCCCGTCGCGGGTGACGAAATACATCGGCACGTCGAGTGCCCAGTCGACATAGTGCTCGAAGCCGAAGCCATCGTCGAAGATGAACGGCAACACACCGGAGCGCTGGTTGTCCGTATCGCGCCAGATATCGGAGCGCCATGACAGCAGGCCGTTGGGCTTGCCATTCGTGAAGGGCGAATTGGCAAACAGCGCGGCGGCGACCGATTGCAGCTTGGTCGACACCTGCATCTTGCGCCGCATGTCGGCTTCCGAGGCGAAGTCGAGATTGACCTGAATAGTGCAGGTGCGGTGCATCATGTCGAGGCCCTGCGTGCCGATCTTCGGCATGTAGCGGCGCATGATGTCGTAACGTGATTTTGGCATTTTCGGCGTTTCTTCGAGCGTCCACTTGGGCGAACCGCCAAGGCCGAGAAAGCCGATGCCGAGCGGGTCTGCCACATCGCGCACCTGCGCCAGATGGGCGTTGGACTCGCGGCACGTATCGTGGATCGTTTCCAGCGGCGCGCCGGACAATTCGAACTGCCCGCCCGGTTCCAGCGAGATGGCGCCTTCGCCAGGACCGCCTGCCAGCCCGATCAGCTTGCCCTCGTCCATGATCGGTTCCCAGCCCGTGGTCTCGCGCATCCCTTCCAGCAGGGCGCGGATGGAGCCTTCGCCATCGGGAGCATCGTAGGGAACGGGGGTGATGTCGCTGCGGAAGAAGCCGAACTTCTCGTGCTCCGTGCCGATGCGCCAGGCCTCTTTCGGCTTGCAACCGGATTCCAGTTCGCGGACCAGCTGGTCGCGGCCTTCGATCGGGGTGAGGTCGGTGGTATCACGGGCCATGAGGGATCAGCCTGCCGGGAGATGCGTTGCCTGAAGCGGTATCGCCGCACGGGCGCATTGGGCAAGGCCAAATTCGAGATTGTGATGAAGGCGGGGCTAGTTCCAGTCCCCCAACACGGCCTGCACCACGGCCAACGCCGCCACTGCAGCGGTGTCGGCCCGTAAAATGCGGGGACCGAGGGGAATGGCGATGACATTGTGCTTCCCATTCAACCAAGCCCTTTCCTCCGCGTCGAACCCGCCTTCCGGGCCGATGAGCAGGGTCAGCGGACCGCGCGGCACATTCTGCAAGATAGGCAGCGGATTTTGCGAGCCGTGTCCCTCGTCGCAAAAAATCACCTGCCGGTCATCCGGCACCGCATCGTGCAGCGGCAGAATCTCGGTAATGCGCGGAATGGCGAGAATACCGCACTGCTCAGCGGCCTCGGTAACGTAGGCTTGCATCTTGTCGGCCTTCAACGGCTTGGCATGCGTGTGGCGGGTCAGCACCGGCGTAATTTGTCCGACGCCCATCTCGACGGCCTTCTGCACCATATATTCCAGCCGCGCCTGTTTGAGCGGGGCGAACAGTAAGTGCAAATCCGGGCGTTCGGTTTGTGGTCGTGATTGAGTTTCCACCACGAGCGACGCCTTCTTGCGCCCCTCCGCCTCGATGCGCGCGAGCCACTCTCCATCGCGCCCGTTGAACAGCAGCATGGCGGCACCGTCTTCCAGCCGCAACACGTTCAGCAGGTAATTCGCCTGCGCCCTGTCCACAGGCACGGTTGCGCCGGTGTGCAATTCGTCACTGACGAACAGGCGCTTTGTCGTGAAATCGTAGCGTGGCATTGGAAATGCACTTTTCTGAAAACAGTTAGGGAACCGCATTCCGCCTTCGTTGTTATGAAGCCAAAGCACAAGGAACTTACGAAATGAACACCGACGATCAGACCCTTGCAGTCGCCGTTTCCACACTGGCTCTCGCCATTTTCATGACGCTCGGAGTGGCCTTGTCCGGCGCCGATAGCACAGACGCAATCGCGCAGAGCGGTTACGGCGTGGATGCAACTGCAGTCGTCGCTCTCGCTGACTGAACTGCCCCGTCGCATCGGTCTGCGGCAATAAACATCCGGCGCAGCCTTCCTTCGCGCCAGCCCCCAAGGTATGCCTGATGGCAGCCTGAGGGGGGACATAAAATGCCGGTCATTACGTCGAACGCGGATCTTCAGGCGCTGGCAAAACGGCGTGTGCCCCGCATGTTCTATGATTACGCGGATTCCGGTGCCTATACCGAAGGCACCTACCGCGACAACACGAGCGCCTTCACGAAATACAAGCTGCGCCAGCGCGTGGCCGTCGATATCAGCAAGCGGTCCGTGAAAACGACCATGGTCGGGCGCGAGGTATCCATGCCCGTGGCGCTCGCACCGGTGGGGCTGACGGGCATGCAGCACGCCGATGGCGAGATCGCTGCTGCCAAAGCCGCCGAGGCATTCGGCATTCCTTTCACGCTCTCCACCATGTCGGTCTGCTCCATCGAAGAGGTGGCTAAGCACACGACTGCACCCTTCTGGTTTCAGCTTTACGTGATGCGCGACCGTGGGTTTCATCGAGGCGCTTATCAAGCGGGCTTACGATGCGAATTGCGAAGCGTTGGTGCTGACGCTGGACTCTGCAGATCCTTGGCCAGCGCCACAAGGACATCAAGAACGGCCTGTCCACACCGCCCAAGCCGACCTCGCCAACATTCTTAATCTCGCCACCAAACCCCGCTGGCTGATGGGCATGGCGGGCACGAAAAACCGCTCGTTCGGCAATATCGTCGGCCACGCGCCGGGTGTTTCCAACATGACGAGCCTGTCGGAATGGACCCACGATCAATTCGACCAGAGCCTCGACTGGTCGTCGATTGACTGGATCAAGAGCAAGTGGGACCGCAAGCTAATTCTCAAGGGCATCAATGATGTCGAAGACGCCCGCATCGCCGCCGATATCGGAGCCGATGCCATTATCGTGTCCAACCACGGTGGCCGCCAGCTCGACGGGGCGGCAGCACCCATCGACATGCTGGCGCGCATCGTGGACGCGGTGGGAGACCGGATCGAGGTGCACATGGATTCCGGCATCCGCACCGGGCAGGACGTGTTCAAGGCCATCGCGGTGGGTGCGAAATCCACCTATATCGGGCGCGCCTACATCTACGGCCTCGGCGCGATGGGGCAGGCGGGCGTCTCCAAGGCGATCGAAATCGTCCATTCCGAACTCGACAAGACGATGGCGCTGTGCGGCGAAACGGACATTCACGATGTCGGTCGCCACAACCTGCTTGATTTCGAACCACAACGAACCAACCATCCGGAGATGTGCGCGATGAGCGGTCTCGTCATGCCGCCGCTCGACGATGGTATCCTGTCCCGTCGCGCCGAAGTGGTCGCCGCCTTGCGCGCCATCGTGCCCGGCGAAGGTGTCGTTGCCGAAGACACCGGCATGCGCGTCTTCGAAAGCGACGGACTGACCGCCTATCGCCAGTTGCCGCTCGTCGTCGTGCTGCCGGAAACCGTGCAGCAAGTCGCGGACGTGATGCGCTATTGCGGCGAAAACGGCATCAAGGTCGTGCCCCGCGGGTCCGGCACGTCGCTGTCGGGCGGTGCGCTTGCCGGTGGGTGACGCGGTGTTGCTGGTGATGAGCCGCTTCAACCGCATTCTCGATATCGACTATCCCGAACCGCTGCGCCGTGGTGCAGCCCGGCGTCACCAATCTGGGCATTACCCACGCGGTAGCGGGCGAGGGCTTTTACTACGCGCCCGACCCGTCCTCCCAGATCGCCTGTTCCATCGGCGGCAACGTGGCGGAGAATTCGCGGCGGTGTGCATTGTCTGAAATACGGACTGACCGCCAACAACGTGCTGGGCGTCGAGTTCGTCACCATCGACGGCGAAATCATCCGCATCGGCGGCAAGCATCTGGACGCGGAGGGCTACGACCTGCTCGGCGTCATCACCGGCTCGGAAGGCCTGCTGGGCGTCGTCACCGAAGTCACCGTTCGCATCCTGCAAAAACCGCAAACAGCGCGCGCGCTGCTGGTCGGCTTTCCGTCCTCGGAAGCCGCCGGTCAATGCGTGGCCGACATAATTTCTGCCGGCATCATTCCCGGCGGCATGGAGATGATGGACAAGCCTGCCATCCACGCCGCCGAAGCCTTCGTGCTGGCCGGATATCCGCTGGACGTGGAAGCCCTGCTGATCGTCGAACTGGACGGGCCGGAGGCCGAGGTCGACTATCTCATCACCCGCGTAGAGGCTTTGGCCGAAGCTGCCGGATCCACCGACCCTGCGCGTGAGCCAGAACGAGGAAGAGCGCCTCAACTTCTGGGCCGGTCGCAAGGCGGCGTTTCCCGCCGTGGGCCGCATTTCGCCGGACTATTACTGCATGGACGGCACCATCCCCCGCCGCCAACTGCCCACCGTGCTGGCACGGATGCGCGAACTGTCGGACCATTACGGCCTGCGCGTCGCCAACGTGTTCCACGCGGGCGACGGCAATCTCCACCCGCTCATCCTCTACGATGCCAACGTGCCCGGTGAATTGGAGCGCACCGAGGAATTCGGAGCCGACATCCTGCGTCTCTGCGTCGAGGTTGGCGGCGTGCTGACCGGCGAACACGGTGTGGGCGTGGAAAAGCGCGACCTGATGCCGGAAATGTTCACCGAAGACGATTTGGCACAACAGCAGCGCGTCAAATGCGCCTTTGACCCGGATGGCCTGCTGAACCCCGGCAAGATGTTCCCCCAGCTTCACCGCTGCGCCGAGCTTGGCCGGATGCACGTCCACAAGGGTCAGGTGCCGTTCCCGGACCTGCCAAGGTTTTGAGCATTCCCGACGCCGACCTCCACCCCCGCACTGCAGGCGATGTTCTATCCGCCGTTAAATGGGCGGCGGGGGAACAGGTGCCTCTCGAAATCGTGGGGCAGGGCAGCAAGCGGGCCATCGGCAGGCCTATGCAGACCGCTCACACGCTCGATCTGTCAGGCCTGAGCGGCATAACATTATTCGAGCCCGACGAGCTGGTACTTTCCGCGCGCGCCGGGACGCCGTTGTCGGATATCGTTGCGGAATTGGACGCAGCCAATCAGGAACTGCAATTCGAGCCTGCCGATCTCGGCCCCGTGCTGGGTCTGGAAGCCGGGCGGGGCACGCTGGGAGGGCTGGTCTCCACCAATTTCGCAGGCCCGCGCCGCCTGAAATCCGGATCCGCTCGCGACCATATTCTCGGCATCAACGCCGTGTCGGGCCGTGGCGAAATGTTCAAGTCCGGTGGCCGAGTGGTCAAGAATGTGACCGGATACGACTTGTCCAAAGGCCTGACGGGCGCATGGGGAACGCTGGCGGTTTTGACCGACATCACCATGAAAGTGCTGCCGAAATCCGAAACGGAAAACACGCTTCTGATTATCGGCTTGAGCGATGCGCAAGCTGCCGAAGCTATGTCGGCTGCGATGGGGTCAAGTGCGGAGGTTTCCGGCGCGGCGCATTTGCCAAACCAGTCTGAACCAGCGCGCACCATGCTGCGGGTCGAGGGCTTTGCGCCTTCGGTTGCCGCGCGCATGGAATCGCTTGCTGCACTGACGAAACCCTTTGGTGCAATCGACCGCCTCGAAGCCGGTCCCTCTCGCGCCTTGTGGCAACAGGTGCGCGATTGCATCCCGTTCGCCACCCGCCAGGACCGCCCCCTATGGCGCATTTCCTGCACCCCGATGCAGGGCCACGCCGTCGTCTCTGCCATCACTGCAAAAACTGACGCTGCCGCATTCTACGATTGGCAAGGCGGTCTAATCTGGCTGGAAATCGACGGCTCCGACCCGCTGGAGCCTCTGGTCCGCCAATCCCTTGCAGGCAACGGCGGTGGCCACGCGACCCTCATCCGCGCCACTGCTGATCAGCGCCAGAATACGGTGACCTTCCAGCCTCAAGCAAAAGCGCTCGCTGCCCTGTCCGCCCGCTACCGCGCCAATTTCGACCCGCACGGCATTCTCAATCCTGGCCGGCTGGGAGCCTGAACCATGCAAACCCATTTCACTCCTCAACAACTCGAAAACCCAGCCATAGCGGAGGCCGATTCCATCCTGCGATCCTGCGTTCATTGCGGGTTCTGCACCGCGACGTGTCCGACCTATGTGACGCTGGGAAACGAACTCGATTCACCGCGCGGTCGCATATATCTGATCAAGGATATGCTCGAAAGCGGGCGTGATGCGGGGGAGCGGGAGGCGAAGCATATCGACCGCTGCCTGTCGTGCCTGTCCTGCATGACGACATGCCCGTCAGGGGTGGATTACATGCACCTCGTCGACCACACCCGCGTCCATATTGAACGCACCCACAAACGTCCGCTGATGACACGACTGACACGGGAATTGCTGGCGCAGGTGCTGCCCTATAAAGGCCGTTTCCGCGCATCGCTGGCTCTGTCGAAACTCGGCCGCCCGTTCGTGCCGCTTCTCGAAGCCATCACACCCCTCAAGCCATTGGCGGCCATGTTGAAACTCGCACCTTCGGCATCCGCGCCAAAGGTGCGGGAGACGCGCAATGGCGAAGCGTTTGAACCGAAAGTTGATAAACGGGGCCGTGTCGCATTGCTGACCGGCTGCGCCCAACCGGCGCTGGATTCCGGCATCAATGCCGCCACCATCGAACTGCTGACGGGGCAAGGCATCGAGGTCGTCCTGCCGAAAGGCGAGACCTGTTGCGGCTCACTTGTCCACCATATGGGCCGTGAGAAGCAGGCGTTGGGTTTCGCCCGCCGCATGGTCGATGTGTGGCATGCGGAGGCCGAAAAGGGGCTCGACGCAATCGTCATCACCACGTCCGGTTGCGGCACGACGATCAAGGACTACGGCCACATGCTGCGCCACGATCCGGCCTATGCCGAAAAGGCAGCCACGGTCGCTGCGCTGGCGAAGGATGTGAGCGAATATCTCGTTTCTCTCGAACTGCCGGAACCGGCCGCAAAAGCGCGATATCACAGTCGCTTACCACGCCGCCTGCTCGTTGCAGCATGGGCAGAAAATCAAGACCGCGCCAAAAGACCTGTTGCGCGCTGCCGGTTTCACGGTTCGCGAAGCGCCGGAAAGCCACCTGTGTTGCGGGTCCGCCGGCACCTACAACATCCTGCAACCCGACATCGCGGGAAAGCTGCGGGACAGGAAGGTTGTGGCTATCGAAAGCGTCAAGCCGGACGTGATTGCGGCGGGCAATATCGGGTGCCTGACCCAGATCGGCAGCGGCACGGGCATACCCACAGTTCACACCGTCAAGCTGCTGAATTGGGCGTATGGAGGGGCCATTCCCTCCGAGCTAAGCGCTGCATACGCTGAGTAAAGCGCTGAACGGTGGAAAGCGAACCGCGCTTTACCAGTAGGCGAAGCGCCATTGACGCACACCTAAAACGCATGAGGGCCGACACCATAGTGCCGGCCCTCGATACGCTGCTCAGAAAAATCGGTACTAGAAAATTTTGTAGGTAATCCCGACGAAAACCTGGTTGGAAATGATGTTGGTGTCGAGCGACCCGCCGCCATTCAAATCGGCTTCCACCTGTCCGTAATTGAATTTGTATTCGGCAAAGGCGGACCAGTTATCGGTGAATGCGTAATCGACACCTGCGGTCGCTTCGGCGGCGAGACCGGTCACCTGATATTCCAGTGTCCGTTGTGCCAACGAAGGCCCGTCCACTTCCACGTGGGGAATGGTGAGACCACCACCAACACCGACATAGGGCGTGAACTTGGAGCCCATGTCGAAGCGGTAGTAGAGACTGGCGGTCAGAAAGTTGATGCCGTCGGTGAATTCCAGCGTGGTGAAATCCGATAGCGCCGGATCGCCGAGATCGGCTTTCACCTTGGCGTGGGTGAAGGTGAGGCCGACGCCCAGCGCGTCCATGCCGAAATCGTTCAGCCAGTATGTCGCGCGTGCATTGTAAACGGGGGGCATTTCGAACGAAGCACCGTCCCAGCCCACACCGACATCGCCGCTGGTGCCGTTGTTGAAATCGTAATCGAGGTTGGAGTGCGGCGAGGCGTTGGCACCGATACCGAGCGAGACGGTCATCTCGGCCTGTGCTGTGGTCGGGGCGGCGGTTGCGAAGAGAGCGGTCGCAGCGCAGGCGATCAGGGCGGAGCGGAGCATGCGGGCCATCGGCGGACTATCCAGTGATTCCGGGCGCAAAATGCGCTTGTCTTTCAGTGTTAGCGCCGCGAACGACCGTTTGTCGAGAATGGGGCCGTCCGGTGGCGCAGCGAAGCGGCAGTTGTTGCCGAAATGTTACGCCACGCCGCAGCGCGTTCTATATGACTTTCACGCGCGCGCCCACCGGAACACGCTCATACAGGTCCATCACGTCTTCGTTCCGCATGCGGATACAGCCTGAGGAAACAGCCTTGCCGATGGACCAGGCCTGGTTGGTGCCGTGGATGCGATAGATGGACGAGCCGAGATAGAGCGCCCGCGCGCCCATCGGGTTGTCCGGTCCGCCTTCCATAAACGCCGGCAATTCGCGCCCCTTTGCCCGTTCCCGCGCGATCATTTCCTGCGGCGGTGTCCACGTTGGCCACGTCGCCTTGCGTGTGACCTTATGGCTGCCCGCCCATTCAAAACCCGGCTTGCCGACGCCGACCGCATAGCGCCGTGCCTGCCCGTCATTCTGGACGAGATAGAGCCTGCGCTGGATCGTATCGACAATGACGGTGCCCGGCTTGTCGCCGCCGGTCCACCGAACAGTTGCGGGCAGCAGGTCGGGGTCGAAGTCCGCTTGCACTGTGGGCTCTGCACCGCCCTGTGAAGTGCCAGAGCGGACGACCGAGCCTGTGACGACGGATGTGCGTCTTGTCGTAAACGCCCTGCGCGCCACCTGTTTTTGTGCAACCGGCTGATGGGTCTGAATGCGGGGCGCCGATTGCAGTTGAAGCGTCCACGGGGACGACAGGTCCGACGATAGCACCAGAGGCGGCGGTGCGAGATAGCGCTCACCAGCGTTGGCCGACTGTCCCGACAGAGCGGAAAGACCGAGCGTGGAGGCGAGGATGGCGGAAAGGAGAATGCGTGACATGACAAAACCCGCAGTTGAACGAATGTGCCCCTACGTTTCTCCATGACCGGCAACCGAAATATGAATCCACTTGTCGGAAACGCCGAAACACTCCGTTTACCTTTCAACGGGGTGAATCAATCCTGAAAGGGCGTGGTTAACATGACCGTTTCACCGCTGGACGGCCTGCAACGCGCCTTCCGCAAGGTCCGGCAGCAACGGCTCCACCTCACTGCGGGAAAAGCCGCTGCGGATGCGGCGGTCGTAGAGCATGTTGAGCAACAGGCGGTCGAAGCGGCGGAAATTGGTGAAGCGGGACGTGTCGTTGAAGATCGATTTCGCAAGGCTTGCATCGTCGTTGAGCGGACCAAGACCCTGCAATATCTCTTCCGTCATGCAGCGGGAGAACAGCGACCCGCCCTCGTCGGTCACGATCACCGCATCGGAGCGCGAAATGCCGTCGCGGGTAAAACGCGCCCGCACGAGGCACCGCCCGCGCACGGGGGTCGGCTCGCCGTCGTAAATACGTGCTCGCACCGTCTCGGCGTAAAGCGCCCGGGGTACCAGATTGAACGACGAAATTGGCGTCGGCCTTTCGTTGCGCACCACCACGGCATCGAAATTGTCGATCAGCCGGTCGATGCGCGCGATGAAGCGCTCTACTTCTTTCTGTCGCCGCTCGTCGCCTCTTGACCGGCGCGCGCACGAAAAACCGCACCGGTCCCTCGAAGCGGCGGACGTAATTTTCCGAAAACGTATCGGACAGCGCCAGAGCACCGTATTCCGCGCCGAACACCGTCTTGCGAAACCCGTCCGACAGGCCGGCCACGCTATACGCATCGCGCGGAGCGGCGCCGGACACGCAGGCTGAAAGCAACAGGGTGCATATGACGGCCCATGCCGCTGCCAACCGACCCATTTGTGATTCCCGCGCGCGCTTGCCGTGTTAAGGCACAATCGCACGCCATGATGCTGGCGGCGAGAGCCAATGTGAGGGCGCGACCATGGACGACCGAACCGGGCTGATCGTCAGCGAAGATGGCGTGAGCCGCTGCCTATGGTGCGGCGATAAGTCGGATTATGTCACCTATCACGACACCGAATGGGGCATGCCGCAGGACGACGAGCACCGGCTTTTCGAGAAGATTTGCCTGGAGGGATTCCAGTCCGGCCTGTCGTGGTTAACGATTTTGCGTAAGCGCGAGAATTTTCGCGCCGCTTTTGACGATTTCGATTTCGCGAAGGTCGCCCGTTACGGCGACGCCGAAATCGAGCGGCTGGTGAACGATGCGGGCATCGTGCGCCATCGCGGCAAGATCGTCTCCACCATCAATAATGCGGCACGGGCGCTGGAAATGGTCGAGAGCCACGGCTCGCTCGGCGCGTGGTTCTGGGGCTGGGCGGAACAGGCGAAAGACGACCGGCCCGCGGTGATGGATGCGGAAAGCGTTATGGCAGTGGGTTTTACGCCAGCCTCCACAGCCATGTCGAAGGCGCTGAAGAAGCGCGGCTGGTCGTTCGTCGGCCCAACCACCTGCTACGCCTTTATGCAGGCGATGGGGCTGGTGAACGACCATATCGAGGGCTGCGCCGCGCGGGCCATCACGCAGGCGGCGCAAGATGCGTTTGTGAAGCCTTCTTGAGATTATTGGTCGAGCGGTTTATGCCGCGAGATATGGCACAGGCATTACATTCGCATCGACATAGCGCCGCTTGAACGTCCGCTCGTCAGCGGGCGCCTTCAAGCCTGTTTCGCCTGCCTTTTCCTAATAGACGAGAGCCGCCCCATGGCCGACAAGAAGAAAAAACCGCAACGCCTAAAGGCGCGGCAGCCCCGTGGTTTTCAGGACCGCATGGCCGCCGACATTCGCGCTACCGACGCGATGATGGCGAAAATCCGCGAAGTGTTCGAGCGCTACGGCTTCGACCCCATCGAAACGCCGATGTTCGAATATACCGACGCGCTGGGCAAATTCCTGCCCGACACCGACCGCCCCAACGAGGGCGTGTTCAGCCTGACCGACGATGACGACCAGTGGATGAGCCTGCGCTACGACATGACCGCGCCCCTCGCGCGGCATGTGGCGCAGAACATCAACGAGATACAGATGCCGTATCGCACGTATCGCGCAGGCTACGTGTTTCGCAACGAAAAGCCGGGGCCGGGGCGGTTCCGGCAGTTCATGCAGTTTGACGCGGACTGGTGGGCGCTTCGGGTCCGGCGGCGGACGCCGAGATGTGCATGATGATGGCCGACACGATGGAAGCGCTGGGGGTGAAGCGCGGTGATTATGTTGTGCGGGTGAACAATCGCGAGTTCCTGAGAGTTTGTGATCCGACATTTTGGTGTCGATAAAAATATGAAAGCTATCTCGTCCCTCGCAATTATGCGGTCGTTGGATAAATATGACCGCTTTGGGCGCGACGGAGTGTTGCAGTACCTTACGTCTGGCAGGCAAGACGAAAGTGGAGATTTCACTAAGGGCAATGGCCTGCCTTTAGGGAAGGCGGAATTGCTTTTAGACACGCTGGAAATTGCAGCCGCTTACAATCGTCAATCTCGTCCGGGGTGGGTGCCAACTAAAGAAGATGCAGATATCGCGGACATCTTCGATCAAGGGCTCGAAAACACGCACAAGATTGTCTTCGAAACAGCGCATGAATCAAACGCCGCGTATGGACTGGAAATAATTAAACTGTCCAAGATGAGGCGAGATGCCTTTTCCAACATAAAGCGGCTTCTCGGGTTGGCGCGAAAATGTGGGTTCGAAGAAGACAGGATACTGTTTGATCCAACCTGCGTCCGCGGTCTCGAATACTACACCGGCACTGTCTTCGAGTGTGAAATTCTGCTGACATTCCCAACGAAAAGGGCGAGATCGTCCAATTCGGCTCCGTCGCAGGCGGCGGGCGCTATGACGGCCTCGTAAAGCGGTTCACGGGGCAGGACGTTCCGGCCACCGGCTTTTCCATCGGCGTCTCCCGCCTTGCGACCGCGCTGAAAAACCTCGGCAAGCTGGACGCCGAAGCCTCGGAAGGGACCGATCGTCGTCACCGTCATGGACAGCGACGCCGAAGCGCTGGCGGGGTATCAGAAACTGGTGCAGAGCTGCGGAGTCCGACATGCCGCTGGCATTCAGCCTGCGGCGAAATGTATCAGGGCAACCCGAAGAACTTTGGCAAGCAGCTGCAATATGCCGACCGGCGCGGCTCGCCCATTGCCATCATTCAGGGCAGCGCCGAGCGCGAGAACGGCGAAGTGCAGATCAAGGATCTGGTCGAGGGCGCGCGGCTTTCCGCCGATCATCACCGACCACACGGAATGGCGCGGCGAAGAGGGCGTACGCCCCGCGCAGCAGACGGTGAAGGTGGGAGACATGGTCGAGACTGTTCGGAAAATCCTTACCCGCAATGCCTGACCTCACCGCCTTTCTCGACGCGCGCACCGACGCGCGGCCCCTCGTCGCCATCCTGCAACCCGCCGACCCGTTTCTCGACGTGACGGGGGAGGACATGCGACGGCGGGTGTTCATGACGCAGATGGCGGACGGCGCGCCGCTATGCCTGCGGCCCGAGTTCACCATTCCCATCTGCCTGATGAACCTGCCCGCAGGACGTTACGCCTATGACGGCACCGTGTTCCGGCAGGAGCGCGGCGGTGCGAACGAGTTCCGGCAGGCCGGTCTGGAAGATTTGGGCCACGACCCGACCCCCGCCCGCGACGCCGCCGCACTGGCGGATATGTTGGGGGCACTGGCTCTTGCAGGAGCGGATGATGTAAGGGTCACGCTGGGCGACCATGCCCTGTTCGACAGGGTGGTGGAAAACCTCGGTCTGCCCAAAACCATAGCCGCCCGCCTGTCCCGCGCTTTCGGCGAACCGGCGCAGGTGGACGCGATCATCGACCGTCTCACCGCCGCGCCGGACCCCGTCGCTGCCCCGGCGGATCGTGCCGCCACACTGGCGCTGGACGGCGATTTGCCCGCGTTGACCGACCATGTGGCCGACATGATGCGGCAGGCGGCACTGCCCGCAACCGGTGGACGCTCCGCATCGGCCATCGCCACCCGCGCCATCGAGCGGGCGCAGGTCGCCGGCTTCCGCCTCGACAGCACGCGGGCGCAGGCGCTGCGCGATTTCCTCGCTATCGAGGCACCGCTCGCGGAAACCGCTGACCGGCTTCATGCATACGGCGCGCAGAGCGGCGTCGAGTTCGGCAACGCGCTGAAAACTTTCGCCATCCGTGCCGACGCAATCGGGGTGGCCCCCGTCACCTACCGCGCCTCCTTCGGGCGGCGGCTGGAATATTATTCCGGCGTCGTATTCGAAGCCCATCGCTCCGGCGTTGCGGAAGCCGTCGCCGGGGGCGGGCGCTACGACCGGCTCTGCACGCTGCTGGGCGCAAAAGCGCCTGTGCCTGCCGTGGGCTTCTCCATCTCGCTGGACCGGCTTGGACTGGAAGGGCGGGCATGACAATCACCATTGCCATCCCCAGCAAAGGCCGGTTGAAGGCAGATACGCTGGACGTGTTCGCCCGCGCCGGTCTGCCCGTCGTACCATTGGCCGACGAGCGGGGCTATCAAAGCCATGTGGAAGGACGCGAAGACCTTGCCATTGCGTTTCTATCGGCTTCGGAAATCGCTGGTGAACTGGCACGTGGCGGGGTCGATTTAGGCGTAACGGGGGAAGATCTCGCGCGGGAAACCATAGCTAACGTTGACGAGGCCGTCACGTTTCATGCCGTTCTCGGCTTCGGCCATGCCGATGTGGTCGTTGCCGTGCCGCAAGCGTGGATCGACGTGGACACAATGGCCGATCTCGATGACGTCGCCGCCGCCCACCGCGGGCGCACCGGCCGCAGACTGCGGGTGGCGACAAAATACTGGCAGCTGACGCAAGGCTTTTTCGGCCACCACGGCGTCGGTGTTTATCGCATCGTGGAAAGCCTTGGCGCGACCGAGGGCGCACCGGCAACCGGCGCTGCGGATGTGATCGTGGATATCACATCAACGGGCTCCACAATCCGGGCCAACTATCTCAAAGTGCTGGACGACGGCGTTATCCTGAAAAGTCAGGCCACACTCATCGGCGCACAAAAAAGCGGCGACGGCCCGCTGGTATGCGAAGTCGTCGCCGCTATTCGTTCGGCAGTGGGGTCGGTCTAGACAGAGTCCTTCACGTCGCCCCAGGTCTTCTGAACGGTGCCCTCGGCCTGATCTGCCTGGCCTTCCGTCTCCATGTCCTTGTCGCCCGTGAGCTTGCCTGCGGCTTCCTTCAGGTCGCCTTTGATCTTCTTGGCACTGCCTTCGGACTGGTCTGTATTCGCCATGATCGTGTTCTCCTGGTTGCTATGAAAATCCAACCACGCTAACGAATTTTGGTTCCCACGTTGTGCACCTACGTATCGGCTTTCATGACGCTGGCGTGAACCGAATGGCTTCTTTTGCGTTAGCCAGCCGAAACCCAATCATGACGTGCGGGTTTGGGAAATCAGGAAATAGACATGACCGTAACAACACAGCCTGTCGTTGGCACCATGCCGGCCGCCGTTGGTGCGCTGGCACCAGAACGTAAGAAAGTTTCATGGGGCGGCATTTTTGCCGGTACCGTCATTGGCCTCGCTATAATGGTTATGCTGGGCCTTCTCGGCGCTGGTATAGGCTTGTGGGCAACAGAACCAGGCGGCGAAACGGATTCGATTGCGACCATGTCGGTCGTATCGGCCATCTATTTCGTTATTTGCCAGCTTATTGCTCTCGCGGTCGGTGGTTACGCGGCATCCCGTATGTCCGCCACATGGGACAAGCAGAATGCCATGTTGCACGGCGCGTCCGTATGGGGCTTGACCACGCTTGCAGCTGTTTATCTGGCAACATCCGGTGCAACGCTGCTTTACAATAACACTGTCTCAGCAATTTCCAGTGCGGCCAGCACGGCGCAGAATGCGGCTGCTGCGGTCATCCCGAATGACCTGCCGAACTTCAATCTGCCAGAAATGCAAATGTCCGATCTGCCCTCCAGCGTCCAGCAGGCATTGCGCGATCAAGGCGTGACGGCGTCGTCCATGCAGGCTGAAGCGCGTGAGGCGTTCAACAACGTCATCAGTGAGGAAGAGCGCAACCGCGCCGCTTCCATTGCGACGAACACCGCGACTGATATCATCCGCTCGCCGGGCGACGCAATGAGTGACATTGATGCTGCAATCGACAATCTCGTCGGTCGTGGAGGTGTCATTTCCCAGGAAGACCGTGCGGAACTCGTCACAGTCATGGAACGCCGGTTTGGCGTGACCCCTCAGGAGGCCGAGCAGCTGGTCGCCCGTTGGGAAACCCGGGCCAAGACCACATTCGACAACGCCACCAAGGCGCTCGAAGATGCCCGTGCCGAAGCGCTTGACGTTGCACAGCAGGCGACTGATGCCCTTGGGACGGCTTCGTTCTGGGCTTTCATAGCTTCGCTTCTCGGTCTCGGTGCCGCCGTTGCCGGTGCAGGTGCCGGTCGTCGCGAGCGTCCGCTGGAACGCTAAGGTCCGATCGATGAAAAACGCAAAAGGGCCGCTCTTTCGAGTGGCCCTTTTCTTTGATGCGTATTGTCGGTGAGGCTCCTAATACCAGTCGCCCAGCTTCACCTCGGTGCCGCTGTCCACCAGTTTGGCGAATTCCTGCGGGTCCTGCGTGCCACCATCGCGTCCGCGATAGTGGTAGGGATAGACGAATTTTGGCTTGAATTCGTTGACCGCGCTCGCAGCCGCTTCGGCTGGCATCGTGAAGGGCAAATTCATGCACACGAAAGCGAGATCGATGTTCTCCAGCGCCCGCATTTCCGGAATATCTTCCGTGTCGCCGGAAATGTAGATGCGGAAGCCGTCCAGCGTGAGGATGTAGCCGTTGTCGCGCCCCTTGGGGTGGAACTTCTGCTTGTCTTCGGCAAGGTTGTAGGCGGGAATGGCGTCGATGGCCGCGCTGCCGAGGATTGTGCCGCTGTCACCATTTGCCAGGGCAACCGTGTTCGGCTTCAGCCGGTCCGGCAACATGCCCATCACAGCCGGATTCACGATCATCGGCGTTTCGTCGCGTTTCACAGCGGACAGGGTATCGGCGTTATAGTGGTCACCATGCTCGTGTGTGACGAGAACGAGATCGGCTTTCGGATATGCGCCGAGTGCAGACACCGCGCCAACCGGATCAACGTAAATCGTGCCTTTTGGCGTCTCGATTACGACCGAGGCGTGGTTGATCGGGTGGACGGTGATGTCACCCGCATCCGTCTTGAACACGTTTGAGGAATGGGCGTCGGCCAGCGCGCCATAGGGAAGCAGCGTGATGGCACCCGCAGCAGCGGCGGACGAAACGAGAAAAGTGCGGCGTGTGGTGGTCATGGAAACCTCTTGATTGAATGTAGTCGGATTTGCACTACTGAGAAACGACCACAGCACGGGGGCGATTTCAAGACGGTTTGAGCTGTGCGCTACTCAACCGCGATAGCCGCGCTCACTTCCACCGCGCCAACCGTCGCAATGGCGCGCTTGCCGCGCACCGTGATGTCGCTGATGAAGCTGAACTGATCGCGCAGGTCGTAGGGGTAGGCTTTCACTTTGTAATGGGTGGCGAATGGCGTCTGCGACAGCATCACATGAACCGGCTTATCGTATTTCAGATAGGCGCTGGTCAGCGCGACATCCTTCAAAATTGCACGCAGCCGCACCGCATCATGGTCGGGATGCACATAGAAATCCGTCACGCACATGAGGGTGCCGGACCCGTCGTTCGAGTTGCGGATGTTTTCCGACCAGATGCGGTCATGCGGCACGACGACCACATCGTCCGACGCCGTTACCATTCTTAACGCCCGCGTGCCGACGTTGGTGACTTCGCCATAGTCCCCGTCGATCGTCACCCAATCGCCGGGCCGGTAGGGCCGCTCGATGATGGCGACGATACCCGCAATGAGGCTGCTGACATAATCCTTGAACGCAAAGCCGATTGCCACACTGGCGGCACCGGCGATGACGAGGAAGTTTTGCAGCGTGATGTTGAAGATGATCGGAATGATCCACAGGATCGCGCCGACAAGTAGAACCAGACGCAGGATTGGCACTGCGCCAAGTAGGTAGAGGCGAAGCTGGTTTGGACCCCGGTTGGCAAGGCGCGGAACGAACCGCTGCATGGCGAAGATCAGCAGCCATGAGCCTGCAACCACCAGAATAATCTCGAAGAACGAGATGTCTTGTAGGTCGTTCAGCAGCTTACCGGCCTTCTTGCCGGTCTCGGAAACACCGTCCATCGTTACAACCTGTCCATCGGCATGCCTGCAGTCTGCAAGCCGCTGCGTATTGCGGGGTAGGCGGAGGGGACAACAATCCAGCGACCCTCACCGTCCGGCCCGGTCCCGTTATCGCTGTGTCGCGTTATCAGGCCTGCGCGCCTCAGAAGCGGTATTGTATTGTGATGGCCGCCAAACGGCACGACGGCCTCGATTTCATGGGCGTGCAACCCGCCGTGAATGAGCAGGGCGTGCAGCGTCATCAGTGTCGCTTGTTCCCCGGTCTTTGGCAGGGTGTGCTGCTCCAGTGCGGAGGTCCACAGCGTCGTCTCGTCCTTCAGGTCGCGCAGGGTGGACCCGGCACCTTCTCCCAAATCGTTCAGGTCGCCCTGGCGTAAACTGCCGCGCCACAGGTTCCATGCGATCCACGGAATACCGAGGCTTTCGGCGGCAATACGGCGGAAATGCTCTTCCACGGGGCCGCCTTCTTCCATGTCATCGTCGAACACGCGACCAGCGGTGCCGGGCAAACGTATCGTCGCCACCACAGCGCTTTTTCCACCCGACGGTTCGGATTGCGCCATTGTGCGAAACCAGTTGAACAAACGGTCTGCATCGAACTGTCTAAACATCAGCGGCTCCGGCAGGGCCATACCGGCTTGCGCTGCCTTGTCGAGAAACTGCCAGGCCCAACTGTTGCAGCCGATCAGCACCTTGTCGGGATAGCGTTCGATAGCTTCGAGCAAATCACGCACGGCATCCAGCCCGCCGACACGCCGGATGAACCATCGTTCGAGCCGCGGGATGAAGATCGGACCACTCTTACCCTTGAAAGGGTCCGGGAGCGTTCCGCCATCCATAAGCGCTTCGCGTAAAGGTGGATCGATGCGGGTGAATGCTTTTCCCTGCGGGCGACCTTGCACCCAGGTTTGCAGGATTTCGCTGTCATCGCACGGCGGCAGCACGATCAGGCGGATCGGATCGGCAGGTTCGGGATCAACCAGCCAATCGTCGAGCGTGATTTGGAGATCATCGAGCAGGGGTCCGCAGGCCGGTGGCGGGGCGACTTCATCAACCAGCTTTTCCGGCGCGCTGTGCAGTTCGTCACCAGCGATCAGCGGCTGATCTTCCTCATTCCGGAAGCGGTCCATGATTATGTCCCACCACCGCCGCACAGCTTCCTGCGTCGGCACGGCGGGATAGTCGTACGCGCCCAACGGACGGAACGGAACGTGATCGGCAGCATCGTCTGACATAAGCAAAAATCCGGATGCTGCCTACCGGGCCAAACGGCTCCGGTAGTGTTTGCGCGAACCTAACCGCACGCTTGTGCAACACAAGAGCGACCGGAACCACAAAAAGCGGGAGACCGAACAATCGATCTCCCGCACTTCTGTTTGCCAGTAAAACTCGGCTAGTTGATGTTGGAAATCAGACCAGGATCGGTAACGAGATTGCGAACGCCGTGGGCTTCGACCTCATCGAACGGATTGTCCGCCAGCCACTCTTCGACGCTGGCAATCGACACCTTTTTTACGTCGGGGCGAACGCTCCAGGACACGAGCAATGGCGAACCTTTCTGGTTGTAGCTTGGGCCGGTGGTTGAGCCTTCGTAGGTTATCGGTGTGCCGGTATCGGTTGGAATGTTCACGGCCTGATGCACACCATCGACCGTCGCAACTTCGTTCAAGGCCACAAAGTCGGCGGCGTTGTCATCGTTCACCAGAACAAACACCTGCGCCTCTACGCGCAGCTGCGGGTTGGCCATGCTATCGCTCAGGCACGCGCCAAGCGTCGGGCCGGGCGTGATCTGCGCGGTCGTATGAACGTAGTGCAGTTCGATCGTGTCGCCGGGAGTTAGGTCGCCGTATTTGCCCGCGCCTATGGTGCGGTCCAGCGGTGCGAGCTCGGCTTCGCTCAACGTGCCATCATAACGGAAGCCCGTGCCAGCGCCTTGGCCGTCGCCATTGCCGGCATACGTGGTGAACTGACCGCCCTTGTGCTCGGCATTCTCGTGGAAGTGAATGTTGCACAGGTTCATCGACTGGAACGGCGGGGCCGTCATGGCAACGCGCGGGTTTTCACCTTCAAGCACGCTAAGGTCGCGTGGCGACTGCGGGCCGAAACCCTTGTCCTTCGTGGCGTCGGACAGGGCAGAATTCTGAGCATCGATCACATCGTCACCAACACCGCTATGCCCATCGGCCAAAGCTATGGTGGATGTGATGATGACTGCACCCGCTACGGAATAAAATGTGGTTTTGTCGAAAAGAAATTTTGGCAACGTGATTGGTCCCCCGGATTGGTTTTTCCTGATGAATAGCTTTCATCAATTAAAGAACGCCGGTTTGCACGGTTTGGTTTCACGAAATTCCACTTGCAAAACGAAAAAGAGGCCATCCTGAAGGACGACCTCTTTCAACATTCAAAGTTAGGGTATCGGCTAGTAGATGCCCGAAACGCTTGAGCGTTTCTTACATCATTCCGCCCATACCACCCATTCCGCCCATGCCACCCATATCAGGCATGCCACCGCCGCCGTCTTTGGCTGGCTTTTCGGCAACCATGGCTTCGGTCGTGATGAGCAGGGACGCGATGGAGGCTGCGTCCTGGAGAGCGTGGCGAACCACTTTCACCGGGTCGATGATGCCCATGGCGATCATGTCGCCGAACTCACCGGTCTGCGCGTTGTAACCGTAGTTGGCCTTGTTCATGTCGTTGATCTTGCCGACCACAACGGAACCTTCGTCCCCTGCGTTCTGCGCGATCTGACGGATCGGAGCCTGAAGCGCACGGCGCACGATGGCGACGCCCTGCTTCTGGTCGGCGTTGTCGCCTTCCGACTTGATACCGGCTGCGGCACGCAGCAGAGCCACGCCACCACCGGCAACGATACCTTCTTCAACGGCTGCGCGCGTTGCGTTCAGCGCATCGTCGACGCGGTCTTTCTTTTCCTTCACTTCGACTTCCGTTGCACCACCGATGGAGATGACGGCAACACCACCGGCGAGTTTCGCCAGACGTTCCTGCAGTTTCTCACGGTCGTAATCGGAGGTCGTTTCCTCGATCTGCTGCTTGATCTGGGCAACACGGCCTTCCACGTCGGCTTTCTCGCCGGCACCATCGACGAGGGTGGTTTCTTCCTTCGTGATGGAAACGCGCTTTGCGGTACCGAGCATTTCCAGCGTAACGCCTTCCAGCTTGATGCCGAGTTCTTCGGAGATCACCTGACCACCGGTAAGCACTGCGATGTCTTCCAGCATGGCTTTACGGCGATCGCCGAAGCCCGGTGCCTTCACTGCGGAGACTTTCAGGCCACCGCGCAGCTTGTTGACGACCAGCGTCGCCAGAGCCTCGCCTTCGATGTCTTCGGCAATGATGAGAAGCGGCTTGCCGGTCTGAACAACGGCTTCGAGGATCGGCAGCATCGCCTGCAGGGAAGACAGCTTCTTCTCGTGCAGCAGGATGTAGGGATCTTCCAGATCGCAGGTCATTTTCTCGGGGTTGGTCACGAAGTAGGGTGACAGGTAACCACGGTCGAACTGCATACCTTCGACGACGTCGAGGGTGGACTCGAGCGACTTGGCTTCCTCGACGGTGATGACACCCTCGTTGCCGACGCGCTGCATGGCTTCGGCGATACGGTCACCGACTTCCTTGTCGCCGTTGGCAGAGATCGTGCCGACCTGAGCGACTTCTTCGGTCGTGTCGATCTTCTTGGCCATGGCTTTCAGCGCTTCGACGACTTCGGTGACCGCAGTATCAATGCCGCGTTTCAGGTCCATCGGGTTCATGCCGGCGGCAACGGCCTTGTTGCCTTCCTTCACGATTGCCTGTGCGAGCACGGTGGCAGTCGTGGTGCCGTCACCGGCGATGTCGTTGGTTTTCGAGGCCACTTCGCGCACCATCTGGGCGCCCATGTTCTCGAACTTGTCTTCCAGCTCGATTTCCTTGGCGACGGAAACACCGTCTTTCGTGATGCGCGGAGCGCCGAAGGATTTGTCGAGGATGACGTTGCGGCCTTTCGGGCCGAGCGTGACTTTCACAGCGTCGGCGAGAATGTCCACGCCGCGCATCATACGGGTGCGGGCATCGGAGCCGAACTTGACTTCTTTTGCAGCCATTTTGCTTCTCTTTCGATTATGCGGCCCTGATGAGCGCGCAGAAATTATGTCTAGACAAAGGAGTTAGCCACCATCGCGGAGCGATGAGACAAACATGCGTTGCCGTTAGCCAACGATTCCCATGATGTCGGCTTCCTTCATGATCAGCAGGTCTTCGCCGCCGATTTTCACTTCGGTGCCGGACCATTTGCCGAACAGAACGCGGTCGCCTGCCTTGACGTCGAGCGGGACCAGCTTGCCTGCTTCGTCACGGGCACCGGAGCCGATGGAAACGATTTCGCCTTCGGCTGGTTTTTCCTGTGCGGAGTCGGGAATGATGATGCCGCCTGCGGTTTTCGTGTCGGCCTCGACACGGCGCACGACAACGCGGTCGTGAAGCGGACGGAATTTGATGTCAGCCATCTTTGTCTCGTTCCTGTAAGTCGTTTACGGCTTCGCCTGCGCGACAGCCGATGAATGTTAAGGGTTGTGAAGTGCGTGTTAGCACTCTCATATAGTGAGTGCCAAAGCGCGTGCTGGAGATAAGAACGGCATGGGACAGAGTCAAGAACATGTCGCGTAATTCCGCACCAACCTTGACGATTGCGCGCCACCTGACCTAACGCCTTTGCCAGAAAGCCGCATATACGTGGCGACCCTCCTGACAATCGGACCTTCCCCCTCATGCGTGCGATAGCAGGGCTCAGTGAACTTGTTGCAGACTACGACGCGGTTCTCAGCGACGTATGGGGCGTGGTTCACAATGGTGAACACGCCTATGAACCAGCCGCCGTGGCCCTGCGCGGGTTTCGGGAACGGGGCGGCAAGGTGGTTCTCATCACAAATTCACCGCGCCCGCGGGAAGATGTGCTGGCGCAGTTCAACGATATCGGTGTGTCCGGCGGCATCTGCGATTCCATCGTCACGTCAGGCGATGTGACCCGCGAGCTTGTGCGGCAGGTGGCCGGCGACGTCTATCATATCGGCCCGCCTCGGGAGCGGAGCTTTTTCGACGGGTTGGATGTGTCGTTCGTCGATTTGGAAACCGCAAAAACCATCGTTTGCACCGGACTGGTGAGCGACGAGGTGGAGACGCCGGAAGACTATCGCCCGCTCTTGTCGCGCGGCGTCAAACGGCGCTTGCCGATGATCTGCGCCAACCCCGATATTGTCGTTGAACGCGGCGACCGGATGATCTGGTGCGCGGGTGCGTTGGCCCGGCTCTATGGCGAATTGGGCGGTGAGGTGCGCTTGGCGGGCAAGCCTCACAAGCCGATTTACGATGTAGCACTGGCGGCGGTGGCCGACATTTCCCACAAGCGCGTGCTCTGCATCGGCGACGGTATGCCCACCGATGTCGCGGGCGCACAGGCTGCCGGTCTCGATCTGCTTTATATCAGCGCCGGTATTCACGCTGCCGAATATGGCCCGGCCGATGCTCCTGACCATGACCGGCTCGCAGCCTTCGTGAAGCAACAGGGTGTCACGCCAGTCGCCACCATGCCCCGGCTTGTCTGGTAATCCGCCATGAGTGCCGCCGCCCGCATTCTCGATAAGCCGTTGCCGGACGCCATGCGCGGCGCGGTGATCGCCATCGGTAATTTCGACGGCGTCCATCGCGGCCATCAGACAGTGCTGAATGCGGCATTGGCAATCGGGCGCGAGACCGGAACCAAGGTTTTCGCCCTGTCGTTCGAGCCGCACCCGCGCACCCTGTTCAAACCGGACAGCCCCGTCTTCCGCCTGACCCCGCGGGATATGAAAGCGCGGATCGTCCAAGCGGCAGGCGTTGACGGACTGCTCGTCCTCCCGTTCACCCGCGATCTGGCAGGCACCTCGGCGCAGGACTTTGTCGACCGTCATCTGGTGGAAGCGACCGGCGCAAGCCATGTCGTGACGGGCTTTAACTTCATGTTCGGGCGCAAGCGCGAGGGCACGCCGGATTTTCTGCGCGAGGCGGGCGGACGCGCCGGTTTCGGTGTGACCATCGTCGAGGAATACCGTGACGGTGCGGGCGAGGAATTGTCGTCCTCGCGCATCCGCCGCCTGCTGGGCGAAGGTGACGTGGACCACGCTGCTCGCCTGCTGGGCTATCGCTGGTGCGTGGGCGGCACGGTGGTAAAGGGCGCGCAGCTGGGGCGCACGCTGGGCTACCCGACCGCCAATCTGTCGCTCGCCGACAATTGCCGCCTCGCCCACGGCATTTATGCCGTGCGCCTGCGCCGCGCAGATGGATCGCTGCACGACGGCGTCGCCAGCTATGGGCGCCGCCCGACCTTCGACAACGGCGCGCCGCTGCTGGAAACATTCGTGTTCGATTTCGATGGAGACCTCTACGGAGAAGAGATCGAAGTGACGCTCTTCGCCCACCTGCGCGGTGAGGAGAAGTTCGACAGTGCCGAGGCGCTGGTGAAGCAGATGGACCGCGACAGTGCCGCCGCCCGTGCCATCTTGGCCAAGGCCGAACCGCATTCCGCGCTCGATCGGGCCATCGCCTTCGACGGGCACCGATAATGGCAGCCGACCGCCGGACCCGCGTTCTGATTACCGGCGCGACGGACGGTATCGGGCTGTTGCTGGCGAAATCCTACGCGGCGCGCGGTATAGGCGTTCTGGCGACCGGCCGTCGCAATCTGGTCGATCAGGCCGAGTTCTTCGCCAGCGACAACATCCACTACATCCGCGCCGACCAGTCCGACCCTGCGCGGGCCGGTGCCGCTATATCCCGTGCATTGGAACAGATGGACTGGGACGTGCTGGACGTGGCCATACTCAACGCCGGAATCGGCTGGCAGGGCGTGGCGGAAGCGGAGACACCGGTCTCCATCGCCGCGCAGATAGACATTAATGTCACCGGCACGGTGCTGGCCGCCAATGCCGCCGCACCGGCGCTGCTTAACGCGGGCGGGCGGTTGACGATCATCGGCTCCAGCCTGGCAGGCGGAGCGGAAGGGTTTGCGACCTACGCCGCGACGAAGGGCGCTCTGGCCGGCTTTGCCAAATCCTTGCGAGAAGAATGGCGGGGTAAGGCACATGTCACCGTGGTTCATCCCGGCCCGACGAAAACCGGCATGCACGACAAGGCGGGCATGACACTCGGCGCGTCGCGCAGCCTGTTCATGGCCCCCCACCGCGCGTCGGCAGGCATTGAGAAAGCCATCCGCAACGGTGACAAGACCCGCAAGCTGGGCCGTTTCTATTGCACCCGCGCCGCCTTCGCCCGCCCGAAAGAAGGCGTGTTGTGAGGGCGTTGATAACAGGTGCCGCCGCAGGTCTGGGCCGCGCGCTCACCGATGCACTGCTGGCAGACGGGCACGAGGTTGTGGCGCTGGATCGAGACACGAACGATCTCGAAGCGCTGGCGCTCTCCAGCCGTGGCGCGTGCATCGTCCGCAAGGTCGATCTGGCCGACCGGCAGGCGGTGGCGCGCTGCATTGCCTCGCTACACGGCATGACGTTCGATCTGGTCGTGCTGAACGCGGGCATCAGCGCCACGGGGCATTTCGAGGACATTCCCGCCAGCGCCTACAAGACGCTGATCGACGTTAACATGACCGCCCCCATTCTGCTCGCTTCCGGTCTCATGGGCGCGGGGCTGGTAAAGCAGGGCGGGTGCATCACGTTTATCTCGTCGCTCTCCCACGTCACCGGCTATCCCGGCGCGGCGGTGTATGCGGGCACGAAGGATGGATTGGCAGTCTATGCCCGCTCGGTTCGCAAGGGCTGGAAGAAGAAGGGCGTGCGCGTGATGACGGTGTTTCCCGGTCCAATCCGCACCACCCATGCCGAACGCTACGCGCCAACTGGTGCGAGTGCGAAGAAACGCATGGCACCTAACGATCTTGCAGCCAAGATACTGGCCAAAACCCGCAAGCCCGTCGCTGAATTCTACCCCGGCGGGACCGGTGCGCGCGCAGCCGCATGGCTCGCACCGAACCTGACGTTGAAACTGCTGCGCCGCGCCCTTTACGACAAGCTGAACGAGCCGCGTCTCTAAACCTGTTGCCGCCTGCATGGGCGCGCGCTAGGAAGCGGCAATGAGCATCGTTTCCCGCACCATACGAATTATAGGCCCGGTCGCGGGCTGATCGTCCCGCGCCGGGTTATCCGCCGCCACCTGAAACGACGCCTTTTCCAAACGAGATTTTTCATGTCCGACAAGACCGAAAGCGCAGCCGAAACCGGCGAGCGCGACTATTCCAGCACGTTGTTCCTGCCCAAAACCGACTTCCCCATGCGCGCCGGCCTGCCGAAGAAGGAGCCGGAAATCGTCGCCCGCTGGCAGGAGCAGGACATGTATCGCCGCCTGCGCGACGACGCGAAAGGCCGCGAGAAATATGTGCTGCACGACGGCCCGCCCTACGCCAACGGCAACATCCATATGGGCACCGGCCTCAACAAGATACTCAAGGACGTGGTCACCCGCTCGTTCCAGATGCGAAACCGCGACAGCAATTACGTGCCGGGTTGGGACTGCCACGGCCTGCCGATCGAATGGAAGATCGAGGAGCAATACCGCGCCAAGGGCCGCAACAAGGACGAGGTGCCGATCAACGAATTCCGCAAGGAATGCCGCGACTTCGCCGCCGGTTGGGTCGAAGTGCAGAGCGAGGAATTTCAACGGTTAGGCGTGGTCGGAGATTTCGCCAACCCGTATCTGACGATGAATTTTGCCGCTGAAGCGATCATCGCGGGCGAGCTGATGAAGTTCGCCCGGTCTGGCCAGCTCTATCGCGGGTCCAAGCCGATCATGTGGAGCGTGGTGGAGCGCACGGCGCTGGCCGAGGCGGAGATCGAATACGAGACGTATGAGAGCGACACGGTTTGGGTGGGCTTTCCAATTCACACGCCGTCATCTTCGGGCTCCGTCCCGAGGATCTGGACCGCCGAGACTGGAGAGACCGGCCAGATCCTCGGGACGGAGCCCGAGGATGACGGGCAGAAGCTGAAAAATGCCTCAGTCGTCATCTGGACCACGACACCGTGGACGATGCCCGGCAACCGCGCCGTCTCGTTCTCTAAATCTATCTCCTACGGCCTTTACGAAGTCGCCACTGCCGAAAATGATTTCGGACCCCTACCGGGCGCGAAGTTCGTCTTTGCCGACAAGCTGGCGGAAGAGTGCGCAACAAAGGCAAAGCTGACGTTCAATCGCCTAGCCGATGTTCCCGCCTCCGAGCTTGACGGCATGGTCCTCGACCACCCCCTCAAGCACCTCGGCTACGACTTCGCCGTCCCGCTCCTCGCGGGCGACCACGTTACCGACGACGCGGGCACCGGCTTCGTCCACACGGCCCCCGGCCATGGCGCGGACGACTTCGAGGTTTGGAACGCCTCGCGCGCCCAACTGGAAGCGCAGGGCATCGATCCCACCATTCCCTTCACCGTGGATGACGCCGGTTACTACACCGACGACGCCCCCGGTTTCGGCCCCGACACCGGCAATCCGGCGCGGGTGATCGACGACAAGGGCAAGAAGGGCGACGCCAACCAGCGTGTCATCACCGCGCTCATCGCGGCCAACAACCTGTTCGCGCGCGGGCGGCTGAAACACGACTACCCCCATTCGTGGCGCTCGAAAAAGCCCATCATATTCCGCAACACACCGCAGTGGTTTGTCCATATGGACAGAGCTGTGCCTCAAACTCCGTCATCCTCGGGCCCTGACCCGAGGACCTCCAAAACGTCCAGCGAGAACAGCGATCGGGAGATCCTCGGCACGGTGGCCGAGGATGACGCCGTCGTGAGGTCGGCCGAGGATGACGGAGCCAGCCGCACCCTCCGCACCACCGCCCTAAAAGCCATCGACGACACGCGCTTCGTGCCCGCCCGTGGCCAAACCCGCCTGCGCGGCATGATCGCGGACCGGCCCGACTGGGTGCTGTCGCGCCAGCGGGCATGGGGCGTGCCGATCAGTGTGTTCCGCAACCCCGAAACCGGCCAGGTCATCCCCGGCCCGGACTTTGACCAGTCCGACGCCCTAACCGCCCGCATCATGGACGCCTTCAAGGCCGAAGGTGCAGACGCGTGGTATGAGGACGGCGCAAAGGCGCGGTTCCTCGACGGGCTGGTGGATGATATCGACGCATGGGAACAGGTGCGCGATATTCTCGATGTGTGGTTCGATTCCGGCTCCACCCACGCCTTTTGTCTGGAACAGCGCGATGACCTGAAATGGCCTGCCGACCTGTATCTCGAAGGCTCCGACCAGCATCGCGGCTGGTTCCACTCCTCGCTGCTGGAAAGCTGCGGCACCCGTGGCCGTGCGCCCTATGACACCGTGCTGACCCACGGTTTCGTCATGGCCGAAGACGGGCGCAAAATGTCGAAGTCGCTCGGCAACACCATCGCCCCGCAGGACATCATCAAGCAATATGGTGCCGACATCCTGCGCCTGTGGACCTGCTCGGTCGATTATCAGGACGACACCCGCATCGGACCGGAGATCATCAAGACTGCGGTCGATTCCTACCGCAAGATCCGCAACACGCTGCGCTGGATGCTCGGCACTCTGGCGCATTACGAGGGCGATGAAGTGTCTGTAAGCAAGATGGAGGAGATCGATCGGCTGATGCTGCATCGTCTCGCCATGCTGGATAAGGAAATCCGGGCCGGTTACGACGCGTTCGATTATAAGGGCGTGATGGCGAAGTTGTTCGGGTTTATGAACTCGGAACTATCAGCCTTCTATTTCGACGTGCGCAAGGACGCGCTGTATTGCGACGCACCATCGTCCACGCGCCGCAAAGCATCGTTGCAAGTCGTCTCGCACCTGTTCGATTGCGTGGTGACATGGATGGCCCCCATGCTCGTGTTTACGATGGAAGAGACATGGGCGGAACGCTATCCGGACAGCGACAGCGTGCATCTGCAACAGTTTGCGCTGGTCGATTCCACCTGGCGAGACGATGCGCTGGCCGCGAAGTGGGCGAAGGTGCGCACCGTGCGGCGCGTCGTGCTGGGTGCGTTGGAAGTCGCGCGGCGTGACAAGCTGATCGGCTCATCGCTGGAAGCTGCACCCCGCGTTCACATCAGCGATTCTGCCCTGTTCGAGGCTGTGCAGGGCCTCGACATGGCTGACATCTGCATCGTCAGTCAGATAGCCATTGAGCAAGGCGACGGCGGCGCGGAAGACTTCCGCCTGCCGGAAGTCGCCGGCGTTTCCGTTGTGATGGGGCACGCCGAGGGCACACGCTGCGCACGTTCGTGGCGCGTATTGCCGGAAGTCGGCAGCGATGCGGATTATCCCGACCTTTCGGCCCGCGATGCGGCTGCAATACGCGAGATCGACGGGAACGCTTGACTCGGAACGGTCGGTTCATGTGAATTGCAGTCAGCGGTCGCGGGGTCTAACCTGCGCTCCAAGCCAAGCTAAGGCCACAATCCTGTGGCTTAGGCTCGGTATCGGTGGTTCCGAAACGGAATTATCGGCCTTTCGCGCCCCTGGGGACTAGCCTGCCATGTATCTGCGTCTCATCGCTCTCGCCTCCCTGCTCGGCCTCGCCGGGTGCCTCGGCGGCAATACATATGGAACGGGCGTCACTCAGGAAGCGCAGTTGCTCAGTGACGTTGCCGGTCTCGTAACGCTGGGTTCGCGCGACAAGAAAGAGCAGATTAATTATTCCGCACGCCCAGACCTCGTACGCGCGCCGGACGGAACGGTCCTGCCGCAACCTGTGGACAATGTCGCGTCCGCCGACGGTTCTTTCCCTGTCGATCCTGAAGAGCGGCGCGCTGCCCTTCTCGCGGGCGCTGACACCACGGCTGAAGGCAGTTCTCTCACTGTTGAGGGTGTCGAGCGCCCGGCCATCGCAAAGCCTGAACTGATCGGTGATCTGGACCGAGACGGCGGTATCGATATTCGCAAGCAAAAAGTCGCCCGTGAACGTGTTCTGGCAGCCCGCAAACGGGCGCGTGGAGCCACAGGTTCCGGCGCACGGCGTTACCTTACCGACCCGCCGATTGAATATCGCACACCTGCAGAAAGTGCGGCGGTGGGTGAAATTGGCGAACGCGAGAGGCGTGAGCGCAAGGCCACGACCAACGATCCTTCCAACGCCCCCGGTTTTTAGACCTGCGTTTGATTAGCGCTTGCCGAGAAAGAAGCTTCGCAGGATGGTTTGCGATTCTTCTTCGGCGAGACCGTCATAAACTTCCGGTCTATGCAAACACTGCGGGTGTGAGAAAAATCGCACTCCGTTGATGACCGCGCCGCCCTTTTCATCCGCCGCACCGAAATACAGTCTTTCGATACGGGCAAATGAGATCGCCGCCGCGCACATGGTGCAGGGTTCCAGCGTGACGTAGAGATCGCAGCCCGGCAGTCTCTGGCTGTTCGCTTCAGCACAGGCGGCACGTATGACGAGGATTTCCGCGTGGGCCGTCGGGTCATTCAATTCCCGCGTACGGTTTCCGGCCCTGGCAATCACCACACCGTTGCGAACGAGAACGGCACCCACCGGCACCTCATCGCGCGCGGCGGCGGCGCGGGCCTCTTCCAGTGCGATCGACATGAAACTCATGGGAAACCTTGTCGCAAGCGCCAACGCTTTGGGCTAGGGAGCGTGTATGAAAAATTCCGAAATCACCGATAGCGCCGAAACCCCCGCCAAAGGCGAGCGCATCGCCAAGCGCATGGCACGGGCGGGCTTATGCTCGCGCCGCGATGCCGAACGCTGGATCGAGGCCGGGCGTGTCGAGATCAACGGCAAGAAGCTGACCACACCGGCCTGCGTTGTGGGCGACGGTGACACGATTCTCGTCGATGGCGCGCCGCTTCCCATGATCGAGCGCACCCGGCTTTGGCTGCACAATAAGCGGTCCGGCACCGTCACCACCGCCCGCGACCCGGAAGGGCGGCGAACCTTGTTCGACACGCTGCCGGACGATCTTCCCCGTGTGCTGACGGTCGGTCGCCTCGATATCAACACTGAGGGGCTGCTGCTGCTAACGAATGACGGTGGCCTTTCACGGGCGTTGGAACTGCCGTCGACCGGCTGGTTGCGCCGCTACCGTGTCCGCGCTCACGGCTCGGTTACGCAGGAACAACTCGATGGCTTGCGCGATGGAATTGCCGTCGATGGCGTGCTTTACGGCTCCATAGAAGCGGAACTGGAACGCAAGCAGGGCACAAATGTGTGGCTGACTTTCGCCATGCGCGAAGGCAAGAACCGTGAGGTCAAGAACGTGCTTGGCGCACTCGATCTCGACGTGAACCGCCTGATCCGCATCTCTTACGGCCCGTTTCAGCTTGGCGATTTGCCGGAAGGTGCGGTGGTCGAAGTGCGTTCACGGACGCTGCGCGACCAGCTTGGGCCAAAATTGATTGCAGCATCCGGTGCCAATTTCGACGCGCCACTGGCCGCTATGATGCCGAAGGAAAAGCCCGTCGCGGGAGAGAAGAAGCCGAAGGTGAAGCCCAGGAAGATCGACCCGCTCGACCGGCTCGATACACGCAGGCAGCGTCTCGACCCCACGGGACGCAAACCGGGTGGGCCGGGCAAAAAAGGCGGAAAGCCCCGTGCGGATCGTCGGCGGTAGCCTGCGCGGGAGGCGGTTGGTCGAACCGGACGACCGCTCTGTCCGGCCGACGACCGACCGGGCGCGGGAAACCCTGTTCAACATTTTATACCACCAGAATCGCTTGACCGATGCGCACGTGCTGGATGTTTTTGCAGGCACCGGTGCGCTGGGCTGCGAGGCGCTGTCACGGGGTGCCGAAACGGTCACGTTCATCGATAACGACCCGACCGCCATTCGTATTTTGCGATCCAACATCACCGCGTTGAAGCTGGACGACAACGCACGGATTCTTAAACGCAGCGCGTTGTCCCCCGGCACCGCGCTTGCCCAGCATGACCTTGTCTTTCTCGATCCCCCATACGGGCAGGGCTTGGGTCAGCAGGCGCTCGCCGCGCTAAACGTCGCCGGTTGGCTCGCGCCAAATGCCATGGTGGTGCTTGAGGAACAGGCGGTGGTACTGCCTGATGTCATCGAGGGTTTCGAGCGAACCGATCACCGTATTGTTGGCCAGACTGCTTTCGGCTTTTTCCGCCGTCATGTCGCAGGCGTGGCCACATGACAGAATTGTCAGACACGCCGCCATGCAAGCGCCTGAAATGCACCCATATAGAAACGCACAGACCGCTCCCCGATCCCACCGGAAATTTAACGATGAAACTGATCTTCTCCGTCCTCGTCATCCTCTGCCTGCCGTTCATGGCGCATGCTGAAGTCAAGGTCGAAAGCGAGAAGGCCAAGAGCGAACAGAGTGGACCTGACATAACGTCCTTTACCCTCGACAACGGTATGCAGGTCGTTGTTATACCGGACCGCCGTGCGCCGGTGGTCACCCATATGGTGTGGTACAAGGCCGGCGCGGCGGACGAACGCGCGGGCAAATCCGGCATCGCCCACTATCTCGAACACCTCATGTTTAAGGGCACGAAAACCGTCGCCGATGGCGAGTTTTCCAAGCGCATCGCGGCCATTGGCGGGTCCGAAAACGCCTTCACCTCCAACGATTACACCGGTTACTTTCAGCGCGTGACGCCGGAAGTTCTGCCCGAAATGATGCGGCTGGAAGCTGACCGGATGGAGAATCTTGTCATCGAGCAGGAGAAGATTTTAGCCGAACGCGATGTGGTCAATGAGGAGCGCAACCAGCGCACCGAGAATAACCCCGGTGCCCTGCTGCGCGAGGCGATGGATGCCGCGCTTTATCAGAACCACCCCTACGGCATTCCGATCATCGGCTGGCGGCATGAAATGAATGCGTTGACGAAGGAAGACGCCATTTTCTTCTATGACCGCTTCTATACCCCCAACAACGCAATTCTCGTAGTTGCTGGTGATGTGGATGCAGACGACGTGAAGACACTTGCCGAGGCCACATATGGCAAGGTCGAACGCCGTGCCGAGCCGGGCGACCGGGCGCGCCCCTTGGAGCCGGAACCCCGTGCTGCAAGGCGGGTTGACCTGTCAGACGCCCGCGTGCGCCAGCCAGTCTTCCAGCGCTTGTATCTTGCGCCTTCCTACGGCAATGCCACGGAAGGCGAGGCGGAAGCGCTGGAAATTTTAAGCGAAATTCTGGGTGGCGGCACAACCAGCCGCCTGTACCGCGCGCTCGTGCTGGGTGATGAAATAGCCACCGGCGCAGGTGCCTACTATCAAGGTGGTTCGCTCGATGACACCGAGTTCGGAGTGTATGCCACCCCTCGTGGCGACGCCACGCTGTCCGATCTCGAAGCTGCGACCGACAAGGCTATCGAGGATGTCATCGCAAACGGCGTGACGCAGGCGGAAATCGACCGCGCTGTGAAACGGCTGAAACGTTCCGCCATCTTCGCCCGCGACAGCCAGTCGACGCTGGCCCGCATCTACGGTGCCTCGCTTGCCTCCGGTCTCACCATTGAAGATGTGCAGCAATGGCCGGACCGGATTGCCGCCGTAACGCCGAAAGCCGTGCAGGACGCCGCTCGCACCTATTTGCAAAAAGTCCGCTCCGTGACCGGCAATCTGCTGCCGGAACCTGCGCCGGAAACCACGGCTGAACCAAACACCGAGAAAGAAGGCTGAACCAATGACCTTTTTGAAAACAGCCTCCGCCGCTTTCATCGCGCTCTCGCTATCTGCCACCGGCGTGTTGGCCGTGGATATTCAGAAAGTCACCAGCAAACAGGGCATCACCGCGCTGTTGGTTGAGGATTACACCGTGCCCCTCATCGCCATGTCCTTCACGTTCAAAGGTGGAGCGACGCAGGACGCGACCGGCAAGGAAGGCACCGCCGAGCTTATGGCCACGATGCTGGACGAAGGCGCCGCCGACCTTTCAAGCCAGCAGCTGCAGGAAGCGCTGGACGACGCCGGGTTGAACTATTCGTTCAACGCCGGGCAGGACACGTTTTCCGGCTCTGCCCAGACCATCGTGGACGACAGCGCCGAAGGCTTCGACCTGCTCCGCAAGATGCTCGTCGAACCGCGTTTCGATACCGAGCCGACGGAGCGCATGAAAGCGTCGCTGTCGAACAATCTGCGCCAGCAGGAAACCGACCCGAACGCCATCGCGGGCAAGGCTATGCGCGAGTTGGTGTATGGTGACCATCCTTATGGGCGCCCGTCATCCGGCACGCTGGAAACTGTGGCCACCCTGCAACCGGACGATCTGAAGTCCTACCATAAGCGCGTGTTTGCCCGTGACAATCTCATCATCGGCGTCGTTGGTGCGATCGCGCCGGAAGACCTGATCGACATGCTCGACACCGTATTCGGCGACCTGCCAGAAAAGGCGCAGCTGACGCCGGTGCCGGACATCACGGTGGAGACTGGCGAGGATCGGCACATCGAACTGGATACACCGCAAACGTCGATCACCCTGGCACTGCCCGGCATCAAGCGGGACGACGAGGACTTTTTCGCCGCCTACCTGATGAACTATGTCTTGGGCGGCGGTTCGTTCTCCTCGCGCCTTTATGACGAAGTGCGCGAAAAGCGCGGGCTGGCCTATGGTGTGGGCACATATCTGTCCCTGAACGATCATTCCGGCCTGCTCGGCGGCGGGTCAGCCACACAGGCCGACAGGGCGCAACAAACGGTCGATATTATTTTGGCCGAGGTGAAGCGTATGGCCGACGATGGGCCGACGCAGGAGGAACTCGACAACGCCAAGGCCTACATCACCGGCTCCTACGCAATCTCGAACCTCGACACATCGTCCAAGATCGCCTCCGTGCTCGTTGCCATTCAGGAAAGCGACCTCGGCATCGACTATATGGACCGGCGCGCCGGTTACGTGGCTGACGTGACGCTGGACGATGTAAAGCGGATGGCAAAGGAACTGCTCACCGCCGATCCGTCCGTCGTCACCGTCGGGCGGCCGCTGGAAGCAGCGGCGAATTAGTCCAGCCCGACGCTCGCGCCCTTGCCGCTCGTAAAGGCGGATTGCGACGCCGGATAGACAGGCTTGCGCTCCGCCTCCTGCGCGTCCTCTTTTGCGGCACGGGCGGGCAGGGAGTTGATAACGCGGAAGGCGACGATGACGGCACCGATGCCGAATACCACCGCGCCCAATCCCCAGCCGATCAGCACACCCTCCGCGCCTCCGAGCCGCTGGCCGAGCCACACGAAGGGGATGATGCCGAGCGTTGCGCGACCCCAGTTGAACACGGTCGCATAGACCGGAAAGCCGAGATTGTTAAAGGCCGCATTGGCCACAAACAGCGCGCCGTTGAACAGGAACGACGCCGCCACGAACAGGCAGAACGTGCGGATGACAAGCGCCGCGTCTCCGGTCGCCCCAAAAAGAGCGACGATCTCACCGGAAAGCAGCGCCAGCACGGCCCACGCCGACAGGCAGTAAATCGTGGTGAAGATGAGCGCATCGCGCATGGCGCTGTTTACACGGTCGAACTGCCGGGCGCCGTAGTTCTGGCTCAGGATCGGCCCGACTGCACCCGACAGGGCGAAGATGGTGCCGAAGGCCACCGGCATGAGCCGCCCGACGATAGCCCAGCCCGCCACCGCATCGTCGCCGAAACCGGCCACCGCTTCGGTCACGTAGGCATTGCCCACGGGCGTGGCGAGCTGCGTGGCGACGGCGGGAATAGCGATCACCATGAAAGGCCGAGCAGCTTCGAGGCTCTTTTGCCCCTCGAACGGTCCGAGCATGTCGTGGACCCGCACGACCGCCCAATAGCCGACGAGGGCCATGATTGCGCGCACGACAAAGGTGGAGACGGCAGCACCGGTCAGGCCCATATCGAGGCCGAATATGAGGATTGGGTCCAGCACGAGCGCTGCCGCGCCGCCGGTTAGGGTGACATACATCGCCCGCTTCGGATCGCCTTTCGCACGCAGCAAGGCCCCGGCGCACATCACAAAGCCGAGCAAGGGGATAGACGGCACGACGATATGCATGAAGTCTACGGCAAGGCGCAGCGTTTCGCCCCGCGCGCCCAACAGATGCAGGAAGAAACCGACCGTGAAATATAGGAATACGGCGAGAGCAACTGCGGTGGACACCAGAATGATGACGGAAGAGGTTGCCAGCCGCCTCGCCCCCTCCGGATCGCCCGCACCGAGCGCCCGCCCGACCATGGCGGATGTTGCAATGGACAGCCCGATATTGATCGAGATCGAGAAGAACATGATCGTCGCAGCGTAACCGATGGCAGCCGCCAGTTCCTGTTGTCCGAGCAGGGCGATGTAGAACAGGTTGATCGCGTCCACGAAAAACACCGACACGAGACCCACGGACGACGTGGCCGTCATCACCACCACATGGCGCATGGTGGAGCCGGTTAGGAAGACGGCCTTATCGGGGTCTTTCTTGGCAATGGCCATCAGGCAGGCCTACTTGGCAAACAACGACCCCATGTCTGCAAATGCCTTGAACTCCAGCGCGTTGCCGGACGGGTCGAGCAGGAAGAACGTGGCCTGCTCCCCCGGTTCACCCTTGAACCGTATTTTCGGACGGATCACCCAGCGCGTGTCGTCCCGCGCCAGCAGCCGCTCGCTCATGGCCTGCCAGTCTTCCATTCGCAACACGACCCCGAAATGGGGCACCGGCACGGCGTCGCCATCGACAGCGTTCGTCGTCTCGATACCGGTTTCCATACCGTCCTTGTGGTGGGCGACGATCTGGTGACCATGCAGGTCGAAGTCGATCCAGTGGTCGCTCTCGCGCCCCGTGCCGCAGCCGAGGCCGTTGGTGTAAAAATCCCGCGCGGCTTCGAGGTCGTGGACGGGAAAGGCGAGGTGGAACGGGGTGATGTCGGACATGGAGTTTCCTATTTGGCGGCTTTCGTGGGCTGGGTGCCTGGTTTCTCGTGGTGTTCGTGGCGTTCGACGTTGTCGAGCGGTTCCGGCACGGGCTCGAAGTGGAGGTGCTGGCGGCCTGCGGTCAAGCCATCCTTCAGCTGCTCGTTGAGACGATCCTTGTCGCGCCTGCGAACGTCGGCGACGATGCGTGCGGCGTCCTCTTCGCTGCATCCGCTCGCCTGAAGCAACGCGCCGCCCATTACGAGCGCGCTTTCGAAGGTTTCGCGGATTTGCCAGACCCGCTCCCGCGCCAGCAATTCCAGCGCATGACCGCGGTCGTAGCTGCGAACATAGATCTGCACGTCCGGATATTCGTGATGGATAAGATCGACGATCTTGTCCGTCGTGTCTTTGTCTTGGGTGCAAACGGCCACCAGCTTGGCCCGTTCTATACCGGCGGCGCGCAGCACATCCTTGCGGGTGCCGTCGCCGAAATAGATGCGGAACCCGAACCGCTCCGCCTGCCGCATCCGGTCGGCGGAATTGTCCAGCACGGTCACATCGTTGCCGCCGGCCAGCAGCACCTGCGAGGTGATCTGCCCCATGCGGGAAAAGCCGATCATCAGCACGTCGGAACCCGCGCCGTCGAAATCCTCGTCCATCTGTTCCGCTTCACCGGATCCGGTTTGTAGTTTGGTCGAGATGAAAACCGACAGCGGTGTCGCCATCATGGACAGGGTCGTGCAGGCGATGAGGATGGAAGCGTTTTCGCTGTCCAGCAACGCGGCCGACGTGGCCGCCGTGAACAGCACGAAGCCGAACTCGCCGTGCTGCGGCAACACGCCGGAAATGCGGGCCGCGTCATTATGGTCGGAGCCGAAAGCCCGCGAAAGCCAGTAGAGAACCACCGCCTTCACGATCATGGTTACCGGCACAACGGCGATGATGAGCCAGAAGTTTTCCAGCACCACACCGAGATCGACCGACAGCCCGACAGCCACGAAGAACAGCCCCAGCAACACGCCACGGAATGGCTCGATGTCGGCCTCCAATTCGTGCCGGTAACGCGACTCCGCCAGCATGACACCGGCGATGAATGCCCCCATCGCCATGGAAAGTCCGGCAAATTGCATCAGCACGGCGGAGCCTATGACGACGAACAAAGCCGCCACGATCATCGCTTCCCGCGCGCCGGTGTCGGCGATGATGTTGAACAGCGGGTTCAGTGCATAACGCCCGATCAGGATGAGCGCCACGACGCAGGCGACGGCTATGCCGACCTGGACCATGCCCGCGCCGGTAATTTCCATGCTGCCAGCCGCCAGCAGAGGCACGGCGATGAGAAGCGGCGCAATGGCGAGATCCTGAAACAGCAGGATCGAGAATGCCCGCTTGCCGTAGGTCGTGCCGCTTTCGCCGCGCTCCTCCATCAGTTGCAACGCGAATGCGGTGGACGAAAGCGCAAGCCCGAACCCGACGGCAAGGGCAGCTGCCCATTCGAACCGCAGCCACCATGCCAACGCTCCGATAAGCAGCCCGGACAGCAGAACCTGCGAACCGCCCAATCCAAAGATTTCCGTCCGCATTTCCCAAAGGCGTGCGGGTTTCAGCTCCAGCCCGACGATGAACAGCAGCAGCACCACGCCCAGTTCGGCCACATGCAGCACGTCCTCCCCCTCGCCGCGCCCAACGAACTGCATGATAGGGCCAAGCAGCAGGCCGAGAAACAGGTAGCCCAACACTGTGCCGAGGCCGATTTTCTTAAACAGGGGTGCGGCAATGGTCGCGCCGCCCAACAGAACGACGGCTTCCACAAAGACCATCGATGGTCCGGCGGGGTCAGCCATGACAATAACACTGGGATTCGAGCGACATGCAGCGACAGTGTGGCGGGGCGGCGCATGATGCAAGCGTCCCTTGTGGCGATGCGGACAAGACCATAGGAAACACGCAACACCGTCTCCCAATCAGCAAACCACATGACCCAGGTTTTCGACCTCGATACTCTGCAGGACAGAGCCGCTGCGTTGGTCGACGCCGCGGTGAAAGCCGGTGCCGATGCCGGTGATGCGGTCGTTTCCGCCAGCCGTTCGTCCGGTGTGCAGGTGCGCGACGGGCAAGTGGAGGACACCGAAAGTGCGGAGAATGCCGGTTTCACCCTGCGCGTGTTCGTTGGCGACCGCTCCGCCAGTATTAACGCCAACCGTGCCGACGACATCGCATCGCTTGCAGAGCGAGCCGTGTCGATGGCGCGGGTTTCGCCGCCGGATAAGTTTGCAGGCCTTGCTCCTTCCGACCGTTTTGCGACCGAAATCCGCGACCTTGATCTGTTCGACAATAACGAGCCGAGCCAGACCGACATGCGCGAGGCGGCACTGGCCTGCGAGGCGGCGGCGCTGGCCGTCGATGGCGTTGAGCAAAGCTCTGGCGCGTCTTACGGTTACGGGCAGGGTGGTGTCGTGCTGGTCACCAGTGCGGGCTTCAGCGGTGCATATCGCACCAGCCGGTTCTCATTGTCCGTCTCCGCCGTTGCCGGCACCGGGACGGGCATGCAGCGCGACTACGATTTCGACTCCCAACGCTATGCCGAGGATTTACGCGACCCGGCTTCCATCGGGCGGCTGGCAGGGGAGCGCACGGTTGCCAAACTGAAGCCGCGTCAGGTGGAAACCCAGTCCGTGCCGGTCATCCTGTCCCCCCGCATAGCGCGGGGATTTGTGGGGCACATTACAGGAGCCGCAAACGGTGCGATGATAGCGCGCGGAACGTCCTATCTGCTCGACCGGCTGGGGGAGCTGATTACGCCGGAAACGATTACGATCACCGATGACCCGTTCATCAAGCGCGGCCAATCCAGCCGCCCGTTCGATGGGGAGGGTGTGGCGGGCGAGGCGTATGATCTCGTCAAGAACGGCAGGCTCGCAACATGGGTTCTGGACAGCGCCACGGCGCGCGAATTGGGCTTGGAAACCAACGGCCGCGCCACACGGGCAGGGTCTGGCACTAGCCCGTCCTCCACCAACCTCACGTTGCATCCCGGCGCGCGTTCGCCGGAAGAGATGATCGCAGCGCTGCCAACCGGTTTCTACGTGACCGAGATGATCGGGCAGGGGGCCAACCTCGTCACCGGCACATACTCGCGCGGCGCATCCGGTTTCTGGATCGAGAACGGCGAGACCACCTTCGCCGTTTCCGAAGTCACCATCGCAGGCCGGCTGACGGACATGATCGCCCGCATGGAACCGGCGAGCGACCTTGAAACCGGCTTCTCCACCTGCGCGCCGACGCTGCTGATCGAAGGCATGACCGTTGCAGGACGATAGCGGCGTGCAGGACGACCTCGCCCTCATCACCGGTCTCGCCACGCGGGGCGGGGCGATTGCGATGGACTATTTCGGCGATGACCCGAAGGTGTGGATGAAGGAGGGGCAGTCTCCCGTCAGCGAAGCGGATTTCGCCGTCGATACATTCCTGAAACAGGAGTTGCTCGCCGTGCGCCCGGACTACGGCTGGCTTTCGGAAGAAACCGCCGACGACGAAGCTGGACGCATCGGACGCACCCGTACTTTCGTGGTCGACCCCATCGACGGCACGCGTGGGTTTCTCGCGGGCAGTAAACAATGGTGTGTGTCCATCGGCATAGTAGAAGCAGGCCGACCGATTGCGGGCGTGCTGTTCTGTCCTGCTTTGGGCGAGACCTACACGGCCGCCACCGGGAGCGGCGCATGGCTGGAAGGGCAGGCTCTAGCATGTGTCGAGCCGCCGGAGATGCTGCGGGTCACCGGCCCGCGCGGTTTGCAGACAAGCCTGCTGAAAGCGCTCGATGGCAAGGTCGAGCGGGTGCCCTACGTGCCATCTCTCGCCTACCGCATCGCGATGGTCGCAGCCGGTCGCGTCGATCTCGGACTGGCACGGTCCGGCCCGAAAGACTGGGATCTCGTAGCCGCCGATCTCATCCTGCACGAGGCGGGCGGTCGGTTGACGACGCTGGACGGTGCGGTGCCGATCTATAACCAGCAGCAGACCAGCCATCCCCATCTCATCGCATCTGTCAGCCTCTGCCCATGAGGAAATGCTTGTCCTTGCCGCCCAACATATGGGATGAGCGCAGCACGAACTTTGCACGAAGGGACACCCGATATGGCGATCGAAACGGAATCCAAACAACTGCTGCACCTCGTTTTCGGTGGTGAACTGGAAAGCCTGAAAGGCATAAGCTTCCGCGATCTGGACGCGCTGGATGTGGTCGGCATCTTTCCCGACTACAAATCCGCCCGTGCGGCGTGGAAAGCCAAAGCCCAATCGACGGTCGATAACGCGCACATGCGGTATTTCATCGTTCACATGCACAAGTTGCTCGAACCGGAAAATGCCTGAATCCCGTCCCATGACGGTGCGATGATTGCTTCAACCCGCGAGATACGATGAGCGGCTGGCCCCGATCCCTTGCCGCCGCGACGGCCCTGCGCGCCTATCGCCTGTTTGGCTCGGCGGTTTACCCGTTCGCGGGCATCTTGCTGCGCCGTCGCGCCAAGCGCGGTAAGGAGGACAGCGAGCGGCGCTACGAGCGCTATGGCTACGCCAGCTACGTTCGCCCGGAAGGCCCGGTCATCTGGCTCCACGCGGCCAGCGTGGGTGAATCGCTGGCGATACTGCCCTTGGTCAAACGGCTTGAGGAGAGCGGCATTAATCTCGTTGTGACCACCGGAACTGTCACATCGGCCGAGATGCTGAAAGGCCGTCTCGGGCCGATGACGCTGCACCAATACGTGCCGCTCGATCTGCCCAAGGCGGTGGCGCGGTTCATCGACTACTGGAAGCCGGACCTCGCCATCTTTGCCGAATCCGAATTGTGGCCGACCACGATTGCCGAACTGCACGCGCGTCAGATACCTCAATTTCTGGTCAACGCCCGTATGTCCGACCGTTCCGACAAGCGCTGGCGCAAACGGCCGGAACTGGCGCGGCGGATTTTCGGAAAACTGGCCATCGTCACTGCGCAGTCCTCGCTCGATGCACAACGTTTCCGACACCTTGGCGCACCGCGCGTTGTCGATGTCGGCAATCTGAAACTTGATGCCGCACCGCCCGTCTTCCAAGCGGAGGAGGCTGCGCGGCTCAAAGCGCAGATCGGCGGACGGCCCTCATGGCTGGCCCTGTCCACCCATGCGGATGAGGAAAGCGTTGTCGCCCAGACCCACAATTTGTTGGCCGAACACAGACCTGACACCCTGACCATTCTCGCCCCCCGCCATCCTCAAAGGGCCGACGAAGTGGGCGCGGTGCTGGACGCGGCAGGCCTGTCCTACGTGCGGCGCTCCTCCGGCAGCGATATCACACCGGGCACATCCGTTTATCTGGCTGACACGATTGGCGAGACCGGGTTGTTCCTGCAACTCGCCGACATCGCCTTGCTTGGCCGCTCGCTTGGCAACACGACCAGCCGCAACGAGAGCGCGGCGCAGGGTGGGCAGAACCCGATTGAGCCTGTTCTCACCGGCGCTGCCGTTTTGTCCGGTCGCTACGTGCAGAACTTCCGCGACACGTATCAGGCATTGCTGGAAAACGAGGCCGCAAGTCTCGTGGAAGACGCGCCGGATATCGCAGCCAATGTCTTGCACCTGTGGTCGCACCCGGAAATGCGGGCCGATATGGCTGCACGGGCGGAGGAGACGATCGCCGGTCTGCGCGGAGCGCTGGACCGCACGATGCTGGCTCTCGACCCGTTCATCGCGCCGCTGCAACTGAAAGCGCAACTGGACCGCCGCGCCACGCGCCACCGCTCACCTTCCATCGCGGCGCAATAAGCCGTGGCGATCTCGGACACACCGACATTCTGGTACGACAGCCCGGGCCTTGCCGCATGGGCGCTGTCCCCGGCCGCGCTGGCTTACGGTGCGGTTACGGGCCGTCGCATGGTGGCCAAGCCGACTTATGCTGCGATCGTGCCGGTCATCTGCATTGGCAATTTCATCGCGGGCGGGGCTGGCAAGACGCCAACGGCCATCGCGCTTGCAAAAGTGGCGTCTGCAAAAGGCCTGAAACCGGGCTTCCTCAGCCGCGGTTACGGCGGCACGGTCAGCGGCCCGCACCGCGTGGACCGGCAAAAAGATACGGCAAGAATGGTCGGGGATGAGGCAATGCTCCTGTCCGCCCATGGTCCATCGGTCGTGAGCGCAGACCGTGTGGCAGGTGCCAAGGCGCTGGAAGCTGCTGGCGTGTCGCTCATCATCATGGATGACGGATTTCAGAACCCGTCGCTGCACAAGGATTTTACGCTGGCGGTGGTCGATTCCACCCGGTCCATCGGTAACGGTTTCGTCCATCCGGCAGGTCCGCTCCGCGCGCCTTTGCGAACTCAACTGGCCAAGACATCCGCCGTTCTGGTCATTGGCAAATCGGACGGCGGCGTCGCGGTCGTCCGGCAGGCGGCGCGCATGGCGAAACCCGTGATGACCGGCCTGCTGCAGGTGCCCAATCCGGCCCGATGGCGCGGCGTCAAGGTGCTGGCCTATTGCGGCATCGGAGACCCGGACAGGTTTTTCCGCAGTCTCGAAGCTGTCGAAGCCGACATTGTCGAAAAGCGGGTCTTTCCCGACCACCACCCCTATTCGGCAGCTGATTGCGACACGCTGCTGCAACAGGCCGGCGCACTGAATGTGGCCTTGGCGACGACCGAGAAGGACAAGGTGCGTCTTGTCGGAGTCGGTGAAAAGCACGCAGCCTTGCACGAGCAATCCTACGCACTGCCGGTCGAGATCGTCTTTGAGAACCCGCGCCGTGCGGAGGGTATTATCGAAAATACATTCGCTGCGTTCGCAAAGCGCAACCGAGCCGACTAGCCCTTGCGTGCCGCCCGCGCTGCCATTTCCGCTTTCAGCGAAGCGTGGCAATCCACGTAGGCTTCCTGCCGTTCCCAACTCCAATAACGCAATTCGTCCAGCGGAATGGCCTCGCCGGTGATGGCGCAAACCACATGCTGACCGGGGGACAGCACTTTGTAGTCGGCTTCCATGTAACGGACTTGCGCGGGCGCGGGCAGGCTAATGTCGAGGCGGTTCAGCACGGGATTGTTTCGTATTCGGGTTCTGGCAGAACCTAGCGGCGACCGAACAGTCTTTCAATATCGCCGAGTTTCAGTTCCACCCATGTGGGCCGCCCGTGGTTGCACTGGCCGGAATTGGGTGTGGCTTCCATCTCCCGCAACAGGGCGTTCATCTCTTCGGGCCGCAACCGGCGTCCGGCGCGCACGGAGCCGTGACAGGCCATAGTCGAGGCCACCATATCGAGGCGTTTGGAGATGTGGGTTGCCGTGCCCCAGTCGGCCAACTCGTCGGCAAGGTCGCGTAGCAGGGCAGCGGTATCGCAGGTGCCGAGCGCCGCCGGTGTGCCGCGCACGGCCAGGGTGCCGGGTCCGAAAGACTCGATAATCAACCCGCTCTTTTCCAGCAGGTCTGTGACGTCCAGAATGCGCGCAATATCGTCATCGGGCATGTCGATGATGTCCGGCACAAGCAACATCTGCACGGCCGCGCCGCCTTTTGCGATTTCCGCTTTCATACGCTCGTAAACCAGCCGCTCGTGTGCGGCGTGCTGGTCGACCAGCACGATGCCATCGGAAGTCTGCGCCACGATATAGGTTTCGTGTATCTGCGCCCGTGCGGCACCCAGCGGTGCGTCGGTTGGCTCGTTTTCCACGGCGCGAATATCCGCACTTGGCTCCGCGTAACCGGTCAGTCCCGGCTGTGCCTGCTCTGCAAAGCCACCAAACGGCCTCGCCGGTTGCCCCCATCCTTCCGTGACCTGCCGCATGGCATCGACCGTGCGCGCGCCGCCGGTGGTAGCAGCGCGAAAGCGGGCACCGGAAATCGCTTCGCGCAATGCGCCAATAATCAGCCCTTTCACCAGCCCCGCATCGCGGAATCGCACCTCGGCCTTGGCGGGATGCACATTCACGTCCACCAGCACCGGGTCGATGTCGATGAACAGCGCCAGAACCGGATGCCGATAGCGGGGAATGGCGTCCATATATGCCGCCCGCACCGCGCCGGTCAGCTGCCTGTCCTTCACCGGGCGACCGTTGACGTGGAGAAACTGGTGCAGCGCATTGCCCCGGTTGAAGGTCGGCAAGCCCGCATAGCCTGTCAGCTGCGCGCCTTCCCGATGGGCATTGATTTCCAGCGCATTGTCGGTGAACTCACTGCCCAGGATCTGCGCCAGACGGTTTTGCAGGGCCGTATCTCCCGTCTGGGCAGGAACGTCGAAGCGCGACCGGTCGGTGCCCGTCAGCACGAAATGGATGAACGGGTGGGCCAGCGCCGCGCGGCGCACGACTTCCGTAATCGCACCCGCCTCGGCGCGGGGCGTTTTCAGAAACTTCAGCCGTGCGGGCGTGGCATGAAACAGGTCGCGCACCTCTACCCGCGTGCCCTCGCCAAGCGCTGCCGGAACGGGTTCGGAAACCGCACCGCCGTCCACCGCCAGTTCCCAGGCATTGTCCGCCCCGCGCTGGCGGGAGCGTATGGTCATGCGTGCCACGGAGCCGATAGAGGGCAGCGCCTCGCCGCGAAAGCCCAGCGTGCGGATGGCCGACAATCCGCCATCGAGCTTCGACGTGCAGTGGCGTTCGATGGAAAGCCGCAGGTCGTCCGGCGTCATGCCCGCACCATCGTCGCTCACGCGCACCAGTTCCTGCCCGCCCCCCGCCGTCACGATCTCGATGCGCCGCGCGCCTGCATCGATGGCATTGTCCACCAATTCTCGCACGACCGCGGCAGGCCGTTCGATGACCTCACCGGCGGCGATCTGATTGACGAGAGTGCCGTCGAGACGGCGGATCGTGGGCATCGGAGACGGGTCCACCGGGGGATTCGCGGGTTGCGACACACTGCCCATCCACAGCTTCGCTGAAAAGAGCGCGGTTGGAGTGTGACGCATGTGTTGGTAAGGACGTCCAGTAGCGTTTGAATGCGGGATGCGAATGGACCAGACCAGTCTCGAAGACCTGATGACACAGGTGGCCGCCGGCAACCGCACGGCGTTCCGCACCCTGTACGAACGCACCAACGCAAAACTATTCGGCGTTGTGCTGCGTATCCTACGGGACAGGGGACGCTCAGAGGACGTGTTGCAGGATGTTTATCTCAAGGTTTGGCGGGTGGCGGGAAAATACGACTCCGCACAGGGCCGCCCTATCACCTGGCTGGCAACAGTCGCGCGCAACAGGGCGATCGATGTGCTGCGAACGCAAAAACCGGAGCGCACGGTTGATGAACCCGGTGATGAGGAACAGATTTTTCGCCTCGGAGCGCAGGACGCCGAATCCCTTGACGTGGCCGAGCTTGAAACCCTGCGTTTATGCCTGGGTGAAATGAAGGATGACGACCGCAACTATGTTCTGCTGGCCTACTATGAAGGCTTTTCCCGCGAGGAACTGGCAGAAAGGTTCTCTGCGCCGGTCGGTACGATCAAGACGCGTCTGCGCCGTGGGCTGATCGCGCTGAAAGCGTGTTTGGAACAATGATGATGTGGGGAAACGGGACGGCTGGAACTGGAAAGAAACGATGAGTAACGAACCGCAAGACCTGCAGATGGATGCAGCCGAATATGTGATCGGCACGCTCTCGGAAGACGAGCGCGTGGCGTTTGCTGCACGTTTGAAAACGGACGCGGACACGCGCGATGCGGTCGCTTTCTGGGAGCGGACATTAGGCACCCTCAGTGCCACGATTTCACCCGTTGCCGTGCCGGAGAGTGTCTGGGCGCGAATTACCAGCGGTTTGACTACCGAACAACCTGTGCCTGCTGCCGTCTCGGCACCAGCCGCCGCCAACACGAACATCGAAACCAAACTCCGCCGCAGCCGTGGCCGCTGGCGCGCGGCAACGGCGCTTGCCGCCGCTCTCGCGGTTGCGTTGGGGTTGTTGGCGCTCAACGATGCGGTGCGGCAGGAGGCTTTGCCGGTGGTGGATCGGCTGGCTGGGATTGAACGCAGTCAGCCGGATGACGGGCAGCAATTCGTGGCGGTCGTCAATGCAGGCGACGATCAACCATCGCTTGTCGTTAGCGTGGATGCGCAGACGAGATATGTAACAGTTCGCAGCCTCGGTATCGAACGCCCAAGCGGCAAGAGTCTCGAAGTCTGGTATGTGCCGGACGGGGAGAAGGCCGTGTCGGTCGGGCTCGTTGGAGAGGGCGAAATCGACCTCGGTGCATTGCCCGCGCGGGACGGTGATTTGGTTGCCATTTCGCTGGAGCCGTCCGGTGGTTCACCCACCGGAACAGCTACCGGCCCCGTCATTTACAAGGGCAAGCTCGTCGCTGTCGACTAGCCCGTCTGCTTGTCGTCCGGCACGAACTTCATCGCCACGCCATTGATGCAATGGCGGTTGCCGGTGGGGGCGGGGCCATCGGTGAAGATGTGGCCCTGATGCCCCTCGCAACGGATGCAATGCACCTCAGTGCGCGGCAGGAACAGGCCAAAGTCTCTTTTCGTGCCCAACGCACCGGCAATTCCCTCGTAGAACGAAGGCCAGCCCGTGCGGGAATCGAATTTCGTTTCCGAGCGGTAGAGCGGCAGGTCGCAACCGGCACAGGCGTAAGTGCCCGTTTCCTTGATTTCGAGAAGCGGAGACGTGAACGGACGTTCGGTCGCCTCTTCACGCAAGACGGCATATTCTTCAGGTGAAAGCAGCGCTTTCCATTGCTCAGCCGTCTTCTCCACACGCCCGACAGGGTCCGGCAGCAAATCATGACCGAATGTGGTTTCAGTCGCCAGCGGGTCGCTCGCAGCACGGGCCGAGACGCGGAGGCCGGGCATAACGGCCAGGCCGACCATTGCAGCGGAGCCGGCGGCGAGAAGGAAGGTACGTCTGTTCATGGCAAAATCTCCTGTGCGCTCAACATAGTGTGCAATGGGGCGGATATCAGCCGCCCCAAGTCAAAAGACCGTGACGAGCGCTAACCCATGATCTTCATGGTGATCCAGGTGCCTGCCGTCGCTGAAACCGCCGTCAACACCGTGCCCCAAGCCAGGTCGGCTAGTGCGACGGTGGTTGTGTAGCCCTTAAGCGTCGCCAGATTGGTGAAGTCATAGGTGCCGTAGCAGAACGCCCCGAACAGGGCGCCGTAAAGCAGCGCAGTACCGAGCGACCCGGACTTCAGTGCCGGATTGACTGCAAAAATGATGATGCCGATGACATAGAAAAGATAAAACACGATTGCCACGACCGCATTGAAATTCTCAAGCAGCAAGTCGCCGATCTGGCTTTGGTAAAAATCCTTCGCGACATATCCAAGCCACACGAAATCGATGGCGAAAAACACGAGGGTGGTGGCGATGTAGGCGACGATAAGCGTGGTCATGGCGTTGGTCCGGCTGAAAGATTATCGCACCTTAACGCGCGTCGCCCGATTTGGCTTCTATCTGTGCCAGTTTTGCCTTGGCCTTTTTTGTCACAAGCACCGTGACAGCCAGAGTGGCTAAAATGCCAGCTCCGAAGATGACATATTTCAGTGTGCTCGTGTCTCCGCCGCCTGCCGCAGCCTGTCCGCCGAGGGAGCCAATCCATACATACAGCAGCGTTCCTGGCATAATGCCGAAGAAGGTAGCGATTTGTGCGGGCCAGAAGGCGACCGGCGTGAGGCCGAGAAACCAGTTTTGCAGCGAGAAAGGCAAGGCGGGAGAAAGACGCAGCAGGCCGACGACGCGCCAGCCCTCGTCACCGATTGCCTGATTGACGGCATCGAATTTTGGGTAGGCCGAGACCTTTTGCTGCACCCTGTCGTGAAAGACGTATCGCGCCGCGAGAAACGACAACGCTGAACCAAGCGTTGCGCCAATAATGACGAGAGGGAAACCCCACAAACCGAACGCCACCCCCGCTGCCAGCGTCAGGATCGACCCCGGCACCAGCGCAAATGTCGTCAGCGCATAGACGACGATAAATACGACCCAACCAAATGGGCCCAAATCCGTCACCCATGTGCGAAACGCTTCCACCCATTCTGCGATAGGCAACAGCCGGTAGGCGGCAATGACAGCCACGAGCGCCACGACGCCGATGGCAATTTTCATCCACGGCAGACCGGATTTATCGGATGTGGCTGAGTTTGCAGTTTCGGTCATGGGTCATCGGGCCATCCAGATTTCGCCCATGATGAAGCGCGCACCACGTTGACGCAACGCGCGCTCCCCGTTTGGTGAACAGGCGTGAGCCGGTTGCTAGCGGCCCTTGAACACGGGCGTGCGCTTCTGCACGAACGCCATCGCCGCTTCGCGGTGGTCTTCTGTGTGAAAAGCGTGCGCCATGCGCTCGGCTTCCACATGCAGGTATTCGTCCAGCGTCGCTGTCTCCGCCAGATGGAAATTGGCCTTCATGTCGGCAAAAATTGAAGTCGGTCCGCTGGCGATTTTCTCTGCCGTCTTGGCTACGGCATCGGCAAAACCGTCGCGCGGCGCGGCGTAGTTGACGACGCCCATATCGGCGGCTTCGCGGCCCGTGAGGGTCGGCGCAAGGTAAAACAGCTCCCGCGCCTTGGCCTGTCCCACCAGCTTGGACAGAAAGAACCCGCCACCAAAGTCGCCAGACAATGCAATGTTGGCAAAGGCGGTCGTCATCTTCGCGTCCTCCGCCATGATCCGCAGGTCGCAGGCCAGCGCCAGCGACAACCCGGCACCGGCAGCCGCCCCGTTGATGGCGGCAATCGTCACCTTGGGCATCGTATGCAGCAGTCGCGATGCGGCGACGATTTCCTGAATGTAGGCAACCTGTTCGTCGATCTTTTCCGGTTCGGGATTGCCGAGCCGGGCCGCCATATCCTTCACGTCGCCACCGGCGGAAAAGGCCTTGTCGCCGGAGCCGGTCAGCACGACCGCGCCCACATTGTCATCGTCTGCGAAGGCTTGCAAATGGTCACGGATATCCGCCCACATATGCCGCGTCACAGCATTACGCGCGTCGGGACGGTTGATCGTCAAGGTAGCAATGCGGTTTTCGATCTTCGTTTCGAGATCGGCCATATCAATAGACCTCGAACAGACCGGCCGCACCCATGCCGCCGCCGACACACATGGTGCAGACGACATATTTTGCGCCGCGGCGTTTGCCTTCGATCAGCGCATGGCCCGTCATTCGCGCACCGCTCATGCCGTATGGGTGGCCGATGGAAACGGCACCACCGTTCACGTTCAGCAATTCATCGGGAATGCCCAGCGTGTCGCGGCAATAGAGCACCTGCACTGCGAACGCCTCGTTCAGTTCCCACAAGCCGATATCGTCCATCTTCAGGCCGAACCGCTTCAGCAACTTCGGCACGGCGAAGACCGGTCCGATGCCCATTTCGTCCGGCTCCAGCCCGGCGACGGCCATGCCGCGATAGGCACCGAGCGGCTGGATGCCGCGCTTCTCGGCGTCCCTGGCTTCCATCGACGACCGATGCCGATGCCCCGTCGGAAAGCTGCGAGGCGTTGCCTGCGGTGATCGTCTTGTCCGGCCCGAGAACGGGTTTCAGTCCCTGCAGGCCTTCCAGAGTGGTCGAACGGACGGTTGCCCTCGTCCTTGTCGAGCGTCACTTCATGCTCGGACTTTTCTTTCGTCTCGCGGTCCACCATCACCATGGTCGAGGTCAGCGGCACGATCTCGTCGTCGAACTTGCCCGCTTCCTGCGCCGCTGCGGTCCGCTGCTGGGATTGCAGGGCGTATGCGTCCATCGCATCGCGGGAAATGCCGTAGCGGTCAGCGACGACCTCAGCGGTCTCCAGCATCGACATGTAGATGTGCGGGTGTTCGGCCACCAGCTTCGGGTCCGCTGCCACGCGCATTTCCGGTGTCTGCACCATCGAAATGCTTTCGACGCCACCGCCGATGCAGACCGGCATATGGTCATGCACCACCTGTTTGGCCGCCGTCGCAATCGCCATCATGCCGGATGCACATTGCCGGTCGAGGCTCATGCCGGAAACCGAGACGGGAAGACCGCCCGCGAGCGCCGCCTGCCGCGCGATGTTGCCGCCCTGATAGCCTTGCTGAAGCGCTGCGCCGAACACCACGTCGTCGATCTCGCCGCCATCGACACCGGCGCGCGCGACCGCGTGCCTGATAGCGTGACCGGCAAGCTGCTGCGACGGCGTGTTGTTGAATGCACCGCGATAGGCTTTGCCGATCGGTGTGCGGGCGGTGGAAACGATGACGGCTTCGCGCATGGGAAATCCTCACTATGGGCCGGAAACATACCGGCGGGTATGTTTGACTATGCCGCGTCGATGCGGCAGGGGCAAGCCAACTCTTACCTTTACGGAAGGCTTGTCCCATGACACTCGACGAAATCACCACACAGATGCAGGCTCGCGTTGCCGAAAAAGGCGCAATCGACGGCAAGGTCGTCGTTTTCGACTTCGGCGACGATGGTGCCATGACGATCGACGGCGCGAAAACGCCCGGCGAAGTCACCAAGGGCGCGTCCGCCGATGCAGACTGCACGGTCAGCGTTTCCAAGGACGATTTCGAGGAAATCGCCGCCGGCGAACAGAATGCCCAGATGGCCTTTATGTCCGGCAAACTGAAAGTTGACGGCGACATGGGCATCGCCATGCAGCTCGGTTCGCTGCTGGGCTAACCCAATGAACCATCTCCGCTCGACCGAGCGGAGATGGTACTTACAGGAACAGCTTTACGACTGCCACGATCGCAAGTGTCAGGGCGGAACCTGCTGCGAGTGGATACCAGTCGGTTTCGCGCCGCAGTTCTCCGGCTTCGGCATTCAATTTGCGTTGTAGCGCCTGACTTTCGTTGACCGACTGACGTAGCTGCTCCAGCTGCGCCTTACGCTGGTCGCTTTCGAAGGCTTCTTCCTGCGTCATGCGAGTGGTCCTTCGGTTCTTCGTTGCCATTCCTCCTTTGAGTATGGGATGAGATGGCCTGCTTGCAAAGGTAACGAACCAGCCATGACCGTCACCAAAGACCAGATCCGCGCAGCCCTTTCCGCCGTCGCCCTGCCGAACGGTGAGGGCGACCTCGTGTCGGCGGGAATCGTGTCGGAACCCTTCGTTACAAATGCTGATGCCGGGGCCAAGGTGATGTTTTCGCTCACCGTGCCGGCCGAACAGGCGCAGAATATGGAACCGTTGCGCGGTGCGGCGCAGGCGGCGGTCGAAGCGCTGCCGGGTGTGGCATCGGCCATGGTCGCCATGACGGCGGAGAAGAAGCCGGGCGCGCCTGCTGCTGCTACCCCCGCTGCACCGCCACCACGCGCCCCGCCTCCAAGACAGTCCGCACCGGAAAAGCCAGGTATTCCCCACGTCAAGCATGTCGTTGCCATCGCGTCCGGCAAGGGCGGCGTTGGCAAGTCCACCACGGCGGTCAATCTCGCACTGGCGTTGAGGGACATGGGCCTCGCGGTTGGTATTCTGGATGCGGACATCTACGGCCCCTCCCTGCCGCGCCTTCTGGGCTTGAAAGGCAAGCCGGAGGCGGACGGCCGCGTGCTGCGTCCGATGGAAGCCCACGGTCTGCGCGCCATGTCGATCGGCTCGCTGATCGAGGAGGACTCGCCCATGATCTGGCGCGGCCCGATGGTCATTTCCGCGCTCACACAGCTGTTGCGCGAGGTTGCGTGGGGCACGGAGGACAGCCCGCTCGACGTGCTGATCGTCGACATGCCCCCCGGCACCGGTGACGCGCAACTGACAATGGCGCAAAACGTGCCGCTGGCCGGTGCGGTGATAGTGTCCACACCGCAGGATCTGGCATTGATCGACGCCCGCAAGGGCATCAACATGTTCAAGAAAGTATCTGTTCCCATTCTCGGCATCGTCGAAAACATGAGCACGTTCGTCTGCCCGAAATGCGGGGAGGAAAGCCATATTTTCGGCCATGGCGGCGCAGTTGCGGAAGCGGCAAAACTGGGTGTGCCTCTGCTTGGCGAAGTGCCGCTTCACATGGACATCCGCGTCAATTCCGACGCTGGAACGCCCATCGTGGCTAAAGAACCGAACGGCCCGCACGCTGCTGTATACAGGGGCATAGCGCAGGGCGTGGCTTCGCAGCTTGACACAGCCCGCCCGGAAGGGCCGTCTATCGTCTTCGACTAACGAAGAAAGGGCGGCCATGCCCGTCAATCTCACCGCAGAAGATGTCACGCGGCTGGCAAACTGGCCGCTTGTCATCGACGCCCTGCGCGCGGGCCACCGCCTCGCGCCCGCCGATATCGCTGACAGTCTTGTCCACGCCCGCGATAACACCATGCTGGTCCGCAGCGCATGGATCGACGGGCTGGGCGCGGGCACAAAGGCGGCGACCGTGGTGCCGGGCAACAGCACCCGCAGCTTGCCCAGCGTTCACGCGCAGATCAGCCTGTTCGACGATGTGACGGGACAAGTGACGGCAGGGGTGGACGGCACATCAGTCACCGCCTGGAAGACCGCCGCCGACAGCGCGCTGGGCGCGGATTTGCTGGCCCGAAAGGACGCGAAAACCCTTCTGATGCTCGGTGCTGGTTCGATGGCACGCCCGCTGATCGAAGCGCACCGCCACGTTCGTCCCGGTATCGACCATGTGCTGGTGTGGAACCGCTCGCGCGAACGGGCGCAGGTGCTGGCCGATGAGATAGACGCCGAACTCGTAACCGATCTCGACGCTGCAATCCCGCAGGCCGATATTATATGCTGCGCGACCATGACCATCGACCCGGTCCTGAAAGGCGCGCTCGTGCCGCCCGGTTGCCACGTCGATCTGGTCGGCGCCTACCGCCCCGACATGCGTGAGGCAGACGACGATCTCCACCACCGCGCCCACTGGTTCGTCGACAGCCGCGCCACCACGCTGCACCATATCGGCGAATTCGTGCGGCCGTTGGCTGACGGGACTATCAACGAGGACGCCATCCAAGGCGATCTGCACGATCTCGTGGCCGGGAACGCTGGTCGCAAAACCGACGCCGAAATAACGGTGTTCAAGAACGGCGGCGGGGCGCATCTCGACCTCATGGTCGCGCTGGCGCTGGTGAAGGCATACGAGGCCGAACGGGCGTGATCGGAGGCGATCTTTCCGCAATTCTCGATGCCCTGGACGAACCTGTTCTGTTGCTGAATGCGGGCAGCACTGTCGTCCAGTCCAACGTGGCGGCGCGAGAATTGCTTGGCGACCGGCTGGCTGGCCAACCATTCGTGCGTGTCATGCGCCAACCCGGCGCGCTGGGTTGCGTGGACAAGGTGATGGAAGGCGCGAGCAAGGCGCAGGCGACCATCCGTCTGGTGGGAGCGCACAACCAGACTTACCGCCTCACGGCTGTGGCGCTGGATGGCGTCGATGCAACGATCGCGCTGACATTGCGGGACGTGACGCCCTTGCTGCAGGCCGCCCAGCAACGCTCAGATTTTGTAGCCAATGTAAGCCACGAACTGCGTTCCCCGCTTACCACGCTGACCGGCATTATCGAAACCCTGCAAGGCCCGGCGCGGGACGATGCCGAGGCGCAGGCGCGGTTTCTGGAAACCATGCAGCGCGAGGCCGGGCGGATGAACCGGCTCATCGACGATCTGCTGTCACTCAGTCGCGTGGAGGAAGACGAGCGCGTTCGTCCAACCGGCAATGTGGACGTGATGGCGCTCATCAAGGCTACGGTCGATCTCATAACAAGCCGGGAGGACGATGCGCGCATAATCGATATCAATTCCGTGTTCGATAAGGCGCTGGTGACGGGGGACGGCGACCAGCTGCAGCAGGTGGTTCTTAACCTGCTGGAAAACGCCCTGCGCTACAGTGAGGGGGACGTGGCAATCACGGTGGAGCATCACGAAACGATGCCCCGTTTCGCTGGCGCAGTATGGACGGTGCGCGTTGCCGACACCGGTGATGGCATCGCTCCGGAACATCTGCCGCGCCTGACCGAGCGATTCTATCGCGTCGATTCCGGCCGCTCCCGCGCCAAGGGTGGCACAGGGTTGGGCCTCGCCATCTGCAAGCACATCGTCAACCGCCATCGCGGGCGTATGGATGTGACCAGCACGGTGGGTAAGGGTACCTCGATTTCAGTGCTGCTTCCGGCGGCCTGAGGCACTTATCCACAAGAGGTGCGGACTGTCACAAAACTGAAACACGGTTGTCACAAACGCTTCGCACACGCGCTCTATTGCGGCGGCCAGCGGCGGACATTCGCCACGCACTTCGGATGCGCCGCGTTTTGAAATGTCAGATGACAAGGAAGTCTCCCATGACCGCATTCCTCAAATGCTCCGCAAGCGCCCTCGTGCTTGCCGCCGCCGTTGCAGCCACACCAGCCATTGCCCGCGATCAAATACAGATCGTCGGTTCTTCGACTGTCTTCCCGTTCTCCACGTCCGTTGCCGAACGCTTCGGCCAGAACACATCCTTCGGCACGCCAATCGTTGAATCCACCGGCACCGGTGGTGGCATGAAGTTGTTCTGTTCCGGCGTCGGTGAGCAGACACCCGACTTCACCAACGCCTCCCGCCGTATCAAGGACACTGAACTGGCCGATTGCCAGGCGAACGGCGTCACCCCGGTTGAAATCAAAGTGGGCTTCGACGGCATCGTGCTGGGTTCGGCCAAGGGCGGCATCATGCTCGACCTGACCGACGCGGATATTTACGGTGCACTGGCCAAGAACGTCGTTGTTGACGGCAAGGTCGTCGCCAATCCAGCCACCAACTGGTCGGACGTGAACCCGGACCTGCCAGCCATCAAGATCGAGGTTCTCGGCCCACCGCCAACCTCCGGTACACGCGACGCATTCGTTGAACTCGTGATGGAGAAGGCATGCCCCGAGGCCGTCGAGGCTATGGAAGAAAAAGGCAAGGCCTGCACCGCACTGCGCGAGGATGGCGCTTTCGTCGAAGCCGGTGAAAACGACAACCTGATCGTGCAGAAGCTGGAAGCCAACCCGAACGCGGTCGGCATCTTCGGATACTCTTTCCTCGACCAGAACTCCGCCAAGCTGAACGGCGCGAAAATCGATGGTGTCGATCCGACGTTCGATGCAATCGCTTCAGGTGATTACCCGATCTCCCGTTCACTCTACGTCTATGCGAAAAAAGAGCATGTCGGCGTCATTCCCGGTATCGAAGAATTCATTGCCGAATTCACCGACGAAAACACCTGGGGACCGGACGGGTATCTGGCTGATAAGGGCCTGATCCCGCTGCCGGACGCCGATCGTGACACGGTCGCCGCCGACGCACAGGCGCTCAAGCCCCTGTCCATGTAAGCACGACCGATGATCGCCATTGCACTCCTCGCCCTAGCGGTCATCGCCTATTTTGCCGCCCGGCAGCGCTCCGTTGCGCTGGTGGGCGGTAAGACGGCCAAGCTCCATTCGCGGCCGGTCTATCACGGTTTCTACGCCTTTTTCTGGGCCCTGCTGCCCGCGCTTGCCGTGTGGCTGGTTGGATCCCGCATCGCGGTATGGTTCGTCGACACCGAATTGATGGACCGGTTCGGCAGCGTCATCGATGCGCTTTCAGGCCCGCAGGCTCAGGCCTTCATTAACGATGCCATGACTCTCGCATCCGGCGGCCGCATCGGCTTTCCCGACGAGCAAAAGACCCTCGCCGGTGAGTATGTCGCCGGTTTGCAGGGTGGTGCATTCTGGGTCGTGGCTGCGTTGGTTCTCGGCACCGCGCTTGCCGGTTTTGTTTATGCCCTATCGCGCCTGACACCGGCCAAACGCGTGCGCCAGTCTGTCGAAACGGTGGTGCGCTATGCGCTGATTGCCTGTTCCGTCGTCGCCGTCTTGACGACCGTTGGCATCGTCTTCTCGCTGATCTTCGAAAGCATCCGCTTCTTCGGACGTGTGTCGGTGTTCGACTTCCTGTTCGGCATCCACTGGTCGCCCCAGTCGGCGTTCGAGGGGGCGGGTGCGTCCACGTCCGACGACAACAGCCGCGTCTTCGGTGCCATCCCGCTGTTTGCCGGTACGCTGCTCATCACGCTCGTGGCCATGTGCGTTGCCGCGCCGGTGGGTTTGATGTCGGCGATCTATCTGTCGGACTATGCGTCGTCCGGTTTCCGCAAGGTGGCCAAGCCCGTGCTGGAAATCCTGGCCGGTGTGCCGACGGTCGTTTACGGCTTTTTTGCAGCCCTTACCGTTGCGCCTGCAATCCGTGGTTGGGGGGAAAGCATTGGACTGACAGTCTCCTCGGAATCGGCGCTCGCCGCCGGTCTTGTCATGGGCATCATGATCATCCCGTTCGTGTCGTCCCTCTCCGACGATGTTATCAACGCCGTTCCGCAAAACCTCCGTGACGGCTCGGCTGCGCTCGGTGCAACGAAGTCCGAAACCATCCGCCGCGTCGTCCTGCCAGCCGCCTTGCCGGGGATCGTTTCCGCTATGTTGTTGGCGGTCTCCCGCGCCGTGGGCGAGACGATGATCGTCGTCATGGCGGCCGGTCTGGCAGCGAACCTGACCATCAATCCGCTCGAAGCGGTGACGACTGTGACGGTGCAGATCGTGACGCTGTTGGTGGGCGATCAGGAGTTCGACAGCGCCAAGACCCTGGCGGCTTTCGCGCTCGGTCTTGTGCTGTTCGTTATCACGCTGGCGCTGAACATCGTCGCGCTTCGGGTCGTGCAGAAATACAAGGAACAGTATGACTGATTCCCCCATCACACCCGGCAAAGCGGCAGTTGAAGCCACCAATACCGGCGCGACCCGCATTACGCCCCCTGGTAAAGGGCATGGCGGAAAGGGCGTTTCAGACATTGCCCGCACCCGCTCCAAACGCACCGCCAAGCGTTTCGCTGCCGAACGCCGATTCCGTCTTTACGGGCTGGCGGCGGTCTTCACGGCGTTTGCCTTCCTCATACTTCTGCTGTCCACCGTCGTCGGCAACGCGATACCGGCCTTCACCTATTACCATGTCGCCCTACCGGTTGAGCTGATGGACGACAAGCTGACGGCGGAAAACGCCGACACATTCGACTACCGCAGCATGGTGCGCGATGCCGAACAGGGGCTGTTCCCCGATGTCACCGGGCGCAGCGAACAGCGCACCGTGCGTGGCTTGTTCTCGACCGGCGCGCCCGTCATCGTTCGCGCAGCTGTCGCCGACAACACGCAATGGATCGGTACCACCCGCACGATCGACGTGCCGATTTCCGACGATGCGGATCTCTATCTGAAAGGGCTAGTCGATACGTCGCTGCCTGAAAGCCAACGGAACATCACCGACGCGGAAATCGCCTATGTGGATGATCTCGTCGAGCGCGGCATCGTGGAGCGGAAGTTCAACGTGCAGTTCCTCACCGGCGGGGCGAGTCGCGAGCCGGAAATGGCGGGGATCATGGGAGCGCTGATCGGGTCCGCCCTGACGCTCGGCATCACGCTGTTGCTATCCGCGCCGGTTGGCGTGCTGGCCGCGATCTATCTGGAAGAATTCGCGCCCAAGAACCGGCTGACGGATTTCATCGAGGTCAACATCAACAACCTCGCCGCCGTGCCGTCCATCGTGTTCGGGCTGCTTGGTTTGGCAGTGTTCCTCAACTTCATGGAGTTCCCGCGCTCCGCCCCCATCGTCGGCGGCATGGTGCTGGCGCTGATGACATTGCCGACCATCATCATTGCCTCCCGCGCCGCTCTCCGCGCCGTGCCGCCTTCTATCCGAGAGGCTGCATTGGGCATCGGTGCGTCCCGCATTCAGACCGTTTTTCACCACGTTCTGCCGCTCGCTATGCCCGGCATGTTGACGGGCACGATCATCGGGATGGCAGGCGCACTTGGCGAAACGGCCCCGTTGCTAATGATTGGCATGGTGGCCTTCGTGGTCGACCTGCCACAAGGCGTCACCGACCCGGCCACCGTTCTGCCAGTGCAGATCTACATGTGGGCAGACTTCCCCGAAATCGGCTTCCAGCAGAAGACGGCAGCTGCCATCGTGATACTGCTGTTGTTTCTCATCGCTATGAACGCAATCGCGGTCTGGCTTCGCAGCCGCTTCGAGCGGCGTTGGTAAGATGTGCCAAAACGCACTCCAATCAATTCCGACAGGACCAACCGTGACGCTTGAAACGAACCATCCCGTAAAGATGCAATGCAGGGACGTCTCTGTCTTCTATGCCGACAAGCAGGCGCTGAACGGCGTAGGCCTCGACATCCGCGAGAAGCAGGTCACGGCGCTCATCGGCCCGTCCGGCTGCGGCAAGTCCACCTTCCTGCGCTGTCTCAACCGCATGAACGATACCGTCGATATCGCCCGTGTCGAAGGGGAAATCCTGCTCGACGGACGCAACATCTACGATGCCGATGTGGATGTGGTGGAACTGCGCGCCGAGGTCGGCATGGTGTTCCAGAAGCCCAATCCGTTCCCCAAAAGTATATATGAAAACGTCGCCTACGGCCCCCGTATTCACGGCCTCGCCTCCGGCAAGGCGGAGATGGACGCGAAGGTGGAAAAGAGCCTGAAACGGGCCGGTTTGTGGAAAGAGGTGAAGGACCGCCTCAACGAGCCCGGCACAGGGCTGTCGGGCGGCCAGCAGCAGCGCCTGTGCATCGCCCGCGCGATTGCTGTCTCGCCGGACGTCATTCTGATGGACGAGCCCTGCTCGGCGCTCGACCCCATCGCTACGGCAATCGTCGAGGAATTGATCGACGAATTGCGCCAGCGCTACACCATCGTCATCGTTACGCACTCCATGCAGCAGGCGGCCCGCGTAAGCCAGGAAACGGCCTTTTTCCACCTCGGCAATATCGTGGAAACCGGCGCGACGGACGACATTTTCACCAACCCGAAAGACCCGCGCACGGAAAGCTATATTTCCGGCCGCATCGGGTAAGGAGCCTCACATGGTCGAACTCAACCGGCATTTTTTCTGCTTTTGAAATTCTAAACTACTGTCAAGGGCCGCGAGCGGCCTGGTGTCTGACGCTATCGCGTCAAGCCCCCACTTCACATGCTGTCCCAGACGAAATAAATAAAAGTCGCAGGACGGCGAAGCCGACCTCATGAACGGGATGATGAAACAGCACGCTAAAGCGAGCCACGCCGTGAGGCTGGAACTGCGCAAGCTTGTTCGATAACACTTGACAGCTGTGCTTATCAAAAGCGAGAGCGATAGGCGAAGTGCGAGGTGTGGGAGATGAGCGAAAAGAGCAGCACCGCTCGAATTTGCAAGTTTAGCACAGCTGTCAAGTGTCATCCGAAGAGGTTCCTAGTCTGTGATAACAAAGACACCGTGAGAGCTTCTGGCTCAATGCTCAGTGTGGCAGGGGAAACCATACCGCAAACTGTTGTTGTTTATGGCTGTTCTGTTGTTTATTCTGTTGTAGTTTGTTGTTTATTCTGTTGTCATTCAATACAGAAGGACTTCTGTTTCATATATCTGTGACTTAGCCCTATCGGACTGTGTAAACTTATTCTTTGCATTCTCTAGCGACGAAATCATAAAATCCATAGCAAAGTCAAAACCCTTGGCGCTTTCAAGCTTAGCGAGAAACTTAGCGGGCCCACGATGGAAGAACCAATCACCGCTTTTCTGCAAAGCAGAAACAACCCTCTGACTCGGAGTCCTAACAGGAGATATGCCCACCAGCGCGATAAACTCTTCCCACCAAAGAAGACGCGGAAGCCTATCAACATGATGGTCACCCGACGACCTGTCTACAAAATCGACAGCACCGAGAACAATAGAAGACAGATAGTCTTCTTTACAATCATCAGACAGCCAAGCCTGAAAAACAACATTTGCCTTATATCTGCGAAGCTGAACCTCCCATCGAATACAGTCCCTTTCGCCCTTCGACTCAACTTTCTTATCATAGACCCTAAGCATTTTGTCAGACTTCGCAGAACCCAAATAAAAGCAAATACCAGGAAAATCACCGAAGTCAGTTATTTTACGCGCTTTTGCGGGGTTACATCCACTGACATTTCTGCTATGTAGCGCTTGTTCGATTTGCCCAAAGGAAACAACTCTTCTGTAATCATCAAGAGCGATATCAATCCTGGTACACTCCCCCTGGTAGAGAGGGAAGAGAATTCCGAAGAGATTCCTAAAAGCCCCTTCTGAAACTTGTGACAAAGCTCTTCCAGGGACAGAAAACATGAGTTGGCCAGGCTCTCCAATTGTGGGTTTTTGCCACCAAAAACATAACCCTCTAATTCCGCCGTGTGCATGACCATCCCACATTTTACCGTTACGGTTACCCGAATTGGGTAGGAATACGACCCTGTCGAAGAAAGTGTCTTCAAACCGGTTAATGATTGCGACGGCATCGTTTTTATCGTGAACATTGCGAAAAATCCCGGTAACAGTATCTATGCCACACTCAAATCGAGGTGTGTAATCAGGCAACGAGCCAGGAGCATAGGCAGCATTATCATCATTTTGGTAATTTACCCCCCTGTTAGTAGAGGGGGGTTTTTTCCCCCAGTCAAAATCGAAACGCATAGAAACCACTTCCAATAGTGGCTACCGAAGAAATGACCATAATCACGTTGCCAAACTGAAGGCAGCTTGTTAGATTCTGATTAGTTGTGTTTTTAGTCATCATCAGTGGCCAGAAACATCATCCCCTAATCGCTGATACGGTTAGGGGATATTTTTATGACTATAGCTTATTTGAATCAGGCTGTAACCCTTTCTACGCCTAATCAATCTCGATTGATCGACAGGTTAAAATCCTAGCTTTTTTCTGCTTTTGAAATTCTAAACTACTGTCAAGGGCCGCGAGCGGCCTGGTGTCTGACGCTATCGCGTCAAGCCCCCACTTCACATGCTGTCCCAGACGAAATAAATAAAAGTCGCAGGACGGCGAAGCCGACCTCATGAACGGGATGATGAAACAGCACGCTAAAGCGAGCCACGCCGTGAGGCTGGAACTGCGCAAGCTTGTTCGATAACACTTGACAGCTGTGCTTATCAAAAGCGAGAGCGATAGGCGAAGTGCGAGGTGTGGGAGATGAGCGAAAAGAGCAGCACCGCTCGAATTTGCAAGTTTAGCACAGCTGTCAAGTGTCATCCGAAGAGGTTCCTAGTCTGTGATAACAAAGACACCGTGAGAGCTTCTGGCTCAATGCTCAGTGTGGCAGGGGAAACCATACCGCAAACTGTTGTTGTTTATGGCTGTTCTGTTGTTTATTCTGTTGTAGTTTGTTGTTTATTCTGTTGTCATTCAATACAGAAGGACTTCTGTTTCATATATCTGTGACTTAGCCCTATCGGACTGTGTAAACTTATTCTTTGCATTCTCTAGCGACGAAATCATAAAATCCATAGCAAAGTCAAAACCCTTGGCGCTTTCAAGCTTAGCGAGAAACTTAGCGGGCCCACGATGGAAGAACCAATCACCGCTTTTCTGCAAAGCAGAAACAACCCTCTGACTCGGAGTCCTAACAGGAGATATGCCCACCAGCGCGATAAACTCTTCCCACCAAAGAAGACGCGGAAGCCTATCAACATGATGGTCACCCGACGACCTGTCTACAAAATCGACAGCACCGAGAACAATAGAAGACAGATAGTCTTCTTTACAATCATCAGACAGCCAAGCCTGAAAAACAACATTTGCCTTATATCTGCGAAGCTGAACCTCCCATCGAATACAGTCCCTTTCGCCCTTCGACTCAACTTTCTTATCATAGACCCTAAGCATTTTGTCAGACTTCGCAGAACCCAAATAAAAGCAAATACCAGGAAAATCACCGAAGTCAGTTATTTTACGCGCTTTTGCGGGGTTACATCCACTGACATTTCTGCTATGTAGCGCTTGTTCGATTTGCCCAAAGGAAACAACTCTTCTGTAATCATCAAGAGCGATATCAATCCTGGTACACTCCCCCTGGTAGAGAGGGAAGAGAATTCCGAAGAGATTCCTAAAAGCCCCTTCTGAAACTTGTGACAAAGCTCTTCCAGGGACAGAAAACATGAGTTGGCCAGGCTCTCCAATTGTGGGTTTTTGCCACCAAAAACATAACCCTCTAATTCCGCCGTGTGCATGACCATCCCACATTTTACCGTTACGGTTACCCGAATTGGGTAGGAATACGACCCTGTCGAAGAAAGTGTCTTCAAACCGGTTAATGATTGCGACGGCATCGTTTTTATCGTGAACATTGCGAAAAATCCCGGTAACAGTATCTATGCCACACTCAAATCGAGGTGTGTAATCAGGCAACGAGCCAGGAGCATAGGCAGCATTATCATCTATCGCGTCCGCCTTCGACAAGGATCTGGCCCTCATCGAGGACAAGGTCGTCACGATGGGCGGGCTTGTGGAACAGCAGATCGAAGACGCCGCCGAACTCATCGTCTCGCGCGATCAGGACGTTGCCGCCAAGTTGCTGCTGGACGACAAGGCCGTGGACGATCTCGAAGCGGAAATCGACCAGCTTGTCGTCCGCATCATCGCGCTACGCCAACCCAAGGCGCAGGATTTGCGCTCGGTGCTGGCCGCGCTGAAGGTGGCGGCGGATTTGGAGCGCATCGGGGATTACACAAAGAATCTCGCCAAGCGCAGCAAGGTGCTGGCGCAGGTTCCGCCGGTGGGCTCTTCGGCAAAAACAATCCGCCGCATGTGCCTGATGGTGCGCCAGATGGTGAAGGACGTGCTGGACGCCTATCTGACCCGCGATCTCGCCGCTGCCGAGGATGTGCGCCTGCGCGACGAGGAAGTCGATCAGATCCACAACAATCTGTTCCGCACCCTGCTGACCTACATGCTGGAAGACCCACGCCACATCACGCCCTGCATGCACCTGCTGTTCATCTCCAAGAACATCGAGCGCATGGGCGACCACACCACGTCGATTGCCGAGCAGATTCATTTCCTGATCGATGGTCAGATGCCGGACGAGGAACGACCCAAGGGCGACGAAACGTCCGGCTATGTTGCAACCAGCAGGGAGTGAGCCCGTGTCCGCAGCGCTCGCCAAACCCGTTGGCCGGCCCGGTGTAGAACAGGCAACTGTTCTCATCGTCGAGGACGAAGCGCCGCAAATGGAGATGCTGCGCTACAATCTCGAACGCGAAGGGTTTAGCGTAGAGGCGACCGACGATGGCGACGAAGCGTTGCTACTGGCCGTTGAGATCATGCCGGACGCGATCATCCTCGACTGGATGCTGCCGTCCATTTCCGGCATCGAAATCTGCCGCCGCCTCAAACAGTCTGACGAGACCCGCGACATTCCTGTCATTATGCTCACCGCGCGTGGCGAGGAGGCCGACCGGGTACGCGGGCTGGAAACGGGGGCCGACGATTACGTCGTAAAGCCTTATGGTATCAGTGAATTGGTCGCCCGCCTGCGCGCCCGTCTGCGCCATTCCCGACCGGCAGCGACCGGCGCTAGCCTGACCTTCGAGGACGTCGTGCTGGATAGTGCCGAACACCGCGTTACCCGCGCGGGCAAAGCCCTGCGCCTTGGCCCGACAGAGTTCCGCCTGCTCACGGTGCTGATGGAGCGCCCCAAACGGGTCTGGTCGCGCGACCTGCTGATGGACCGTGTCTGGGGCAGGGACGGCGATGTCGATCAGCGCACCGTGGACGTCCATGTCGGGCGGCTCCGCAAGGTGTTGAACGCTGGTGGAGCGAGCAATCTCATCCGTACGGTTCGCGGCGCAGGATATGCCCTGGACTCTGACGGCTAACACGGCCGCTTGCGGGTTTCGGCACGGGCTGGCATGGCCGCGCAATGGCTAACCCATCCTCAGAACCCGATAGCCTGACACCGCGCGCCGTGCTGCTGCTCGTTCTGCTGTGGCTGGCAGGGCTGGGCGCAGCGGCGCAATTTGCCAAGATCGGAACCGTCTTCGCGCAGGTGCGGGCGCTGTATCCGACCCACGGAGCGGAGATCGGGTTTCTTGTTTCCGCTCTCAGCATCGTCGGCATTTTGTGCGGCCTGTTCGCCGGGTTGCTGATCGCCCGCTTCGGGTTTCGCACCCTGCTGTTGCCCGCTCTGCTGTTTGGTGCAGCGTTGTCGTTCGTGCAGGCCGCATTGCCGGACTTCGGGTTGATGCTGGTGACGCGACTGGCCGAAGGGCTGTCGCACCTCATTATCGTGGTGGCCGCGCCGACGCTCATGGCACAGATCAGCCCCGCTCGTTGGCGGCCACTGGTCATGTCGATCTGGAGCACGTTTTTCGGCGTCGCCTTCGCAATCACCGCGCTCTTTGGCATTCCACTGGTCGAGGCGAACGGCTTGCCCGCGCTTTTCTTCGCCCACGGCGTCGTGCTGGCCGCGAGTGCCGTATCGCTCTACGCAATGCTGCCGAAGCGCTTGATCGAGCCGGATGACGCGGCTCCCGAAATTTCCTGCAGGCTGGTTATGGCACGAGCATGTTGCCGCCTATCGGTCTCCCGCCATTGCGGCACCTGCCTTCGGATGGCTGCTCTACACGCTGACCTACGTGTCCATTCTCACCGTGCTGCCGGACTGGCTGGACGAAGCAAATCGAGGATGGGCGATTGCAGCCATGCCTATCGCTGGTCTGGTATCGGCTTTGCTGACTGGACTTTTCGTTCTGCGACACGTGTCGGCGGTGCATACGGTCATCTTGGGTTTTGCACTTTCGGCGCTGGTCGCGGCAGCGCTGCCGTTAGTGGAAGCGCGCGCGATGCTTGGCGTCGTGCTTTTTGCCGGTCTCGGTCTCGTGCAGGCCGCCAGTTTTGCCGCCGTCCCGGAATTGCTGGACCGGGCGGAAGACCAGGCGCGCGCCAACGGGGCGATGGCGCAGATGGGCAATCTGGGCAATTCTATCGGCACGCCGTTGCTGCTGCTGGCGATGTTGACGTTCGGCCTGTGGGGCTTCGTTCTGTTCGCCGTCTTGTCCTATGCAATCGGCATCGCGCTGCATGTGTGGTGCGCGCAGCGGCGGGTGCTGGCTTAGGTGTTGCCCCGCGCCGCGCGCCGTTTTTCTCCCACTGCCGCAGCATGGGCATCGAACCCTTCATAGCGCGCGAAGACCGCCGTTTTCGGCCCCATCTCCTGCAAGCCCGTCCGGTCCAACCGCCCGATGGAACAGGCTTTGAGAAAGTTCATCACTCCCAGCGGAGACCGCGTGCGCGCCGCGCCGGATGTGGGTAGCACGCAGTTCGGCCCCATCATGTAATTGGCGATGGAACCGGGCGTATCGTGACCGAGCAGGATTTCCGACGCATTGCGGATGTGCGGCACATGGCGGTCGGGGTCTTCGGACAGGATTTGAAGATGCTCCGGCGCGTAGTCATTGATGAAGGCGTAGGCCTCCGCCTCGTCCCGCGCCAGCACGATGCCGCCGGATGTGCCCGACAGCACGGTGCGGGAATAGCCCGCCCGTTCCGCGCTCATGTCCGCCCAATAGCCGGGAATGGCAGCGCGCGCCTCCTCGGCAACCGCTCGTGACGTGGTGACGAGGAACACGCTGGAATCGTCCCCGTGTTCGCTTTCGATGATCGTGTCCAAAGCCGCGATGCGCGCGTTGGCGGTGTCGTCGGCAAACACGATCGCCTCGCTCGGACCAGCCGGCATTCCGGGGTCGATACGGTTGGCGAGTGCGACCTTGGCAGCGGCGAGATAGGGCGAGCCCGGGCCTTCGATCTTCAGGCAGCGGGGCACCGTCTCCGTGCCGTAGGCGACCGCGGCAACGGCCTGCGCGCCGCCTGCCTTATAGACGTTGCGGCACCCCGCGATATCGGCAGCCACCAGCGTGGCAGGGTCCACCGACCCGTCCGGCATCGGCGGAGTGAGAACCACGATTTCCGGCACACCGGCCACGACCGCCGGAATAACGGACATGAGCGTGACAGAGGGAAACGAACCTTTTCCGCGCGGCGAATAGCAAGCGACGGAATCGATGGGCGTGAACCGTTCGCCCACCGTCGCGCCGGGGCGGATTTCCATCGACCACTGCATATTCTGCGGCATTTGCCGCTCGTGAAAGCGGCGGATGTTGTCCGCCGAATAGCGCAGCACATCGATGAACTCCGCGTCGAGCGCGTCGTAGGCCGCATCGAACGCATCATCATCGCACCTTCAACTCGTCCGCTCGCACCTGCGCCCCGTCGAACCGCGCTGCAAAATCCACCAGCGCCGCAGTCGCCATGCTCCCGCACCGCCGCGATGATCGGCATCACCTTTTCGATGAACGGCGCCAGATCGTCCTCGGCGCGCGAAAGCAGCGTGTCGCGTTCGGTTTTCGACAAGGCGGAAAGGTCGTGCAGGGCGACGGTCATGGCTGTATAGGCAAGGTTGCGGTTGGCGTCTTTTACACGCTGTCCATTGCCCCGCTAGGGGCCGAAGGGGAATTGAACCATGCGCGACTTCCAGCACCCGGGCCGCTCGCCCGTCTATGCCACCAACGGCATGGTGGCCACCTCCCACCCGCTGTCCTCGCAGGTCGCCATAGACGTGCTCAAGGATGGCGGAAACGCAATGGACGCTGCGATTGCCGCTTGCGCCGTGCAGGGCGTGGTGGAGCCGGGATCGACGGGGATCGGCGGCGATTGCTTCGCGCTCTATGCACCTGCTGGAAGCCCTGATGTCATCGCCTATAACGGTTCCGGTCGCGCTCCGCAGGCCGCCACGCCGGAGCGGTTGCGCGAGGCGGGTGTAGAGGCACTGACCCGCACCTCGCCCCACAGTGTCATCGTGCCGGGGGCGGTGGACGCCTGGGCGCAACTCAATGCCGATCACGGCACGAAGCCGCTGGCTGAATTGCTGCAACCGGCCATCGAACTTGCCCGCCACGGCTATGCCGTTTCACCGCGTGTTCACGCCGACTGGAGCAAGAACGAGGAACACCTGCGGACGAACGAGGCGCTGACACGCATCTTTTTGCCGGACGGGAAGGTGCCTCCGGTCGGGTCCATTCACCACCAGACGGAACTGGCGCAAACGCTGGACCGGATCGGGCGGGAAGGGCGCGACGCCTTCTATCACGGTGCGGTCGCGCAGGAAATGGTGGACACGCTGCAAAGGCTCGGCGGGCTGCACACGATGGAGGATTTCGCCGCTGCCAAGGGTGATTACGTCACAACCATCACGTCGGACTTTGCGGGCGAAACCATCCACGAATGCCCGCCGAACGGGCAGGGTGTCATTGCACTGCTGCTGCTGAATATCATGCGCCACGCGCCGGATATGCCCATGCTGTCCGTCGACCGTATCCATCTTGAACTGGAAGCCTGCCGCCGCGCTTACGCAGCGCGCGACATGCATCTGGCCGATCCGACACAGGCTATCGTGCCTGTCGAAACCCTGCTGTCGGACGACTACGCCCGCGCGCTCTTCGACGACATTGCGATGGACCGCGCCGAACCCATGACTTCGGGCGTCCTCGGCACCGAACACCGCGATACGGTCACGATCTCGGTCGTCGACAAGAACCGCAATTCCGTGTCCTTCATCAACACCCTGTTCTGGGGATGGGGCAGCGGCATCACCACGCCAAAATCCGGCATCGTGCTGACCAACCGTGGCGAGGGGTTCGTGTTGGAGGAGGGCCACTCTAACTGCATCGCCCCCGGCAAACGCCCGCTGCACACGATCATTCCCGGGATGCTGCGCCGCGACGGGCGCACGAGCATGAGTTTTGGCGTGATGGGCGGCGAATATCAGGCGATGGGCCACATGCAGTTCCTCACCCGCCATCTGGGCTACGGGCTGGACGTGCAGGAGGCGCAGGACGCACCCCGCTGGATGGTCGATCCTTTCACTGGTGCCGTCGAGATTGAAAACACCGTGCCTACGGAAACGGTTGAAGAGCTACGTCGACGGGGTCACGATATCGCGGTCGCCAACCATCCAATCGGCGGCAGTCAAGCCATCCGCATCGACTGGGAAAACGGCGTGTTGATCGGCGGCAGCGACCCGCGCAAGGATGGCTGCGCGATCGGTTACTAGACCCGTTCCGCCATCCACGCATCCAGCCGCGCAATCTGCGTCGCATCCATCCGCAACAGCAGCTTGCTGCGCCGTTCCACCACGTCCTCGGCGGTGCGCGCCCACTCGTTGGTCATCAGATACATTACCTCGATCTCACTCAACCCGCCGCCAAAATTCTCGCCCAGTTGTTCTTGTGCAGTGGCATTGCCCAGAACCTGAGTGACCTTCGTACCGTAGGCGCGAACGAGACGTTCGGCCTGTGCGGCATCGAGAAACGGATAGCGCGCGCGGGTTGCGGCAATCAGCGCGTCGAGACCTTGCGTGGGAAAATCACCACCCGGCAGCGGTGCGCGCGCCGTCCACGGGCGTCCGCGACGGCCCAGTTCGTCCTCGATGGCGTCAAGCATCTTCTCCGAGAGTTCCCGGTAGGTAGTGATCTTGCCGCCGAAGATGTTCATCAGCGCCGGTTCGTCTTTTGCCCCGTCGCGGCGGAACACATAGTCCCGCGTGGCTTCCTGCGCTGCACTTGCGCCATCGTCGTAGAGCGGGCGCACACCGGAATAGGTCCACACGATATCGGCGGGCGTGATTGGCTTCTCGAAATACTCGCTCGCCGCGTTGCACAGATAGGTCGTCTCCGCGTCGCTGATTTTGGCGTCGCGCGGATTGCCTTCGAAATCGGCGTCCGTGGTGCCGATCAGGGTCGTGCCTTCCCGCCAAGGAATGGCGAAGATGATGCGTTCATCGGCGTTTTGGAATATATAGGCGTTGTCGTGGTCGAACAGGGCGGGCACGACGATATGGCTGCCCTTCACCATCCGCACATTGTGCGCATCGTTGCGCCCGAAGGCCTCGCCCAGCACCATGTCCACCCACGGTCCGGCGGCATTGACGATCAGGCTTGCAGTGTATTCCACCACCGTGCCGTCTGCGTCCCGCGTATCGATCTGCCAGTGTTCGCCCTCGCGCTTGGCAAAGACGACCTCGCGGCGCGTAGCGATCTCCGCGCCTTTGGCGGCAGCGTCCATCGCGTTCAACACCACGAGGCGGGCATCATCCACCTGACAGTCGGAATACTGAAAGCCCTTGGAGAACATATCCTTCAAAGGCGCGCCATAGGGGCCGTTCATCAAGTCCACCGTCTTGGTAGCGGGCAACAGTTTTCGCCCGCCGATATTGTCGTAGAGAAACAGCCCCAGCCGCAGCAGCCAGGCCGGGCGCAGGTCTTTATGGTGGGGCAGAATAAACCGCATAGGTCGCACGATATGGGGTGCGGCGGCCCACAGCACTTCCCGTTCCTTCAAAGCTTTTCGAACAAGTCCGAACTCGTAATGCTCAAGATAGCGAACGCCGCCATGCACCAGTTTTGATGACCAGTTGGACGTGCCGGACGCCAGATCCATCTTTTCGCACAGTGCGACGGAATAGCCCCGCCCGGCGGCATCGCGGGCAATTCCTACCCCGTTGATACCGCCTCCGATAATGAAGACATCCACATGCTTGGTCATAAACGGCTGGCCTTTTAGAAGAACGCTGTCGCCTTAGCAGACATACGGTGTTTTGCCGAGACATGCGGTTGCGGTTCGTCATTGGCAATGCTTCAAACGGGCGCGCGCAAATGGGCTTGGGAGGGTTTTATGTATCTCGGTCTCGATCTCGGAACGTCCGGCCTGAAGGCATTGCTGATCGACGCCGACCAGCGCGCGGTCGCCAGTGCCAGTGCGCCGTTGACCGTCCAGCGACCAGCCGCAGGCTGGTCCGAGCAGGATCCGCAATCGTGGCTCGATGCCTGCGACAAGGCCATTTCGGCGCTGGATACCGACCTGTCGGCCGTGCGCGGCATCGGCCTGTCCGGCCACATGCATGGGGCCACTTTGCTTGGTGCGGACAACAAACCCCTGCGCCCCTGCATGTTGTGGAACGACACCCGTTCCGTTCGGGAAGCAGCCGCCATGGATGCCGACCCGCAGTTTCGTGCCATCACCGGTAACATCGTCTTTCCGGGCTTCACGGCGCCCAAGGTGGATTGGGTGCGAAACAAGGAGCCGGACCTCTTTGCCAAGACCCGTCGTATTCTGCTTCCGAAAGACTATCTGCGCCTCTGGCTGACCGGCGCGGCGGTGTCGGAAATGTCCGACGCCTCCGGCACGAGCTGGCTCGATACCGGCGCGCGGGACTGGTCGGATGATCTGCTGGCGGCGTGCCATCTCGACCGCTCCCACATGCCGTCGCTCGTAGAAGGCTCGCAGGTCTCGGGCCATTTGCGTTCAGACGTCGCAGCGCGCTGGGGCATGAAACCCGTTCCCGTGGCAGGTGGTGGCGGAGACAACGCGGCGTCCGCAATCGGCCTCGGCACGGTCAAGGATGGGTCCGCGTTTGTATCACTTGGCACGTCCGGCGTACTGTTCGCAGCCAATGATGGCTACAAGCCGAATCCTGCAAGCGCGGTCCACGCCTTCTGCCACGCCTTGCCCGGCACGTGGCACCAGATGGGCGTTATCCTGTCCGCCACCGATGCACTGAACTGGTGGGCGGGTGTCAACGGCACCGACGCGGCCACACTCACCGCCGAAGTGACGGTGGACACACCGGAAGGCCCAATTTTTCTGCCCTATCTTGCGGGCGAACGCACACCGCACAACGATGCCGCGATCCGTGGCTCGTTCGTCGGTCTCGACCACGGCCACGACCGCGCAACGTTGACCCGCTCCGTGATGGAAGGCGTGGCTTTCGCGCTGGCCGACAGCAAAATGGCGCTCGCAGAAGCGGGCACGGATCTGTGCCGCGTTCTGGCTGTCGGCGGGGGCAGTGCCTCCCACGCATGGCTGCAACTGGTGGCCGATGCGCTGGCGCTGCCCGTCGATCTGCCGGCCGACGGCGAATTCGGCGCGGCTTTCGGCGCGGCACGATTGGGTTTGCTGGCAGCGGAAAATGCCGACCCGGCGGCCATCTGCACACCGCCCAAAACGGCACGGACATTCGAACCGGCACGCGATATTTCGGAGCGCCACGCGCAATACCGGCATCTCTACACGGCACTCAGCGGAGCAGGCACATGACGACAGGTTTCTTTGACGACACGACACGCATTTCTTTCGAAGGCGACACCAGCACCAACCCGCTCGCCTTCCGTCACTACGATCCCGACGAGGTGGTCGGCGGCAAGCGGATGGAAGAGCACCTGCGCTTTGCCGTAGCCTACTGGCATTCCTTCGCATGGGAAGGCGGCGACCCGTTCGGCGGGCAGACCTTCGAGCGCCCTTGGTTTGGGGACCGCGAGCCGGACCCGATGACGGCGGCGAAACTGAAAGCCGATGTCGCCTTCGACATGTTCGCGGCGCTGGGCGCGCCCTACTTCTGCTTCCACGACGCCGATGTGCGCCCCGAAGGCGAGATCTTTGCGGAAAACACCGACAACCTGAACGCCATCGTCGATATTTTCGAGGAGAAGATGGAGCAGACCGGCGTGAAGCTGCTCTGGGGCACGGCCAACCTGTTTTCCCACCGCCGTTACATGGCCGGCGCCGCCACCAACCCCGATGCCCGCGTTTTCGCCTTCGCCGCCGCAACCGTGATGACCTGCATGGACGCCACCCATCGCCTCGGCGGCGAAAACTACGTCCTGTGGGGCGGGCGCGAGGGTTACGAGACGCTGCTCAACACCGACCTGAAACGCGAAGACGCGCAGCTTGGTCGCTTCCTCAACATGGTGGTCGAACACAAGCACAAGATCGGCTTCAAAGGCGCGATCCTGCTGGAACCCAAGCCGCAGGAGCCGACCAAGCATCAATACGATTACGACGTCGCCACCTGCTATGGCTTCCTGAAACGGCACGGGCTGGAAGACGAGGTGAAACTCAACATCGAGCAGGGCCACGCCATTCTCGCCGGTCATTCCTTCGAGCACGAAATCGCGCTCGCACAGGCGCTCGGCGTGTTTGGCTCCATTGACATGAACCGCAACGACTACCAGTCCGGCTGGGACACAGACCAATTTCCCAATACCGTACCGGAGGTCGCGCTGGCCTATTACCACATTCTGCGCGGCGGCGGGTTCATGACTGGCGGCACCAACTTCGACGCAAAACTGCGCCGTCAGTCGCTCGATCCGAATGACCTGCTGATCGCCCATATCGGTGGCATGGACACGTGCGCGCGTGGCTTCAAAGCGGCGCATAGAATGTGGGAAGACCGGGTGCTGGAAGACCTTTTGGACGAACGCTATTCCAACTGGACCCACGAGGGAGCGGTCGAAATGCTGGCGGGCAAGCAGACTTTGGCAGAGGTCGCAGCATGGGTCGAACGCGAAGGCGTCAACCCGCAGCCACGATCCGGCCAACAGGAACTGCTGGAGAATATCGTCAACCGCTATGTCTGACTTTTCGGCCACCCGCGCCGCGTTCGATCTGCCGGACGGTATCACTTATCTCGACGGCAATTCCCTCGGGCCAATGCCGAAGGCCGCACGCGCCCGCGTCGATGCCATGCTGGCCGACGAATGGGGTGCCATGCTTATTGGCGGCTGGAACGGGGGCGGGCGCGAAGGGGAGGGCTGGATGCAGCAGCCCCGCAGCCTCGGCGACCGTATCGGGCGGCTGATTGGCGCTGCACCCGGCGCAACGGTTCTGGGAGATACGCTGTCGCTGAAGGTCTATCAGGCGCTCGCTGCCGCGCTGGCACTACGCCCCGACCGCAAGATCGTGCTGTCCGACACCGGCAATTTCCCGACCGACCTCTATATGGCGGAAGGGCTGCTTGCGTCGCTCGACAAGGGCCACCAACTCCTCTGTGTCGCGCCTGAGGACGTGGCCGACCGCATTGGCGACGACGTGGCCGTCGTCATGCTCACCCATGTGGATTACCGCACGGGGCGGATGCACGACATGGCGGACCTTACGGCCCGCGCCCACGAAGCGGGCGCGCTCGTGGTCTGGGATCTCGCCCATTCCGCCGGTGCCGTGCCTGTCGATCTGCAGGCGGTGAACGCCGATTTTGCGGTGGGCTGCACCTACAAATATCTCAACGGCGGCCCCGGCGCGCCAGCCTTCATCACCGTGCGCGAAGACCATGCCGAAGCCACCGATCCGGCGCTCGCAGGTTGGCTCGGCCACGCCCAACCGTTTGCGTTCGACCGGCAATACGCCCCCGGCGAGGGCATCGACCGGTTTCGTATCGGGACACCGCCGGTCATTCAGATGGCCGCGCTGGAGGCCGCGCTCGATATCTGGGACAGAGTGAACATGGTCGATGTCCGTGCACGCTCTGTCGATCTGTCTGAGCGCTTTATCGCGCAGATCGAAGTCATCGACGGACCTGCACCTCATCAGCCCGCGCGACCCCGCCCAACGTGGCAGCCAGGTCTCGTTTTCCCATCCCGGAAGGCTATGCGATCATGCAGGTTCTGATCGAGCGCGGCGTGATCGGCGATTTTCGTGCACCGGACATTCTGCGCTTCGGCTTCGCGCCACTCTACAACACGCAGAACGATGTGGACCATGCCGCCGCAACGCTGGCCGACATCGTCAAGACCTCGGCATGGGACCACCCACAGTACAAAGCCCGCAAGGCCGTTACATGAGCGCCCCGTTTCTTATCGCCACCCGCAAAAGCAAGATGGCGCTGGCCCAGTCCAATCACATCGCCAACCTGTTGCGTGAAGCGGTGCCCGGTTTGGTGGTGGACCTCGCTGAAAACGCACCGCGCGGGGACCGTGACCAGGTTTCGCGGCTCGACAGGCACGGCGGGAAGGGCGGAGCATTCGTCGCCGAAATCCGCGCCGACGTTGTTAGTGGCCGCACCCAATGCGCGATGCACTCTTTGAAGGACATGCCTGGCAATGAAGAAGTGCCGGGGCTGGTGATTGCGGCCTATCTGAAACGAGAAGACCCAACGGATAGTCTCGTTCTACGCCCCGGCCTATCAATGGACGCCCTGCAGGCTGATGGCGGTAGAGGCTATCGCGTCGGCACAAACTCCGTCCGCCGTGCCGCTTTCCTGCGCGATTTGTTGCCCAACATCGGAGTCATCCACTTCCGCGGCACTGCGGACGGGCGCATCCGCAAACTGGACGATGGCGAAGGCCAGCGGATGTCCAATGGGACCGTAACAGAACCGGCTGATGCGATCATTCTTGCCACGTCGGGTCTGGCGCGGGTCGAGATGGCCGATCGGATCGACCATACATTTTCCACATCCGATATGCTGCCGGCGGTCGGGCAGGGCATCGTCGCCGTGGAATGCGCGGAAACGGACTGGCAGGTACGCGACTATCTCGCCCGTATCGACGACGCCGGCGCCCGCGCCCGTGCCGAGGCGGAACGGGAAGTGCTGTGGGTGCTGGACGGCCATTGCAACAGCCCCATCGCCGCCCATGCCGTAATCGACGGCGACGCCATGCGGATCGAGGCTGCTGTGATGTCACTGGATGGAAGGACGATCCTGCGCCAAAGCGGTGAAGGCGAGGCCCGCTACCCACGCGAACTGGGCCGCCGGGTCGCGCTGGCCCTGCGTGATGCGGGCGCGGACAAGTTGATTGCCGAGACACGGGTGTGAAGCGCCGTCCCCACGTCCTACATCCTGTCGCATGATCGCTTTTGACAACACATATGCCCGCCTGCCGGACAGGTTTCACGCTCGCCTCGACCCGACGCCGGTAAAGGCGCCGTCGTGGCTGGCGTTCAACGATGGTTTGGCAGCCGAACTGGGCGTGTCCGGTTTGCACGCTGACGATGGCCTCGAAATCCTGTCCGGCAACCGAGTGGCGGAAGGCTCCGAACCGCTGGCGATGGCCTATGCGGGTCAGCAATTCGGCAACTGGTCGCCGCAGCTTGGCGACGGCCGCGCGCTGCTGCTCGGCGAGGTGTTGAGCGAAACATGCAGACGCTACGATGTGCAACTAAAAGGCTCCGGTCCTACACCGTTCTCCCGCATGGGCGACGGGCGGGCTTGGGTCGGTCCGGTGCTGCGGGAATATGCGGTCAGCGAGGCGATGCATGCGCTCGGCGTTCCCACCACCCGGGCCTTGGCGGCGGTTTCCACGGGCGAATACATCTTCCGCGAAGGCCCGATGCCCGGTGCGGTCTTGACCCGTGTTGCACGGTCGCACCTGCGCGTCGGCACGTTCCAGTATTTCGCCATTCGCGAGGACATCGACGCGCTGGAACGGCTGACCGCCTACGCCATTAGCCGCCTCTGGCCCGAAGCGGATGGCGCTGCCGGATTGCTCGATGCGGTCGTCGGCGCGCAAGCGGAACTGGTGGCGAAATGGATGGCCGCCGGGTTCATTCACGGGGTCATGAACACCGATAATGTGTCGATCTCCGGCGAGACGATCGACTACGGCCCCTGTGCCTTCATGGATGGCTTCGACAATACCCGCGTCTTTTCGTCCATCGACACCGGCGGACGTTATGCCTACGGAAACCAGCCCCGCATAACCCATTGGAACCTCGTGCAATTCGCGCAGGCGTTGCTGCCAATTATGGGTGAGCAGGAGCATGCCGTGCAGCAAGGTCAGACCATCGTGGACAGCTTCGCGCCGCGTTTTCAAACAGCTTACGAAGCCGCCATGTTGCCAAAAATCGGCATCAAAACTGCGCAACCCGGCGACATGGTTCTGCTCGATGATTTGTTGCGCGTCATGCAGGATGGAACGCTCGATTTCACAAACACATTCCGCGCCCTCAACGACGACGAAGCGCCTGACGCCGAATGGGGCAAGCGGTGGACGGAGAGGTTGCGGAGCGAGCCGAACCCCGAAGCTGTCATGGCAAAGGCCAATCCGGCGATCATACCCGCGTAATCATCGCATCGAGCAGGCCATAGTGGCGGCGGTGGATGGTGATATGGTGCCGTTCGAAACGCTACATCGGGCGCTGCAATCGCCGTTCGAGTTGAACGAGGCATACGCAAAACCGCCCGAACCCGCCGAAATCGTGCCCGCCACATTTTGCGGAACGTAGCGGCTGCTCCTCCGACCAAACGAGACAAATCTCATGCAAACCATCGTCATCCATTCCGCCCGCGATCTCCGTGTGGAGCAAAGCGAAGCGCCGGAACCGGGCGCTGGCGAAGTGCTGGTTCGTGTGGCCACCGGTGGCATTTGCGGCTCGGATTTGCATTACTACAACCACGGCGGTTTCGGCACCGTTCGCTTGAAGGAACCGATGATCCTGGGTCACGAAGTTGCTGGTCATGTCGCTGCTTTGGGCGAAGGCGTCGATAGGCTTCAGATCGGCGACCAAGTGGCCGTTAGCCCCTCCCGACCCTGCGGTCGCTGCACCTATTGTGCCGAAGACTTGCCCAATCACTGCACCCAAATGCGCTTTTATGGCTCGGCAATGCCGTTTCCCCACATACAAGGTGCCTTTCGCGAAATGCTCGTGGCCGAACGCCGCCCAATGCGTGAAGGCCCATGGCCTGACCTCCGGCGAAGCTGCGATGGCGGAGCCTCTCTCGGTCGTTCTTCACGCTGCCAAGCGCGCCGGACCGCTCGACGGGCGCAAGGTGCTCGTGACCGGCTGCGGCCCCATCGGCACGCTCGCCGTGCTGGTCGCCCGCCACTTCGGTGCCAGCGAAATCGTCGCCAGCGATATCGCGCCGAACGCCCGCGATCACGCGCACCGCTGCGGTGCCGACCGCACACTCGATCCGGTGAAGCGAAGCATCCGCCTTAGAAGAATACGCTGAGGGAAAGGGTACGTTCGAAGTGCTGTTCGAGTGCTCCGGTGCGCAACCCGCTTTGGATGCCGGGCTGAAGGCCATGCGACCCCGCGGTGTAGCGGTGCAGCTTGGGCTTGGCGGAGACATGACGGTGCCGCTTCAGGTGATGACGGCCAAGGAGCTGGACCTGCGGGGTTCGTTCCGCTTTCACGAGGAATTCGCCGAGGCCGTCGCGCTGATGCAGAGCGGCGCGATCGATGTGAAGTCACTCATTACCCATACTGTGAAGATGGCCGATTGCGTGTCGGCCTTTGAGATCGCGGGAGATCGGTCGGTTGCCATGAAGGCGCAGATCGACTTTTCCTGAAGCGACCGCCAGCATCCTTTCGCCGCACACGTTCTTGGTGAGAAACGCAGCACGCCCGCAATTTGCCTGCTAAAGCAGAACCATGCTGCTTCGTGTATCCGACGTGAAAAAAACCTTCCCCGGCACCGAAAAGCCGGTGAAGGTGTTGCGTGGCGTGTCATTCACGCTCGAACGGGGCCAGAGCCTTGCGCTCACCGGCGAGTCCGGTAGTGGCAAGAGCACATTGCTGCATCTGGTCGCCGGTCTCGACGGGTTCGACGGCGGCGAGATCGAGGTCGAGGGGCGTCGCCTATCGGACGCCAGCGACAAGGCTCGCGCCACGCTGCGCCGGGAGACGGTTGGAATCGTCTTCCAGCAGTTCAACCTCGTGCCCTCGCTCACGATCATGGCCAATCTGCGCCTTGCTGCACGGTTGGCGGACCGCGAAGATGCCGACTGGACGGCGTATCTGGTGGAGACGCTCGGGTTGCAAAACCATATAGACCTTTACCCTGAACAGCTTTCCGGCGGGCAACAGCAACGGGTCGCGATCGGTCGTGCTCTTGCCCCGCGCCCGCCGCTCATTCTGGCGGACGAGCCCACCGGAAACCTCGACGAGGATACGGCGGATGACGTTACCGGCCTGTTGATGCGGCTGGTGGACGAGTCCGGTGCCGGGTTGCTGACAGTGACCCATTCGGAACGTCTGGCCGTGCGGATGGACCGGCGCATCGTGCTGCGGGCCGGTCGCGTATCGGCATGATCGGACGGCTGAAAACCGCCGGTGGCGCGCTCGTGTCCCACTGGCTGCGCCAGCCGGTCCAGCTGGCGACCTTGCTGATCGGTCTGGCGCTCGCGACCGGCTTGTGGACCGGCGTGCAGGCGATCAACGAGGAAGCGCGCGCGAGCTACGCCGATGCGAGCAACGCGTTCGGCCCGGACCAATTCGACAGCCTTGTCCGCACCGATGGCGCGCCGCTGACGATTGCCGATTTCGTGGCGCTGCAACGGGCCGGATGGCGCACGTCGCCGGTGTTGGAAGGGCGCTTTCGACGCGGAGATTTTTCTGTACGGGTGCTCGGTATCGAACCGCTGACATTGCCGGATTTCGCTGGTGAGCTGGGCGCGGGGACCGAGGATGAAGGCGGCAACCCGCTCGCCTTCATCGGCGGCGAAGGCACCGGCGTGGCCGCGCCGGATACCGCGTCCGCTTTACAGGAGGTGCAAGATGCCCCCCCGGTCCGCGCGTCGCCGAACATGGCGACCGGCCTGCTCATCGTCGATATTGCTGTTGCAGAACGCCTGCTTGGCCGAACCGGTGAGATCGACCGGCTCCTGATCGCCCCCGACCAACCCAGATCACAGATCGCCCTTGCTGAGACCGGCTTGCCGCTCGCAATCCGCAAAGCCGAACAGCAGGCCGATCTGGCGCGGCTGACGGACTCGTTTCACCTCAATCTCACCGCCTTTGGCCTTCTCGCCTTCGCGGTCGGTCTGTTCATCGTGCATGCCACGATAGGGCTGGCGTTCGAGCAGCGGCGCGGTGTGTTCCGAACGCTGCGGACGCTTGGACTGACGGCTGGGGAACTGACGCTGGCGCTGGTGCTGGAGCTGCTGGTTATTGCACTCGTGGCAGGAGCGGCTGGTGTACTGTTCGGCTACCTTATCGCAGCGGCATTGTTGCCGGATGTGGCGGCGACATTGCGCGGTCTCTACGGCGCGGAAGTCGGAAGTGGCGTGTCCCTGCGCCCGTCCTGGTGGGCGATCGGGTTGGGCATCGCGGTGCTGGGAACGTTCATCGCGGCGGCCGGTAGTCTGGCGCGGATATTGCGCCTGCCGGTGCTGGCTTCCGCCCAGCCACGGGCATGGGCGGTGCAAACCGCACTGTCGGGAAAGGTGAGGCTGGCGGCGGCTGCATTTTTGTTGCTTGCCGGTCTGGCACTTGCTCCTGTTCGGCAGCGGTCTCGTCGCTGCCTTCGCATTGCTCGGCTGTTTTCTTGTCGGCAGCGCGCTTTTATTGCCGGACATTTTTGCGCTCGTTCTGCGGTTTGGTGAAAGCCGCGCTCGGGGCGCGTTGGCGCAGTGGTTCTGGGCCGATACGCGCCAGCAGATACCGGGCCTGTCGCTGGCGCTCATGGCGCTGTTGCTGGCGCTGGCCGCCAATATCGGCGTCAGCACGATGGTTGGGTCGTTCCGCACCACATTCACCGGCTGGCTCGACCAGCGTCTCGCTGCCGAACTCTATCTGCGCGTTGACACCGCGTCCCAGCGGGATGCCGTATTGCAACTGGCTCGATGGCAAGGTCGATGCGGTGCTGCCCATCGACAGTGCGGACGCCACTCTTGCCGGTGTTCCGGGCGAGATCTTCGCAATGGTCGACCACCCGACCTACCGTGAAAACTGGCCATTGCTGGCGGGCAAGGCCGATGTGTGGGACGCGCTGGCGGCGGGCACTGCCATGCTCGTCAACGAACAGCTGGCACGGCGCGAGGATCTCTCGGTCGGCGATTTGGTCGAACTGCCAGTGGGGGCGTCTTTGCCTATCGGCGGCATCTATTCCGATTACGGCAATCCGGCTCCACAGGTGATATTGGGGCGCGACACTTTTCTCGCGCGCTACCCGGAAACCCGCTCGTTGCGCTTTGCCCTGCGTCTGCCGCCAGACCAAGCGGACGATCTGGCGTCGCAGGCCCGCGACCGGTTCGATTTGCGGGAGGACCAACTCGTGAACCAGAGCGCGATCAAGCGCCTGTCGATACAGGTCTTCGACCGCACCTTCACCGTCACCGATGCGCTGAACGTGTTGACGCTGGCGGTGGCGGGCTTTGCGATTTTCACCAGCCTGCTCACCCTCGCCACCATCCGCCTCCCGCAACTGGCCCCCATGTGGGCGCTGGGGCTGACGCGGCGCAGGTTGGCGTGGCTGGAGATGGTCCGCACTGTGCTGTTGGCGTGCCTCACCGGTATCGCGGCGTTGCCCGTTGGGTTGGCGCTGGCGTGGATATTATTGGCGAAGGTGAACGTGGAAGCGTTCGGTTGGCGCTTGCCGATGGCTGTATTTCCCGCCGACTGGTTATGGCTCGGCGTGTTGGCCATTGTAGCGGCATTGCTGGCAGCTGCCATTCCCGCCCTGCGACTGGCCCGCACCGCGCCGTCTGATTTGATGAAGGTGTTCACCCATGAACGGTAAAACGCTTCGGATCGTGCTTTTGCTGATGGCATTCTGCCTTGTAACTCCAGCTATTCCGCAGGGCTTTGGCGGGCTTGGAACCGAAGCCGAAGGCTTTGCCGTGCCGCAACCCGGAACGAATTTCGAGTTTCCACGCGACCATGGGGCGCATCAGGATTTCCGCATCGAATGGTGGTATCTCACCGCCAACCTGAAAGGCGCGGACGGAACGGATTACGGGGCGCAATGGACCCTGTTCCGCTCCGCACTGAAACCGGGCGAAGGTGCTGAAACCGGACAAGGCTGGAACAGCCCGCAACTGTGGATGGGCCATGCCGCTGTCACCACGCCCGACGCGCACTTCGTGGCCGAAACGCGCGCGCGCGGCGGGGTCGGCCAAGCAGGTGCGGAGACGGGCGCGGAGGCTACACCGTTCCGGGCGTGGATCGACGATTGGTCGCTCACCGGTAGGGCAGGCACGGCGGACGCCTACGATGCGCTGACAGTCACCGCGTCCGGAACAGAGTTCTCCTACGATCTGTCACTGGCTGCCGAGGGGCCGCTCGTTTTTCACGGCGACAACGGCTATTCCGTCAAATCGGCACAGGGACAGGCGAGCTACTATTACAGCCAGCCATTCTATACCGTAACCGGCACGCTTGATCTGCCCGATGGACCGGTCGAGGTGACAGGCAAGGCATGGCTGGACAGGGAGTGGTCATCCCAGCCACTTGCCGCTGACCAGAACGGTTGGGATTGGCTGTCGCTGCACTTCGATGACGGCACCAAACTGATGGGTTTCCAACTGCGCCAAAGTGACGGCACCACCTACACGTCCGGCACATGGATAATGGCGGACGGCACCGCGACCGCATTGCAGCCCGGCGCCGTGGAGATGGAGCCGCAGGGCACCACCCGCGTCGCCGATCGCGACGTGCCGACACGCTGGCGGGTGAAAGTGCCGGATACGAAATGTCGATATCCGCGTCGATGCGATCAACGGCGACACATGGATGGCGACCAGCGTGCCCTATTGGGAAGGGCCGGTGCGTATTTCCGGCAACCGCACCGGCATCGGCTATCTGGAAATGACCGGCTACTAGGCGGCCAAGGCCTCGAACAGCCGCGCCACCGCTTCCGCGCCGGGGTCCGTGATGCCGTCGAGCGAACCTTCCGACAGATAGGCAGACCGCCCGGATTGCGCCCGCGTCATTCTTGCGGTCGCATTCGCTCCCTCGCGCGCGGCCTTTGCCGCTTCGCCCAGGCCATCGGCTTCCAGCGCCCGCAGCGGCCGGGTCGAGTGCGTCGATCATGGTGCGGTGGCCGACCGTGGCACCACCATAAGCGCTGACCCGTTCTACACCGGCGACCAGCGCACCCTGCCAGGTCGCGCCGCTTTCCATCCCATCGGCGGCGGCCTTGAAGAAGATCGCCATCAACACGCCGGACGAGCCACCCATTGCCCGCGCCAGCGTGTCGGACAGTGCGGAGAAAGTCTTGCCCATATCGGCCAGTGGCAGCGACGGCAGCGCATCGTGGACGGCTTTCGCAGCGCCCGCGACGGTGGACCCGGTGTCGCCATCGCCCGTCTTGGCATCCAAGGCGTTCAGGTCGGCTTCCATGGCGGCCAGTTCGGCGCAGCACCGTTCGATCAAGCTGCGCAACGGTGGATCATCCGATGGTGTGTAGTGTGGCGGTTCCAACCCGGCAGGCATAGCGACCGGCTGTCGACTCGGAAATTTCGACCATCGGCGACCAGCCGGGGGCTTCGGTGGTTTCGGCAAGTGCTGCCTGCCAATCGGCGTTCAGCGGCAGGAGTGAGACGGAAAAGCCGTGCATATCCAGCGCAGTCATCAGCGGTGCGGGACCGATGCAATGGTGGATATCGATACCGTGCGAGCCGGATAGCACAGAGCGCGCCACGATCTCCATTTCCAGCGGCGTCGTGCCACCGAGATTGTTGATGAGTGCAACGTGGCTTGCCCCTGCGCTCGCTTCCGCTTTCAGACCGGCCATCACGGTATCGACCGTCTTCTCCGCCGATGCGTGATCGATCTGCCGGACACCCGGTTCGCCGTGGATGCCGAGGCCAAGCTCGGCCTTACCTGCCGGAATACGCTGCTCTTTCGCGCTGCCGGGGACGGTGCAGGAATCGAGCGCCACGCCGTAGCTGATCGCCGCTTCGGCCACAGCCCGTGCTGCGCTTGCGACTTCGTCCAAGGGCGCGCCGCTCTCGGCCATTGCGCCCGCGATCTTGTGGACGAACAGCGTGCCCGCCACGCCGCGGGGCTGGGGCAGGTCCGGCAAGGCGATGTCATCGCCCACCACAACCATTTCCACCCGTTTTCCGAGCGCCTTGGCGCGCTCCGCCGCCAGCCCGAAATTGAGCCGGTCGCCGGTGTAGTTCTTCACGATCAGCAGGCAGCCCGCTTCGCCTGTTACCGCCATTATACCAGCCAACACCGCCTCGACGGAGGGGGAGGCGAACACGTCGCCGCACACCGCAGCGGTCAACATTCCGGTGCCGATGAACCCCGCGTGGGCCGGTTCATGGCCGGACCCGCCGCCGGAGATCAACGTAACTTTGGAGCTGTCGATCTGCCGCCGCATAACGACGCGGATATGGGGAAACCCGTCGAGCCGAACGAGATTTGGCGAATGCAACAACAGCCCGTCGATAGCCTGCGTGACGATGTCGGCTCTTTCGTTGATGAACTGCGCCATCATAAACTCCTATGCGTAAACGCGTTGGCCCTGCCGGTCGAAGAACAGCGGCGCTTGCGGCGTCAGCCGCACCCGGCTTCCGCGCGGAAGATCCATGTGACCATCGGCAAACACAACGAGCGGGTTGCCGTCGAGGTCGAGATAGAGCCGGTTCTGATCGCCAAGATGCTCGATGCGCTCCACCCGCGCCGTACCCTCGGTCTGGTCGGACGGTTCGATGGTCAGATGCTCCGTTCGCAAGCCAATGATTTCCGCGCCTTTTGGAGCCGCGACCGGCATGGCGGAAAGCGGGAGAATGTTGATCTGCGGCTGACCAAGACGGGCGGCGACATGGATCGAATTGGGGTTCTCGTAGATTTCGCGCGGGCTGCCGATCTGCAGCAGCTTGCCACCGGCCAGAATGCCCACACGGTCGGCCATCGTCATGGCTTCGGTCTGGTCGTGGGTGACGTAGAGAATGGTCGCGCCAAGGTCGCGGCTGATGCGCTTCAACTCGACGCGTAAGTCCGCGCGCAGCTTTGCATCGAGCGACGACAGCGGCTCGTCCATGAGATAGATCGCGGGCCGGCGCACAAGCGCGCGACCGATGGCTACCCGCTGCATCTCGCCGCCGGAAAGCGCGGTCGCCTTGTTGGCGAGTTTGTGGTCGATCCGCACCATCGCCGCAGTCTCGCGCACCCGGGCGTCGATCTGATCCTTGTTCAGATCGTGCGCCGGGCTCTTCAATGGGAAAGCGAGATTGTCGAAGACCGACAGGTGCGGATAGAGCGAGTATTGCTGGAACACGAAGGACACATCGCGGGCCGAAGGCGGCTCGTTCGTCACATCCTGACCGGCAATGCTGATGCGCCCGCCGTCCAGCTTTTCCAGTCCCGCGATCATCCGCAAGGTCGTGGTCTTGCCCGCCCCCGTTGGCCCGAGCAACACGATGAACTCGCCATCCGCGATCGTCAGGTCGAGGCCAGCGACGGCGACGGTATTGCCGAACACCTTCCGGGCGCTCTCGATCTTGATCTCAGCCATCAGGCAGCTTCCCGCACATTGTCATGCAACTGTGAGCGCACGGCGAGGCCGGATGCCACGTCGAAGACGGTGAGCCTGTCGGTGGTGAACGACAGCCCGACCTGACTGTCGACTGCGACAGACTGCGAGGATGGCACTTTTGCCCGCAGTCGCGTGCCATCGGCGAGCGACAGGGTGACGATCTGGTTGGTGCCCATATATTCGCTGCTTTCCACCGTCGCGCGCAGCTTGGCAGCATCGTCGAGCACGATCTGTTCCGGCCGGATGCCGAGCATAGCGTCACCACCCACGCCCTCGTGCAATGTGGCAACGGGAATGGCGACGTTGCCGTGCTGCACCTGCGCCGCGCCCGGTTTCAGACCACCCGCCACCGGCAGAAAATTCATCGGCGGCGAGCCGATGAAATCCGCCACGAACATGGTGGCGGGCCGGTCGTAGATTTCCTTCGGGCTGCCGAATTGCTCGATGACTCCATTGTTCATCACCGCAATCTTGTCGGCCATCGTCATGGCTTCGAGCTGGTCGTGGGTCACATAAACGGTGGTGGCGTCAATGCGGTCGTGCAGTTTGATGAGCTCTTCCGTCATCACGTCGCGGAACTCGGTGTCGAGTGTGCCGAGCGGTTCGTCCATCAAAAAACAATCCGGTCGCCGCACGATGGCGCGGCCCAGCGCGACCCGCTGCCTGTCACCACCGGCAAGCCCGGAGACGGATTTATCGAGAATATGGTCGATCTGCAACAGCTTTGCCGTCTCCTCCACCCGCTGTTTGATCTCCGCCCGCGTCATGCCCATCGAGAGCAGCGGGAAGGCCATGTTCTTGCGGACATTCATGTGCGGATAGAGCGCGAAAAGCTGAAACACGAAGGCGATGTCCCGGTCCCGCGCGCGCGCGAAGGTGACATCCTTTCCCCCGAGCAGGATTTCGCCTGATGTGGGTATTTCCAAACCCGCGATCATCCGCAGCGTCGTCGTCTTGCCGCAACCGGACGGGCCGAGCATGACGAAGAACTCGCCGTCTTCCACAGTGAACGAGGATTCCCGCACCGCGGTGAAGTCGCCGAACATCTTCTTCAGGTTAGTGACCTTGATCTGCGCCATCGTCTCAGGTCTCCGGGAATTTCGAGACGACGATGAACATCACGGTGCCTGCCAGAATGGTGATGAAGGAATAGGTGAACAGCACCATGAACCAAGGCTGGAACATCATCGCAAAGCCGAGCGCGATCAGGATAGTCGCCACCATTTCCATCGGGCCGCGCCGGTAAAAAAACGGGTGGCGCTTCATATCCGCATCCTCGTCGCGGGCGGACGGATGGATGAGATATTGCGCCAGCGGGCGTTCGTCGGATGCGGCGCGCTGCGGCGTTGCGCCCGCGTCCACCAGTGCGTCCTCGGCGCGCTCCTGCGCCGGGCTCATCGTGCCCTCGCGGGCATAGCCGCTTTCGTGCGTGCCGGATGCGCGTTTGCTCGTGTCGCTCATTTGCGAACCGCCCCGAACGTGATACCGCGCAAAAGTTGCTTCCGCAGCAGAATGGTAAAGACGAGGATCGGCACGAGAAAAATCGTCGTGCCCGCCGCAATCGCCGGCCAATCCTGTCCGCCCTCGCCGATGATGGACGGAATGAATGGCGGTGCCGTCTGCGCGGTGCCGGAGGTCAGCAGCACGGCGAACGCATATTCGTTCCACGCGAAGATGAGGCAGAAGATGGCGGTCGCGGCAATGCCGGTGGTAGCTTGCGGCAGCACGACCTTGAAGAAAGCCTGCATCCGCGTGTAGCCGTCGATCATCGCGGCTTCCTCGTATTCGCGCGGTATCTCGTCGATGAACCCCTTCAGCAGCCACACCGCCAACGACACATTCACCGCCGTGTAGAGCAGGATCATGCCGAGCCACGTGTCTGACAGGCCGAGGTTGCGATACATGAGGTAGATGGGGATCGCGACGGCGATGGGTGGCATCATGCGCGTGCTGAGAATGAAGAACAGCAGATCGTCCGCCAGCGGCACCTTAAACCGCGAAAACCCGTAGGCCGCCAACACGCCGAGGAAGGTGGCGAGGAATGTCGAGCCAAAGGCGATGACGACCGAGTTCACGAAGCGCGGCCAGTATTTGCTCTCCCCCACGATCACCATCCGCCGCTCGCGGGTAATCTCGTCGCAGATTCCATCGGGAGGCCCGAGGCTCTCGATATATTCCGCCGTCTGTCGCGAGCGGGTCGTGAACAGGTTGCAATAGCCCTCCAGTGTGGGTTCAAACACGACCTTGGGCGGATAGGCGATGGAATCCGGCGGTGATTTGAAGCCGGTTAGCACGATCCACGCCAGCGGTATCATCGTCACCACCGCATAGATGATGACCACGATACCGGCGACCCATTTGGAAATGGCCGAGGGTTCGGTGACGGAACGGGCGGTGGATGCGCTCATCGTTGTTTCACCCTGTTCAACGCCTTCACGTAGATATTGGCCAGCCCGAACACGGCCACGAACAGCACGATGGCAAACGCCGATGAGCGCCCCGTCTGCCAGCTCTCGAACGCGGCCCGCTTCAGCGTGATGGACGCGACTTCCGTGACCGAGCCCGGTCCGCCGCCGGTCAGCAGGTTGACCATGTCGAACATCTTGAAGTTTTCGATGCCGCGGAACAGCACGGCCAGCATGATGAAGGGCAGGGCCATCGGCAGGGTGATGGAGAAGAATTGCCGTATCGGCCCCGCGCGGTCCACCTCCGCAGCCTCATAGATATAGTCCGGTATCGAGCGCAGGCCCGCAAGGCAGATCAGCATGACGTAGGGCGTCCACATCCACGTATCGACGATGATGATCGACCACGGTGCGAGGTCCACATCGCCGACCATTTGAAACGACGACGGATCGCCGCCGGTGAAGAACGTGACGATATAATTGAACAGCCCGATCTGCGGTTGGTAGAGAAAGCGCCAGAAATTGCCGACCACGGCGGGCGACAGCATCATCGGAATCAGGATGATCGTGGTCCAGAAAGCGTGGCCGCGAAACTTGCGGTCGATCAGGTATGCCAATGCGAAACCGATGACCATTTGCAGCAGGATCGTCCAGAACACGAAATGGAAAGTCGCCTGCATGGCGAGCCAAATGTCCGGATCGCCCAACATGCGCTCGTAATTGCGCAGGCCCACATTCACGACTTCCGCGAATGGCCTATTGGCGCGGTAATTGGTGAAGGATAGTTGCACCGCCCAGACGAGCGGAAAGATGTTGATGGCCAACAGCAGGATGATCGTTGGTGCGATGAACAGCCATGCGATCGCCCGGTCCGAACAGACCGCGCACGCGCTTGGCAACGCCGTGCGGCGTTGAGGCCGCCATCGTATCGATTACGTCGCTCAGACATGCGGTCGCATGCGTTCCCCGTGAACCCCGTTCTCACATGGCCTGCAAACGAGGCGATGAAAGAACGGGGCCGGTCCCGTGACAGACCGGCCCCGGAAAGGCGCGCTTACAGCTTGCCTTCGTCCTCGAAGATTTCCGTCCAGTCCTTCACCAGCATGTCGAGCGCTTCCTGCGCGGTGCCCTGATCGGCAACGACGTAATCATGCAGGCGTTTCTGCATGGCCTGGAGAAGCTGGGCGTAGGCCGGCTCCTGCCAGAAGTCCTGCACCTGGTTCATAGCTTCCAGGAAGTCCGCGGCGAAAGGCTGCGAGTCCTTGAACGACGGATCGTTCAGCACCGCGTTGTGCGCGGAGTAACCGCCGAGCGACCACCACTTCTTCTGCACATCGGGGTTGGCGAACCATTTGATGTAGTCGAGCGCGCCCTGCATGTTGTCGGTGTTGGCGACGACCGAGATGCCCTGACCGCCAAGCGTGGAGGCCTTGACCGTGGCGGACGGGTTGACGAAGAAGCCGATCTTGTCGCCGCCTACATTCTCGTCCTTGGCAAGGCCGGGGAAGAAGGCGAACCAGTTCATCGCCATCGCAACCTGACCGGATTTGAAGGCGTCGAGGCTCTCGCCCATGTAGCTGTCGGTGTAGCCGGGCGGGGTGCAGCAGGAATACAATTCCTTGTAGGCCTCCAGCCCCTTCACGGCATCGGCCGAGTTCACCGCACCTTCCATATCGTATTTGCCGGGCGTGTTTTCGTATTTGAAGCCGTAAGGATAGAGCGCCGATGTTGCCCCCATCGTGATGCCTTCGGACCCACGCTCGGTGAAGATGGACGCGCCATAAACCGTCTTGCCGTCGATCTCGCGTTCGTTGAAGAATTTTGCGACTTCCAGCAATTCGTCCCATGTCTGCGGCTCGGTCAGATCACGACCGTTGGCGTCCTTGAAAGCGGTCTGAATGTCCGGCATCGCAAACCAGTCAGCGCGATAGAACCAGCCGTTCGCGTCGCCCATCGCGGGCAGGGCCCAGTAGTTCGGCGTGCCTTTAGGCCATGTGGAATAGGCGTTCACCGTGGCGTCGGCGAAGTCGCTCATCTTGATTCCCTCTTTCTCGAAGAAATCGTTGAGCTTCACGTAATACTGGTTTTCAGCCGAGCCGCCGAGCCACTGGGAATCGCCGATCAACAGGTCGCAGAGCTTCCCGCCCGCGTTCAACTCGTTGAGGATGCGGTCGGTGAAGTTCGGCCAAGGCGTGAACTCGAAGTTCATCTTGATGCCGGACTGGCTTTCGAAATCTTTCGACAATTCGACCAGTGCGTTTGCAGGGTCCCATGCGGCCCAGCAGAGCGTCAGTTCCTTGATCCTGCGCCTGCGCGGAAACGGTCGCGCCGAACAGCGTTCCTGCCGCGATGGCCGTCGAGGCCAGCAGTGTGGTGAGTTTCTTCATCTTGGTAGTCCTCCCATGACGTTTGAAATGTCCGGACACGTTTCCGGCAGTTTTACTTCCAACTCGGAGACGGGTCATCAGCCTCCCAGCTTGACCCTCACAGTTTCGTCCAGTACCTCCCTTGCGCGAAGAATTGACGACTGCGGTGACAAAGGCAACACCTTTCAGACCATCGTCTATTGTCGGATACGTGACCGCTGCATCCAACTCAGTGCCCGCAGTCTTGGCATGAATAGCCGCTGCGGCCTCGCTGTAAATATTGGCGAAACCCTCCAGATAGCCTTCCGGGTGCCCCGGCGGAACGCGTGACATGCGTGTGCCCGTATCGCTTGCACCCGCGCCGTTGCGGGTGAGCAGGCGCTTGGGCTCGCCAAGCGGCGTGTGCCACAGATAGTTCGGGTCTTCCTGACTCCATTCCAGCCCGCCCTTCGAGCCGTACACCCGCACCTTCAGCGCGTTTTCGTTTCCCGGCGCGACCTGGCTCGACCACAACATGCCTTTCGCGCCGCCCGCGTAGCGGATCAGCACATGGGCATTGTCGTCGAGCTGGCGACCCTCCACGAACGTGTCGATGTCGGCCAGCACGGCCTCGCCCTCCAGTCCGCTGATGAAGCAGGCCAGATGATAGGCGTGGGTTCCGATATCGCCGATACACCCGCCGAGACCGGACCGTTCCGGGTCCGTGCGCCAATCGGCCTGCTTCTGGCCGGTCTGTTCGAGATTTTCCGCCAGCCAGTCCTGCGGGTATTCCGCCTGCACCACGCGGATGGTGCCGAGGTCGCCGTTGGCGACCATCTCCCGCGCCTGCCGCACCATCGGATAGCCGGAATAATTGTGCGTGAGTATGAACAGCGCGTCGGATTTTTGCGCCGCCGCGTGCAGCTTTTTCGCGTCCGCCAGTGTGGAGGTCAGCGGCTTGTCGCAGATGACGTGGATACCGCGCTTCAGAAACTCCCGCGCGACCGGATAGTGCATGTGGTTGGGCGTGACGATTGAGACCGCCTGAACCCCATCCTTCAACCGTGCCTCGCGTTTTGCCATCGCTGCATAATCATCATAGGTGCGGGCCGGATCGACTCCCAACGCACGACCCGACGCCTGCGACTTTTCCGCCGTCGAGGAGAACGCCCCCGCCATCAGTTCGAAATGATCGTCCAGCCGCGAGGCCATCCGATGCACCGCGCCGATGAAAGCATCGTTACCGCCACCGACCTGTCCGAGCCGGATGCGCGGTGGTTTCGTGGTGTCGCTCATCGGTCCAGCCCGAGCATCGCGCGGTTGGCGGCGTCGTCCGTGCCGCCATCCGCGAAATCGTCGAAGGCCCGTTCCGTCACGCGGATCATGTGATCCTTAACGAATTGCGCCCCTTCCCGCGCTCCGTCTTCGGGATGTTTCAGCGCACATTCCCATTCCACCACGGCCCAGCCTTCGTAATCGTACTGGGTGAGTTTGGAGAACACCGCGCCGAAATCCACCTGCCCGTCGCCGAGTGACCGGAACCGCCCCGCGCGGTCGACCCACGACTGATAACCGCCATAGACGCCCTTGCCGCCCTGTCGGGTTCAGTTCCGCGTCCTTGACGTGGAACATGCCGATCCGCTCGTGGTAGATGTCGATATTGTCGAGATAATCGAGATGCTGCAGCACGTAGTGCGACGGGTCGTACAGCATTTTCGCCCGGGCGTGGTTGTCCACCCGCTCCAGAAACATCTCGTAGGAAATGCCGTCGTGCAGGTCCTCGCCGGGATGGATTTCGTAGCAGACGTCCACCCCGTTTTCCTCCGCGTGGTCGAGGATCGGCCGCCAGCGCTTCGCAAGTTCGTCGAACGCGGCTTCCACCAGTCCGGCAGGGCGCTGGGGCCACGGATAGACATAGGGCCACGCCAGTGCGCCGGAGAATGTGGCGTGGGCACCGATGCCCATATTGCGACTGGCGGTAAGGGCCATCTTCACCTGCTCCACCGCCCACGCCTGCCGTGCCTTCGGGTCGCCGTGAACGGAAGGGTCGGCAAAGCCGTCGAAGGCTGTGTCGTAGGCCGGGTGCACCGCAACCAGCTGGCCCTGCAGGTGGGTGGAAAGTTCCGTCACCTCCACGCCGTTTTCGGCAGCCTGTCCCTTGAACGTGTCGCAGTAATCCTTCGACTCTGCCGCTTTCGCCAGATCGAACAAGCGCGCGTCCCATGAAGGCACCTGCACGCCGATATAGCCGCAATCGGCGGCCCATTTCGTGATGGCATCCCAGGAATTGAATGGCGCTTCATCGCCCGCGAACTGCGCCAGAAACAGCGCCGGTCCCTTCATGCTTTTCATGATGATCCTCCCAAATCATGCACGTGCAACTGGCCGTATGGATGCAAACGCATCGGGCCGCGTCAAGGGCGGATTGCCGGACGTGTTTCAAAACGCGTCTATCCACATGCCTGAGACCATGGTCGCCTTGACCGTATGGCGGTTGCGTCATCTACTGGGTTTGGCCTTAAAACTCTCCTCCCACACCGCACGAGGTTTTCCATGCTGACCAGACGCTCCTTCACCCTTTTCGCCGCTGTCGCCGTTGCAGCGCTCGGCACTGCCATCACGCCGTTCTCGCAGGCGCTTGCCGCCGATGCGCTGAAGGTGCGCGCGATCTATACGGTGCCGACCGAGCAACAGTGGGTCAGCCGCATTCATATGGCCCTCAACGCCGCGCAGGAGCGGGGCGAGATCGAATACAAATTTTCTGAAAATGTCTCCAACGCCGATTATGAGCGCGTGATGCGCGAATACGCAGAAGAGGGTGCGGATCTGGTGATCGGCGAAAGCTTCGCCGTCGAGAAAGCCGCCCGCGATGTGGCGGTCGCCTATCCGGATGTGAAATTTCTGATGGGGTCTTCCGGCAAACCGCAGGAGCCGAACTTTGCCGTGTTCGACAACTACATTCAGGAGCCTGCCTATCTGTCCGGCATGATCGCGGGTGCGGATTCCAAGTCGAACAAGATCGGCATGGTCGGCGGCTACGCTATTCCTGAAGTGAACCGCCTGATGAACGCCTTCATGGCCGGTGCGCGCGAAACCAATCCCGACGTCACGTTCCAGGTCACATTCATCGACTCCTGGTACGATCCGCCAAAAGCAAAGGAAGCCTCCTTCGCCATGATCGATGCGGGCGCGGATGTCATGTATGCCGAACGCTTCGGCGTATCGGATGCGGCCAAGGAGCGGGGCGTGAAAGCCATCGGCAACGTCATCGACACATCCGCCGATTACCCCGGCACCATCCTCGCTTCCGCCATCTGGCACATGGAACCGACCGTTGCAGCCGCGCTGGAAGCCGTGAAATCCGACAGCTTCACGGCCGAGGATTATGGCAAGTATTCCTTCATGGGCGTTGGCGGCAGCTCGCTCGTCTATGACGACGCGCTGGTCCCTGCCGACGTGGCCGAAATGGTGGAAGCCCGCAAGGCGGCCATCATGGATGGCTCCGCGAAGGTTGAAATCGACGACAACCCGCCGAAGTCCGACTGAGCGAAATCGAACGAACGGATGCGCGAGAGGTGAACGCTGACGCGCATCCTGTTCTGTCGCTGCAAGGCGTCACCAAACGTTTCGGCGATCTGTTGGCCAACGATGCGATCGACCTTACCGTGCATCGCGGTGAGGTCGTTGCCCTGCTGGGTGAAAACGGGGCGGGCAAGACGACCTTGATGAACATCCTGTTCGGGCGCTACCGCGCCGATGCAGGGCGTGTGCTGGTCGAACAGAATGGCGTATTGGCGGAATTGCCGCCCGCGTCCCCCGCCGCTGCCCTGTCGGCAGGCATTGCGATGGTTCACCAGCATTTCACGCTCGCGCGCAATCTCACCGCGTTGGAAAACATCCGCCTCGGTACCGAGCGATTGTTCTCATTCGGCAAGGGTAACGTGAGGACGACGATACAGGACATCATGGACCGCTCCGGTCTCACTGTACCGCTCGACACGAAAGTGGACGACCTGCCGGTGGGCGCGTTGCAGCGTATTGAAATCATGAAGGCTCTCTACGCCCGCGCCCGCATTCTGGTGCTGGACGAGCCGACCGCCGTGTTAACCCCACAGGAAGCCGACAGCCTGTTCGAAACGCTGCGGCATCTAACGGCAGAGGGCCTGTCCGTCATTCTCATTTCTCACAAGTTGCGCGAGGTGCTGGCGATTTCAGACCGCATCACCGTGCTGCGCCATGGAAGGAAGGTCGGCGAAGTCGCGCGCGTTGAAGCCGATACGAACATGCTTGCCAGCTTGATGGTCGGGCGGGATGTGGAGCGTCCATCGCTCGTGCCCCGTGACATGGGCGAGACGGTGGTGGACCTCACAAACGTCTCCACGGACAAAACGCACGGCAAGGCGTTGCGCGACGTGACGCTGAACGCGAAGGCTGGCGAGATCATCGGCGTGGCGGGCGTGTCCGGCAACGGGCAGGCCGCATTGGCCGCGCTCCTCTCCGGCCTCGCAGCTCCCGCGTCGGGCACATACCTCTATCGTGGCGACACCATTACGAAGCCATCTCCTGCCGCTGCAATCGCCGCAGGGGTCGCGCGCGTTCCCGAAGACCGCAACCGCGACGGCGTGGTCGGCGCGATGAGTGTTGCGGAAAATTTAGCCATCGAAGCGCTGGATGACCCGCGTTTTCAGCGCCGCGGCGTTCTGAATCGGGCAGCGATACGCAATCACGCAGTTGATCTGATCGCCGCTTACGATGTGCGTTGCCCTGGGCCCGATGTCCCGGCGCGTTTGCTCTCGGGCGGTAACGTGCAGAAACTCGTTCTGGCCCGCACACTGGGCCGCAAGCCGCACTTAGTTCTCGCAAGCCAGCCCACGCGGGGGCTTGATGTCGGGGCGGAAGCCGAAGTTCACCGGCGGCTGATCGAGGCTGCCAAAGCGGGTGCAGCCGTCATCGTCATCGCCGAGGATATCGACGAATTGTTCGCCATCGCCGACCGCATCGTGGTGATGCATGATGGTCGCCTCACGGCTGCGGGAGCCGCAGCCGGTCTCGACCGTTCGCGGCTTGGGTTGATGATGGCCGGGGAGGCGGCATGACGGCAGCACCGGTCCATCCGCAGGAACGCTCCGCGCCTCTGCGCTTCGTGCGGAGCGAACCGTCCCGCCTGCGCGCAACGTTCACACGCGTATTCGCCGGGTTGTTTGCACTTGCCGTTGCCGCGATCCCCATAGCCATCACCGGCGCGGATGTGGGCGAAGCCTATGGGCTTCTGCTCAAGGGTGCGGTCGGCTCCAGCTTTGCCCTGTCGGAAACGCTCACCCGCGCCGCGCCCCTGTTGCTCACCGGCCTCGCCGCGGCAATCGCCTTCCGCGCAAAGCTGTGGAACATCGGCGCGGAGGGGCAACTTTACATGGGCGCGCTGGCGACCGCTTGGATTGGCACTGGCTTGATCGACGCGCCCGCTTTCTTGCTGCTCCCGCTCATCTGCATTGCAGGCGCTGCCGCGGGCGCATCTCTCATGGCTGTGCCCACCGTATTGAAAACCCGTTTCGGTGCGGACGAGGTGGTAACAACGCTGCTGCTCAACTTCGTCGTCATCCTGTTCGTGCAGATGCTGCTGGAGGGCGCGTTAAAAGACCCGCTCGGCATGGGCTGGCCGCAATCGGCCGTCGTGGTGGCCGAACTGCCGAAAATCTGGCCCCGCACGCGGCTCCATGCCGGGCTGCTGATCGGGCTCGTGGCGGCAAGCATCCTAGCGTTCGTCGTCGCCCGCACGGTCTTCGGCTTTCGCCTGCGGGCGGTCGGGGAGAATGCCGCCGCCGCGCGTTATGCTGGCATTGCGGTGCCATCGACATTGCTGAAAGTTGGACTGTTGTCGGGCGGGTTGGCTGGCTTGGCAGGGGTTGGAGAAGTGGCGGGGCTGAAAGGCTATCTTACCGCCGATATATCATCCGGTTTCGGTTATGCAGGCATCGTGGTCGCCATGCTGGCGGGCCTTTCGCCGCTTGGCTGCGTAGCGGCGGCAATCTTCGTGGCGGGCGTGAGCGTAGGCGCGGATTCCATGAGCCGCGCGCTTGGCGTGTCGTCTTATCTGGCGGACCTGATCGTCGCCACGTCGCTGCTCGCCATCCTCATCGGCGAGGTTTTTGCCCGCTACCGGATCGTGCGGACATGATCGACCTGCTGTTTTCCGCCAGCTTCCTCGAAGCCGCCCTTCGCATCGCTACTCCGCTGATCTTTGGCGTTTTGGGCGCATTGGTCTGCGAACGGGCAGGGGTGTTGAATCTTGGCATCGAGGGCATCTTCGTTGCGGGAGCGTTTTCCGGCTGGGTCGCCGTCTATGCCGGTGCGGGCCTTTGGGGAGGCGTGTTGGCCGCGATTGGTGTCGGCGGGGTGCTTGGCTTGGCCCATGCAGGCCTGACAGTCTGGCTCGGCCTGTCGCAGCACGTTTCCGGCCTCGGTATCACCCTGTTCGCCAGCGCCGGTTCCTATTTCGCCTACCGCACCGCTCTGCCGGACGTGACGTCCCCACCGCGCATCGAACCGTTCCGCCCGCTCGGCTTTCTCGAATCCTTCCCCGGCATCGGCCCAGCTCTCGGTGCGCAGACTGCGCTGACCTGGCTGGCACTGGCGGCTGTCGTTGGCGTGTGGTTCGTGCTGACACGCACCCCGCTGGGCTTGGCTATCCGCGCCGTGGGCGACAGCGCATCGGCGGTCGAAGCGCAGGGGCTTTCCGTGCGCGGTTTGCGAACTGGCGCGGTCGTCGCAGGCTCCATGCTCATGGCGCTGGGCGGTGCGTTTCTCACCCTTTCGGCGTTTGACGCCTTCTTCTTCGGCATGGTCAACGGGCGCGGTTGGATCTGTATCGCGCTGGTCGTCTTCGCATCGTGGAAGCCGGGCAGGGCGTTGCTCGGTGCGTTGCTGTTCGGTGCGTTCGACGCGTTTCAGGTGCGGCTGCAAACCCAGTCCGGCGCGGTGCTCGGCTTCGACGTGCCGGGCCAGATATTCCTCATGCTGCCCTACCTGCTATCCATCCTCGCGCTGGTCCTCGTCGCCCGCCGTGCCGACTATCCACGCGCCCTGTTGCAACCCTATGTGAAAGGCGACCGATGATGGACTTGCTGATCAAGAACGCCACCCTGCCCGATGGACGCACCGGCATCGACATCGCCTGCAAGGGCGGCACGATCCGCGCGGTCGAACCGAACATCGAAACGGATGCCGCGCAGGTCATCGACGCGGAAAACCGACCTCGTCTCGCCGCCGTTTGTCGATTGCCATTTCCACATGGACGCGACGCTATCGCTCGGTCAGCCGCGTTTGAACGAGTCCGGCACTTTGCTGGAGGGAATCCAGCTTTGGGGAGAGCTAAAGCCCCATCTGACCCACGAGGCGGTGGTGGAAAGGGCACTTCGCTATTGCGATCTGGCCGTTTCCCAGGGGCTTTTGGCCATTCGCTCCCATGTGGATGTGTGCGACGACCGGCTGCTTGCTGTCGGTGCGCTGCTGGAGGTGCGCGAGCGGGTTGCGCCCTATCTCGACCTGCAACTTGTCGCTTTCCCGCAGGACGGCTTTCTGCGCTATCCAAAAGCTGAGCAAAACCTGCTTCGCGCTCTCGACAAGGGCGTCGATATCGTCGGCGGCATTCCCCATTTCGAGCGCACGATGGAAGACGGTACCCGCTCCGTCGAGCGCCTGATGGCGATCGCCGACGAACGCGGACTGATGGTGGACATGCATTGCGACGAGACGGACGATCCGTTGTCGCGCCACATCGAAACGCTGACCGCTGAAACTCACAAGCGCGGCATGGGCGGACGCGTTGCCGGTTCGCACCTCACCTCCATGCATTCGATGGACAATTATTACGTGTCCAAACTGCTGCCGCTGATGGCCGAGTCCGGCATCGCGGCAATCGCCAACCCGCTCATCAACATCACAATCCAGGGCCGCCATGACGCCTATCCCAAACGGCGCGGGCAAACGCGGGTAGCCGAATTGCGTGCCGCAGGTGTGCCCGTCGCCTTCGGCCATGATTGCGTTTTGGACCCGTGGTACCCGCTGGGGCAGGGGGACATGCTGGAGGTGGCATCGATGGGCCTCCACGTTGGCCACGCCACATCCCGCACTGGAATGCGCGCTGCGTTCGACGCGGTCACAAGTGTTCCCGCAGCGATCATGGGGTTGAAGGGGTATGGGCTGGAGCCCGGCTGCAAGGCTGACATGGTCGTGCTGCAAGCCACCGACCCGATAGAGGCCATCCGCTTGCGCGCCACCCGCTTGAAAGTGATCCGGCGCGGCGTTGTGATTGCGCAGACACCTGCAAAGCTAACCCAATTGAACCTTGATGGCCGTCCCGGTACCGTGGAGCCAACCGATTACGCGCCAAAAAGTATTGGGTGATGCCAATCTCCAGTCGAGTGCCTCAATGCCACTTCGAAGGCGCAGTTCAAGAAAGCTGAACCGTATTTCCAGACCGGGGCGGCGCTACAAACAGACTACAAACAACCGCAAGCACCCTTCGCCGATCTGATCGCCCGATTGACGCAAAAGGGCGATGGCGCTAATGACCATCGCTCAACGTCAGTTTGGATGCGGAAGTGCTATCATCGATAGTCGCCCCACCCAAGCAAGCGCACGCATCGTGCCGCTTTGGGGAATAGGTTAACGGTAGACCTACGGACTCTGACTCCGTCAGTCCTGGTTCGAATCCAGGTTCCCCAGCCAACCTTTCTAATTGAAATTGCTACGTTTTATCAGTTCACTGCCGAACGCTAAGGCTAAGGTTTGACACTTTTTCAGGTAGGTTTGACAATTTCTGTGCGCTTTTCGTTCCGTGCGGCGTCCATACTGGCCACCACCGGAGCAAGCTTTCGAGAACGATTTGCGCGGTTCGAATAGTGCTGAGCCATGGCCGTGGTTTTCTGGCCTAGAAAGTCTGCGATAGTCCGGTCGTCAAAACCTTCTTCGGCCAAGCGTGTCGCGACGGTGTGCCGAAGTCCTTTAAGCGTAAGGCCAGTGTTGATCGATTTGGCTTCGATCAATGGTGCCCGCACTTTCTTCCATGACGTGTTGAAACCGGCGATAGTCCACGGCTTCCCAAACGAGTTAGCCGCAATCGTGATCGCGTCATGTTGTGGTGCAGCAGCTAATGCGTCTTGAACCGGACGCGGTAGCTGTAGCCAAACCGGTTCCGACGTTTTGGCGCGTTTCATATCGAGCTGGCCGCTTTTGAGCGATGCGCGGGTCAGCGTGAGGGCGTCTTTAGGGTCAAGGCCACAATACATCATAAGAGATATCGGGACGACCATGTGGCGGGGCAGGGCGTCTATGACAGCGCTGCACTCTTCGTCGCTCCATGGCCGGTTAGCGCGTTCCATGTCTTTTGGTCGCTTGATGCGCTCGATACGAAAGGCCGGATTGGTTTTCACGTGTCCGCGCTGCACGGCAAATTTGAAAATGATTGAGAGCGTCGTGACTAGCCGGTTTGCAAAGTCCCAGCTTCTTGTCGCCTCAGCACGGTCGCGCAATTTGTAGATCGCCGGTGTGTCAAAGTCGGTTAGGCTCAGCTTGAATAGAGGCCGGAGATATTCGAAGTGTTTCTCTTCGTCTGAGCGGCTACGGGGCGCTTTCGAACGATGGGCGGTGCTGGCTTTATATTCCAGCAGCAGCTTGCCAAGCGTTCCCGCACGTTCCGCACGGGATGCGCTTGCTTCCTGTAGCGCGTAGATTTTCTCGCATTCTGCAATGAAGCCAACCGAACCAACGGGATTGGCTTCTAAATCTATTTTCCGTCCTGTAGCACGATGATAGCAGCGCGGTTTTCCGTGCCGGTCGTTAAATATCTTGAAGCCTTTAATGCGGACGTGTTTCACTATTTAAGCTCTGCAAGCCTCTGGTCGAATGTTTCTGAATCTTCGACCTTCAGGCCGTCAAGCCATTTATCCAAGTCGTGCATATCAAAGAGCGCTTGTCCCCTAGGCATTGCGATAGCCGCGACCGTGCAGTCAGTTTGGAAGTGCTTTGTAGGAATTCCGCAATACTCAGCAGCTTCGCGCCGCGACAACATGCGACGGGGCGAAACCTTAAGATTTAGAGTGGCGGTCGGCATTGGGATAATCCGAGTGGGTCTCACTTTAGCTATATGACCGACGCCAAGGGGTGCGGCGCGAGAAACCGAATTCTTATCTGTCGCCTTCAAATTTCATCGTCACCGGACGCCAGACCGTTAGGGTTTTCGACGCCGCTGGTGGAAATGAGATTTCAAATTTCCTGCATATTTCATCACATCGCTTGCATCGGAAGCGAAACCATTCTGGCGAACGATGACTTCCATGAATGCTGGCAAGATCGCTGCAAAGGAATGAAGCCGTCCGGTCACATGGAACGCATGTTACGCTGTAGATCATGCCAGCCTTTGCGGCGGGTCCAATGGTTTTGGCGGGTCCGGCCATGCGTTTTACCGAGTCAGGAGTGATCGGTGAATAGGAGCATGTTCCTATTTTGTTCTGCAAGCCTGTTCTTTTTTCTGCTTTGAAATTTTATCCTCAAAGGCAGCATTTAGATGCTTCGAGTGGACAGCCTTAAGTCAAGCCGTAGTAGAAAAAATATAGCTGTTAAGGGAGGGTGGATAACGTCGAAAAGAAAATAAAACACTCAATTCAATGGTTTGCGGGGTTTCCATAAACATGGAAAAACTGTCAGAGATGTCACACCATCTGGTATGTTGCCTGCGCTTTTCGCACACTATCTTGACGCTGAACCAACCTGCTGGATTAGTGGGGTCGGAAGGTGATGGGAATAATCAACCCGCAAGAAGCACCTTCCGACCTACCGTCTCAAAGTTCGCTTGAACGGCTTAGAGACTGGCTCTCCGGAGCGGGGACCGGACGCACAAGTTGTGCGTTTCGGTCCCTGTCGGATTGTCACATAGAACCGCAAACTAACTCATTTGCCAACGGGGAATAATAATTTCGCCGGACTGGTTAGTGCATCTTGCGGTGAATTCGCATGTTTCTCTGAGGTTGAGCCTGACAAGAGGTTGTGATTTGCGGGGATCGCTTCGGCATAATGCCAGCAATCGCGAGCAGCTCGACCACGCGGTCACGTTCGGCTTGCTGGTGCGGATTGCCAGCGACAAGCGCGGCGACAAGTTCGTCAAAGGCGTATTCTGAAATTGTCATGAGATGGTGGTCCGGTTGGTGAAGTCGCCACTGAATCACGCCACAAGGCCGTCCGCAACCTATTTATTCAATTATGTCAGACAGTTAGTAAGTCAGTGAGCGTTTACTGAGCGCCGGAACGGTGTCGAAGGCTAAACTTTCCATTTTAAGATTCACTGAGAGCGGTTTACGTTTTCCGGTCATGTCGTGGCTGCCGACCCCTTCCCGCGCGCTGGCGACCCCTAGGTGAGTCCGGAATGAATTTTCTAGCTGCTGGTGTAAGTGTCGAGCCGGACGTGGACGCCCACGGCAACCCTCTGGCGAGCTTCAGCGCCGGAAGGGTATCTGGTGCGACGGCTTCCATATTCCGGCGATGAATTTGAGGAATACTGCTGGCCGAAGGCCAGCCCCGTCCGAAGGACGGAAGGGCGCGAAGCGCCCCTAACGTGTCACGCTTACGTGTCCGCTTTTTCCGTAAGATTAAATAACAGTAGAATACTTAGGTCTTAATAAGGGAAAAAGCGGACACCTAAGCGTGACGGCGCGTGTCCGCTTTTTCCACGAAAACCGATGAATTTCAGGAAATTATCACGCCACCAATCCGGAAAAAGCGGACACCTAAGCGTTACGTTTGCCAGAATTCCGGTTCCATGAGATACTTGCGGTGCTACATCTTTTTCGCCACTGAGACCATGAAACACACAAAAACAAAGTCACACCTAAGTCACGAATTGCGTTCGGCTGCTGAAAAGTGGCTCGATAACAATCCCGGCGGTGATACCTACTATGATATTTGGCTTGCCAAACACGGGGATAAATGGCTGCACGAAAAGCGCGAAAATGATCGCGCTGAATATGAGGCAAGCCGGATTGAAGCTGGCAAGTCCTACAAGCGACGCGAACCGATGATCGACGGTGAGAGTGCATACGACCGTAAGAAACGCCTTGCCGCGAAAGCCAAGCGCGAAAGTCGGGCGCAACAGGCCACGGCCAACCCGCAACCTCGCCAACGTGCGGACCTGAGCAAAATGTCCGAAGAGGCCAAGGTGGACCATCATCGTCTGAAGGACCGCGAAAGGGCCGCTCGCTATCGGTCAAAGCCGACTGTTGCGGTCGCGATGGAAGCGCCAGTTAAAGTCAAGAAAGCTAACACAAAACTTGAAACCGTGGCGTTCGGGATGTTCGCCTGAGAAAAATGTGCTATAAGTAATGTGTGATCCTTGGCGGTCACTGGTGTAGCAACCTATCAAGCGCGGCGTCCTTTTCGGATTGCCGCGCTTTTGGTTTTAACGCCCCAAACTTCCACCGGCACGGCGTTGTTTTCGAAGCTCGTCACTCACGACGCCCCTCATTAGTCCTTCCATCTCGCGGCGTGTCCGTTTGGCAAGGTCGTCGTTTTGGGCTGGCGTTCCGCCCCCACCTTCGATGGTTATTGGCGCGGATATAGAAATTGACGTTGAACCGCCGCCACCGGCCATCTTCGGAGCCGCGAACCGTGGTGCCGTGCCGACCACGCCACCAGCGGCAAATGCTGGAACGTGGCCTGAATTTATAGCCTCTAGTAACGCCCTATGCTTTCGCGTCTGCGATGCGCGGACAACAAATTCACCATCGCTCAGACGTGCCGGAATGCTGTCGGACGTGCCGGTTCCCGCCCCGCGAACGTGTCCACCAGACGCGAAGCCTAGCAGTTTGCCGAAGATGCCCATACCGGCCTTGCCACCACCGAAGAGGCTGGCGAGCGGTCCTGAGCCCATCAACGCAGCTTGCAACGTGGCTTTGATCATTGCTTTCAGCATCCCTTGCAAGGCTTGCTCTGCTGTTTGACTGCCATCGATGATACCGGCTAGCCCGTCCACCATCTGTGAGCCGAAGAATTGCGACACGGCTGCCGCTTCCTGTTGCGTTGCCGCGTAGGAGCTAACCGACGCTTCCGCCGTCGCCATCTGTTGTGCTAAAGCTGCAATCTCAGCCCTTTGCTGCCCTGTCAGCACGATACCGTCGCGCTGTGCAGAATTGAGCATATCTCGCTCGTATCGCAACGCTTGCCCCTGCTGTGTGCCCAGACTGAGCGCCTCACGTTCGGTGCCTTGTGCTGCTGTAAATTCACGAGAACCCGCGATAATCTGGCGATAAGATTCCGCCTGTTCTGTCGCTAGATCGATCCGGCGTTTAGTGGCGTCTGCTGTCTTTTGTGCAGCTTCGGCGTTTGCAGATTCCACACCAGCATCGATGCGCGGGATAGCACCGCCACCGCTTGACCCGTCATAAGCCGACCGGATCGTATCGGGATCGATGCGCCGCAGACCCTCCCATTCATTCCGCAAACCACCGACATTGTTGCCGCGACGGCGCAGCAGTTGCGTTGCCATACGGTCCTGCATGTTTGCATCGAACGTATCTTTTCCGGACAGGCCAAGTTCGGCCATAAGTCCCTTCATCGTCTTGCCGACAATTTGGTAGCGCCCAACCGCGCTAGAATTAAATCCATTTTCAGGGTGCGCCAGCATCTGCTTTTGCATCGCCTGCACTTCGTCCAAAGTCATCGTTACAAGGTTGCGGCGTCCACCTGTAAACGCGCCATAGCCAAGTGTTTCGTTATAGCCGCGCCCTTTATCGGTGCCCTCTGCATAGCCGATTAGGTCCAGCATCGATTTGCTACCGGCTTCTCGTGCGCCTTTTCCGCCAAGTGCCTTTACGGCTTCATCCCGCAGGGCCGTCGCCTGCATAACTTCACCGACCGACCGCGCCTTAGAAATAGCAGCTTGATACGCGCCGCCGATACGGCTTTCCGCGTCCAGTTCTGCCAGTCCTTCAATCAATCCCGGTATCTCGTTTTTAAGGTCGCGGATCGCATCGCCAAATGATTTCAAACCGCTTGCACCTGCACCACCAGCATTCTTCGCGGCGTCCAGCGCATTGTTTAGAGTGTCCACTTTAGGAGCGGCGTCGTCCGCGTCCTTACCGGCCTTGAATACGAACGATTCAGAATAGCCATCGCGCCGGTCCAGCACGTCACGCAAGCGCATAGCTTCCTCAGTCAGCAGTTTCAGCCGTGTCTCTGCACCAGCCTTGAACAATTCACCGACCAGCGGGTCGGCAATGTCGCCCTGTAACTTGTCGCGCTGTGTATAGATATCGGCCAGCCGCGCCTTAATAGTAGTGCTCTGTCGATCCTCTAACTTTCGGAATTTGTCGACTAAGTTGTCGATTTCGGTCGCAAACTGCACGATTTCAGTCTTAACGAACGTGCCAACCGTTTTGCCAATCTTCGCGAATTGCTCGTCCAGCCGCTCAGCATCTGCGATTAGTTTCTCGTCCAGCACGACGCCAAGGTCGTTTGCCTCTTCGATCATCTGGCGTAGGCCAGCACCGCCCTTATTCAGCAATTCGACAAGGCGTTCGCCACCAGCACCGCCGAAGAGTTCATCGAAAATGCGGATTTGTGCGGCCTTGTCGAGCCGCTGCACCTTGTCGAAAATTTCAGTTAGGAGCGCGGACGGGTCGCGCAGCTTGTCTTTAAGTTGCGCCGCGCTGTAGCCGAGGCGCTGAAAAGCATCTGCACCGCCACCTTTGCCTGTCATGGCAAATTCGTCGCCGCGGATCGAAAGCTCTTTAAGGCTGTCTGTTAGTGCATCCACCGGCACCCGCGCCACGTCGGCAACGTAGGATAATTCTTGAAAACTCTTAGTAGAAACGCCAGCTCGACGGCTTTCGCGGCCAACGTCGGCAACGCCTTTAACAACCGAACCTAGCCGTCCGATAATCTGATCTAATCCACCGATTGCAAGCCCGCCAACGATGCCACCCACTAAGCCCTTGCCGATATTTGACAGGCCGGAATTAACACCAGCCGCCGCCTTCGCCATTCGGTTTTCCATCCGCCGTGCGGACTGGTCGGTACGGTCTTCGATCGCTCGAAAGTTGCGAGACGCGGTGCGGTTCGCCTTTTGAAAGTTTTTCTCGAATTGCGTTATCCGCGCTTCAAGTGAGACGACTAATTGTTCGGAATTGTGCGGGGCATGGGGTGTCCTTCAAATGTAAATTAGGCCGTTTGGCCGCTCGTTTGTGTCGGCGTAAATGGAGCGACCGCTATCGCCTTGCTCAGCTCGACCTACGGCCATGATCGCCGCGACGGTTGGGTCAATCTTCTCGCGTGATCGGCGCTTCGTCGGCTTTTGGTTTCCAGCCGGATCGGTATCGACGGCGACGTTTGCAGTCGACCACCGAAGGACAGGATGGCCGCCATGCCTCAGCTTGCGGCCTAGCACCGCCGTTTCGAATGCCTTCGTCGGCGCTGCCATGCTGATAAACCCCTGCCGGTGATCCATGACGGGAAGGCCACGGTTCAAAAGGCGGGTTTGTAGGTCGCGAGCGCCCCAAGGGTCGCAAGCGATTTCGGCCACTGCAAACTGCTCGCAAAGGTCCACTATCAGCTCTTCGATGGCTGCTTGATCGGTGATGTCGCCGGGTGTGCTGCGAAGGTGTCCTGCGTCGCGCCACTCGACATACGGTGCTTCCCCCGCGTCCTGCCGAGGCCGTAGCGACGCTTCAGGCGCGAATGTGAACGGCACAACACTGAAGCCGCCATCCTTATCGCGAAAGGCGATAACAACGGCTGTCAGGTCCGATACGCTGCCGAGATCGACGCCAATCCAAGCGGCTTCGCCTTCGCGTTCTGCCAGCTCGACCGGCGTTGCACCTTCGTCGTAAATCGAAAGGTCGAGCCACGGGTCCGCCAAGGCGTCGAGCCAAACGTCGAGATGATCGTTCCTGAATTTCTCGCGAAGCGCCGGTCGCGACTTCGCCTCTTCGGCAAATTGGCGAAGAGCGTCGAGGTCGGGATATCCATGCTTCAGGCCGGGGTTGGCTTCGTGCCAGACCTTTTCGTCCTGCCAGTTCGCGTCCTTCGGTGTCTCAAACAAGATCGGCAAGGTCGCCGCGTTGTCGATTTCGCCGGATGCCACACGCCGCGCAAAGTCAAAGATTTCGCTCGCGACCGTCTCAGTTCCACGTCCGGCTTGAGAGATGGTGACGCTTAGCGTCCCCTTCGTTTTCGATAGGCCAGTTCGCAACACGTCATACAGTTCGCGCTTTTTCCAAGCGTGAATTTCGTCAAACAACACGAACGACGGGGTGCGTCCATTCTGTGCTGCTGCATCACTGGAAACGGCCTTCAGCACCGTGCCGGACTTGGAATGTTCGATTTCGTGCCGGAAGTCGCGGACACGGGTCGCCGCGACGATGCGCGGGTCCGCATGAACGATGCCGGTCGCTTCGTCATAGGCGATGCGAGCTTGATCGCGGTCGTGCGCCGCGAGAATGACTTGGCCGCGTTCGACCCGCTCAGGACCGATGGAATGCAACAACGCCAAGGCTGCGCCCAGCGTCGTTTTTCAGCGCCACGGGGTATCATGGCGACGACGTTGCGGACGATGCGAGTGCCGTCTTTATGGCGTGGCCCATAAATGCGCCGGACAATCCTTTCTTGCCAAAGGTCGAGCTGGAACGCGGCGCCGGTTTTCGGATGCCGAAGAGCGCGAATGAAGCGCACGGCGCGTTCGCCAAAGCCCAGCGGGTCCGGGATTGGCGAGCCGTCGAAAATCCAATGCGGATAGGTGTCGAGCGTTCTAGAGGCCAAGGTCGTCACCGGCGGGGTCCATATCGTCGGTGCGGATGGCAGGACGCGAGCGGCTAACAGGCGTTAAGCCGAGTTCGTTTGCGTAAAGTCGTGCCGTTGTCATGGCCGCGTTTTGCGTGGTGATCGCCGGATGTTTGACGCGGCCTTTGGCTGTTTGAATAGTTACACCGTCTCTGGCGATTTCGATTTCACAAGCGCGAACCAATCCGGTCGCTGCACAATCGGATTCCAAGGTACCAAGGTCGCCCTCAGTCAGCACTTTCCGCTCAGTAAGGACCGGCGCGACGCGCTTCCACTCTGCTTTCGCAAACTTGGATAGCCAAGCCGGAACGCGGGGTGCTTTTGTAAGTGCAGCGTCACTAGTGCGAAGAGTAGGTTTGACGCCGCGTGTCATTCCCGTGCCTCACAAAAGAGGTCGAGGCCGCGCCGTCTGCCGATTTCCTTGATCGATTTGATATCGAAGGCGCGGCCTTCGAAGAGGATGCGGTCGCTAGTCGTCACATCATCTCGATACCGGATGCGGAATGCCGTCGTGGTCGTGTCAGCGTCACCGAATGCGGCGATAGCTTCACGGGTCGAGCGTTCGATAAGCTGCGCTCTAACGGTCGCGAATGTGGTCGTGCCGACCGTTACGCTGCCAGCAGCGGAGACGGTTTCCTCTTCGCGTTGCGACAAGATCTGGTGCGGTCGAGCTTGCCGGATTTCATGCCGCCACCTGTTCAAGCCGAATGAGTGCATCACATGTGATAATCGAGTGTCCATAGTCGCCGGGGTCGCGAAGGTAGCGCGTGCCTTGAACGTGGAAGCTAACAAGTCCATCGATTGCCAGTGGTCGCCGCATTGCCTGCCAAACCGCGCCGGACAAAGTTTTTACGGCTTCTAGGCCAGTGCCTTTTGTCCAGACGTGCAAGTCTGCAAATACGCGAACGTAATCGCGATTTATCGATACGGTTTCCCGCACGGTTTGGCCGTCGCCGATGATAACGCAAGGGAAGTTCGCTGGACGTGTCGTTCCATCGAAGATCGACTGAGCCGGAACGATATCCGTAGCCGCGCTGTCTGATATAAGCCGCGAACGGATTGCGATTTGCAATCCGAGAGATGCGGGTCGGTCACGATGTCCACCCTTCGCGCACGGCTTTCGAGATTGCGCGTTTTGTTGCCGGTTCTGAATGCGTGTTTTCAGCAGGCGAACCGAAGGCCAGAAATAGGGTTGCGCCGTCATTTCGTTGGTGCCGTATTCCGGCAAATGTCCGTATCT